>QKCL01000085.1 GCA_003246895.1 Spirochaetota bacterium | reverse complement strand
AAAATAATATATGGATCTTTGAATATATTATATAAAAAAGGAGCTAATTTTCTATATTATTTCCTTATTTGAAAAAATTTTTTATGTTCGGTCAGGAGAAAATCTATGAAGATTGAAATAACAATACTCGGATTACTCATGGAAGGGAATTTGTACGGTTATGAAATAAAAAAGAAGATAGTTGAAAGGCTCGAGGACTATGTTGATATTAAATTCGGATCTATATATTATGCAATAAAAAAATCTGTAGAAAACGGCTGGGTAAAAAGGGTTGGTACCGAAAAAGAAAGTGGTAATCCTGAACGATACGTATATGAAATACTGCCTACAGGGAAAAAACATTACAAGAAGCTTTTGAAACAGTATTTCGATACGAGATTTATTCATTTTGATGTAGATATTGTGCTTATGTTTCTTGGATCCCTTTCTGAAGAGCAGAAAGAGCAATTTCTGGAGGACAGGACAGCATTTATAAAGGACAAAATTGAAAATATCACTGCAAAACTTGATAACCTTGGTGATTCAAATGATTCATATAAAAATATTCTGACCTATCTTGAACATCACCTGAAAGCAGAACTGGGATGGCTTGAAACGGTTAAATGATTATGAGTATTTTTCAAGAATCGGGTTCAGGAAGTCGGCATTTTTTTTGTAAACAGCATCAGACAATTCATTTCTAATTTTGGATATTTCACTCTTAAGTTTTTCCACTTTAGCAGCGCTATTATCACCGGGTGTTTCCTGTTTATCAAGAGTTTGTTCAATGAGAGACTTGTTCATTGCTTCAATTTTAAGAAGGTTGTAATAATGCCTCTGGGCAAGAGCAGTTGCAATTTTTTTAAGCAGATCCGGTTGTTTATTTACTGTTTCCTTTAATACATCCTTTTTTATAATAGTTATAACAGTATCATTTTTAGCTTTCAGCGTTGCTGTTCTTTTTTCATTCAGGAGAAGGGCCATTTCTCCAATAATGGTACCCTTTTCATCTATCGTTGCAACCCTGTTTCCGCCGATTTCAACATCAATGGAGCCAGCCTGAAGGATATAAAGCTCTTCGCCCCTTGTATTTTCCTCACATATGACAGAACCGCGGTGATATTCCACCATGTTTTCGCTCAACTCATTTGAGGGGTCAATTGTGATGGAATCGATTGATTTTGAAAAGGCTTCACCTCTTTTAAAATTAATTGTATTCTGATATTTTTTCAGGATTTCATTCATCCATGGAAGCCTTCTTTTATTGAATTCTCCTGCAAAAGCATCAATTATTCTGTAGTACTTTACAGATAACTCCTGTATCAGTTTTTCATTCTCGTGAAGATTTTTAAATATGGATTTGAGTATTTTATTGGTTTGAAGAACCTGCTGTGCAAGGACTGTAGATGTGTTAATTATAAAGGAATAAGTATCGAGTCCATTAATAAATTTTTCGGTAGAGAGTGCTTTAATATTCTGGCTGCACGGGCTGACAACAGTCTCCAGGCGTTTTGTATCAATACCGAGTAATTTATTAATTATGATTTCTGTTGATCCGATAATCAGATTTTTGCCCTTAATTGCATATTTATCAACATTTGAAATATAAAAATATATTGTGCAATCAGGAATAAAATAGGCGTGATCAGCCGTATCTCCGGATGAATAGAGTTTTTTTATTGTGGTCATTTCTAGTTTAACAGGTCATCAATAAGCTTGAGAAGTTGTTCCTTTTCAAAAGGTTTTGTTATAAATTTATCGGCAAGAACGTTTTCATCATTTAGTTTGATTGTGTTTTCGTTGAGAGCAGAAACAACTATTATCTTTGAATCTGGATGTTTATCCTTTATGATTTTGACTGCATCCATTCCGTCCTTTCCTCCCATAGTAATGTCCATGGTTACAAAATCAGGCTTGAGTGCTTCATACATATCTATTCCGTCCTGGCCGTTGTCGGCTTCTCCTGCAATTGTATGCCCTCCGGCATTTAAAATATCTGCAATAATCTTGCGCATAAATTTAGAATCATCTACAATCAATCCTTTTGCCATAATTGACTCCCGGTAGTTCTTTGTATATTTTTTATCATAAAAACAATTATTATCAAGTTAGTAAAGAAATTTTTTATCTTGTTATATTATAGTATTAATGAATTATTATCTTGACAACTTAAGGGTGTTAAACTAAATTATATATACCTAAATTTATTTATTCAGGCTATTTGATATGAATCATTTGAATGTTGAGAGTGATCTTCGATTAACCAGCATAGAAAAGGGGCGTACTGTTAAAATTTCGCATCTTCAGGGTGGAGAAAATTTTAAGGAAAAGCTTCTCAGTATGGGAATTATTCCGGGACAGACTGTACTTGTTATGAACTCCGGTAAGCGGGGCCCGGTAATTATCAAGGTTAATGACACGAGGGTTGTTCTAGGTCATAATATGGCGGAAAGAATCACAGTTCGTCAATGACTCTAAAAAGAAATCTTGTACTAATAGGTAATCCAAATTCCGGTAAATCGACTTTTTTTAATGGACTTACCGGAAGCAGGCAAAAAATCGGGAACTGGCCCGGTGTAACCGTTGATAAGATCGAGGGTGAAATGACGGTAAAGGGCAGCAGGTTTAATGTAGTTGACCTGCCGGGAATCTATTCTCTCTCCGCTTCATCTGAAGATGAAAAAGTTTCCAGAGATTATCTTCTCTCCTGCGGTGCAGACCTTGTAGTAAATATAATTGATGCTGCAAATATTGAGAGAAACCTTTATCTTACTACACAGCTTCTGGAAATGGATCTCCCTCTTGTTGTAGTGTTAAACAGAATTGATATTGCCGAAAAACAGGGCAAGAAAATAGATGCCGAGGAACTGTCACGTCGCCTGGGCACAAGGGTTCTGGTTCTTTCTGCAGTTAGCAAAAACAGTGTTAATAATGTCAGGGAGGAGATAACCGGCCTTCTTGATGAAAATCTTCCCAAAAAGAATATTGTAGAATACCCCAATGAGATTGAATCTATAATTGAAAAAATGAAAGCCACCGTTGGGGATTATTCCATGGATAATAACATAAATCCCAGATGGCTTGCCCTAAAGGTCCTTGAAAAGGATAAGTTTTATGTTGAGGAGCTCATAGATAAAGGTATTCTCACTAAAGATCTTACGGAAAGAATAGATTCCAAAATCAGCAGTATATTCAATGAATCATCAGATGTCATTATTGCAGATTACAGATACGGATTTATATACTCCATCATAAAAAATGTGCTGAAAAAACCTGTAAATAAAAGGGAAATCAGTGATTTCATAGACCGCATTGTGCTAAACAGATTTTTGGGTATCCCAATATTTCTTGGCCTCATGTACACTGTATTTTGGTTTACATTGTCCTTTGGCGGGGCTTTTATAGGTTTTTTTGAAGACCTTTCAGGACTGATTTTTATAGAAGGTACGGCCGGTTTATTGCAGACAGTGGGTTCACCTGAATGGCTTATTGCCCTGGTTTCTACAGGTGTAGGTTCAGGAATACAGGCTGTGGCAACTTTTATTCCAATTATATTTATGATGTTCCTGCTTCTTTCTGTTCTTGAAGATTCGGGCTATATGGCAAGGGCAGCCTATGTCATGGACAAACTCATGCGGATTATCGGTCTGCCGGGTAAGGCCTTTCTGCCCCTGGTTATCGGTTTCGGATGCACTGTTCCCGCAATAATGGCGGCAAGGACTCTGGATGAAAAAAAAGACAGAATGATTACAATTTTTATTACACCCTTCATGTCCTGCGGGGCAAGGCTTTCTGTTTACCTTCTTTTTGTTGCGGCTTTTTTCAGAAAAAATCCGGGAACTGCAATTTTTTCCCTCTATCTTGTTGGGGCCATTCTTGCTGTTCTTACGGGGCTTCTCATAAAAAAAACGATTTATTCCGGAGAGGTTTCATTCTTTGTAATGGAACTGCCTACATATAATCTTCCAAGGATAAGACATATCCTGATTCATACATGGTCCAGGCTTAAGCAGTTTATCTACAGCGCAGGTAAAATTATTATAATAGCAGTTTTTTTTCTATCTGTGCTGAATTCTGTGGGTACCGACGGTTCCTGGGGTAATGAAAACGGTGGAAAATCTGTTCTCACAAAGATCGGCAAAGCCATATCCCCGGTTCTTAAGCCGCTGGGCATAGAGGAGAAAAACTGGGCCGCATCGGTGGCAATTCTGTCAGGGCCATTTGCAAAAGAAGCCGTTGTGGGGACTCTCAGCACAATTTATCACAGCCAGGCAGGAATTCATGAAGAGGAAACAAAAGAGGAGTGGGGAACAAGATTGATTGGGGTGTTTAAATCTCTTCCTGATAGTCTGAGTTTGGCTGTTTCTTCTTTTTTTGACCCTCTTGGAATAAAAAATTCTTCAAGAGAGGTTGATGAAAGTGATAAAAAATACGGGGTGTTGAGTTCATTGAGACAAAATTTTAAAAATGTACATTCCGCATATGCCTATTTACTTTTTTTAATGATATACTTTCCGTGTCTTGCAACAGTTGGTGCTGTTGTCAGAGAGGCTGGCAGTAAGGTGGCACTGGCGCAGATTCTTTATATGACAGTCCTTGCATGGATAGTCTCCGTATTGTATTATCAGTCCGGATATGGGCACAGCCTATTCTGGATAATTGTCTCTCTGGGGCTCCTTGTCCTTTTAGTTTCAGCATTTTTTCTTGCCGGATACATATTGCGCAAAAAGGGAAAAATCGGTTAAAAATATATTTTTTCTCTTGCTAAAAAATTTATATTTATGGGACAATATTGTATTCATTCAATAAAAACAGATGGCGTTATGAACAAATACAGTAATATCCCCGATAATCTCGGCAATCTTGTAATGCTTGGAATAAGTCATAAAACTGCGGAAGTTGAAACAAGGGAGCTGTTTTCCTTTTCATCGAGTCAGGTGTCTGGGCTTTATGAAAGACTTTTTGAATCCGGTGTTGATGAATCGGTTTATGTATCAACATGCAACAGGGTGGAGTTCTATCTTACTTCGGCAGATATGGAATCCGCAGCGGAAACAGTAAAAAAAATTCTGCAGCTTTTTACAAAACTTCCCCAGGATAAATTCGATGAACATGTTTATGTAAAATACGGGTCGGATGTTGTACGGCATCTGCTGAGTGTTGCATCATCACTCGATTCAATGGTTGTGGGGGAGAATGAAATTACCGGGCAGATAAAAAATTCATTCAGGGAAGCCACAGAGAATGATTCAACGGGGCCTGTCCTGAACAGGCTTTTTCACAGAGCTTTCAGTACTTCAAAGAGAGTCAGAACAGAAACTGAAATATCAAAGAATCCACTCTCAATGGCTTCAATTGCTGTGGACAGGGCAAAGATGATTTTTCCAGAAATTGCAGGGAAAAAAATTCTCCTCATCGGTGCAGGAGAGATGGGTGAACTCATATTGAAATATATGATTAAGGAAAATCCCGGAAGAATCATACTTGCCAACAGAACTGTCGAAAGAGCGGAGAAAATATGTGAAGACCTTAATTATGAGGCTGATATTATTCCGCTTTCAAAACTCGATAAGGCTCTGATAAAAGCGGATATTGTAATAACATCAGTGACTGCCCCGCATCATGTGATAAATGCTTCTGACCTTCAGGAACTCATGGTTGAGAGAGAGGGCAGACCTGTTTTCCTTATAGATATAGCAGTGCCGAGAAATATTGAACCAAGCGCAGAAGATCTTGATAATGTCTATCTGTATAATGTTGACTCACTGAAAGAGATCGCCCAGATGAATATGGAGAGCCGTTACTCTGAAATAGACAGGGCAAGGGACATCATCGAAGAGGAAGTTAATGAATTCAGATGCTGGCATGATGATCTGTGCATAGCTCCTACAATAGCTGCCCTTAACAGGAAGTTTGACGAAATACGCAAATCTGAATTTGAAAAATACAGTTCCAGAAAACTGAAACATTTGTCCGAAGATGACCTCGAAATCATAAATGAACTCACTGTTCAGATTATGAAAAAGACTCTGCATAATCCTATTATAAATCTTAAAAAAACAAATGGTTCCGGTTTAAGAAGAGGGGAGGATGAGAGCATAATTCAGAGTGCAAAATTTATAGAGGATCTCTTTACTAAATGCTGAAAAAAAACATACCCAGACTTGTCTTCTGGGAACTTACCAAAAAATGCAATCTCAGCTGTGCACACTGCAGAGCAGAAGCGGAGGAGATTGATTATTCAGGCGAATTGAGCTTTGAACAGATTACATCTGTAATTGACAACATAACTTTGGAATATTCACCCATAATTGTATTAACAGGCGGAGAACCGCTTTTCAGGAATGATATTTATGATATTGCCCGATACGGCGCAGGGAAGGGCCTGAAAATGGCTCTTGCCACAAACGGTACACTCATAGATCGGGAAGCTGCAGAAAAAATAGCAGCTTCAGGGATATCGAGGGTGAGCATCTCAATTGACGGAAAGTCTTCAGAATTTCATGACAGGTTTCGCGCGGTTAAGGGAGCCTTTGACCGGGCCCTTGCCGGAGCAAGGTTTCTAAAAAATGCAGGTGTTGAATTCCAGTTTAACACGACAATTACCAGAAACAATGTGGATCAGGTTGAAGATATTGTAAGGCTTGCTGAAACAGAAGGGGCAAAGGCCCTTCATATTTTTATGCTTGTGCCAGTCGGGTGCGGTATAGAACTTGCTGAAAGTGATATGATTTCCGCCGAAAAATATGAAGAGGTACTGCACTGGTTCTATGAAAAATCGAAGAGTACAGGTATTGAGATAAAGGCAACCTGTGCTCCCCATTATTACAGAATTATAAGACAGAGAGCCAGGGAAGAGGGCCGTACACTGTCATTTGAAACTGACGGAATGTCTGCAATGACAAGGGGGTGCCTTGCCGGTACCGGTGTCTGTTTTATCTCAAATACAGGGAATGTGCAGCCGTGCGGATACCTTCCGGTTTCAGCGGGGAATATTCTTGAAAATGATTTTACTGCCATATGGGAAAATTCTGAACTCTTCGCTGAACTCAGGGATTTCAGCAAACTGAAAGGGAAGTGCGGAGACTGCGAATATAAAGGAGTATGCGGCGGATGCCGCGCGAGAGCTTATTATGAGTCGGGCGACTATCTGACACCTGAACCGTATTGTCTCTATGAACCTAAAAAGGGGTCTTGATGAAATTTAATGAAAAAGAAACTCTCATACTGAATTCAATACAGAAGGGATTACCGGCAGTGGAGGATCCCTTTATTTATCTTTCCGAAATATCCGGAATTGGGGTTGAGAGTGTTCTTGATCTTTTGAAGAGACTGAAATCTGAAAATGTAATAAGAAATATTTCGGGCATATTTGACGGAGAGTCCCTGGGGTATTTTTTAAGTCTCGTTGCTTTCAAAGTTCCAGATGAAAAAATAGATCTTGCCGGTGAAATCATAAATTCCCATCCGGGCATAAGTCATAATTATCTCAGAAAACACGATTACAATATATGGTTTACTCTTGCAGAAGAGAATGAGAATTTTTTCTACAGGACTGTCGACGTTCTCAGGGAAAAGATAGGTATAGAAAGTAGCCTGGTACTGAGGAATGAGAAGCTGTTAAAAATAGGTGTGCTTTTTGATCTGGGCGGAGAAAAGGCTGACGATACTGTAATCGGCAGGGTGGAGTCCAGCTGTGAAATTTCCGGTGAGATTTCAGAAAAAGAGAAAGAGGCAATTGTTCTCCTTCAGAAGGATCTGCCTGTAGAGAGAGACCCATTTAGTGTATTGCTTGAAAAAAACAATTCCAGTCTCTCTGTTGAGGAACTGATGAGCTATTACAGAAAGTTTCTGGATACGGGTTTAATGAGAAGGTATGCTGCAGTACTTATGCACAGAAATGCAGGATACAGGGCAAATGCCATGACTGCGTGGAAGCCGGGTGAAAATTTTGATCCTGAAGTATTTATCACATGCAGAGCCATTTCACATCTCTATCTGAGGACAATACATCCCGGGGAATGGGAATACCCGCTCTTTGCAATGATCCATGCAAAAACTGACGATGAACTTCATGAAATAATAAAGGATCTTTCATGGGAGAGCGGTATTACTGACTATATTTCCCTTGAATCCCTGAAAGAATTTAAAAAGAAAAAGGTGCATTATTTTTCACCTGAATTTGACGAATGGAAAAGGCTTAACTATGATTGATTTGGGAAAACTGTACTGTGGTGGCACTTCAACCGGTGATGGGTTGAGATATGGAACAAAATCCGGGCATGACTGCCACGGTAACTCCCCCCATGCCGTCCAGAAATCGGCATCTGAAAGGAGGCCCATTGTTGTATGGAATACAACCCGGACCTGCAACCTGAAGTGTGTTCACTGCTATACTGATTCAGAGAATAAGAAATATGAAAATGAACTCAATACAAAGGAAGCTCTTAAACTGATTGATGAACTCGCTGATTTTGGAATTCCATCTCTGCTTTTTTCAGGAGGAGAGCCCCTTGTGAGAGAGGATCTTTTTACACTCCTTGAATATGCTTCAAAAAAAAGGGTCCGTCCGGTAATATCGACGAACGGAACTCTCATAGATAGGGCAACGGCTCTGCGTATCAAGGATTCCGGTGTGGTATATGTGGGCATAAGCCTGGACGGCATGGAAGATACCAATGACCACTTCAGGGGAGTAAAGGGTGCCTTTACAAGAACCATGGCCGGCTTTGACAACTGCAGGGCAGCGGGGCAGAGAGTTGGATTAAGACTTACTCTTACAAAACATAACTATAAAGACCTCCATAGAATCTTTGATTTTATTGAGAAAGAGGAGATAAGCCGGGCCTGTTTCTATCACCTTGTCTATTCCGGACGCGGTGAAAATATGTTCAAAGACGATCTATCCCATGAGGAATCAAGAACAGCAATGGATATAATGCTTGAAAGAACCTCTGATTACTTCAGGCGCGGGCTGGACAAGAATATTCTCACAGTAGACAATCATGCCGATGGCGCTTATATCTATCTGAAAATGAAGGAGAAGGGTATGGAGGAGGCTGAAGAGACCTACAGCCTGCTGAAATGGAACGGCGGAGCCGCAAATTCAATAGGAGTTGGAATCGGCAATATCGATTTCCACGGGAACGTGCACCCGGACCAGTTCTGGCAGGATTATTCTTTCGGGAATGTCCGTGACCGCAATTTCGGAGAAATCTGGATGGATGAGGGTGATGAGCTCATGCACGGCCTGAAACATAAGTCCGAATTCATAAAGGGAAGATGCAGTCTCTGTAAATTCAGGGAGATATGCAATGGATCCATGCGTGTAAGGGGATTCAGGACATACGGAGACCCATGGGCTCCCGATCCGCAGTGCTACCTTACCGATGAGGAAATAGGGCTTGATGATGAAAAAATTGAATATCTCGAAAAGACCGGACAGTCTTTTGAAATTCCCGGTGAGCTGAAGGGAAGATGAAAGGGTACCCGGTACAGCTGAATGTTTCCGGGAAGAGGGCGGTTATAGCCGGCGGAGGTACTGTAGCTGCCCGGAAGGCCCGGGACCTGGTGAAATGCGGTGCATATGTAACAGTCATTTCACCGGAATTTTCAGATGAACTAAAAAAAATACATGATGAAAACAGAGACAGCATTACATTGCTGGAACGTGAATATATGGAAGGGGACCTTGAGAGCTCCTTCCTGGCATTCGGAGCAACAGACAGCAGTGAAGTTAACGAAGCGGTCAGGGCTGAAGCTGAAAAGAAAGGCATACTGTCAAATATAGCGGATAATCCTGACGGAAGTTTATTCATTGTAAATTCCTCGAAAAGTATAGGTGACCTGTCGTGGTCCATATCCACAAACGGAAAATCTCCTGCAATGGCAGCAAGGCTCAACAGGGAATTTCAGAAAAATCTTCCGGTCAATATTGAAGCAGTTCTGGACAGGCTCGGGCTTTGCAGGGAAATTCTTAAAAGTGAAAGTGAATTTTCGGACCTTGATTCGGAAAGGCGCGGTGAAATTTTAAGGAAACTTGCGGAATCTGATGAGATGCTTGAAATTCTTGCTGCAAGGCATGGCAGGCAGGAGATTGTTTCATTTCTGAAGAAACTGCTCTAGCTGCCGTTATATCTCCTCCACCTTCTCTCCTCCCTTGAAAGAAGGGACTCAAATTTTTTAGGTATTTCAATTGTTATTTCCATTCTCTTGCCGGTTGAGGGATGAGTGAATGCAATGCCTACAGATGCCAGGAAAAGGCCCTTGCCTGTAAATGTACTTTCAGGGTTTCCGTGAATTCTGTCGCCGACGATTGGATGGTTTATCATGGATAGATGGATTCTCAGCTGATGGGTTCTTCCTGTATGAAGCCCCAGCCGCAGAAGAGTGAGGTGTCCGTTTTTCAGAGACTCTGCATATTTTATGGGCTCATAAACTGAAAGAGCTTCCCTGCCGTCAATGGGGCTGTCTACTGTCCCGCCTGATTCAACAAGTCCATGGACAACGGCTGCATACTCCTTTTTGGTTTCCCCGTTTTCAAACTGCCGTGAAAGTGCTATATGGGCTCTGTGATTTTTTGAAATTATAAGAAGTCCCGAAGTCTGGCTGTCGAGCCTGTGTACAGGCCTGGGACTGAAGTAACCGTCATCTGAGGACGTAACTGAAAGATTAAGGGGAAGGGCATTCTCAACAGTACGGAAGTAGTGTCCGTTGACCGGTATGCCGGAAGGCTTGTTTATAACAGCCAGATCCTCATCCTCATAGACAATTTCAAGTTTCAGGCTGAAATTCTTTGCATCGGGCTTTTGAGGTGGAGTGAATTCGATTATATCTCCTTCATTGACCCATGTGCCTGTACCTGCAGTGGTTCCGTTGAGAGTGAAACATCCGTCTTTTATGGCCTTCTTTATTGACTTTCCAGAAGGCAGTACCGGGAAAAATTCAATGATATAGTCACTGAATCGGTATGGCTTTTGAATTTCATTTACCTTGTGTTTTGCAGAAGTCATTTCCATAGTTTAATTGCAGATGGGGAGTATATAAATTCAATAATAATTTTTAATTTCATGTTCTGGAAAGTCTTGTGGAGAAAACAAATTTTTCGGATGGATGTATTGAAACAGAGTGAACAATTGTTTCCCCTCTGTGATCCCTGTATGACCTGATAATTTTTAAAGCTGGAGAATCTGGAACAGCCTGAAGTATTTGAACAAGTTCCTGCGGTATTATAACTGCAGTTATATCCTGCTGAATTGTTGAAATTTTTCTGCCGAATTTTTTTTCTATTAGTGAGGATATGAGGGTATCGGGATTTTTACGGATTGTGTCTGCAATTTCCGAATAGGCATCTGAAAAATATACATCGGTCCACCCGACGGGAGATTGAGTCCTGTCCTTAATTCTGATGCTTGAAATTTTCATCATTGTGAGTCCCGGCTGACATTTCAGCAGCCTGCTCAGTTTAATATCTACTGTAATTTTTTCAATGGACTGAACCTCCCTTTTGTATGTAGAACCGAAATCTGTAAGTTTTTCCAGGGAAGTGAGTGAATAGCTGTACTGTGAAGGAGCCTGGCTGTTCTCCACCCTGGTGCCTGCTTTCTTGTTCCTCGAGACAAGTCCCAGTTCCAGCAGCTCTCTAAGTGCGGCTCTGACTGTATGCCTGCTTACACTGAAATGGGCGCAGAGTTCCATTTCAGTCGGCAGGGATGAACCTACCGGATATTTTCCTGAATATATTGCTTCAGAAAGTTTTTCTGCGATATCGATGTATAGAGCCTTGGTCATTCAGTTCCTCATATCATTCAATCTATTGATACTGAAAAGTCTATAATTTGTTGACAAAATGTCAACGTATATGTTGTTTAATATAATGTACGTACAATATCTAATGTTAGAACATTCAAATTATTCTGGAGGTATGGAAATGGCATCAACTGCAATTGAAAGCACAATAATAGGCGTTCTTTTTAATACGAATAAGAAAATGAAACAGATATTCAGTGATGAGAACAAGGTACAGAAATGGCTCGATACTGAATCGGCACTTGCCAGGTCCCAGGCGGATCTGGGTATTATTCCCTGTGAGATGGCTGAAGAGATTACACTTAAGGCAAAGGCGGAACTGTTAAATATAAGTGAGATAGGAGAGAATTACAGAGACTCAATAACCATTGTGCCGTTGCTGAAGGTCTTTAAGAATATCCTTGAAAATAATGCAGGAGAGTATGTTCACTGGGGAGCAACAAGCCAGGATATCGTTGACAATGGACTGGTACTTCAGATCCGTGAAGCCCACGCAGTAATTATGGATGAATTGACTGTAACCTATGAAGCAGCATTGAAACTTTCAGCAAAATATAAGGGTACAGTAATGGCAGGGCGTACACATGTAATACAGGCGCTTCCGGTCACATTCGGTTTTAAGACAGCAATGTGGGCAGCGGAAATAAAAAGGCATATTGAAAGATTGAAGGAGATTGAAAAAAGACTTTTTGTGGGCCAGTTCTCAGGCGCGGTCGGCACATTGGCATCACAGAAAGAAAATGGACTGGAAGTTCAGAAACGTATGATGTATGATCTTGGGCTGAATGTACCGGTAATATCATGGCACCCGTCAAGGGATAATATTGCAGAGTTTATTAATCTGCTTGCACTTATATCGGGAACAATCGGGAAAATAGCACATGAAATTTTGTCTCTGCAGAGAACAGAAATCTGCGAAGTAGAGGAACCATTTTATATGGGGAAAGTGGGCAGCAGTACCATGCCCCATAAGAGGAATCCCCAGGTTTGTGAAAATATAATAGCTCTCACAAGAATAGTCAGAAGCCAGGCTCCGCTTGCCGTTGAGGTCATGAACTGTGAAAATGAGAGGGACTGGAGCTGTGAAATAGCAGAGTGGGATTTTGTACCGAAGAGCTGCATAACAATGGGAACAATACTTGATAAGACAAACGATGTGCTGTCCAATATGATAGTGTACCCGGAGAATATGAAGGAGAATCTTTATAAGCTAAAGGGACTGATGCTTTCTGAAGCGGTAATGATGCATCTTGGTCTGAGACTGGGCAGGCTAAGTGCCCATGAAATTGTTTATGAAACCTGCATGAAGGCTTTTTCAGATGGAACCACAATGCTTGATGCTCTTATGGATAATGCTGAAGTGAGCAGGAGTTTCACAAAAGATGAACTGGAAGAGATTCTTGATCCGCAGAATTATACAGGTCTGTCAGAAGAGTTTGTGGATAGGGTACTGGCAGACAGGATAAATTTTAATAAGCAAAGAGACTGATAGTTTAACTTAAAAAAAATCAAATTTAATCTGTTTATGAGATGTAATTACTGATTTCAATTAGATTATCATCGGGGTCCCTGAGATAAATTGAAATCAGTTTTCCAAGGGCTCCGGTTCGCTGAACCGGGCCTTCAATTATTGGTACACCCTTTAGTTCAAGATTATTTTTTACCTGAAGAATATCGAATTCAGCTATGAAACAGAGATCTGCAGATCCGCATGTGGGGTGTTGTGCCTTTGGTTCGAATTCCTTCCCTTTCACATGGAGGTTTATTTTCTGCTTTCCGAATCTCAGGTGTAGTCCTCCCATTTTTGAGAGCTATTTTAAGTAGAAATTATGCTACTTTATTATCAAATAATGCAGGAGGAATTCCTCCGATTGCAGAATTTGGTCTTTCATTATTGTAATGCCACATCCACCTTGTTGCAAGTTCCTGAG
>QKCL01000092.1 GCA_003246895.1 Spirochaetota bacterium | reverse complement strand
CCCTTTCACTGTCAAAGTATCCTCCATGCCTTCCTACAATGCGGATATTTGGAAATGATTTTTTTATATTAAAAAAAGATTTTTCGGCGATTTCAGGTTTGCCTCCAACAAGGAATATTGTGTACTCCTTGATTTCAGAAATTCTGACAAGGTCCATCATAAAACTGAGAATTCCCACTCTTTCATTGATAGGATTTCCAAGTTTTCTCGACGCCCACTGTATTCCGGCCCCTGAAGCAATATGCATGTCTGCCTTGTCTGAAATCAGTCTCAAATCATTGTTTGACCGGATTTTATGAATTTTGTAGGGATTGAGAAGCATGACATGGTTTACTCTGTCTTCCTCATCCTCAATCATCTGCATAACCTTATATACAGCCTGTTTTCTCGACAGGTTATCAACTCCAATATCAAGTATATTGGAAAAGGATGTGTTATCCAGACTTATCTGATTGTATTCGAGAATCAGATCATCATCGTCCTTATAGGAATTGTAATAGTGCAAATCTTCAGACATCTCAATAACCTCACTATATATCTCTTTTTATGGCACAGAACTCTCCGCACATTGAGCACTGATCCTCTTCTTCTGAAGGAAGATCCTTTCTGTATGCCATTGCCTTGTCCCTGTCAAGGGCCAGGTCGTACATTCTTTCCCAGTCTCTTTTTTTTCTTGCCCGGGACATCTCATCGTCCCATTTTCGGGCCTTTTGACCGAGTTTAACAATATCTGCGGCATGTGCCGCAATTTTAGAAGCAATCACACCTTCTTTTACATCATCCACATCAGGAAGCCTGAGGTGTTCTGCAGGTGTTACGTAACAGAGGAAATCTGCACCAGCAGAGGCGGCAATGGCACCTCCAATGGCTGCGGAAATATGGTCATAACCCGGCGCAACATCTGTTACTATGGGGCCCAGAACATAGTATGGTGCTCCCTGGCATAGCTGTTTCTCGAGTCTCATGTTGTCTGCAACCATATCGAGAGGCATATGTCCGGGGCCTTCAATCACAACCTGTACGTTTTTCTCTCTTGCCCTTTGTGTCAGCTCTCCCAGAACGATCATCTCATGAATCTGGCCCCTGTCATTTGCATCGTGGGTTGCCCCTGGCCTTAAGCCGTCTCCAAGAGAGATTACAACATTGTATGCGGCAAGTATATCGAGAATTTCATCATAATATTCAAAGAGGGGATTCTCACTGTTGTTGCGCTTCATCCATTCTGCAAGAATAGCACCGCCCCGGCTTGTTATACCGACAATTCGTCCCTGGGTGTTAAGAGACAGAACAGAAGCTCTTGTGACTCCGGAATGTATTGTCATGAAGTCAACCCCTTCCTGGGCCTGGTTTTCAACGACCTTAAGGAAGTCCTTTAGATTCATATCTACAACAGATTTCTTCTGTCTGGACATGTTAACAGCAACTTCATATATTGGAACTGTGCCAAGGGGAACTGAAGAGTTTTTCATGATCTCCCTTCTGAAAAATTCCAGATCCCCGCCTGTACTGAGGTCCATTACGGCATCGGCACCGGCTTTTTCAGCGGCTTTAAGCTTCGCAATTTCTGTATCAAGGTCAAAGAGATCGGGGGAGGTGCCGATGTTTGCATTTATCTTCGTGGTCAATCCTTTGCCGATTGCCATGGGTTTGATGGCTCTGTTTATATTTTTAAATATTGTAATTTCACCATTTGCAAGTCCCTGGAGAATGTAGTTTTCATCAAGGTCTTCTGCTGAGGCAATATCACGTACTTCATCTGTGATAATTCCTTTTTTAGCCTTTGAAAATATATTCATTTAACCATCCTGTTTGTATTTTTTACACTTTTGTATAATTCTAGAAAATTATTGCGGCTTTTTCAAGTAAGAATATATACTCAGTCATTGTTCAGGCATGTCAATTACATTTCCTGATTTAAAATCATCACTAATGCTGTTTTTACCGGTCTGTGGAGATATTTTAATTGAATTATAAGAACCAAATTGGTAAATAGTGTCATATTATAGCACACAGGTATAAATATGAACAGACTGAAAGAAATATGTGAATTCAATGAAAGGGAATACAGGGATGGTCTATTTATTGAGCCCGATGAGAGAACAGCTCTTCTCTGGGAAAGAATTGACGATGTAATAACCACCTATGAGCCGAGAGTTGTTGTTAAGGCCGGAATCGGAAGAGGTGAAATAATAAAAAGAATGGTTGAGGCTCATGAGAAAATTGTTCTGGTTGTTGTGGAGCCCTCCCTTGAACTTATAAAAAAATTCATTGAGGATAATAAATCTGATGATAGAATCAGAAAAATAAGATATATAAACGGCAGTCTCAACAGGTTTCCCGTGGACTATTACGGTGCTGACCTGATAATATCAATCGATAACCTGAATATTATGGAATCCGCTCCGGTAATTGACGAATTTAAAAGAGCTCTTGAGTTTGAAGCGCATCTTTTCATTGCAGGAGTTGTCCTTGATGATGAAGACATCGAAGGGACATATGATGAGTACATGAAGACCCTGCTTCCCCTTCATAATGACTATTATCTTCATGAGGACCTGAAGACGCTTCTTTCCCTGAAGGAGTTTGCCTTTATAAAGGGGAAAGCGGAATATGTTGACCTGAATCTGAATAAGCAGCACGATTATATTTCATCAGTCTACAAAATAAACGAAGAAGAGTCCCGTGAGGTTATGGCATCTTCGGAGGAAGTATTCAGAAATCTTTACCACTTTGACGGAGAGAATATAAAGCTTCCATATTTTACAGGACTTTTTATGAGAAAAAAGATAAAGACAAATGCTCCGGTATAGAATAAATATTTTTTTACAGCTTTTTTTTGCATTTCTTGCAGCTCCTCTTGCTGCACAGACCGGCGATAAAGTAGAACTTAATGCCCAGGCAATTCTCGCCAGGGTTGACAGAATAATGGATTATCCAGCAGGAGAGATCCAGGGTGTATTAAAACATATACAGCCCGACGGAGTGTCCCATTCAATAAGCTTTACGGGCAGGGTGGCGAGAGAGGATTTTCTTTTCATTTTCAGGAACAGGGACAGAGGTGACCAGTTAAAGGTTCTCTATAACTTCGGAGGAGAGGACATCTGGGTTTACAACATACACGCCATTAAGCTTTTTCACAAAATGGGAATAGACAAGTATGATTCCATTCTTGCAACGAATTATTCCTTCATGGATTTTTCAAATGCGAATTTTCAGAACAATTACAGTGCGGAGATTACCGGATCTGCCCTGATCAAGGGAATCGACTGCCACCGCCTGAAGCTTCTACCGCTTTTTAAGGGGGGAGAGTATGGTGAACTCGCACTTTTTGTTTCAAAGAAAAACTATCTCCCAATGAGAATCGATTTTTACGACAGAAACAGGGTCATATTCAAATTTATGTCACTGGCCAAAACAATGGAAAAAAACAACCGCATAGTCCCCATCCGTTATGACATGCTGAATATTAAAACAGGAACAATTACAATACTGAGTTTTTTTAAATTCAATGAAGAGCTGAAGTTTCAGCCTGAAATATTCAGGCATCAGAATCTGGGGGAGTAGCATGCCTCAATTTTTTATAGAAGATAACGACATATCCGGAGATACTGCTTTCATCAGGGGTGAAAACTTTCACCATCTTGCAAATGTGAGACGGGTCAGAAGAGGGGATGTCGTCATGCTCAGGTCCGGATCGGGAAGGGCTTTTGAGGCCAAGATAGTATTAGTCGGAGATTCATCAATAGAGTGTGACATTCTGAAAAGTTATGACCGGGAGCAGTCATCTCCTTCAATAAAACTCTGCCTTGCCCTTCTCAAGGGTGGGAGCTTTGATACTGCCCTGCAGAAGGCTGTTGAGGTCGGAGTAACATCCGTTGTCCCTGTAATCTCAGAGAGGACTGTGCCTGATATTGACAAAAAAATTCAGGCCAAGATTCAGAGGTGGGAGAAGATTGTACTTGAGGCTTCGAAACAGTGTCTCAGAGACTCAATTCCGGATATATATGAACCGCATAAGTTTAACGATATTCTTTCAGTTCATTGTGACGGGCAGGAGAAGATACTGGCCCATCCCGGGGCTCAAGAGACATTCAGGGATTACTCCAGAAACTGCACCAGGCCTGAATCTGTATCAGTACTGGTGGGGCCTGAAGGGGGATTCTCAGATGCAGAACTGGAATCGGCCCGGCAAAATGGCTGGAGAATCCTGAACTTCGGAAGAAATCATCTCAGGGCGGAAACTGCCGCAGTTGTAATTCCCTCTGTAATTGTATATGAATGGAGGTAGAATGAAGCTTGTTGTAAATGGAAATGATATGGAGTTTGATGGCAGAACCCTTGGGGAACTCGTGGACAGTCTTGACATTAAGAGAAGTTCCGTCATTTCTGAAGTTAACGGAGAGATTGTCTACAGGGACTCCTTTGACTCAACTGAACTCTGTAATGATTATAAAATAGAAATTGTCAGGTTTGTGGGGGGAGGCTGATTTGAAGGGTATCTACACGGTTCTTGATGCAAATCTGAACAGGGCGGTTGAGGGTCTGCGTGTCTGCGAAGACATCTTCAGATTTGCAGTAAAACACAAAATTTCTTCCGACTTCAAGGCTCTCCGACACAGAATTTCCCGCACTTTTTCAGATGACACAAGGAGGCTTCTTGTGGGAAGCCGTTCCACATCCTCTGACGGTCAGAAGTTTATTGATACTGAAAGTGAAGGCATAAGGTCATGTGTTTCCGATATTTTCACAGCCAATATAAAAAGGGCCATTGAGTCTTCAAGGGTCCTTGAAGAAACCGGTAAGGCCCTTGACCCTTCGTACGGGGCCGAGTTCCAGGAAACAAGATTCATGCTCTATGACCTTGAACAGAGAGGGCTCTCTGTCCTTGCGAAAGCGGAGTATCTCTCAAGGTTCAGTAATGCAGTATATTCAATAATAGATTCAAAGTTTGTGTCGGACCATAATCTCGTAGCGGCCTGCCGTGATCTTATCTCTTCCGGAGCGGGGATAATTCAGCTTAGAATGAAAGGAGCCGGGGCAGGAGAGTACCTTTCCCGGTGTATGGATATTTCCCGGGTCTGTATGGAAAGTAATGTGCTTTTTATAGTGAATGACCGGCCCGATATTGCGGTACTTTCAGGCGCAGCGGGGCTTCATCTCGGGCAGGAAGATGTTCCTGTTGATATGGCAAGGGATATCTGCGGTGACCAGATGGTGATAGGAGTCTCTACACATAATGTTTCGGAATTTGACATGGCATTGGGGACTTCGGCAGATTACATTGCGCTTGGCCCTGTTTTTGACACATCTTCTAAAGATACAGATACCTTGTCCGGTGTTGGGCTCGACTTTCTTTCCCATGGAAGCGCAAAAACCGACAGACCTCTTGTTGCCATAGGAGGAATAAATAGAAATAACCTCAGTTCTGTGTCAGGTACCGGAATCAGGTGTGTCGCTGTTATTTCAGAGCTTTTTTCATCAGGGAGCTGCGGTGAAAGTTTTAAAAAACTCAATGACGCTCTATTGAATTCCACTTCTTGTTGAAATGGAGTGATTGTTTATTAAACTACAACAAATGCCGTAATAATAGTGGAGATCCATGGAATTACACGATATAAACAATCATATCTGGAACGACATTTTATATGGCAATACAGATCTGCATTTTGAGTTCCTGGGCTTAAAGTTCTCCTGATCAGAATAAAGATGTCCAAGCAGTCTGCTTCATCTGAGGAGATGAAGCTGCGGTATGAAAATGAAGTAAGGTCAATTCCTGAAATGAACGTTAATGTATGAAAAGTGCATAGGGATATCATCAACATAACAGAGGCTGGTAGAAAATACGAATAGAGGACTCTGTGATCCCCGTGAAGTCTCCGAACTTATAAATGATGGTAAAAAACTTGTTTTTGCCGGTGACGTGTCTGTTCTTAACGGGCTCCCCAGAGGTGACTGGATTGCCGGAACAATTCCCTATAATTCCCTATTTTAACGTCGGTGGCAGTGTATACTCAAGAGATAAATTTATGTGAATGAAATTTCATGTAAAGGAGGAGGGTGTCATGTAGTGAACTATACCCCGCTTTCTGTTGCAAAAGTCTATTCGGATACCCATAATAATGGTTTTTCAATAATTATACTTCCATACGGTAGTGATGTTCATTTTCAGTTTTCCCTGAATTCTCCTTCATATGGAGCCTTCGCGTCATCCCCGCTCATAGGCTGAGTATGCGGTTCCGATCTGAAAGATTAAAACACTCAACCAGCTGTGATTAATGGTGCCACTGGAGTTATCAGAAAATTCAGCAGTGGTATGCATGTAACACTGCCGGATCATTTGTACGGAGATATTGATGTAGTGAATTATTTTGAACAGGATAACGGTGATGAAATATATTTTCCCGAGTCCTGATTCCAGACAGAGTATTGCCTGCTGAATGGGAGAAAAGTCAGGTTTCTGGAATATATCAGTGCACAGGGTTTTAACAAGGGGCTTCCGCTTGTTGCTGACTACTACGGTACGTTTATAACGTTTCCCTGAAGAATACAGATCATACAAGAGGGATAGTCCGGTTTTATTTATACTCCTATTTTCAAAAATGTTTCATACAGGCTGGGGAAATTCTCGGGAAAAAGCACTCCATCTCATGGGCAACATTTTAAAGGATAATAAGTCTTCGAATATTCATTTTTACAACTGCATCCTAAATTATCAGAGAATCCACTGGGGGGAAAGTCATTACAGCAATATTAACGGCCCCATGACATTCGGTGAGATAGCATACCAGCTTCTGAATCAGACCAATGTTTATCTGTGCATAAAAGAAAAGGGCACGGATTACTGAGTTGCTTCCTTGTCAGGCTGGGCCTGAAATTTCAAGACCGAGTTCCCTGAGCTGTTCATATATATTGTCAATTGCATAAACGGATATGGATGCTTCATCGGTTATTATTCGGTATTTTGAGAAGCTCTTGTCTTCAAAACGTTTTATATTGACAATATCACCGATCTGAACACTTTTGCATGAGAAGAAGTGTCTGACATATATTCGTTCCTTATCAATGAGCACAGAATAAGAGAACGTCTCAATGAGGCCCAGAACGGCAATGACAAAAAATACAATCCCATAAACTGACAGAATTACTATATCAGTATCTGTCTCAGCAATGTTCATAATCAGCACCATCATGGAGATTGCGAAAATGAAAAGTATGGCCGAAGACCTGAGGAGAAGTTTTTTTATGACATTATCAAATTTGTATCTGTATCTTTTTTTTTCTTCAGTTTCAATATTCATGATTTACTTTTTTTGTATTATAGTATAATGATGGGTGACTACCTTATTCAACAATTATTTTCAAAAAAAGAATCTATTTTCTGATTTTTTGAATTGGCTGACATTACGGCAAGTTCATCGCACCTTTCATTGTAAAAATCTCCTGCATGGCCTTTTACCCAGTTGAAATCAACGTTGATATGAGCAGTCAGTTGGAGAAGTCTTTCCCAGAGGTCAGAGTTCAGGGCCGGTTCATTGTTGGATTTTCTCCACCCATTGGATCTCCATGATTTTGCCCAGCCCTTTGATATTCCGTTGACTACATATTTTGAATCCGTGAATACTCTGATCTGTTTTTCTGTTTTTCCCACAAACTCAAGAGCTGAAATTACACCAAGAAGTTCCATTCTGTTGTTAGTTGTGTGTCTGAAACCCTGAGACAGTTCCTGAATTTTTTCTCCTTCTATTACGACAGCGCCATATCCTCCTGGGCCGGGATTGTTAATGCTCCCTCCGTCGGAATATATGACTATGGTGTCAGAGCCGAATTCCGGAGGAGCAGTTTTCACGGTTTTTTTATCGCCTGAGCTGCTGTACGAAGGGTTTTGAAGCCATCTTGAGGCCTCTTCGGATGAACCGAAACTTTTATAGACTGCACCCTTGAATCCGTCAACATAGCCCTTGACTTCATCCCATGAATGAAATATTCCGGTTTTTCTTCCAACGGCTACTGCATAAATCTTTTTTTTAGACATTAATGATACCTGCAAAATAATATTGATGAAGCATTTTTTTTCTTGTACTTTATCTTTTTTATCAATATTATTTTTTTGTAGTCAATCCATTTTCGGGATAATGAAATTCTATGAAATTCAACAGTGAAACCATCACCCAGCTCAAGAATTCAAAAATGTTCCAGATCTGCTCCAATATTGATCTTGCCAGAATTGCGCCATACATAACTGAAATATCAGTTTTTGGAGGAGAGGCGCTTTTCAAGACTGGAGACCTTGCCGAAAATCTTTACCTCATCATCGACGGGGAAATCGAGATACAGTCAGGGAAACGTGTACTAAACAGAATTAACCAGGGTTCTGTCGGGGAGGAAGCCGTTGGACGCAAAGGCAAGTACCTCACCACTGCAATGGTACTGAAGGACTCAAGGCTTCTGAAAATACCGAAACAGCAGCTTATGGATCTCATCGAGTCATATCCTGAGATGAAAGATGAAGTATACTCATCTCTTGTTAACCACCATGCCTATATAAAAATTGACGATTCAGCATTTGAAAAAAAAGCCAGAAAAAAAGAAGACCAGGGGTATATTGCCATAGTCGGGTGGATCCTTGCAATAATTCTCCCTGTACTTGTTTTTTGTTATGGTGACAGGCTTGTCCCGGACTGGAAAAGCAAGGTTTTTCTGACCGTTGTGAGTTCAACAATAATCATGTGGATATTCAGGCTGGCCCATGAATTTATTCCTACCATACTCTCTGTCATTGTAATACTGATACTCGATATAGCTCCTGCGGAAGTGGCTCTTTCAGGATTTACTTCGGGAAGTTTCTTTATGGCCCTGAGTATTTTTGGAATAAGTGCTGTTCTGATTTCAAGCGGCCTTACATACAGGCTTGTCATAAACCTCTTCAGGTTTCTGCCGCTTTCACAGTTCTGGCATTCATTCGCAATATTTATTACAGGTATATTTCTTACACCTCTTCTCCCTTCCGCCAACGGCAGGGTGAGTCTGGCCAGTCCCATACTTATTGATATGGTGGAATCTCTCGGGTACAGCAAATGCGGCAGGGCAGCAACAAGGCTTGCAGTGGCGACTCTAGCCGGATTCACCATGTTTTCCAGTATCTTTTTAAGCAGCAAGGCCATCCATTTCATAATATTCGGTCTCCTGCCTCCACAGGTCAGGGAACAGTTCGGGTGGATCTACTGGCTCTATGCAGCCGGAGTGGCCGGTATTGTGATGCTTGTGTTTTATTTCATCATTACCCAGATAATGTTCAGCAACAGGGAAAGGCCCGGACTATCCATGGAGATAATCAGGGCCCAGCACGATGTTCTTGGGCCGCTTTCAAGTAAGGAGTGGGCAGCGTTGGGCGGGATTCTGCTCTTTGCCGTAGGTATTGCCACATCATCAATCCATAAAATAGAGCTGCCATGGATCGGATTCACAGTGTTGTATGTAGTGCTCGCATTCGGGTATCTGTCTAAAAAGGATTTCAGAATCAACATTGACTGGACGTTCCTTGTATATCTCGGTACCCTCATAGGCCTTGTAAGGACAATGTCATATATAGGCCTTGACAAGGTTTTGGGGCAGCATTTTATCTGGCTCGGCCATTATATGAAGGATAACTTCGGTCTTTTTGTTTTTTTAATCACCCTCTCCACCATGGTACTGAGAATTTTTGTTCCAAATAATGCCACTGTTGCAATTCTCGCTTCTGTGCTGTTCCCAATTTCGGTATTGAGCGGAGTTAACCCATGGGTTATAGGATTTATAATACTGATGATGAGTGATATGTGGATGATGCCATATCAGTCCACCTATTATCTGCTCTTTGATGAGCTAACATCTGACAGAAAACTTTTTAACAAGAGCCTGATCATGAAATTTAATATTATCTCAATCATATTCAGAGTGATCGCCGTATATGCTTCAATTCCATTCTGGAGATCAATAGGTATACTATGAAAAACAGAATTGTCACATCATTGACCATTGTATTTGTAATAATGCTTCTTGTTTTTGTTGTCTTTGCAAACCTTAACAAGCCCAGAGTATTTGTTCTTCACAGCTATTCGACGGAATTTTCATGGGTAAAGGATATAAATACCGGATTAAACAGAATTCTCCGGAACAGGCCCTATGCCATAAGGTGGCATTACATGGATACCAAGAGGCACCCCTCTCTGGAATACAAGAAAAAAGCAGGCGAAACTGCAGTAAAAATGATCAAACAGTGGAAGCCGAATATAATAATCGCAGTGGATGACAACGCACAGGAATTTGCTGCAGCTCATTTTAAAAATTACAGAAATATCAATATTGTTTTCACTGGAGTTAATGCAACCGTTAAATCATACGGCTATGACAAGGCGAAAAATGTGACCGGTGTACTGGAGAGAATTCCATTTAACGAATTCAGGGAGGTCTTTGTTCAGCTCCTGCCGAAAAATAAAAGACGAATTGTTCACATCTCTGACTCCTCTGTTACATCAAAACATATTCATGATGAACTTGAAACTGTGAAATGGGCTCCCCTTGACCTTGTTAAATCATTTCAGTGTAATACATTCAGTGAATGGAAATCAGCAGTGAAGAAAGCACATGAGATTGGCGATATTCTCCTTGTAACTCATTATCATACCATAAAGGACAATAAGGGGATCATAATGAAGCCTGTAGATGTAATAACATGGACCGAAAAGAATCTTTCAATACCGGATGTGGGATGCTGGGGGTTCTTTGTTGAAGATGGAGGAATGATGTCAGTGGCTGTGTCTCCATATGAACAGGGGGAGGAGGCTGCAAAAATGGCCGTTCAGATAATTGAGGAGAAAAAATCTCCTTCATCAATTGAAGTGAGAACAAACAACCAGTATGTTGTCTACATCAGAGGGAAAAGTGTAAAACAGAGAAATCTGAAACTTCCAAAAATTCTGGAAGCCTTTGCAAGAGCGACAAATAATTATTATGAATAGCAGGCGGAGATTTTTGATAAACAGAAGAGTCCGATCAGTTCTGATTATTATACCAGTAATAATATTTTTTTCATCCATAATTCCAAAGGAATCTGGCGCAATAAGGATGCGCAATGTCCTTGTCCTTCATTCTTACCACATAGGACTCAGCTGGACAGAGAGGATAATAAGCGGTGTTGAGAAGTCAGTGGCCAGGCTTCGTGCCGGAGGTATGAAGGTTCACGTTGACTATGAGTATATGGATACAAAAAGATTTGTAAGCCCTGATCATTACCAGAACCTGTTCAAGATTTATAAGGAAAAATCAAAAAAACTTTCCTACGATGTAATCATTGCGGTGGATGACAATGCACTTAATTTTATGCTGAAGTACAGGGATGAACTCTATGGAAAGGTCCCTGTTGTTTTCTGCGGAATTAATTTTTTCAGGGACTCCATGCTTAAGGGGAAAGAACTGTACACAGGTGTTCTTGAAGCCTTTGATGTTAATTCTACAATTGATCTTGCCCTGAAGCTTCATCCGGATACAAAAAATTTTTATGTAATAGGCGACAGTTCCACTTCAGGGAAGCAGAATGTTCTTTATGTGGAAAGCGCCATAAAACCCTATGAAAAAAAGGGTTATAGGTTTGTATTTCTTACAGACGGGGATATAGAAAAAGCCCATTCCACTTTGTTGAAACTTGGAAAAGGCAACATCGTTCTTGCTCTGCTTTTCAACAGGGACAGCAGGGGTAATTTCTACACCTATGAAGAGAGTATGGAGCAGTATCTCAGGAATGTAAAAGCTCCTGTGTATTCATTCTGGGATTTTTATATAGGCCATGGGATTACCGGCGGTATGATAATAAGCGGTGAGGCTCAGGGGGAGGAGGCTGCCAATATGGCAGGACTCATTCTCATGGGAGAACGTATTGGTGATATCCCAATTCTCAGAGAGAGCCCTAACCGATTCATGTTTGATTATCCCTATCTGGTGAAAAACGGAATTGATCCGCGCAAACTTCCCCATGAAAGTATTATTTTCAACAAGCCCGTAACCTATTTTGAAAGACTCTGGGAATACAGAATGGTGATTATGATTGTCCTTATTATAATTTTTTCACTCATAGCTGTAATCGTAACCCTGAGTGTGAATATTATAAAAAGGAAGAAACTTCAGAATGAGCTGATCATTACAAACAAGTCATTCGAGAGGTTTGTTCCCCATGAATTTCTTGAGAATCTCCAGAGAGAGAATATACTTGATGTTGAACTGGGTGATAATATTCAGAAGGACATGACTGTTTTTTTTACCGATATCAGGTCTTTTACAACTCTTTCCGAGAAAATGACTCCCGAAGAAAATTTCAGATTCCTCAATTCCTATCTGAAAATTGTTTCGCCCATAATAAGATCCCACAGCGGGTTCATTGATAAGTATATTGGAGATGCCATTATGGCTATTTTTCCTGTAAAGTCCGAAGATGCAGTCAGGGCTTCTATTGAGATGCATCACAAGGTTATTGATTATAATCTGGAAAGGGGAAGGGCTGGCTATGATCCTATCAATATAGGCATTGGAATGCACTTTGGGTCTCTCATGATGGGGACAATCGGAGAGGAAGAGAGAATGGAGGGGACCGTTATATCGGATGCGGTGAATCTGGCATCGAGGCTTGAAGGATTGACAAAACATCTTGGTGCAAAGGTAATAATAAGTGAGGACACATTAAAAAATATCGGATCAAATTCTGTAAAATATAATGTAAGATACCTCGGGAAGGTCGTTGTTAAGGGTAAATCTGAACCGGTTAATATTTATGAACTCATTGACGGGAATAACGCGTCTGTTTCGGAACTTAAGCTTAAGTCTAAAAAACTTTTTGAAAAGGGCGTGAATTTTTATCAGGCAGCTGATTTTTTCAGGGCTGCAGATTCGTTCGAGAAGGTCCTTAAAATAAATTCCTCTGACATTGCAGCTGAGTTTTATTTAAATGAGTGCCGCAGGGATAAAGATAAAACTGACGGAACTAATTGGCAGGGATATCTAAATATTGATATGAAGTAGAGCTTCACAATAAGCAAAAATAAATGGAGGTCTTTTTATGCTCAATTTCAGCCTTTCAGATGAACAGAAAATACTTCAAAAAAAAGTCAGGGATTTTGCTCTGAAGGAGATTTTACACTCTGCATGGTATTATGATGAAATAGATGAAATACCGGTTCACATATTGAAACGGGCCTATGAAGAAGAGATTATGAATGCAGATATACCAAAAAAATACGGCGGCAAGGGATATGGTCTTGTTGAGGCAGCCATTCTTACTGAGGAGATTGCTGCCGTATGCCCTGGAATCGCTACTTCAATTTTTGATAACTCTCTTGGTATGGAACCGCTGATTCTGTCTGATAAGGAGCATCTTAAAGAGAAATACCTTTCAAAAGTAATAAATGAATTTAAACTTATGTGTTTTGCAACATCAGAGCCCATGGCAGGATCTGATGTTGCAGGGATCATGTGCCGGGCTGAACATGACGGAGATGATTATATTCTCAATGGTACAAAGTACTGGATTACCAATGCTGGGATTGCAGATTATATGACAGTATTTGCCACAGTTGATCCTTCAAAAAGACATGAGGGTATATGTGCCTTTCTTGTGGAAAAAGGCTGGGAAGGTGTTACTGTTGGAAAACATATTCCAAAGATGGGGCAAAGGGCATCAAATACAGGGGGCTGGAATTTTAAAAATGTACGGGTACCTAAGGAGAATGTACTTGCTGAACCCGGCAGAGGATTTGCCCTTGCCATGAAGACATTTTCCAGAACAAGGACGATAATAGGCGCTTTCGCTGTCGGTGCTGCAAGATCCGCCATGGAATATGCTATAGATTATGCAAAGAAAAG
>QKCL01000072.1 GCA_003246895.1 Spirochaetota bacterium | reverse complement strand
CAGAACTGTATGCCCAAAGTTATTAAAAAATCTGAGACCGTCCCCGCTGAAGTTCATGAGAATATAGAACAGAGCAAACTGTCCGGAATAGAGCATGAGCTCATTCAGATAATTTCCAATATATTTAATCACAATAGTTCTATTGATAAAAATAAATATATTATATTAATGAAGAACAAACAAAATATTATAAATTGCTTTAATAAATCAGACTGATATCATTCAGTAATAACCTATGCAAAAGCCCTTGACTGTTACTCACATATGAGAATATATTTTCAGACATAAAACAAATGGGAGGTTCCATGTCTTCAGATATTGATTTTATAGAATATGTCTGTGACCAGATCTCGCTCTGCGGAGAGATACGATACAGAAAGATGTTCGGTGATTATATGATTTATGTAAATAACAAGCCTCTGCTGCTTGTATGCGACAACAATGTTTTCATCAGACAAAGAGAAGAGATAAAGGAGATAATGTCCCAGTCCGGGAAAGGATATCCATATGATGGAGCAAAGGAACATTACATACTGGACGTGGATAACAATGATCTTGTGAGGGAGGTTATTTCGATTCTTGAACCACTGATTCCGGTCCCGAAACCGAAAAGAAAAAAACCGTCATAATCAAAACAGACTGCTGCTTAGATGGTGACTTTAAAGAATGTGTTTATCATGAAGGGGATAGCCCACGGTGGACAGTACACAACCAGCTATTCTCCAACCAACACTTTAACATTGCCATTATTTATATAATGTAAATAAAAACAGCAGTACAGTACCCATTGAACAACAGCAATTTTTGTTGAATTTTATACTAATATTCATCAGTATGTATTTTACTGTAAAATATTTATATTTGTAGAAAGAGATAACATTCAATATCATGAAAAAAATTTTTATAACTACATTTTACCTGTCATTTTCCATGTCTCTCCTGTACGGCGATAACAACACTGAAGTAGAAATAAAAAAAATAACCTCAGGTCAGGCAATAGCCAGTATCAATGAATGGTACAATGACGGAGAGAATGCCCCCATAGTAGCCTTTGACGGCAAGCTCAATACATGTGTAACAGAAAACAGCCAGAACAATAAAATACAATTCATGATTGTTTTTTCTAAACAGATTTCAATTGATGAAATCCGTATAATGAACGGTTACGGCTTCAGCAATGACACATTCAAAAAATTCAACAAGGTTGCCGGAATAAACATTTACTTTGAATCAGGCCAAAAGCTGTGCGGCCTTGAATCACATACACTGAAAGATCAGAAAGAATTTCAGTCACTCAAATTCGCCAAAGCATATGAGGCAGACAGAATTACATTCAATACTGACGGGACCAGTTACAGGGGATCCGCATATGACGATACATGCATTACGGAAATTGAGTTATATCATAAAGGTAAAAAAATCATTATTCTGAACGCAGAAAAGCTGCTGAACGAATACATTAAGAAAACAAAAACGAAATGATACTGCCATCTATTTTTTGAAGATTTAATCCCTAAAATCTGTTCGTTTCATGTAGGAGTTAATTTCCAATAATGCTTCAAGTATGTTAATTGAAAACAAGCCTGTAAATAAAAGAAATACTCCACATACAATCATCTTCGTGGAATTGTGAATGAGACTGCTGAATTCATAATACTGTCTTTCAGTGATCTCCTTCACGACATCTCCCCTGTATGTAACAACATATCCGTTTCCATATTTATGAGGATCTCCCCCGACTTCCGCCTGTGACCTTACAAAAAATAAAGCCGCACCGGCCATATTAATAATAATTACTGCTCTTATTATCTTAAAAAGAAAATCGAATCTGCTTTTTTTGAGGTGAGACTTTTTTTCAATACCAGACAGAAGAAATATCGAATAAACAAATATCGCTATAAAACCGACAAAAAAGAATCCCATGCCACCTTCCCCAATACTTTTAAACAGAATCAGATAGAATTCCTCAGCTCTTTGGGAATCTCCAAAAAAATCGGATACTGCAAATATTCCGAATATTGCGGCAATGGCAAAATAAGCCATGCTTATAATGGCAGTAATCTTTAATCTTTTAATTATTTGCTCTCTGTTCATTTCATAATATCTACAATAATAGGATTTTATAAACAGGTTTTACAATGCAGGAAATTATACAAAAAAAGCAAAAGAAATTTTAAAAGACAACAGGTATTCACCGCTTCAGAAGCATCCCTGAAGATGATTTAATTTAGAATCCATCATTATCCGGCAGATTTATTTTCTAAAATCCGCCGGATAGTATCTTTACCGTATCAGTATTTATTTTGCAGCAATATTTTCATCTATCTCTGTAGGTGTCATAAATACTACAGCAGGTTTACCAAATGAATTTCCCCCTTCATATTGTCTTTCAAAATAGCAGTCATTATAGTAGAACTTGCCGTCCTTTGGATTTTTGTAGGTGAAGTATATTTCACGCTTCGTAATCTTTCGTACAATGCTTCCATAACTGTTGTACTTCACTTCCCAGTCCGGTCCTTTCCCGTACACTACCAGTTTATACAGCTTAACATGTTGAGATATTGCGGCCCTGATTTTTGACATGCTCATCTGTGGATCACTGAATTTATCCGATTTTTCATTAAAGACACCCGGAAGCTTGCCTGACTTCCCTGAACCTGATGCACCGATATTTCCCTTTACTGCCATGGCAGTATTATAAATATCAGAAAATGAACTGCAGGCGGTAAAGGTACTTACAGCAATAATAAAAGTTACGGCTGTTATAATACTGCGCACAATTCCTGTTCTCTTGCAAAACATATAAACCCCTCTTTTTCTAATTTTGAAGATTCTTTTAAACCAGATATTGTCATGCCGTCTTGTATATTATTGCCGTTTCATTGAACAAAATTGACCGGTTTATTTATTTTTTCCCGCCTTAAATTGTTTGACATAACTGCACCCTCCATTAAACAGTCATGAAATTTATATTAACAGAAAGGTCATGTTTACAGCAATAGAACTCTTTGATTCTGCTTCAAACAATGTTTCGGCATGCACAGACACACTGCAAATTTCTTTATCATCTATAAAGTTTGAATGGCAGGGTTTTCACATTGAAAAGGGCTGGTGCCGCTCCTTTCACCCTGAAAATGTATACTGTAAAAATTTTATTTTTGTCATGGCGGTTGAGAATGAATTCAGATGGAGTACTCGGTATGATGATGAAATTCACAGTATGGCCACCTCACCTGGCGAAGTATGGATGAACCCTCCCGGAATACCTTTTACCCACACACTTGCCGAGCCATGCTCATACATTGTACTTACAGTTACCAGCGATACATTGTCAAAAAATGCAGAATTATCCGCATCTTTTGCAGACCTTCAGTTTCTGAAGAGCTACAACATTTCCGATAAAAACATCGAAAACATGATATACCTGTTTTATAATGAAACACTAAACAATAATGCAAATGGACAGCCCTATATCGACGGCCTGGCTAAAGCATTCTCAGTATATTTTGTTCAGAATTATTCAAACTACAGGGACATTGTAAACAATACAGTGTCTCAGAAGAAAATCGGACAGAAGGAATTAAAAATCGTAAATGATTTCATAACTAATAACATATACAGCATTGTTTCAATCGAAGAACTCTCCTCCCTATGCAGAATAAGCAAGTACCAGTTTCTAAAGGAATTCAGAAAAACAATGGGCATAACCCCCTACCAGTATATTCTGAAAATGAAAATAGAAAAATCAAGGGAACTGCTCATGGATGATGAAGTGAAAATTGTTGATATTGCCTGCAAGATGGGCTTCAGCGACCAGAGCCATTTCAACAGGACATTTAAAAGATTCTTCGGATACCCGCCCGGCACTTACAAAAATAAACAAACGAAATAATTCCGGCATTATCTACAGATAAATGGAGCTCTTCTCCTTTGCTCCAAATATACTGAGCCCCTTTACAGCTTTGGTTCTGCTGTTTTCAATCATTATATCTATTTCATCATCCGTATGAAGAGGGTCATGATGAAAAGCAAAGAGATTTTTTACTCCGTGTTTGCTGGCCATTTCAACGACAGACTCCATTGTCGAATGACCCCATCCGGCCTTTGTTTTATATTCATCTGAGGTATACTGACAATCTGCGACCAGGACATCTGCATTTTCTATGAGCATTCCATAACTTTTTTCATAGACCTTTTTCAGATCCGGATCCGGAGAGAGTTCATTGTCAGTTGCATAGACAAAAATTTTATCATTATATGTGATTCTGAACCCCAGAGAAAGTGACGGATGAATAAGGTGGGTATATTCTATTTTTATGCCATTCAGAAAAAAGGGAGATTCCTGAAGTGATTTAAAATTTATTTTTGAAGCCAGTTCAGAAAGTGTCACCGGAAAATATTCCCTCTCCATCTGCCCATATATCAGTTTTTCAAGATCGATGACGCTGCTGCCTCCATAGAAATCGATTTCAGTTGTCGGCAGATAGGCCATGCTGAAAAAAGGGAACCCCTGAATGTGATCCCAGTGTGTATGGCTTATAAATATATTGAATTTCTTCGGTTCAGTACCCAACTCCTGCAGAAGAGCACCGCCCAGTTCTCTTAAACCTGAACCTGCATCAAATATTAAAAATGTTTCACCGCATCGTACTTCAACACATGGGGTATTGCCTCCGTATTTTAACACATACCGTCCCGGTGTAGGAATGGACCCCCTGGTTCCCCAAAATCTGATCTTCATGTTATAATTTTCTTTAGAAATCAAATCTCATCCCTGTTCTGTCACCAATATTTAACGATAACAATTAACTTATCATTTTTAATTCATTTTAAACAAAATCAGGAAAAAAGCAAGTCTTCTTTCATGCAAGAAATCACCAATCCGCCATTAACCGGTTTGGTTTAATAGAGCAGATCTTTCAAAATATACTTTTTTTCAATTAAGAGCCCGGTAATTTGACTATTCTTCCCAGGATCATTATTCTTATTTCAAAAAAAGGAGACTCATATGAAACGAAAACTTGTCTTACTGTCGCTGTTTGTTCTTTTCTGCTTCACAGCATCAAATCTGTTTGCTGAAAAACAAAAACTCAAAATGTCATTCGGCAAAGTTCTCAGTAACGGATATTTCTATCCTGTCTATATTGGCGGGAAAAATGCCATGGCAAATTCTGACGGATGTGTTGAGTACATAATCTCCAACAGCAGCGAAAAAAGAGCCATCGCCGCATACCAGAAGGTTATTAAATTCTATAACAAATCAGTTATTACAAAACATATGGGCGGGAACAAAATATTCCTGAAAGCCAAATTCCAGAGAGCTCCCATAGAAATGAAAGATGTATTCCTCTCACAGAACGGCAAGAATGAACCCGGACAGGGTGGAATGATTCTGCTGAAAAGGGAAGGTAAAATAATCAAGGTATACATGTTCAATATCAACGACGGAAAACTTCTCCAACCCTATATGAACTAACATCAGCATCCGGTTCTGAACAATTACTGTTATCAGAACCGGATACTAAACTCAAATGATTATGAAAATAACCATAAGAATACACAGACAAGAACCGCAAAAAAATCATATCCAGGCTTCATAAAAAAATTTTTGCACATTTACACAGTAACTTTTAAATGTTCTGTTTAATTTCCTTGCAATAAATTTATTTCGGCCGGAACCTGTTCAATCAAAAAGGCGGCCTCTGCAAGCATGAAAATAACTGTATTATGTGAAAATGAAACCTCTGAATCTGCCTGGGACACATGCTCCTCCGAATGGGGACTATCTCTCTATATAGAAACAGGCAGGACAAACATACTCTTTGATGCAGGGCGTACAGACATATTTTCAAAGAACGCGAAGACTCTCGGAATAGATCTGGACCGTACTGATTTTATCGTTCTGTCACATCATCACCTGGATCATATTAACGGGCTCTATCATGTACCTTTCCTTGATAGAAAAAAAGTAATTCTGCATCCCCAAGTGCCGGATAAAATCGGAACCCAGAACTCGGACACGCTTTTCAGGAACTATGAAATAGTAACGTCGGAAAGCCCACTTGAATTCCACCCGGGAATATTCTTCCTTGGAACCATACCCAGAACAAATTCCTTTGAAAAGGGATCATTCGAGGATGATGAAATGCTTGATGACTCGGCTCTTGCCATAAAAACCGGTCAGGGAACAGTGGTAATAACCGGATGTTCCCATTCAGGCATATGCAACATATGTGAATACGCAAAGAAAATCACACAACAGGATCTCTATGCAGTAATAGGAGGATTCCATCTTTTTCTTGAAGAATCGGAAATTGAAGATACACTAAATTATTTTGCAGCTGAAAATCCGGACATCATCGCCCCCATGCACTGTATCGACCTTCCTTCTCTTGCGGCCTTTTATAACAGGTTTCATATAAAAAAATACGGGACAGGCAATACCATCGAATTTCCGGATAACATTAATTCTGTGCCATGAACTGTCAGTGATCTAAACGACGATCCTCCCTTTGAAACCGGCAATTGAAATTCTGGCCTCCATACCTGAATTGAATTCAATAAAGTCATTCTCAATGCCGTCACTGAATATCACTCCGTTTTCTCCCATCTGGGAAACTACCGAAAACGGATCTCTTTCACTTATACTGCCGAATACAATCCCGGTACCTGTTGTTCTGCTTGGAAATGGTTCCCGTACAGAGAAGACCAGCCGCTCTTCTTCCCATGGGAATGCAGGAGAGACATCGGCGTTCTCCTGATCGAAACCTCCCGACACAACCCCCCTGGCACCGGCAACAACACTCTGAAGCCATCCGCTTGACCCAAGCCCGGTGGATATAATAATACCGCTTGATGACTGCTGCTCCGTTACTCCGGCGTAATTAATTACATAACGTGCCGATTTATGAGTTCTCTGGCCTATAAAAAAATCATTCACCGCAAGAAGTTCCTGTCCGTTCTGGAGAGTCACCTTCCCGAGGGTCACACTGCGGAAACTCCTGACACCATGAGCAACATCCCTTGCAGCTTCACTCACTTTATCAGGCGTAAAGGGCAGGAGAATTCCGTCCCACCTTCCCCTGTCGGGATTTACACCAAGCGCCATCTGACCTTTTAAATATTTGAGCGTATTTGCAACAAGTCCGTCCTGTCCCACTATAACAAGAATATCATCCTCCGCAAAAATAAAATTTGGAAGATAGACCCTGTCCAGCACATGAAATCTTGCGATTTCTGAAATCCCTTTCTTTACCTGTTCCAGGGACCGGTAATAGTTTCTATGCTCATCTTCATAATCACTGAAATCCGCACCAAGATGCTCCACATAGAATTTTGCCTGTGAAACCGTATTAAAACGCGCAATGAGTTCATCAAGGCGCGTGGTTCTTTTTACTATTATTACACGTTTATCTGTTATTTTTTCCATTTTTCTTCATCAGATCCTGCAGCAGGTCGGGAGTAACATTAAGCTGTCCGATTTTTTCAGCCCTCCCTGCAATACCCTGAAATGCCATGGCAATAATTTTTTCAGGATCCATACCTGTTGAAACAAGGGAGTGAAGAATTTCCGGGTTTACACCTTCATAGGCCTTCATAATTGTTGAGATTGAATATCCCTTTGCATCTGAATTTTTCCTTTCATTTTCTGTTTTAATATCAATGAGTTCCCTTCTGCGGCCTTCCTGTTCAATATTGAACTTCATCTCAGACTCCAGGATCTCCCGTTGTTTCTCCTTGACGACCTTCTCTGATTCAAGCTGTTTCTCCCTGATTTCACGGTTCTTGTTTTCTATTGCGATCTCAGTATTAAGCTCATTCTCCTTTATTATTCTCTCCTGCTCAACTGCAGAATTTCTCCTGTTGAAAATTGCATTGTCCGATTCCCTGAGGATCTCCTCCCTTGTCTCTGCCTCAAGGGCCTTGGCAGTTTCCGGATTGGGCTTTATGGCAAGGATAGACACTCCCAGTATTTCAAGGCCCAAAGCCTGAATCATTTTATCATTTACAAGCCCCTGGGAAATTTTCTCCACGAGTATTTCAGATGCACGCAGTGATTCCCTGAGTGTATAGTTCTGAACTTCATTCTGTGTAATGACCTGAACCGAATTTATGATTCTTTCGGGCAGTTTATCGGGATCATCTGAAACATACATGAGTGTGTTGTTATCCAGTGTATAATTTAAAAGCTTTGCAGTCTGTTGCGGATTAGCTATCCTGTATGTTATCTTCCCCTGAACGCTTATCTCCTGAAAATCAGATGTTGTTTCGAAAAATATGAACGGCGCGTCACTGCTCACGGTGGGAACAGCAACCAGTGATGTAGTGGGAGAGTAATAATAAAAAGAGATTCCCTCTCCTTCAGATTTTACCCTGCCCTTCTTGTATTTGAACACATATCTGCCCGGATCAAATTTTGCAAATCTCACTCCAAACATGTCTAAGCTCCTTCATTTTTTATATGCCGAGAATATTAAATTAAAATAATAAACATGAAGCAGAAATGCTTTTTTTTATGATTAATGGATCAAATAAATAGTGATTCTGAAAATTAAACTGGCTGGTGATTCATGCGGACACAGGGGCTAACTCACCCTGTGTTTATTTTCTATGCGCGAAATAAAATCCCGGAGAATTTCCCTGTATAGTTCATCTCCAAGAAAGAGATCTTCACAGCCCGCGTCAATATTTGGGTTGTCGTTTACCTCTATCACGAGAATCCCTTCAGGTGTTTCCTTGAGATCCACCCCATAGAGACCGTCACCGATGAGAGAAGCTGCCTTGAGTGCTGTTTTAATAACCTTCGGCGGTGTCTCAAATATCGCGTGGGTAGTTGCCCTCCCGTAAGACGAACGCCCATGACCGTGATTGTAAATCTGCCAGTGGCCCTTGCTCATATAGTATTTACAGGCAAAGAGGGCTTTGTTCCCGAGAACTCCAATTCTCCAGTCGAAATCCGTATATACATACTGCTGGGCCAGCACCAGGTCAGACTGTTTAAAATAGCTATTCAGAATTTCCGGAAGTTCTTCGGGATTGTTTACTTTTTTCATGCCCCTGCTGAATGAACCATCCGGAATCTTTATGATAAAGGGGTACCCCAGTTCATCAAGGATATGGGGATCATTGGCATACCCCTTTCTGGTAATGATCCTTGTACGTGGATGAGGAACCTTGTGTGTTTCAAGAAGATTTGCAAGAAATATCTTGTTTGTACATTTGAGGATACTCTTTGAGTCATCTATAACTATTATGCCTTCTGCTTCAGCCTTTTTGGCAAAACGGTAGGTGTGTGTATTCACAGCCGTTGTCTCTCTTATGAATAATGCGTCATACTCTCCGAGCCTGTTAAAATCAGCCTTTGTAATGAGTTCAACCTTCACATCCATCTTTTTGCCAATCTGGATAAATTTTGAAAGGGATCTCTTGCTTGAAGGGGGCAGTGCCTCTTCAGGGTCGTGCAGTATAGCCAGATCATACCTTGATTTCTTTTTGGCCTTTGGCTTTGTCCAGATTGAATTACTGTACTTTTCAAGAAACCTGATAAAGAGATCTTCCTCCTCTTCAGAAAGGCTTTTAAGGGATACAGGTTTAATTTTTTCAAGCTTCCATTTGTGCCCCTTTTTAAACTCCACTTCTATGATTGGGAGAGAGAAGAGTTCAAAAATCTGCCTTGCAAGCGGTTCAAGAGCCTCTGCGTTGGTATGTCCGAAAAAGAACTTTGTCCTGTATACACTCTTTTCTCCGGATTCCATGTGCCCTTCCGCAGTCTGTTTGTGAAAGAGTTTATCAACAGTCTTGCCCAGTTCATCAAATTCAATTGTGTATATTCTTTTTTTCGAAACGTTGAGAATGGAGCTTGTATCGGGAAGCACCTTATTCCCTCTGGCTTCAGCAAGGAGGGAGACATACCATCCCAGATTAAGATATTTGTAATTACCGCAGAGATTTAGAATATTCAGCGGACCCTTCCATTCATCAGATTTCTGCATCAGAAAATCCTGTGCGCTCATTACCCGGTCTGAATGATAATAGGGTTTCCAGTCCTTTATATCATCAAGTACAATGTATAGTTCCCTCATCGCTAACTCCCTGACAGGATAAGAACGGCTTTCTGGCCGTCCCTCCCATATTTGCACATTCTTTCAAAATCACCGCGTGGTACAGGTATGTCCATGCACTCCTGCGCTGTAACATCCTTATCTTCTGCAATGTAAGGATCGTGATACCAGACATAGTTCTCATCTATTGACGTAATCACAACCCAGTGAGGTGTTTTCTCACCGTTTACAAACCATGCTGATGTAAGAATAACTATTATTTCATCGCCCTTAAGTCCGTCATTTATCTCCTCCAGAGAAAAATCACTTTCTGTGACAGGAACATTCATGCTTTCAAGCTGCTCTTCAAAATCCCGCTGAACCAGGGAAATAACTTTTTTCTTGGTCACGTCCCTGACTGAATTTTCAAAAAGAGTCCTGTTGGGATAAAGAAAAATTCTTACCCGGAATCCCCTGTTTCTGGCAGCAAGGGCAAGTCCATGGGGTCCACATCCTCCATGACCGGAGGTCATAAAAATGGTTGTTGATTCCCTCCAGATCTGAAGCTCCTCATGCTGACTGGACACATACTCCTGATCAAGCCAGGACATGGCCATCATCAGAGCCGCCGGCCCGCAGGTAAAATCCAGTGTCTGATTGTAGTAGGGGACTTTTCTGCCCGGATGGCCGAATTCGGGCCGCAGGTGTTTCTGCAGCCTTACCGCGCTCTGCCCGTCTTCATAATAGGAATCATAGGAACCGAACTGTTTGTAGTCATTTCCGGTAAAGAGTTTTATTGAAGGAGTATTGTCAACCCTTATCTCAAGCCTTAATACGATGCATCCGTTTGCAAGGGCTTCCTTTTCTGAATTCCGTACAAGGACATCACCCCAACCCTGTTTTCTGTAATCCGGGTCGACGGCAATACTGTAGAGTCTGCAAATTGAAGTGTTGTTCCGAAAAAGAAGAACCACATAGGATGTGAGTCTGCCTTCTAATTCTCCAACCAGAGTTAAGGCATGGGCCTTTGTAATAAGGCGCCTGAAGGACCGTTTGTCTATACGGTCATAATTGAAACATCTGTTCTCCAGATCTATGAGCCCCGGCAAATCCTCCAGGACTGCTTTCCTGACGATCATAATTTAGACCTCGAATATGAATGACAAAGTACGATCATATATCTTTTATACAAGCCAAATTAAATGACAGAAAAAATATTTTTCAATTTTTTTGAAAATTTTGAAGGAGAAATTTAAAAAAATTTCTTTCTGCAAAGAACGGATTTCTAAAACTGTTCTGAAAAACTGCTAATTTACTTCTCTTCAATAACAGCCCTGATATCAGCAGGCTTGCCGTGATACATAAACGAAGAGGCAATAACATCCGGCCCTGCAGATGCATACTCCGCGACATTGGACTGATTAATGTTGCCTGCTGCAACCACTACAATTCCGGGATTGATCTCTTTTGCCTCCTTCATAAAAATTTTCAGTTCCTCTGGAGAGAATTTATCGAGCTGGATAAAATCTATTCCTTTCCCGGTCATTTTTATCCCGTCAGCATGGTTATGACATTCTGCGCCGATTTTTTTCTCCCTCTGCCTTGCCTTTATTTCCGGTATCTTTTCAATAAACTGTTCAACACCTCCGAGAAACCTGATATGCTCATCAAAGATCAGAACCGTCTCGGAAAGCCCTATCCTGTGAGGAAAGGCCCCTGCCGAAACAATTGTTTTTATTGCCATTTTTTTTGTTCCGGGAATGTTTTTTCTGGTACATGCAATATTTACGCTGCTGTTCACGCTTCTGGCACTTTTGACAAAGTCATACGTCCTGGTTGCGAGGCCGCAGTAGTACTCCAGAATTTTTGACCCGGTTCTCCAGGCCATGTGTATTTTTGAACTCTCCCCCTGAGCTGAAACAAGGGCTGTTTCTTCATCAACTTCTGTACCGCTCGGCACCAGACCTGTAACCTTCAGGCCGATTTTTTCAAGTACCCTTGCGACCTCTTCCGTACATGCTGCAACAGTCCTGTGTCTTGGATAATAAGCAAGATTACTCATTCTGTCGGACAGTTCTATTACCCTTGAGGTAAGGTCAAAGTAAGCTACATCCTCTTCAATAATTCTGTCGATTTCACTGTCCGATATATAACTTATCATAAAAAAACCTCACTAGCACAGTCTGATATTACCATTTTTCTGAAGATTCATTTATTATTGTACTGAGAACAGTCAAGTCAAGGGTTTTAAAATTATTACTTGTTAAAATGATTTCATGTGTATAAAATTTTAGTTAAATCAGTATTCAGTAACTTGATCAATGTGGAAAACGGTGTCCCAGAAGCAGGCTTCTTAAAAATTTAAATATCTCTTTGCGGGTACAATATGTGGTAAAACCTGTATTTATTTTTTCAAATAATTGTAAATACCTATTTCCAAAGGTACTCATAGCAAATTCCGTTACTTAACCACCATGTTTCTTCCATTTTTTTTGGCCTCATAGAGCTTAGAGTCTGCCTGTTCAATAAACATTTCAGGCTTCAGATCAATAACAGAATGAACAGATGCAACACCTGCGCTGATGGTAACTATGCCATAGGGGGAGTCTGAATGTTCCATTTCAATTCCCCTGACGGCCTCAACCATTTTTCCTGCCACAACATATGCCCCATCAAGATTTGTTCCCGGCAGAATCACGGCAAACTCCTCCCCTCCATATCGAGCAACAATATCATCGGGCCGTTCACAGCATCTGTTTATTGCCCTTGCCACCTCTTTCAGACAGTTATCCCCATAAACATGCCCATAGCGGTCATTATACTTTTTAAAGAGATCTATATCTATCATAACAAGTGACAGGTCATGACCGCCCCGTGCAGTTGTATTGAGTTCCCGCCTGATATTAAGATCAAAACTCTTCCTGTTATAAATCCCCGTTAGGGCATCTGTCCCGGCTTCAATACTCAGCTGCACATTATGGGCAATGAGATCTTCAGTCTGTTCCTGAACCCTTTCAAGGAGCATGTCAAAAACACATGCTACCCTTGAGACCTGATCCGTCCCCTTGTAATGAAACCTCAGAGACAAATCCCTGCTCATTACAATCTCATCTGCAAATGAAATTATTGTTCCGAGAGGTTTTACTACAAGCCTGTTCAGCATAATGATGAGAAATGCCGCGATAAGTACCGCAGCAAGTATATTTATTGCAAAGATCATGTATATAACACGAATTCCCATTATGTGTACTTCTCTTTTCTCGCTGAAACGAAGCTGCATTTCGGCCCTGTCTCTTGTACCCCCTATGCCAACATCACAGATAAGAAGTTCTCCATCAACCGGATACACAAGAATATCACCGGCTCCTATATCGGGTTTGACTGTAATAAAATCAATTTTCATGCGGGACTGCATCTCTGCATAATACTTTCTACTCAGTACACGCCCCATTATTAGCATACCATACACACGTTTCCGGCTGTCTGAATGGGTTATGTTTCTAACAGAATACAGCATGGGAAGCCCTTCCCATCTTGCTATTCCTTTTTTTTCAGCGCCTGCGTTTATCCCCGGAAACTCTCTGAAAAGCTCCTCTATCTGCCAGCTCTTCATTGTGAGTCTCACGAGCCTGCCCATTGAATTATTATATACCGCGGCCCACACAAGTTGTTTCTCATTATTAAAGAATGCCATAACATCAATCCGGGCATTTATGAATGTATCCTTCTGAAGATTTGACTTTTCATATTCCCTGTACGGCTTCTTCACAAATTTTACCGTATCATCCCAGTATGCCCAGTCACCATTAAATATATCAAGCAGTTCAAGCTCCCGTACAAATGCATCCCTGAGCCTTGATCCATTTTCATATGCATACTTGGTTTCTACTTTATCTATGAAGGGAAGGTTGAGCACGACCTGCACTCCGAGCTGAACCACAATAGTAAGAGAAAACAGGCCGATAACAATCATGGAAGTTCTGTTTTTTATGGCGCTTTTCATGATTTCAAAATACTATAAAACATACAAACATACAAATTTTTATCTTG
>QKCL01000034.1 GCA_003246895.1 Spirochaetota bacterium | reverse complement strand
AATCTGATGCTCTCGACCATGAATCTGATGCTCTCGACCATGAATCTGATGCTCTCGACCATGAATCTGATGCTCTCGACCATGAATCTGATGCTCTCGACCATGAATTTGATGCTCTCGACCATAAATCTGATGCTCCCGACCATGAATCTGATGCTCTCGACCATAAATCTTATACAACGGTCTATAAATTTTATTCAACAGCAATTGGGCGCCATTGAAGGGTCTGTTTCGGGCCTTTGCCGGCCTTCATCTGGCCTTTCGCCGGCCTTCGCTGGCCTTCAGCTGGTCATGAAAATATGGGGATTATAGTGAGTTTCATGTCTACACATGTTTTTTCCCGGGATTTTAAAGGACTACCACCCGCTTCGCTAGATATATATCATGCCCCGTGGGTACACAGATTTCAAAAGAAGATGAGCACAGATGGTTCTCTGTCAGTTTATTTCAAAAAATATATCTACATCATCATTATTTCCATAATAAAACCGTTATTCCGGATATCTCCTGAATCGATTGAAAAATCTATCTGTGAAAATCCGATCCTTTATCTGTGTTTATCTGTGGTCAGCCTTTTACAGAAAATTTAAAAAGACCCCCACCCGCTTCGCTAGATATATATCATGCCCCGTGGGTACACAGATTTCAAAAGAAAATGAACACAGATGGTTCTCGGTCAGTTTGTTTTTAAAAAATATATTTTATACCATCATTATTCCTATAATAAAACCGTTATTCCGGATATCTCCTGAATCGATTGAAAAATCTATCTGTGAAAATCCGATCCTTTATCTGTGTCTATCTGTGGTCAGCCTTTTACAGAAAATTTAAAAAGACCCCCTCCCGCTTCGCTAGATATATATCATGCCCTGTGGGTACACAGATTATTAGTTTTTTATTCTTTTGATTTCAATTTTAGGGTTACCGAAGTTTATTATAAGTCCAAGCGGTTTCCCGGTTGCTTTTAAATAATTAATGCACTGAGCTATGTGACTTTTTTCTATGGAACATACAGTTTTTAATTCTACTATGATTTCATTATTAACAAGGATATCGGCTACATAGTGGCCGACTACATTACCTTTATACATTACATCCATTTTATTCTGCTGTTTAAAAGGGATGCCCATTTCTTTAAGTTCAATGCAGAGTGAATTCTCATACACTTTTTCAAGAAAGCCTTGTCCGAGTTCATTAACAACGTCGTAGGCACATCCTATAATTTTTTCTGTAATATTATTCAATCCGCCCTTATTAATCATACTGTACCTCTGATTAACAAACGATTCCAGAAGAGCAAAAAAGAAATTTTATCTGTGAAAATCCGGGCCTTTTATCTGTGAAAATCCGGGCCTTTATCTGTGTCTATCTGTGGTCAGCCTTTTTTCACTCTCTTCTTTAATAAAGCATATTCTGTGAAAAAAAAATTGACAAATAGAGGCAATAATTAGCCTTTATTTGATGAAGAGGAAGTCGGGTGTGAATCCCGCGCTGACCCGCAACTGTGATACTGCAGAAAATGCAGATGAGCCAGAACTTCTATAACTGTATTCCCTCGTGGTCTCAGGGAACTGTTAAGCGCCTATATTCATATATTTGCCTTAGAGTTTCCCGCCATCCATAAAGAATACTGAAATTAATATTTTTGAGAATATATAATGAAGAAAATAGTTATCGGCGGGACGCACAGCAACTCAGGCAAGACCACAATCACAGCCTCAATACTGAAGGCTCTGAGCGCCCAAGGCCTGGGCATTGCCCCATTCAAGGCCGGGCCCGACTATATTGACCCCATGTTCCACAGATTTGTATGCGGAAAACCCTCCCATAACCTTGACACTTTCATGGTGGAGCCTGAAACAATAAAATACCTCTTTGAAAGAAATTCAGCCGGAAGCGATATCTCCATTGTAGAGGGAGTAATGGGGCTATTCGACGGCCTGGGTTCGCAGCATCAGGGAAGCACTGCATATCTTTCTGAAATACTCCAGGCCCCTGTGGTTCTTGTTCTCAATGCAAAGGGAATGTCAAGAAGCGCGGCGGCAATGGTTTCGGGCTACATGAACTTTGAGAAAAACACCCGCATTCAGGGGGTCATTCTCAATAATGTTTCGGGAGAGAGACACTACTCGGGTCTTGAAAGGGCAATCACGGAAAACTGTAATGTAAGGTGTCTGGGGTATATGCCCCGGAACCCTGAAATCGAAATAGGCAGCCGCCACCTGGGGCTCATTCCCGTTGAGGAACTCCCTGAATTCAGGAACAAGCTTGAAATTATGGGGAAGATGGCCAGTGATAATATAGACCTCAAGGCATTCCTTGAAACAGCGGAAAGTTTTGAAAGCAGTAACATTCCGGACCCCGGCGCGGAAGTTCAGGGAACGGGAGATGGTCTGCGTATTGCCATGCCAATGGACAGGGCATTCAACTTCTACTACGACGACAATCTCCAGCTATTTAAACAGGCCGGAGTGGAACTGGTTGAGTTCAGCCCCATCGAAGATAAATCCCTGCCCGAAAACATTGACGGCTTGTATCTTGGAGGAGGCTTCCCCGAAGTCTTTGTAAAGGAACTGAACGCCAATCAGTCAATGATTACTGATATAAGAAAGAGACTTAAAAAGGGAATGCCCGCATATGCCGAGTGCGGCGGACTGATGTATCTGACAAAATCGATCGTAAACCTTGACGGGTCCAGACACGACGTGGTGGGCTTCTTCGACTGTGTATCTGTAATGACCAAAAGCCTCCACAGATTCGGCTATGTAAATGTGGAGTTTGAAGATATTGAAATCCGGGGCCATGAGTTCCATCATACAAAACTTGAGGAAATCAATGAGTCTGAGTTTAAATATTTATACAATGTAAGCAGGGTATCTGCAGACCAGAACTGGAGGTGCGGGCTCTCACGGAAGAATGTCCTTGCGGGCTATGCGCACATTCACTTCTATTCAAATATGGAATTTTTCAAAAAACTAATTAAAAGGTACAGGGGAGAGTAAAGAATGAAGATGGAAATCACTGATCCGCACAGAATTGAAGAGAGAAGTTTTGAAATTATAGGAGCTGAACTGGGAATGGAGGTTTCTGACGAGATCAGGCCTACCCTGTTTCGAATCATCCACACAACCGCCGACTTTGAGTATGCGGCACTCACTGCATTCAGCAAGGATGCAATAAGGAGAGCAAAGGATGCCATGAGGTCAGGATGCAGAATGTACGCAGACACCAACATGATCAAGTCAGGAATAAGAAAGGCGCTCCTTGAAAAGTTCAACTGCGAAGTATACACATACATCTCCGATGAGGAAGTTGCAAAGGAAGCAAAGGAGAGAGGGATCACAAGATCCATCGTTGGAATCGAAAAGGCATGCCGTGACAGGGACACAAAGATATTTCTCATCGGTAATGCTCCCACTGCACTTTTCACACTCAAGGAGCAGATAGAGAAAGGCAATGTCTCCCCTGAACTTGTTGTGGCTGTGCCTGTGGGATTTGTAGGCGCGGCTGAATCAAAAGAGGCAATTCTTGAAGTTGATGTACCGTACATTGTAACCAAAGGAAGAAAAGGCGGAAGCCCAATCGCGGTTTCAATTGTGAACTCAATTCTCCTTCAGCTGGACAAGGAATAGCGGAAAACAAAATGGAAGACCGGTTTGTAATAAAAAACGGGAAGAGGCTCAGGTACGGCTACACAACCGGGTCATGCGCCGCTGCCGCATCAAAGGCTGCAGTTACCATGCTCTGCACAGGCAGTCCCCTTGAAGAGGTATCAATTCTCACTCCAAAGGGATGGGATCTGGACCTTTCTCTCCACGATGTTGAACTGAATGAAGGCATGGCACTATGCGCAATAATAAAGGACGCGGGAGACGACCCCGATGTAACAGACGGAATCAGGGTATACGCGAAAGCCTCCTTCAATGAAACAGATACAAACAGAGTCACAGGCGGAACAGGCGTTGGCCGTGTCACGAGAAAGGGTCTCCCCCCTGAAATCGGAGGCCCGGCAATAAATCCCGGCCCCATGAAGATGATCATGGCAGAGATAGAAAAGGCAAACACTTCAGGCCGCGGCATCACTGTTGAAATATCCGTGCCAGAGGGGGTTGAAATTGCGAAGAAAACCTTCAACCCAAGACTCGGTATCGAAGGGGGAATTTCAATTCTCGGAACAACAGGAATTGTTGAACCAATGTCAAACGAGGCCATGAAGGAATCACTTGCCCTTGAACTGTCCATGCTCAGTGAAAAGGGCTATGACAGCGCCATTCTGGTTCCGGGAAACTACGGCCACGACATGCTCCAGACGGACTATGGAGTAAAAGATGAGGTCATGATAACAACAAGCAACTTCATCGGATACATGCTGGACCAGGCGGTCTACTACGGCTTTAAAAGACTTGTTCTTGCAGGGTCCATAGGTAAACTCATAAAGGTCGCCGCAGGAATATTCGACACACACAGCAGGGTTTCAGACGGCAGAGTCGAAATTATTGCCGCGAATTATGCAATGCTGGGCGGAAGTAACGGCAATGTAAAAAAAATAATGGAATGCCTCACAACCGAAGAGGCGCTTGACTTCATAGACGTTCCCGGTTTCTATGAACTCATTGCAGAGAAGATTAAAAAACGGTCTGAAATATACCTCAGGGGAGCAGCGGAGGTTGAGACTGTACTTTTTTCAACGGAAAAGGGACTTCTGGCAAAGACAGAAAGGGCGGAAGAAGTAATAAAGTTTCTGGCAGGGAAAGATGAATAAGATTTTTGTTGTGGGCCTTGGCCCCGGTAACATGAAGTACATAACACCGGCAGCAGTTGAGGCACTTGAAAAAAGTTCTGTCATTGCAGGAGGGCGCCGCAACCTTGAATCTCTGGAAGAAATAAGTGAACTTGATCTTTCCCGAAAGGAATTATTCGAGATCACAGGCCCCCTTGAGAACACCAGAACTTTCATAGAATCAAAATATGAAAATGAAACCGTTTCAGTAATTGCAAGCGGCGACCCGGGCTTCTACGGAATTCTCGCATACATGAAGAGGACATTCGGCAGAGAGAACCTCTCTGTCATTCCGGGAATAAGCGCAATACAGTACCTCTTCGCAAAGATCGGAATGGTATGGCACGATGCCCGCCTTGGAAGCATACACGGAAGGGACGAGGACATTATTGCAGCTGTCAGGGCAAATGAAATATGCCTCTTTCTCACAGACAGAAACAACTCATACAGGTTTATAGCGGAGACTCTCTGCAGTGCAGGGCTTAAAGATGTGAAGATGTATGTGGGCTCAAACCTCTCATACGAAAATGAAGAAATAATAGAAGACAGCGCTGAAAACTTTCTGAACATAGAAACAGATTCAAATCTCGCGATAGTGGTAGTGGAGAATGAACATAGATAAGATAACTCAGGGAATCCCCGATTCGGAATTTATCAGGGGAAAGGTTCCCATGACAAAGGAAGAGGTCAGAACTGTTGCTGTTTCAAAACTGGACCTCAGGGAGGACTCAAGAGTCCTTGACATAGGCGCAGGTACAGGTTCTGTATCCATAGAGTGTGCCAGGCTTCTTAAAAAAGGCCATGTCTATGCACTGGAGAAAAACAGCGAGGCTGTCTCCCTCATAAAGCAGAACAGTGAAAAGTTCGGAATCGGGAACATCACTGTAATTGAAGGAACAGCGCCTGAAAGTCTCGGTGAAGCGGGAGAATTCGACAGGCTCTTCATCGGCGGGTCTAGCGGAAACCTGGACACAATCCTTGACTGGGCACGGGAAAACGTGAAGGCCGACGGAAAAGTTGTAGTAACCTCGGTCACGCTGAACACACTGAGCGCGGCATGGGATTATTTCAGGAACAACAATATTGAATACGACATTGTACAGGTTGCGGTTACAAACTGCGAGAAGATTAAACACATTGCAATGTTCAAGGCGCAGAATCCGGTATATGTGATTACTGCGGATTTAAAAAAGGCTAGATGAGCCCCAGGTTCGTTTAACATTCAGCTGTTTATAAACATATTCCTCACCACCCCCGGAGGGGGTTTAGGGGACTTTATATATTCAATGGATTCAGCGGTTTCAAAAGTCCCCCACCGGGGGGATTCAGGGGGCCGGGAAAAGAGAAACTTAAGGAGAAACGAAAAATGTCCAAAGTATATTTCATAGGAGCAGGCCCGGGAGACCCGGACCTCATTACTGTTAAGGGAAAAAAGATAGTCGAAAAGGCTGATATAATTGTATATGCGGGTTCTCTGGTGAACCCTGAAATAATCGGATGCAGAAAGGCTGAAGCCGTTGTTTACAACAGCGCATCCATGAACCTTGAGGAGGTTCTCGAGGTTCTCATCAATGGAGTAAAAGAGGGAAAACTCGTTGCACGTGTTCACACCGGTGACCCTTCAATTTACGGCGCAATCAGGGAACAGATCGACGAGCTGGACAGGCAGAACATCGGCTATGAAGTAGTTCCGGGTGTAAGCTCATTTACAGCTGCAGCCGCTGCTCTTAACAGGGAGTTCACACTGCCCGATGTTTCCCAGACAGTGATATGTACAAGAATAGAGGGGAGAACTCCGGTTCCTGAAAAGGAAAGCCTCAGGTCTCTCGCCTCACACAAGGCGTCAATGGCCATATTCCTCTCAGTGGGAATGATAGAGAAAGTAACGGCTGAACTCATGGAGCACTATGAGCCCCATACTCCAATTGCAATTGTTCAGAAAGCCACATGGCCTGACCAGAAGATAGTTCTCGGTACACTTGAAAACATAGCTGAAAAGGTAAAAGACGCGGACATAAACAAGACCGCCCAGATCCTTGTGGGTCACTTTCTCGGCGACGAATATGAAAAGTCCCTGCTCTACGACAAGCACTTCACCCATGAATTCAGGGAAGGGATAAAAGAATAGATCACGAGCTGTGTTAAGGAAGCGTACGTGTATTTTAACAATTGATTTACATATATGAGGAGCGGTTTTGGGTATTAACGGTAAAACAATGGCTGTACTGTCCCTGACAAAGGGGGGATTTGAAACAGGAAAAAGGATAAGTGCCCTGTTCCAGGGTTCAACCCATTTCACCCTGCCCGCTCAGAACGACGGGTCAGCCTCTGACATTGAAGGCAGACTGAAGGAGTTTGTACCCTCTGTATTCCAGAAGTACAGCACACTGGTTTTTGTCATGGCAACAGGCATAGTGGTAAGAACCATAGCGCCTCTCCTTGCAGACAAGAAGACCGACCCTGCAGTTATTGTGCTCGATGAAAAGGGCAAATTCGCCATAAGCCTCGTGTCTGGCCATCTGGGCGGCGCGAATGAAGCTGCACTTGAAATATCCCGAAAAGCAGGTTCCACACCTGTAATTACCACATCATCGGATGTTAATGAAAAAACAGCTGTTGACATGATTGCCGACAGAAACGGCCTCATAATCTCGGACATGGACGCATGCAGGGACATAACAGCCATGCTTGTAAATGACAAACCAGTGGCACTCATAAGCGACCTCCCAGCTAAAAGGCCGCCCTACTATCTGGACTCACTGAAAAAGGCCGAAGGCGCGGTCATCATCACAAACAGGGATAATGTAAAATGCCAGATACCCTGTGTCAAACTCATACCCAGAGACATTGTGCTGGGACTGGGCTGCAAAAGGGATACATCTGCTCCGGAAATGGAAAGTTTTGTATTGAGCGAACTGGCAAAACTGAACATAGACACAAGAGCAGTGAAAACAGTGGCAAGCATCGACATAAAGTCCGATGAAAAGGCCATAATAAATATTGCGGAAAAACTCAAAGCTGAACTTGTATTCTATTCCGGCGATGAACTGAGTGAGGTCGCTCACCTCTTCAAGCCCTCAATTTTTGTAAAGTCTGTAACAGGAACAACATCTGTTTCCGAAGCTTCGGCATACATTGCAGGGGACAGGGACGGGACAATGCTTGTTGGAAAACGCATAAACAACGGCATGACCCTTTCAGTTTTCCAGTGCACAGGCAGGGAGCTTGTAATATGATCTGGATTATTGCAGGGACAAAGAGCGCCAGGGAACTTGCAGATTTCCTCCTGGACAGGGGCCTTTCAGTTGTTGCAAGTGCAACAACATCATACGGAGCAGAACTTCTCGGGGACAGGGAAGGCCTCACTGTAATAGAGGGCAAACTTCAGACAGATGATATGGAAAAACTCATAGGCCATTATAAGGTATCTGCAATAATCGATGCAAGCCATCCATATGCAGTTGAGGTAAAGGGCAATGTCATGGCCGCTGCGGAGAAAATGTCAGTTCCCTGCATCAGATACGAACGTGAAGATATAGAAATAGAAGATGCAGTAAAATTCTCAACCTATGAAGATGCTGCCGCATACATCAAAAACCTTCGTGGAAACATACTCATGACAATCGGGTCACAGAACCTTGATTTTTTCAGGGAAAAAGAAAACCAGAAGATTTACGCCAGAGTGCTCCCCATGGAGAGTTCCATCAGGCAGTGCTCCGAGGCCGGCTACTCCCCTGAAAGAATCATCGCCATGCAGTCCATCTTTTCAAGGGACTTCAACATCTCCCTCATGAAAGAACTGGACATAAAGTACATGGTAACAAAGGAGAGCGGCTCTGAAGGCGGTGTCATGGAAAAAATTGAAGCTGCCCGTGAACTGGGCATTGAAATTATAGTGATGGAAAGGCCGAAATACGGCTATGAAGTAACCCTCTACAGCGCAGAGGAAATATATAAAAGAATCGGTGATCTCTAGATGGGAAAGATAATTCTCGTAACAGGGGGAGCAAGGAGCGGCAAGAGTTCATACGCCGAATCCATACTCAAGGACAATGACAATGTAATCTACATCGCAACCGCCATAGCCTTTGACGATGAGATGAAGGACCGCATAAAGAAACATCAGAACATGCGCAATAAAAAATGGGAAACAGTCGACGCCTACAGAAACCTGAAAGAGGTTATAGCTGCAAAGTCAAAAAACAGGGATGCCCTATTCTTCGACTGCGTGACAATCATGGTGAGCAACCTCATGATAATAGACAGGGATGTGAACTGGGACATCATATCCCAGGAGAAGCTCAATGAAATCGAAGGCGAAGTTCTGCGGGAGATTGACGCACTCATGGAAGCCATGAAGGCTTTCAGGGGAACTTCAGTTCTTGTGACAAATGAACTGGGAATGGGCATCGTTCCCGAATACCCCTTGAGCAGGTACTACAGAGACATCGCAGGAAGAGTTAACCAGAGAATAGCCGCTGCAGCAGACGAGGTTACACTTGTTGTCTCAGGCATTCCATTGAAGATAAAGGGGGAACAGACCCCATGAACATGTTAAGGGGATTCATACTGCTGCTGCAGTTCTTTACCAGAATCCCGGTTCCGGTAAAGATGGAATATGACGACAGACTCTACTCCAGGAATATATTCCTGATTCCTGTTGTTGGATTAATACTCGGCCTGCCCCTGTTCGGGATATACACTGCACTGGCGGTAAACGGCGACAGCAGGTTCCTTGCAGCAGTGCTGATAGTTGCGGGCGAGGTTCTTCTCACAGGGGCGCTGCACATAGACGGGCTCGCAGACTCTGCCGACGGTTTCTTCAGCTACAGGGACAGAGAGAGAATGCTTGAAATAATGAAGGACTCCCGCATAGGAACAAACGGAACACTTGCGGTTTTCATGGTGCTCCTTCTCAGGGTTGCCCTGCTCTTCTCCATATCTCCGGAAAAATCAGCGGTCATGGTTCTTCTCATGCCGGTATTTACAAGGCTTACCATTCCCTGGCTTGCAGGTGTATCTGTCTACGCAAGAAAGGAAGGCATGGGCGGAGCACTCGTAAACAGTACAGGCGCACTTCAGATAGTTCTGTCAACAGCAGTTACAGCGGCAATATCCATTGGAGTATCCCTGTGGTTGGGCTTTAATCTCCTCCATATACCTGTTCTCATTGCGGCTATTGCAGTCTTTGCTGTTGCACTTTCAAGATACTCCACAATGAAGATCGGCGGTATCACAGGTGATGTTGTGGGCGCGGGAATCGAGACTTCGGAAATATTCTTTCTCACGGCAGTTCTTGTACTTGAAAAAATACCCATGGAGTACCTTGCAATATGAAAGAGTTTATACTGATAAGACACGGAGAGACAGACTACAATTCCCAGATGAAGTTCATGGGGATGACAGACGCACCGCTTAACATAAAGGGGAAGAAAGAGGCTCTCCTGCTTAAGGAAAAACTCAAAGATGACGGGATAAACAGAATAATCTCAAGCCCGCTCCAGAGATGCACAGAAACTGCTTCCCTGATTTTCCCCGACAGTGAAATTATCATGGAAAAGAGTTTCGTGGAAATGAACTTCGGAATATTTGAATGTCTCACATATGATGAAATAAACGAAAAATATCCTGAAAAAATGGAATCCTGGAATCTCGACAGGATGAACTATAAAATCCCCGAAGGGGAAAGCATTGCAGAAATGTCAGAGAGGGTTCTGAAATGTTTTGATAAAATACTGAATAACTACGACGGCAGAACGGTTATCGTCACACATTCAGGAACAATCAGAATTATTCTTGCCCACTATCTGATTAATTCTATACATGAAACATGGCGGTTTTCCGTAGACCACTGCAGAGTTACCAGACTCAACTTCTCGGACGGATACGGATACCTTAAATCACTGAACGAATAGAGGAAATGAATATGACAAAGAATATAATGGTACAGGGAACAGCATCATCGGTGGGGAAAAGCATACTCACTGCGGCACTCTGCAGAATCTTTAAAGAGGACGGCATGAAGGTTGCCCCTTTCAAGTCACAGAATATGGCCCTTAACTCCTTCATAACAAAGGACGGAGGGGAGATGGGCCGTGCACAGGTGGTTCAGGCCGAGGCCTGCGGACTCGAGCCCTCGGTTCTCATGAATCCGGTTCTGCTTAAGCCTTCGACAGACACAAAGGCACAGGTTATAATAAACGGCAAAGTCCACAGCAACAAGAGCGCAGTTGAGTACCACGCATTCAAACCTGAAGTAAGGCAGCTGGTAAAGGAAGCCTATGACAAACTCGCACAGGGCATGGATGTAATTGTTCTGGAAGGGGCCGGAAGCCCTGCCGAAATAAACCTGAGAGACAATGACATAGTAAACATGGGAATGGCCGAAATGGTAGATGCGCCGGTAATCCTCGTGGGCGACATAGACAGGGGCGGAGTATTTGCTTCGATCGTCGGAACAATTCAGCTCCTCTCGGAAGATGAAAGAAAACGTGTCAAGGGCGTCATCATTAATAAGTTCAGGGGGGATGTTGAAATTCTGAAACCGGGGCTGAAACAGCTTGAGGATATAACAGGCATACCTGTAATCGGAGTCATCCCCCATATGAGGATAATGCTTGAAGATGAGGACAGCGTTTCTGAAAGACTGGAGAGAAGGGAAAGGACAGGAGAAATAGACATCTGCGTCATCAAGACCCCGAGGATGTCAAACTACACTGACTTCGACGTATTCGAACTGTTCCCGGACGTAAGCCTCAGGTATGCGGCCGCTGTTGACGAAATCGGGGACCCTGATATTCTGATCCTTCCGGGAAGCAAGAACACCATCGAAGACCTGAGTTTCATGAAGGCAAGCGGCATGAATATGCTCATAACCATGCTGCACCAGAATGGGAAGGCCATTGTGGGTATCTGCGGAGGATTCCAGATGCTGGGTGAAAAGATCGAAGATCCATACGGAGTTGAAGGACAGGAAGGGGTATCAACCTACGGACTTGGCCTTACAGAAATGAGAACAGTAATGGCCAGGGAAAAAGTCACAACCCAGGTTAAGGGAAAAATAACAAACGCAAGCAATCTTCTGGAAGGCCTCGAGGGATTCGACATAGAAGGCTATGAAATACACATGGGCCAGAGCACCGGAGTTGATGAGAAAGACACAATCACAATGACAGAGAACGGCGCAGGAGGAATTTCCTACCCTAACCTCATGGGAACATACATTCACGGAATATTTGACAATACTGAATTCACAAGACAGTTTCTGAATAACATAAGAAAGAAAAAGGGACTCGAACCTGTTGAGACAGACAAGAGCTTCAGGGAACACAAGGAGCAGGAGTTCGCAAAGCTGGCCGCAGAAACAAGAAAAAACCTGAACATGGAAAAGATCTACGAAATCCTGGAGGGGAAATAGTTGCTTGCCCTGAAAATTGTTTCAGCCTTTATTCTGGACTGTGTCCTTGGAGACCCCCACAGGTTTCCGCATCCGGTAATTTTCATAGGGAAGATGATTGCGTCTATGGAAAAGTTCCTGAGACGAATTGTTCCGGAACGGGCCGGAGGGGTACTGCTCGTTGCCGCCGTAACGTCAGTCACGTTCACGGCAACGTTTCTCATCTCCCACACTGCAGCGGTCATTGAAGTCTTTGTCATGTATACGATTTTCGCCGCAAGGTGCCTGTCCACTGAGGCCATGAATATTCACAGGTCACTTTGTGAGGGAAGTATTGATGATGCAAGAAAGGCCGTCTCATATCTGGTAAGCCGTGACACAAAATCCATGACTGAGGATGAGATTATCAGGGCCACGGTGGAAACCGTGTCTGAAAATATAGTGGACGGCATAACAGCCCCCATGTTCTATCTTTTCATAGGCGGGGCTCCCGGCGGGATGACATACAAGTCAATCAATACAATGGACTCAATGGTGGGATACAAGAACGAGAAATACATAAGGTTCGGGTGGGCTGCCGCCAGACTTGATGACATCGCCAACTTCATACCGGCAAGAATAACTGGCCTGCTCATAATACCGGTTGCATCGATTCTGGCCAGGCGTGATTTTTTAAATTCATGGCGGATTTTTTTCAGGGACAGGAAAAAGCACAGCAGCCCCAACTCTGCACACTCAGAGTCTGCAGTGGCGGGAGCGCTTGGCATTCAGCTGGGCGGCAGGACTTCATACTTCGGGAAGGTCCATGAAAAACCATTTATCGGAGACTTTAAAAGAAAACTGACGGCCGATGACATAGAGGAGACAGTGAGGCTCATGTACTATTCCTCTTTCACTGCCCTGGCAATAGGGACGGTAGTCTGGTTTGCGGCAAATAAACTTATCTGGAACTAAAATGAAAACTGAAACACACGGCGGAAACATATACAGGATTGAAAAGGAGTTCGGATATTCACTCAATGAAATTCTGGACTACAGCGCCAACATAAACCCCATGGGACTCTCTCCAAAGGTAAGCGATATAATTATGGGGAGCATGGACCTTCTTCTGCACTACCCTGACCCTGAGTACAGAAACTGCTGCACGGTAATAGCGGAACACCACTCAATACCATTTGAATATATAATACCCGGCAACGGTGCAACAGAACTGATTTTTCTCTACTGCAGGGTAAAATCTCCGAAAAAATGCCTCATGCTCTCCCCCACCTTCTCTGAATATGAAAAGGCTCTGGTACAGGCAGGCACTGAAATAGTTCACTTCGAACTGAAGGAGAGCGAGGGATTTGCGCCTGACTTCAGTCACATCGCAGAGATTCTCGATGACACCTTTGACCTGGTAACAGTATGCAATCCAAACAACCCCACGGGTGTACTCTGTGAAAGAAAGGACCTTTTAAAACTTGCAGAGCACGCTAAATCCGCCGGTGCCGATGTAATGATAGATGAATCCTTTCTTGAATTCCGGAAAGACGAGGACGCAAGAACACTCATCTCCCGGGACATGCCCGGTAATGTTTTCATTCTCAGGTCCATGACAAAAATATTTGCAATGCCTGGACTCAGGATGGGGTATGCTGTAACTTCAAACGGTTCTCTCGCGGCGTCCCTCAACTCGACAAAGGAACCCTGGACAATAAACATTCTTGCGGCAAGGGTGGCTGAGGAGATGATGAAGGAGAAAGAGTATATTTCCGGTACAAGAAATTTTGTTGCAGATGAGATCTCCTTCATAACAGAAGAGCTGAAGGAGATTGACTGGCTGAAGATCTACCCACCTTCCGTTAACTACTTTCTTGCAAGAATTACAAACGGAACAACCGCACCCGAACTTCGCGACATGATGATAAAGGATAAAATCCTTGTACGGGATGCATCGAATTTTCACTTCCTCGATGAATCATTTGTCCGGTTTGCCATAAAAGACAGAAAGAGTAATCTGGAACTGCTGAAGGTGCTGAAGAATATATTCCAGTTTTCTTGAAAAACATCATGGATTGAATATATTCTACACAGGATTATAATCCTGAGGTATTCCAATGAAAAAATATATCTCAATTGTGATAATTCTGTTATCAACTGCCACTATCTTTTTTCCTTGCAACAAGGGCAGCAATTCTGCCCTTAAAAATGATACAACAAATTCACTCCCCATACCGCCGGTTCTGTCACCATACAAAAAAAATAAGAACTCAAGCCAATACAGAATTGTTGTTAAATCAGGCCTCACTGAATTTTTCAGGGACAAACCTGTTTTAACATACGGTTACAATTCAGATGTACTCGGCCCGGTAATAAGAGTACGACGGGGAGAGGTTGTAAAAATTCAGGTGAAAAACAGTTTAAGGGAATATACAACTGTTCACTGGCATGGACTTCTGGTGCCGGGAAATATGGATGGCGGACCTCATCAGGTAATAGCACCTGACGGCACATGGAATGCTGAATTTAAAATAGATCAGCCCGCGGCAACTGCATGGTACCACCCCCACGGGCTGGGTACAACCGCTATTCAGGTTTACAAAGGCCTCGCCGGCATGATTATAATAGATGATGATACTTCAGAAAATCTTCAAATTCCAAAAGACTATGGAAGGGATGACATTCCTCTTATAATACAGGACAGGAGGTTTGATGAATCAGGCTACCCGGTGTACCTCACATCCATGAGAGATATAATGGAGGGAATGAAGGGAGATGTAATACTGGTAAACGGGAAGGTTGAACCGACAGTGAGTCTTAAGCGGGGAATATACAGATTCAGAATTCTAAACGGTTCAAATGCGCGAAAATACACTTTAAGATTTTCGGGAGATCATGATTTTTATCAGATTGCTTCGGACGGAGGTTTTTTAAATAAACCTGTTAAAATGAAATCTCTCAGTATCACCCCCGGTGAAAGAGCTGAAATTCTAGTTAAATTTATAAATATTCAGGATGGTGATTATATATATCTCAATGACGGAGACAGAAGCTTTCTTAAAATCATAATCCGCGGTGATAAAAATGACATCACCGGCATCCCTGAAAAACTGGTAAATATCGGAAGGATACCAAAGACAAACATAGCATCGGAGAGATTTTTCTCTCTTGCAGGCATGGGGCATCACGTTTCCATAAACGGAAAGCAGATGAATATGAACAGAATTGACGAGACAGTGAGGCTGAATTCGAAAGAAATTTGGGAGATCAGAAGCAGTTCCGGTTCGATGGGAATGGGTATGATGAACAGCCAGGATGTTTATCACAACTTCCATATTCACGGCGTTCAGTTTCAGGTGCTTTCACGGAGCAATGAACCTGTACCTGAAAATGAAAGAGGCTGGAAAGACACAATATTTATCGAAAATGAATCATCTGCAAGGATTATAATGCGCTTTTTCCATAAAGGGGTCTTCATGTACCACTGCCACATACTCGAGCATGAAGATAATGGGATGAT
>QKCL01000063.1 GCA_003246895.1 Spirochaetota bacterium | reverse complement strand
CGGGTCATATTACCATAACAGGGATATGGAGAACGCGGTGCATGATCTGGAAAAGGCTTGTGAACTGGGAAATCAGGATGCCTGCAAAAGATATAAAATGGTAAAAAGATAAAGGTTATGAACTGACAGCACCGGTTTCCGTTTCAGGCAAATGTCCCCGGAAGAGCAGCAAAATCTGAAGAACGCATTTCTGAAGCAGGTAAAGCCTTTTGAGGTCAGACGGTTCCTGAAAATGCGGGTAATGGAAATCCTTAAAAACATTGCTTTCATGGATTTTATTCTGCGTCAGTTCGTAGCGAATTCTTGCAGCAAACAGAATTCAGCAGCCTGTCATTCCGAACGAATGTGAGGAATCTTTTGAAGAAAGGCCTTAGGAGCAGAAGCTGAAAAAACGGGCAGGTTTGGTGGGGAGAAATACGGAAACGGCGGGGAAATATGCCGATTATCTTTTCCGATTCTGTGAATTCTGATTTGAAATTCTCCGAAATCCCGATTCAGACATGCGGCGAACATAAAAAGTCATGTTTACCCTACACAGCTATTTTTAATCAAAGAAACTTAATCTTTATGTCCTCAATATCAATGGGATTGTTTGAAACCTCCATTATCTCTACTTCGTGAGGAGTATAAAACTCTAAAAGGGGAATACTGATATTTTCGCTGGGGATATAATTCCAATAACTAGAAACTATACATCCATTGCTTAAAAATAAAGTGATATCATCCCCAAATTCCGATTTAATGAAATCAATTTCGACATAGAATTCATTTGTTGGGCGTCTTTGATCGTTGACATCATCATCTCTTTCCAGAATTTTTTTTGCGCCGAAAGGCAAATTTCCTACTTCTTGGACCCGATGATGATGATTTAAACTAAAAATATGATCAGAGGCTCTGAAGTAAAATTGTCTATCAGAATCTTGAGGGATTCCTCGGTTATCGACAGGGACATGATAAAAGCCTTGTATCTTAAATTTCCTCTTCATTAATCTAATTCCTTCCTACATAAACGCCTTTTGAAAAAGCCGGGTAGGGTGAGCAAAAGCGAAGCGTTGCCCACCGCGTTACTTCATTCCGGTTGCTCAATCTTATACAGAAAAAAACACCATCTGTCATTCCGAACGAATGTGAGGAATCTTTCAAGGATTTCTCGTTGCGCTCGAAATGACAGGATAAAAGTCAGATTTTTAAACGCAGGCGGTGGATATGGCTGTTGAAACAAAGGACGGCAGGCGGATTTTTTGTACTGGCTGATAATATTCAGGTCGGATTATGTAAGAAGCAATGCAAGAGACGTGACAGGGACGTTCTCACACCTGCAACAACCTCAAATCTTACATGCAAAAATGGGACGGGCGGAGTTCCTTCTTTATACGACAAAACTGATTGAACAAAAACGGTCAATCAGCTTTATTTACAGTTCTTTTGGCAATAAGAGTCAAACGTGCCCCCTTTTCTTGGCCGGAGGCTGACGGAGTTTCGATTAAAACACCATTTTAATCACTAATCAAGACCGACCCCGTTTTTCCCTTGAAAGGGCTGGATATCGGGACTTCTTTTTAATATCTCTTCTAAAAGAGAAATCAATTGAGCTTTGTTATTTTCAATAAATTTTTTGTTTTTAATAGCTTCACTTTTCTGTTCTGGTTTTAAAGTCTCAATGTAATTTTCAATACTGCTATATGTATCAATTGGTTCATTTAAATCAGTTTTATAAAAACACAGAAGCATTGTAAACACCCTCACAGACCTGTTTTCATGCCATAAGTAATCCTCCAGATTTTTTATCTTTAGTTTTTTTATTAATATTATTGCCGGTGATGCCTCGTTGCATTCGTACATTGACGCATTCGTGTACAGCACATAATCTAACATATTAATTTTTCTATAGTTATTGATAGTTTCCTGCTCAAACAAGCTCTCTCCTTTGGCCATTTGGTTTAAAGTGTTTATTAACTCTGTTTCCCAATCAACTTGTGAACAGGTTGCATAAGCAGGAAATAACAAAATAATTAATAATATTATTTTACTTATCTGGTTGATACGTTCCACCAACATTGTCAATCCATCCATCTGGATTTGTGTCGTAAAACCCTGAGTATGGGTTATTCTCTAATTCAAAACCTGTTCCTGCGCCACTTCTCCAGTCATAATTATCGCCTGCAAAACAGCCACCGGCAGCACCAACAACATCACAACCAACCGGGTAGGGCGAGCAAAAGCAAAGCGTAGCCCACTGATAATTCAGATAGGATTATGTAAGAAGCCGTCAAAACCCGTGACAGGAGCGTTCTCCGATTCTGCTTCACCCGTCAATCACAAATAGCAAAAAATGTGACTGACGGACTTTCCGCATAATGAAGGAAATTATGCGGAAATAAAATATGTTATCTTTTCACTCTCTGACCAGCTTCAATGTCCTTGTTATTCGACCCCACTTACTTTTCCAAGTTTTCGTTTTGCCATGCTTATAACCTCAAGAAAATCGTCAAGACGGCATTTGCAAAATGATTTATCTGCATTTGAAGGATAGAAAAGTTCAATCATTAAATTTTCGAATCCATCCTCTTGAGTAAGCTCGGCAATAAAATTAGATTCATAAATGATTTCTGCTGCTAATTTTTCATGCACATCGTCAGAGCCAACTGTAAACTTAAAATTTTTGTATTTAGTCATTATTATTCCCTGAAACCTTGCATTATTCCATCTCTATTAAACCTGACAAGCCTTCCCTTCATTCCGATTGCCCAATCTTATACAGAAAAAAACACCATCTGTCATTCCGGACGAATGTGAGGAATCTTTTTGAAGGCCTTCCGGCGCTGGAGCAGAAGTTGAAAGACGCAGGATATTGGCGCAAAAGCAACGCGTTGCCCACCCTACACAGCTATTAATGATTGTGTTTCGGACGGTTATGCCTAATCATTGATTTCTTCGCCTTGTTCATTCAAAATGATAGCATCATCTTCAAGCTTCTGGAGTAAATCAGATTCATCGCTTGTAAGATTCTTCCATGAGTTGCCTCGTTGTTCCCACATGTAAACCAAGCCAAGTAATTCTTCTGGCGAGTCAGCACAGATCCTGTTATTATTTTTGTATGCCTCCAAGAATCCATCATATGAACCATTGGAATTTTCTTGATAAAACCACTGTATTTGATATCCTTTGCACAACAACACGGACAGGCAGGGTGCCCTAGTGTTACCAGCAATCCTTATTGTTATTTTCCATTCTTCTTTCATCTATTTTATCCTTTTAACATGCGTTCCTTCATTCCGGTTGCCCGGCAGTCCATATAATCTTGTACAGAAAAAAACACCATCTCTCATTCCGAACGAATGTTAGGAATCTTTTTCAACCGTAGGGCAAGCCCCTGCGTCTGCCTTGTCCGGGTGGGTACAAGGGCTTCCCTCTGCAAATTTAAACATTATTTGATCTGTATTGGGTAGCAGGCACTTTTTCATTCCATATATCGTTTATCATGCTGCCTGCTGTCTGGCCAAAAACAAATGCAATAATTTTGTTTAAAGATATTGAATTTCTGGTAAAATACCGGTTATAAATCCGGATGTAAAAACAAGGCTAACATGACAGTTTCAGATTACAACAGGGAAAAATCGTGTCTCATAAATCTAAAATTATTGCACAATCAGCCTGTGAGCCGGGAAATCAGGATGCCTGCAAAAGATACAAAATGGTAAAAAATCAAGTATGACTGACAGCACCGGTTTCCGTTTCCATCGCATTCTGCTGCACCGCCTGAAATCATTTCAATTTTCCGGCCTGCTCCGGTTTCTGCTGATGGTTGCCGGAATCATCTGGCTTATAATCCGGGGAGCCGGGAGGCCGGGATATCACTGGCAATGGTATCAGATTCCCAGGTATTTTTTCACTTTTGATT
>QKCL01000059.1 GCA_003246895.1 Spirochaetota bacterium | reverse complement strand
AGGTCAATTAAATTTTTTTGAATAGTTTTAAATAAATGAATAAATAATTGAATATGTATATTGTTAATATACATATTCAAAATTTATACATATTTATTGAAGTTTACACCTGTGGTCTTGCTGTTCTCCTCAACTTTTACTTCGGCCCCTATGAGCATGAACAGAAAGTTTCTGACTTCGTCAACATTCATGGTTGCTTTATCATGAATTTTTGCTATTTCTTCCCTGGTCAGTTTAGGAGTAGCTTCCTCTTTGTTGTCTTCTTTTCTGAATTTCAGGGTATAATTGTCCTCAGATATGGTGTCATCGTTAATTGTACTGAGGATACGTTTGCTCATATCTGTGACGTTTGCGCTGTACATGGTGTTGTCTAGTCTGATATTCATACCCAACCTCCTTGTCTGATATGATACTTTATTATCGGTTGTTATCTTTTTTTTAATAAGTCATTTTTTTTTATTTACAGATTTCAGGCTTTCGGCAGTTAGGTCCTTCAAGTCACCCTTGTGTGGGAGTAAATTATAATGGACATATCCCTGTGTTCTGAGTGACTGTATCGAAGTATCAGAATAAAAGTAAGGGGTTAGCTGATTTGTTAAGGGAAATAAAGAAGAATCCCATGTATGGGTATCTGCTGATTCTCACTGTTGGAGCGGCGCTTGGGCTTCAGGGGTGGAGAACAATTTTTAATAATTTTGCCGTGGACGTGGTCGGCATAAATGGACTTCAGGTGGGAGTGATTCAGTCAGCAAGGGAAATTCCGGGTTTTCTTTCACTTCTGGTCATATATCTCCTCCTTTTTATGAAGGAGCACAGGCTTTCTGCTCTGGCTGTCATTATATGCGGGGCAGGTGTTTTTCTCACGGGATTTCTCCCGACATATCATGGACTTATCATTACAACAGTTATTATGTCTATTGGGTTTCATTATTTTGAAACAACAAACCAGTCCCTTACGCTTCAGTATTTCAATAAAGAACAGTCTCCTATTGTCTTTGCAAGGCTCCGGAGCCTTAACTCCCTTACAAATATCTTTGTAGGAGCGGCTATCTGGATTCTGGCTGAATTTTTTGAACTTCCTGTACTCTTTGCCATTGTGGGATTTGTTGTGATTCTTACCGGATTCTATGCCTTCAGGATAAATCCTGTCATTCCGGGAATTAAGCCCCAGCACAGGAAGATGATTTTAAAGAAGAAATATACCCTTTTTTATATACTGAATCTCATGAGCGGAGCAAGGAGGCAGATATTTGTTGTATTTGCCGTTTTCCTTCTCGTAAAAAAATATAATTACAGTGTTCAGTGGGTAACAGCACTTTTTGTTTTAAACAATCTGATAAATTATTTTTTGGTTCCATATATAGCAAAGGCCATAAACCGTTTCGGCGAAAGAAAGGTTTTGTCCCTGGAATATTTTGCCCTTTTCTTTGTTTTTCTTGCATACGCTTTCATCGACAGCCCCGTTGTGGCGGCAGTTCTCTATGTAATTGATCACATATTTTTTAACTTTGCAATAGGCATCAAGACATACTTTCAGAAGACTGCGGACCCTGCGGATATTGCACCGTCCATGGCAGTGGGGTTTACTATCAATCACATTGCAGCGGTGGTTATTCCGGTCTTCGGCGGTTCTCTGTGGTTAGTTGATTACAGAATACCCTTTCTGGCGGGCAGCGTAATGGCCCTGCTTTCGCTGTTCTTTGTTCAGTTTATAAAATATGATGTCGCAGGGCAGGGGGCGGATAATGAGTGAAAAATTTCAAAAAGCTCTGTCGTCGGCAGAGAAAATTCTTTCATCGTTGAAGTGTGATTTCGCTGATATCCGTATTTCTAAGGGGAGCAGCCTGTCTGTGGCTTTGTCAAAGTCATCAACTGATTCAATATCAACAGGGGAAACAGTTGCCGGGTCGGTAAGGGTTCTTGTGGACGGTGCAATCGGATTTGCCACATTCAATGATATTTCAGAGATTGAAAATTTTACGAGAATGGCAGTAAATTCCGCTGAAAAGATTGTTGTGAAGGAGAGGGTTGCTCTTTCTCCTGCATCTGCTGTAAGAAGAAATTTTTCAACAGTTCCGGAAATAGATTTTCAGGATGTTCCATTTGATGAAAAATTTGAGCTCCTGAAGGGGTACAACAGTATCCTCTCTTCCCATGAACTTGTCCAGTCCACAAGGGCCATCTACAGTGAGAGTGTCCAGAAGTATGCATATCTTAACACCGAAGGGACGCTGCTTGAGTTTGACAAAAAATACTGCGGAGTATCTCTCATGTCAGTGTCAAAAAAAGGTGCAGTAATGCAGCCCTTTCACAACAGCATTTCAGGATACGGAGGTTTCGAGAAAGTCACTGGTCTTGAACATGTTGCCGAGGATGTTGTTAAAACTTCAGTTGACATGCTTGAGGCAGTTCCTGTGCAGGGGGGCAGATACAGGGTGATTCTCGACCCGAAACTTTCCGGAGTTTTTATACACGAGGCTTTTGGACATCTTTCTGAAGCTGATTTTATACATGAGAATCCGGCCCTGAAGAAAGAGATGGAGATTGGCAGGGTATTCGGACCACAGGGGCTCAATGTAATTGATGATGGAAATATCGCGGAATGCTCAGGTTATATTCCCTTTGATGACGAAGGTGTAATGCCGGAGAAAACCATGCTTATTAAAAACGGCATACTGAGTGGAAGACTTCATTCCCGTGAAACAGCAGCAAAAATGAATGAAAAAACAACAGGCAACGGCCGTGCAATGGGTGTAATGAAGGAGCCCATTGTGAGGATGACCAATACCTTTATTGATAACGGCAGCAGTACAAAACAGGATCTATTTGATTCTGTTGATGAGGGAATATATGCAGTGGATGTCATCGGCGGACAGACAAATCTTGAAATGTTTACGTTTTCATCTTCATATGCCTATGAGATAAAAAACGGTAAAAAGGGGAGAATGCTCCGGGACGTTATTCTTTCAGGAAATGTATTCAACACCCTTTCCAGTATAAACATGATAGCCGATGATCTTCAGATGTTCGGCGGACTTGGAGGCTGCGGCAAGGGCGGCCAGGGGCCGCTTCCGGTTTCTTTCGGTGGTCCCCATATTCTTATTAATGATGTACTTATCGGGGGGAAGGAATGAAGGATAGAATATTAAAAAATATCCCCGCAGGTGTCCGATGGTTTGATGCAGTAATTACTGGCGGCAACAGCACACCGCTCATATTTAAAAATAACAGGCTCCATTCAATTAACCACCGGGAAAATAGCGGAGCAGGGATTCGTCTTAACGTGAACGGAAGAACAGGTTTTTCTTTTACCAATGATCCGGACGGCATAGAGGCTGCAGTGGAGAGGGCTCAGAATGTGACACCCTATTCTGATGAGGAGAATTTCAGCCTGCCTGAAAGTACCGGCCATTCTTTTGAACCATACGATGAGAGAATCGAGAAATTTTCTGTTGATGAGGAGATAGAAAAAGGAAACGAAGTAATTGAATATCTGGGATCGAAGTTTCAGGGTATATCAGTGGATCTTGGCATAACTTCATCGACAGGTACCTTCAGTCTTGTTAATTCAAACGGTCTTGATGCGTCATACCGTGATTCCATATATTCCGCTTCCGTTTCAGTTACATACATGCCCGAGGGTGGCGCAAAGGTTGATACATATGAAAGTATTTCATCACTCTATCCTGTGAATTTCAGGCATCTGGCTGACAGAATCGTACAGAAACTTGAGAGTGCATCAAAACCGGCCATGCTTTTATCCGGCAGATACCCCCTCTATCTCCCGCCATCCGCCTTTATAAGATTCCTTGGAATAATGCTTTCCGGTCTGAATTCTATAGCTGTATGGAAAGGCGTTTCACCACTTGGTGACAAACTTAATGAAAAGTTTTTTCATGAGTCCTTTTCTCTGCATGACAACCCTCTGCTTCCCGGCTCACCATATTCCTTCCCCTTTGACGGAGATGGAGTTTCCGGGAAGGAGAAGAGTCTCATTGAAAATGGCATGATAAAAAATTTTATTTCAGACCTGAAATATTCTGAAAAGCTGGGCATGGATATGAGCGGAAATGCATCAAGAGGTTTCTCCTCAATGCCAATGCCTTCATTTTCAAATATTATTGTAGGAGAGGGCAGTGAGCCTGACAGAAACCTTGTTGCCGGTATAAAAAAGGGGATATGGGCAGAGCAGTTTATAGGCCTTGGCCAGTCCAATTCCGTATCTGGAGATTTTTCCGCTAACCTTGATCTTGCATATCTTGTGGAGAACGGGGAAATTGCCGGCAGACTCAAGGACTGCATGATAAGCGGAAATATCTATGAACTGCTTAAAGGAGATTTTCAGCTGAGCGCGGAAAGAGAAACCAGAGGTTCCGCCCTGGTGCCTTCTGTGCTTTTCGGCGGAATTAATTTCAGTTCCTGATTATTTCAGAAACAGTATGTCCTGGGCCAGTTCAAATACAGGATTTGACAGTCGTGTATTTCCCGACGATGAATTTTTTATTCTGTAGTCTGCTCTGGAAATAAGAGGATAAATTCTGGCTATGCTTTCTTTCTTTATTTTCTTTATGAAGAGGGTGAACTTTTCCTTTCTGGGTTTGCTGAATCCGACTCCAATTTTTTTCATGGCTTCGTCCGGACTCAGGTGATTGTCTGTGAGGAGATAATATTTTTCAATGAGATCAACCTGGCGCAGAATCATGTTGAGTATGAGAAGGTCAGCAACACCTTCATCCTTCAGGTGAACCAGAAAGTTCAGAGCCTTTCTGTTCCCCGAGAACAGCAGGTCTACAAACTCAAAAACAGTAATCTCTCTTGTTTCTCCTACTACATATCTGACAGAATCCGCGGTAATTGCAGACTCGTATCCAGCATAGAAGAGCATGTCAATGGCTTCATCGATCTTTTTGATGTCGTTCCCTGTGAGGCTGATCAGTGTGCCTATTGCGTCACTGTCCGCCTTGAGGCCCCTTTCAGAAAAGGATCTCTGTATATAGTTAAACGTATCATTTTCAAAATATTTCCAGAACTGCACAACGGTTCCGCTTTCGGGGAACGGTTTTTCAAACAGTGCAGGGATCGAGTTTTTGGCAGTTGTCAGAATCAGAACAGTCCCGTCAGGAATCTGGGAAAGGAGTTCCTCAACAAGTGTCCTGTTGCGGTCGGAGACCTTCATGTTGTCGATGTTTTTGATTATTGCAACTTTTTTCGACGAAAACATGGAGCTTGACAGGGTAAATTCAGCAGCTGATAAAAATTCCTCGGAGATGTTTCTGTCATCATTAAGGTAATAGCGCCCTGTGCTTGAGGCAATACCCTCTTTATCCTGAATATGAATCTGAATCATCCTGGTTATAATCTTGTCCTTTTCTCCTTCCTCTTCACCCATGAAAAGGTAGCAGGAGGATTTAAGATTCTCTCCCAGATCTTTGCTGAACTGCCTGGAATTCTGATATTTTTTGTAAGTCACTGAGATTTCCTGTTTCTGTTAAATGTGCCACCTGTACTCATTATTGTCAATAAAACAAAAGAACCGGCTGGAGATTTGACTGATATATAGAGCATGACTGTGAAAAATAATTTTGAAAAAATACTAAAGATTGCCGTTAAATGGCCGATAATATTATCAGTTAAAATTTTTCATTTTACACTCCAATGGTCTTCCTTGAAAATTAAGGCAGTCAAGGAAAAAGACTTTTGCAACAAACGGGATAGGGTTCCTATCCCGTTTTTTTTTTACTGTTCAAGCTTGATTGTTTCATTGAGTCTGTAGAGAGTATCAATATACTCCAGTGCAGGTTTTTCCCAGTTATATGAGGCATTCTCCGCAAGTTCCCTGACTTTGAGAAACATTTCATCTCCTGCCTCATGAAAGAATTTTGATGCCCTTTCCATCGCGTCGTAGAAAGACCATGATGAGAAATCCGAAAAAAGGAATCCGTAGCCTTCCACATGATTTTCAGAATATATCAGGGATTTTATGGTATCCCTGAGGCCGCCTGTTGCTCTTGCTATGGGGGGGCAGCCTGCTGCCATTGCCTCAAGCTGGGAAATGCCGCCGGGTTCGTGCATGGATGGCATTAAAAAATAGTCCGATGAAAGAAGCGGGATGCTGACATCCTGGAAGCCGAAAGATACATTTACCCTTTCTGGGTAAAATTCTCCGAGAAGGTAGAGTCCGTGGGCTATTGATTCTCCGGCGCGGTCCCCTGAGGATATTCCTCCTCCGATTATAAGCTGGTAACCCAGATCTTTTACTATTCCTTCAGATGCCTCAAGCAGAAGCTGGAATCCTTTCTGTTCAGAAATTCGGTGTATCATTGTGGCAAGAATAATGTCAGGGTTCACTTCCAGATTCCTGTTCAGCTGAAGCATCAGTTTGTTGCGCATACGCTCTATTATTTTTTTCCGGTTACCGTCCTTTATCTTTTCTATGGCCTGGTTCCCTTCAAGTATTTCCGGATATCTACTGGTGATTTTTTCATGGAGTTCTTTGCTGCTTTTTATTCTGTCAAGTAGAGGTTCATACATATATTCTGCAAACCCGGATTCCGCAAAGTTCTTTTCGATTTTGCTTCTGAAGTCAGAGCCTATTGCATTGCTTATCCCCCGGACATTATGCAGAATATGCTCAAGACCGTCACATGCAATTTCAATCTGCCTTGCGTATGATGGGCTTACTGTTATAACCTGTTTTGAGAATCTTATTCCTGAGGCCATGCAGTTTAATCTGTCTCCGAAAACAGGGTCGAGAAATGATGACGCATTCCATCCTGGCAGGTTAAACAGGTTGAAGAGGTCAAATCCTTTTTCATACCTGTCGTAGGAATCGAAATACTGCCATCCTCCATTATGAATGATATGTAAAAATGCCGAATCTCTGAATATCGGGTTGCCGTCATAATAATGGTCACACCTGACGATTCCACCAAACAGGCCGGTAAATGCATCATTGGAGAGTGCATATTTAATATTAATATTGAATTTCAGTACTACTTCCGCACTGGCTCTGGCAAAGGCAATTCTCCTTCTGAGTTTTTCTTCAGATGTTACACCCCAGTAAAGTCCATTAAAGAACTCATGATGATCCAGAAGGTAATATTTCATATTGTCTATTTCAGCATAGTGAACCCCTATTGAGTAATCCCCATCCATTATCTTTATATTCACATTAGTCCCGGTGTACCTGACATTGTGGGTTTTTACGGCTTTCTGTATTTTCTCTCTCTCTTTATCTGTGCCGTCCCTGTAAAGCGGGGTAATTATATAAATGTCCTCTCCCAGAGATGCCATCTCCCGCGGGAGTTCATATACAACATTTGCAAGACCTCCGCTTTTGGAAAAAGGTTCAACTTCAGCGGAAAGGAATACAATGCTGCCCTTTCTGAAATGGTATCTGAGTTTCTCTCCCAGTTTATTGAAAGGCTCTTCATCCTGGGTCATTTTTTTCAGATATTTGTTCAATGTCTTTAAGTCCATGATCTCTTTGTCATAAAGATGGAAGAGTATCCTTTTCAGACCGAATTCGACCCTGCCGTAGTTTATTCCGTTGTTCAGTATATAGTTGTTAATAAAGGCTCTGATCGACCTGTATTTTCCGCTGCTTTGTGAAATTTCAGAAAAGACAAAATTTGACTCAATTGCATTTGTATTATCCAGTTCGCAGAGTCTGTTAAAGGAATCAGTAATGAGTTTTTTGTAGAATTTTTTAGTGCTTATTTTTTTAAGTTTGAGGAACTTGATCCTCTCGGTGTATGTTACTGTTGTATTTATTCTGCTTATTTTCAGTTCTTTTGCAGTATAGTATCCATAGCTGTCAGTTATGGGAGAATAGAGAGGGTCGGAAAGGATGAATGCATCATCGTCATCCAGTTCAAGAGAGGGACTGTCAAACTGAAGTGATACACCCTGGTTTGAATCGCTGAAGTTGAATATGCCGATCCATGCTTCATCTCCTGCATGCTTGATTGCCGCGGCTACCATGTTGTTGTTGGCCCATATGAGATAACTGTTCCCCTGTATGTTTTTATGCATGGTATAGAGTTTTTTATAAAGTGTTTCAACGCTGCGGTGAGATGCATATTCGAAATCATTCCAGTTAACGTAGATGTTGTCCAGAAACACTTTCCAGCCTTCACCCTCGGCGCTTCCTTCATAGTCCAGTATGATATTGCTCATGAATGATGTAAGAGCAACGGCCGCACGCAGCCCTCTGTGGCCGAATGTGTTCAGGGCCCTTCTTTCGTCATGGTTTCCCAGTATGCCGAGAAGATCTGTTCCTTCCGGCAGAATTGAGGGGTAGTGGTTATCATAAATGTGGTATATTTCACGTACGTCGCTTTTGCCGTGGCTTATATTTTCACATATTTTGAAAAGCGAGGCGTTATATGGAATTAAGCCGGTACGGGTGAGGAATCTTTCATGTCCCCAGAAACACTCTGCAATATTTATAAAGAAGTCCCTGTTCATTTTTTTCAGGGTTCTGTCAATTCTGAGCATGAGGAAGTAGTGAAGCGGTACTGCAATGTTTTCCCTGCACTGTGAATCATAATATCCTGTAGTAATGAAATGGTCAAATTCCCTGTCATTTACAATAATTGATCCAGTGAGCATGTCATAGTCTGTACGCCTTGTTCCGTAGACCATGGGATAATTATTTTTTTTCATCATGATGGGGACGGCATGTGCCGAGTCGAAACGTATGCCGTCAATGTTCAGTTCTTCCATGAGTGAACAGATTGAATCCGCAAGCCATTCCCAGACTTCAAATATCCTGTAGTTGAGAAGTTTTCCATCATCCCATGATCCGTAACGCCCGTCTGTTGATGACCTTGGAACAAGCTGCCCCTCGTGGTTGTATGTTTTTACAACGAGAGTATCGGGAAGGTGATCGCTTTTTCGGTTTATATGCGGAATAATATCCACCACTACCTTGAGATCCAGATGGTGAGCCTCATCTATAAGCCTTTTTAATGCATCCTTCCCTCCAAGGGACGGTTCAATTTCAGTAAGGCTCATGGGGGAGAAGGGTGAAGGAGATGTAGCTTCCGGAGCCCAGTCTTCCCTGTTTGTACCGCGGCGCTGTACCCCCAGGAGATATATGGCCGATATGCTGAGCCTTTCCTTTAAATCTTTCAGGTGGGCGGTTACATCATCAAAGTTACCAAGCCTTATTACCTGACCGTTTTCATTGTAGACAAGCCCGGGATGGCCGTCATTATCAGACCAGTATGTCCGTGTATGCCCGTGTATATCAACAAATATCTCCAGGATTATTTCTCCCCGGACATTGGGGATGACATTGACTCTTCCTGAACATCCATATTCGTTCAGCCACTGTTCCTGTCCGCCTTTTTCTGAAACAACAATAAAGTCATAATGTCCGTATTCATTAAACGGCAGACTGCAGGTGTATAGCTCGCTGTCATTCTTTTTCAGTTCATGCTTATTAACCCTGATGTCTCTGCTGGTATGGAGCCCGCTTACATTTGACGGTGAGTAAACTTTCAGATAATATGCGGACCCGTCTTCAGTATCCGGAAGAGTAAAGGAAAATGTGCGGATATCTCCTGCTTTAATATTATAGAATTTTGTGGCTAGAGGGGCATCGAATTCCTTGGGAGAAAAAACCCTGTCCAGAAGAATATTTGCCCTGTTTCTTATCTCATGAATATCGTGTCCTGAAGCAGCGACCAGCAGACTGACAACTTTTTTGAGTTCCGGCAATTTATCGTGTTCCTTGAAAAGCCGGGCATAATTTTCGACCCTGTTCAGGGCTGTGTTGTTGGTTTCAAAATCAAATTCCATTTCATTTCTGGACAGCCTTGAGTTCAGCCCGGCAATGAGTTCGCTGTATATTTTATTGTCAAAAGACGGAATTGCTTCTGCAGGTTTTTCTGTTTCATACTCTTCTGAAATTATTCTGTCCAGCTTGATGACGCTGTCTACGAGATAGTTCAGTGATTTTGAGTATTCCGGAGGATAAACAGTAGCATGTGAATAACCTGTTTCAATGGCTCTCTCCTCAACTTCAAGAAGCATAGTCAGCGCTTTAAGCAGATCCTCCCTGTCTGAAAACCTCTTATCACTTAATGTGTCAAATATCTTCAGGCCAAGGTAAACTGTGGGGATCTCAGACCAGTCCGGGCCGAGACCAACGTGTGCTATAACAGTTGTATTCTCAGAAATATGATGAATTGTCGGTTTTCCGGGGAGTTCAATTACAAGTACTATACGTCTGGTGGGCAGTGTTCTTACTTCATTTCCCGCTGCTGCCAGGTGAAATATTTCTATTGCCTTTTCAATTCTGTTGAATAGCCTGGTGTCTGTTGCATGTTTCTCATGGACTGAGCCGTTAATTTCTGTGTATGCCCTGAGGCTGGTGTTGCACATATTGTCGAAGGCATCCCTGAAATGTTCAGTACTTTCACCGGACCGGAGTTTTTCTATGATTTCCCTGCTTGGATAGAATTCAAAACATCGTCCCTGGTTATATGCGCTGTTAATGGATTCTTTTACATGTATATCTGCAATGAGATCCTCATCAGAAATTTTGAATCTGCTTAGGCTGGTTACTGTTTGTTTTTCCAAGGTTATTGTCCTGTAAATATATATATTTTAATTTTACAAATAAAATCAGATTTAATCAAGTACAAATGACCGGCATGGAAAAAATCTTTTGACTTTCCGTAAATTGTATGTGATTCTCGGTCTATGGCTGAAAGAACTGATAATAAAAGTTATATGCTAGATCTCAATACCGATAACTTTGCTGAGAAAATTGAAAATTTAAAGATGGGAGTCAGAAATGATTACGGACTTTTCTATGTAGTTATGGATGGAGAATACTACAATTTTTTTATCCATGGCCACAGAGGTAATTCGTTTTCTCCTGTGTTTAAATGCACAGCAGAGTCCGGGAATGAGGGAAGGGTAGTTCTAAGGGGGAAATTCTATTACAGGAAGTTTACGGTGAACTATCTTTATTTCTGGCTTTTCGCTCTTGTTGCGGGTCTGTTTTTTTTAATTGTAAATCTGTTTACCGTCTCAGGAGCTGAAGTTTTTGATAAAATTGAGGAAATTATTCTGATTCTGATTTTCTTTCTCATGCTTTTTTCTCTCTCAAAATCAGGAAGCAGAAGATTTGAAAGGGATAAGGGGATACTTCTGGATTTTTTAAAGGAATATTTCAACGGAAGTTTCAGTTAATATCGATTACTATGAGTGTCAGGTCATCCTGAAACTCATTGCCTCCGGTCCATTCCCTTAAATTACTCAGTATGGACTCAGTCAGTTCCGCCTGATTCAGGTATGAATTGTTTATTACATATTCCTTGAGTCTTTCCAGTTCGTAGAAATCTCTGTTCTTGTTTAATGCCTCGGTAATGCCGTCCGAGTAAAGAATTATTTTATCTCCTGTATTCAGATTAATTGTTATTTCCTGTGTATTCATCTCCTTCAGCAGTCCTATTGCTCCGCCTTTTGGAAGAATCTCTTCAATTATGTTTTCAGATCTTCTGAATATCAGGAGCGGTTCGTGTCCTGCTCTTGCAAATGATGCTTCCTTGGTGTGCTGGTTAATGAACAGATAGGATGCAGTGATAAACCTGTCTTCGATGTTGCCGAAAAGGGCCCTGTTCATGGACTTAAGAAGTTCCGCAGGGTTCATGCATATTTCTGAGTATATTGAAAAAACTATTTTCATCATTGATGCAATCAGTGCGGCAGGGATTCCATGTCCCGATACATCTGAAATAAATACTCCGAAGGATTTTTCATCGGGTATGTAGAAATCATAGAAATCACCTCCGACGCTGTTCATTGGAATATATTTAGCTGCAACAGAAATTTTATTGAGCTCAGGTATACGCTGGGGGAGGGTGGAAAACTGTATTTCCCTTGCCACTACCATCTGTTCCTTCAGGAGAATAAATTTTTCTTTTTCAGCGACAGCGTTTTTAAGCGCAATGAGGGTATCTACACGGGCAAAAAGCTCATTCTTGTCGAATGGTTTTGAAAGATAATCGTTTGCACCCTTTTCAAGGCCCATTACAATATCGTTTGTCTGATTTTTGGCACTGAGAAGAATTACAGGGAGTTTGAAAATTGGGAATTGTTCCCTGAGTTTTTCAAGTACCTCATATCCTGACATTTGAGGCATCATTATATCCAGAAGAATAAGGTCCGGAGTTATACCCTCGTATATTGCATTCAGTGCTTCAATACCGCTGTGCATTTTGTGAACGTTAAAATGTCTGGATGCAAGATGGTTTTCCAGAACCTGCAGGTTTATGCGGTCATCGTCGACTATCATTACATGATATTTTCCATGAGAGCCCTGTCTGTTTTCATGTGTTTCGGAACGCTCCGGTTCTGTAAAATTATCACTCATTTCATCGATTGAGGTATTTTCAAAAAACTGCGGAAGTTTCATGTCAAAAGTTCGTTCCTGATCTGTTGCGACTGGCAGTGTGAACTTGAATAATGAGCCATTGCCCGGCTGGGATTCCACTGTTATCGAACCGCCATGAAGGTCTATCAGTTTTTTTGTGATGGATAATCCAAGTCCTGTTCCATGATACTTCTTGGAAATGGAACCGTCGGCCTGTTCAAAGGCTTCGAAGATTTTCTCCTGCAGATTCTTTTCAATTCCTATGCCGGTATCCTCTACGCCGATCTGAAGTTTTTCCTGAATCTCAGACCTGATCAGACTTTTCCTTGCCCATATTTTTATTGTTCCGCTTTCGGTGAATTTGATTGCATTGCTTACAAGATTCATCATTATCTGATAGATTCTGTTTTCGTCTGCATATACCAGTGGGGTGTTCTCTTCTATCTCATTAATTACCGTCAGTTCCTTGTTTTTGATAAGAGGGCTTGTGAGTTCAATTATGACATCGGTAATTGTCTTTATGTCGATGGGTTCCTGGTTGAGTATTATATCCCTGTTCTTGAGTTTTGTGAAATCAAGAATGTCATTTACCAGATTCAGAAGTCGTTTACCGCTGGTAATGATCATGGACAGGTTGTATTTCACATCATTTTTTAAGGGCCCGCAGATTCCGTCCTTGAGAGATTCGGCAATGCCTATAATTCCGTTCAGTGGAGTTCTCAGTTCGTGGGAGGTGTTTGCAAGGAACTGGTCTTTCAGTATGGCCATTTCATGAAGATGTTCAATCATCTTCTCCTGCGTCTGTCTGGCGATTTTTTCATTTTCCAGAGACTGAGCCTGGGCAATTTCTTTTTCTTTCTGCATGAGGTTAATCCGGTCAACCATCCCTACGGAAAGAAGAGTAACTACTGTCAGTGATGTTATCTGCATGATATAAATTGTAAGCATGCTGCTCTGAATTATTGCAAAACTCTGAAGTGCGAAAATTACAACGCCTACATTGAAGAGGACCCAGGCGGTTATAAACAGTGCAGCGGGCCTGTAGCCTCTAATGAGCATGATTATACCCACCAGAGGGAAAAGCATTACAGTTATTATTGCATAGCCTGCAAAAAGCTGTATTTCAGTAAGATAGTTTTTCCCGGTCAGTATGGAAAATCCCATGAGTGTTATTCCACCACCCATTAGAAAATTCAGTACATTGTTGAAAAACGGTGAATTGTATTTTAAAAACAGAAAGTGTTGTGTAAAGCGAATGGCCGTAAGCAGTGACAGTATTCCGAAAATCAGGTAGAATTTGTATTTCCATGGGATACTGTCAGGCTGAAGTACTTCAAACAGTATACCGTTTTCAATGGACTGAAATATTCCGTATGCTGCTATGAAAAGTGTAAAGTACAGGTAGCTTATGTCCCGGAATGAGACGAAGATCAGCAGATATATGATGAACATTACAAGGAATACTCCGTAATAGATCCCCAGAATGTAATGCCTGTTAAAGTCTTCATCAATAAATGACAGAAGAGGTGATATGTTGAGAATGATCCTGAATGTTCCTGTTGTGGCGAATCTGAAGTAATAGGTTCTTACGTCATTATGTTCATCAAGTGTGAAAATATAATGGCGGTGTTTTATTTCCCTTTGGCTGAAAGGGGTATCATCTCCTGCCTTGTGAATTTCATATTTGTTTTTGCCTGCAGGCTGGTAGAATTCCACATGATCCATGAGAGGATAGGCGAGTTCGATTATATGCCTGTCTTTTATGTTCCTGTCAAATTTTACCCTGAATTTTACCCAGTAGGCAGATGCGGTATAGGCGAAGTTGGGTATTTTAACCCTGTTTCTGTAAAAAAGCCTGTCGTATTCTGGCTTTTTTACGTCATCAAATGTAAGCTTTCCGGACTTGTCTTCCAGTATGTCAAGGTGCTGTGATATGCTGAATTTTTTCTTTGATTTGTCTATGGTAAGAAAATCGGGGTTTTCATCTGCATGCAGAAACCCTGCGGAGATAAACAGTGTTATGCAAAGAAATTTACAGCTCCTTTTAAGAGGACGGAGACAATTCTTGATTATATTATATTTCTACTTTATGGAAATTAACAAATCCAATCTTTTTGTATATTAAAAATATTGCATATATTCTCGAGAAAATATAATTCTT
>QKCL01000064.1 GCA_003246895.1 Spirochaetota bacterium | reverse complement strand
ATGAACTTTACCCATTTCCCCGGACACTGAGTTAAGCACTTATTTTTTCTTCAAATTCAGCAGGCGTCATGTAATTCAATAAACTATGAATACGACGCCTGTTATAAAATAACTCAATATATCTGAATACTATATACTGAACTTCTTCAATATTTTGAAAACGATAGTCATTCAGCTCCTCTACCTTAATTAATCTAAAAAAACTTTCTACACAGGCATTGTCCCAGCAATTTCCTCGACGGCTCATACTCTGTATAAAATTATTTTCTTCTAAATAGTTTCTAAACGCATTGCTGCCAAATTGTGATCCCTGATCAGAATGTATAATCAAATCTTTTCCAGGATTACGTTTGGCAATTGCTCGATCGAATGCTTGTAAAACCATTTCTGTTTTCATGTGTGAAGCAACTGACCAACCTACAATTGACCTACTGCATAAATCCAGAAATACACAAAGATAAACCCAGCCACTGGATGTTGGAATATATGTAATATCTGTTGCCCATGCTTTATTGGGTTTTTCCCAGATAAATTGACGATCAAGTATATTGGGATTTTCTGTACCCAATTTAATTACAGAACCACGAGGTCGAACTTTCTTCACAACCTTCGCTACAATACCATTTTCATGCATTAAACGGGCTACTCGGTTGTGGCCACAAGTAAAACCAAGCTTTAAAAGCTCATTTCGTATTTTAGGACTACCATAATTCTTATTAGATTCAGCATGTATTTGTTTAATATGCTTTAATAATATCTGATTTTCTTTAGATCTTGGAGATTCTGGCTCTTTACACCAATCGTAATAACCACTTCTGCTTACTCCAAGGATTTGGCACATTCTCGAAACAGGAAATATGTTTTTATACTTCATTACGAAAGCATACCTGTCTCTGGAGGTTTTGAGAATATGCCTACGGCCTTTTTTAATATATCTCGTTCTTGTTTAAGACGTTCTATCTCTCTTTTTAGTTTGGCAATTTCCTGATCTCGAGGAGTCCCATTTCCCGGAAAAGCATTTTTTTCTGATTCTCTTAACTCTTTTTTCCAATGACTTATACAACCTGATCCAATACCCATTTCTATCTCAAAGTCTCGTTGAGTCATCCCGCTTTCTTCGTTGAGTCATCCCGCTTTCTTTAGCCAAACGAATTGCATTCATTTTAAATTCTTTGTCGTACTTATTCCTTTTATCCACTAAAAGCCTCCATAAAATTATTGTCGGCTTAACTACCTGTCCGGTTTATCGGGTAAGATTCAAAAAGACTTTGAACCTGAATCCATCTTCCTGTGCAAAGAGAAGACTCCCCTCTCAAAGGGTCCCCAAGGCCAAAAATCGATTTTTTTCACTTTTTTTGAACTTTTTTTTACCGAACAATACCGAACCAACACCGACCAGGACCGAAGCATCTCACATCCCCTCCCAAAGAATTTTGGCACAAAACTTGCCTTAATATAACGCATTTACTCAGACCCCATGCTGCCCGCTGCATACACCATAATTTTCAGATTCATACTGCCCAAAACCCCCCACTGTACACACGAAAAATATCAGATTGCACGATTAAACATTTTAATGTTTTGCGGTATTTTCCCGGAATTATTATTGAAATACCCTGACAAATATTTTATGAAGTAAAATATTCCGAGTTCCCAGAGAATGAATATAAAACTGACTGAGAGATATGGCCCTGTTAAAACCGCTTTATTCAAAATGTAAATCCTCCATAAAGCCGTTATTATTTACGGCCATTGCCGCATTTATGCTTCTGAATACCTGCATTGCCTGGACGGCTGAAAAGGAAATTGTTGTGGGGGGCAATGTGAACTATCCTCCATATGAATTTATAGACAAAGACGGCAACCCCAGCGGCTACAATGTTGAACTCACCAGGGCCATAGCCTCGATAATGGGTATGAAGGTAAGATTTGAACTCGGCAAATGGGAGGAGATAAGAAAAAAACTGGAAGACGGTGAAATTGATGCTCTCCAGGGCATGTCCTGGTCAAAGGGAAGATCAAGGGTCGTGGACTTCTCCATTCCCCATACAATGATTAATCACTCAATATATACAATGGATGGTGCAATTCCAATCAGGGCACTCAGGGGCTTGGCGGGAAAAGAGGTTGCTTTCCATGCACGCGGTTTTATTCACAATTATCTGACGGAACAGAAAATAGCTGTAATCCCCGTGCTCACAAGCACTCCCGCAGTTGCAATTAACAGAACCTCTTCGGGCAGGCCGCCCTACTCTGTCGTTGCGAGCCTCCCTGCGACCTATTTGATGAAGGAGATGAACATAACAAATGTCAAGGCCACTGGAAAAAGTGTAATTTCAGTAAAATACTGCTATGCCGTAAAGAAAGGAAACACCGACCTGCTTGCAAGACTCAATGAGGGACTTGCAATTCTCAAACAGACAGGGCAGTACAAAAAAATTCATGATAAATGGATAGGTGTCCTTGAACCAAGGGATATTACCTGGAAACAGATAATTAAATACGGTTCAATTGTAATAGGAATTTTCATTGCGGTACTTGCAGGAATACTCCTCTGGTCATGGACCCTGAAAAAACAGGTTTCCATAAGAACCGCAGCACTGGAAGAGGAGGTAAAGGAGAGAAAAAAGACAGTTAAGGAGCTCAAGCTGAAACAGAAACAGCTCATACAGGCGGACAGAATGGCCACCCTGGGTATACTTGTTTCCGGCGTGGCCCATGAAATAAACAATCCCAACGGGCTGATTCTCCTTAACATGCCCCTCATACTGGACTACTTTAATGATACACAGCACATAGTTGAAGAATATTACAGGGAGAACGGGGACTTCCCGGTGGCAGGACTCAGGTTTTCCAAACTCCAGCCCAGAATAAAGCCAAAACTCATAGACATAAAAGAGAGCGCCATAAGAATAAAGCGCATAGTTGAAGACCTTAAAGATTTCTCCAGAAAAGACGACAGTGAAATAGAATACAATGTGGACATAAATACTGCTGTATCCGCCGCAATCCGCCTTGTGGACAGTACAATAAAAAAATCAACAAGTTCATTTGAAACCGAACTGTGCCCTGACATTCCTCTCCTGAAGGGAAACCCCCAGAGGATCGAACAGGTAATAATAAACCTCATAATCAATTCATGCCAGGCACTGAAGAGTATGGATAAAGGTATAAAGATCAAAACTGAATTTTCACAGGACCTTATGGAAGTCACTGTGACAGTCTCAGATGAAGGAGAGGGAATCTCCTCCGAAAACCTTCACTACATTACAGATCCATTTTTCACAACGAAGAGAAGCGAAGGCGGAACGGGCCTCGGACTCTACATGTCCGCGGGAATAATCAAGGACCTCCACGGCACAATTGATTTCACGTCTGTTCCTGGAGAAGGAACCACAGCTGTAATAAAATTACCAGTACCTGCAAGGAGAGAACAATGACCGAAAGCCTTTACCCGGTATTCAGGGTTCTCATCGTTGATGATGAACCTGCTTGGCTTGATTCGCTGAGCCTGTCACTTGAAAGAATTGCAGGCATAACCAATGTTGACACATGCAGTGACAGCAGAAAAGTTGAAAAGATACTAGCCCAGGGAGAGACAGGGCTTGTAATTCTCGATCTCACAATGCCCTACATGTCAGGCCAGACCCTTCTTGAATACATATCAGAAAACTACCCAATGATAAAGGTTGTGGTCATAACCGGCCTCAACCAGCTTGAAACAGCAGTGGAATGCATGAAGCTTGGAGCCTATGATTACTTTGTAAAAACAGAAGGTGAACAGCGTCTTTCCATGGGAATTCTTTCGGCCATTCAGATGATAGAACTCCAGATGGAAAATGCGGAAATGAGTTCACGCCTCATGGAGGACAGACTCATCAACCCCTCGGCATTTTCCGGAATTCAGTCAAGATCAAAGCAGATGCGCTCAATATTCCAGTACATGGAATCTGTAGCACAGACAAGCCAGCCCATACTCATAACTGGAGAGAGCGGCGTTGGGAAGGAGATCGCAGCAAAGGCCATTCATTCACTGACCGGCAAGCAGTCTGAAATGATATCCGTAAACGTTGCAGGCCTTGATGACCACATGTTTTCAGACACCCTCTTCGGACACATAAAGGGTGCATATACAGGAGCAGCAGGCCCGAGGAGCGGCCTTCTTGAAAAGGCAAACGGCAGCACACTCTTTCTGGACGAAATAGGAGATATGAATTCCAGCTCGCAGGTCAAACTGCTGAGAGTGCTGAACAACGGAGAGTACTTCCCCCTTGGAAGCGACATCCCCCAGTTTTCAAATGCAAAAATTGTTGTGGCTACAAACCAGAACCTTCAGGAAAAAATCAGTCAGGGTCTTTTCAGAAAGGATTTATATTACCGTCTTCAGACACACAGAGTACATATACCTCCGCTTCGTGAAAGAAAAGAGGACATCCCTCTCCTACTTGATCATTTCATTGAAGAGGCAGCAAAAGATCTTCAGAGAAATATGCCGAGAGTATCCCCTGATGTTATCCCGTTTCTTCAGGATTACAGCTTCCCGGGCAATATAAGAGAACTCCGGTCTATGGTCTATGACGCCGTTGCAAAATGCTGCGGATCAGTACTGAAAATACAATCATTCACAAAGGGGCCTGATCTAAAAGCGACAGAAAAGTCAGCACCCTCTTTATCTGAAACTGTGAGTGACTCGGAAAACCTGTTCAGAGGAATATCACATCTGCCCACACTCGATGAAACGGTTAAAATGCTTCTTAATGAAGCACTGAACCGAACCGGGAAAAATCAGTCATCTGCTGCAAAAATTCTCGGCCTCAGCCAGTCTGCATTGAATAAACGACTTAAAAAGATGAACGAAATGGAATAAATTCTATGCCATTTTTCATAATTATTCCATAGGGCATAATATTTATGGATTTTTTATATATTGTATATTATTTTACACAAACTTAACATCACAGTGAATCGATATTTTGAAAGTATATCACCACAAATAACTCACCAATAGAGCAATATCTCCAAAAATAGTTTAACCATGTCACTTTATTGTCTTTTTCTCCTGATTTATCTTAAATTAATCACAAAAATCAGGATCTGGCATACATACTGCATATTACAAAAATAAGAATTGGCTTCATTGTCAATTCAAAACAAACAGCTTAAAAAAACTAGAAGGAGTAAAGGTATGAAAAAAGTTTTAGGCCTCATCTGCGCCATGGCTATCATGGCAGCTTTTACAACTACTTCCTGTAAAAAGGACAACAAAGTTGTAATCAAACTCGGACATATTGCCGAGCCTAAAAACCCATACGGACAGGGGGCAGATTATTTTGCCAAACTGGTAGCTCAGAAATCCAACGGAGAGATTGAAGTTAAGGTATTCCCTTCTTCACAGCTGGGTGGACAAAAAGAACTCATAGAAGGTCTTATCTACGGAACAGTTGATATGGCTCTGACAGGTACTGCCGTACTTGGACAGTTTCAGCCACAGGTTGCGCTATTTGACCTGCCATTCCTTTTCAAAGACAGAGCTCACGCATACAAATCACTGGACACAGTGGGAATGGATCTTGGTAAAGCTCTTGAGCCAAAGGGAATAAAACTTCTTGGTTACATGGAAAACGGAATCAGACACCTTACAAACAACGTACGTGAAGTCAAAACACCTGCGGATATGAAAGGACTGAAAATTCGTGTCATGAACAACAAGGTTTATATTGAAATGATGAAAGCTCTCGGAGCATCTCCTACACCTATGGCATTCTCTGAACTTTATTCTGCAATGCAGCAGGGAACTGTTGACGGTCAGGAAAACCCAAGTGCACATATTTTCACAAAACGTTTCTACGAAGTACAGAAATACGCCTCTCTGACAGGTCACGCTTACGCTCCGGAACCAGTACTTATTTCTATGATGAGATGGAAAAAACTTTCAGAAAAACATCAGAAAATAATTCTTGAAGCAGCAAAGGAAGCTGTTGAATGGCAGAGAAAACTTTCTGAAAAACAGGATACAGAATTCTGGGATAAAATCAAAGAAACAAAGAAAATAAAAGTAACAGTTGTTGACCGTAAACCTTTTGAAAATGCAACAAAAAGTGTATACAAACAGATGGAATCACTTGTTGGCGCAGACAATATTGCAAAAGTAAAAAAATTGGCAAAATAAAAATTCTTCTTAGACTTATACCCCCCTGTCTCAGACAGGGGGGCACAAAATTAAAACTCATGAGTAACTATTATCTCATTTTCCAGGCTTTATAACAGCTCATTTTCAGGAGGGAAAGCAGACATGTACGACAAATTACTAAATGGAGTAAGGAAAGTCCTTTATTCATTTTCAGTGGTGGGAATGCTTATCATGCTTGTGACAATTTTTGCACAGGTCATAACCCGCTATGTATTCAGCTACACACCGGAATGGTCGGAAGAACTATCCAGATTCCTCTTTGTCTGGGTTGTTTTTCTCGGATCAGCGCTCATCATGGGGGAATCCGGACACCTTGCCGTTGAATTTATGCCAAATATGCTTAAAGATAAAAAGTCTGGTAAAATCCTTACCATGATTATTCTTCTTTTCAGCTACCTTTTCATTGCAATTCTTTTTACACAGGGATTAAAAATGACTACAACAATGACATTCCAGAAATCGCCCGGACTGGATATCTCAATGAGTTACGTATATTTTATAATTCCTCTGAGCAGCGTGCTCATGCTGCTTTATCTGATCAGAGATACCATAGAACTGTTCAAGGGCAAACCCGCTGAACATGAAGAACCACTATCGGATTAAGGGAGGAAGGAAATAATGGAATTCATTTTACTTGCGTCATTTCTGACACTAACGGCAATAGGCGTGCCTGTTGCATTTGCGCTATGTCTTTCAACAGCTACAATTCTTCTGTTTTTCATGGATCTTCCCATGGTAACAGTAACAAACCTGATGTTTTCAGGTATTGATTCATTTTCATTCATGGCAGTTCCTTTTTTCATGCTTGCGGGAGCTTTCATGTCAGCGGGCGGTGTAACTTCACGGATAGTTCACTTCTCTCAGTCACTGGTAGGCTCACGCACAGGCGGCCTTGCCCAGACTGTAACAGTATCTGGCGGATTCTTTGCGGCCATTTCAGGATCATCGGCAGCCACAACAGCAGCTCTCGGATCTACAATGATACATGAGCTTGAAAAGAAGAACTACAGCAGGGAATGGGCAACAGGAATTGTTGCTTCGAGCGGTGTTGTCGGTATCGTTATCCCGCCGTCAATTACTCTTGTTGTATATGGTGTTATTGCTGATACATCAATCGGAGACCTCTTTGTTGGCGGCATCATCCCCGGAATATTCATGTGTATGGCAATGATGGTTGTAAACCTTTATCTTGCCAAGAAAAACGGCATAGAGACAGAAGGTAAATTTTCATTCATAGGTATGCTGAAGGCATTCAAGGAATCATTTTTTGCACTACTTACACCTGTGATAATCATTGGCGGTATTTACGGAGGTATTTTTACTCCCACAGAAGCGGCAGCTGTTGCAGCTGTTTACGGAATTCTTGTGGGACTGTTTATTTACAAAGAACTGAAGTTCAAGGATTTTCCTAAAATCATATATCAGGCAGTTATAGGAACAACAATGATAATGTTCCTGGTTGGTGCAGCCAAGGTATTTGGTTGGCTCATAACCAATATGCAGATTCCTCATCATGTTGCATCGTTTGTAGTATCTGTTACAGATTCACCATTCCTGTTCATGATGGTAATGAACGTTCTCCTTCTTGTAATAGGAATGCTGGTTAATGCATCTGCTGCAGTAGTAATCCTTACACCAATATTCCTGCCCGTTGCAACGCAGCTGGGAATAGACCCGCTGTTCTTTGGTGTAATAATGATCGTTAACCTTGCCATCGGATGTATTACTCCTCCGGTTGGACTTGACCTCTTTGTTGCAAGTGCTATTTCAAAGGTATCCATTGAAAAGGTTATGAAGGCTACACTTCCATATCTTTTTGCCCTGCTTGTTGCACTTGTAATACTGACAATGTTCCCAATAATCACAACATTTTTGCCCAAACTTCTTCAGTAAGCTAAAATATCGTTTCAGCTTCAAAAAAACCCCTCCTTTGGAGGGGTTTTTCATAATATATTCTGCTCTCCAAGCTTGTAAATACTATAAAAGAAAAGAGATCACGGATCTAATTAAATCATACGGATAAAAATAATATTATTTTTTGGCTGTTCTTAATGAACAGCGGAATATTTTAAGAATCACAACCTGTTTTTAAGATAACCAGACTCGCTGACCTGGTAGTTTTCAGGTTTTATTGATCCCTGCCACATCGGTTTTTAGGAATGTTATACCCCATGTCTACACCTGATTAGGTCCAGTCGCTTTTAACTCCGGGGGTTTGTTTGTCTTGCTCTGGGGGTTGAGTATCCCCACAATGATGTAACATATCATTCTTACGCAATACCCTGTAAAAAGTAGCTTCAAAGGCCATATAGCAGCCTTCTACTGCAAGTATTGGTACTATTTCGTGAGGAGTCAGATCTTTAAATCTTTTACTACAGGATATATCTATTATCTCCTGACATTCATCATCAGAAAGTTTTCTATAAACACTCTTTACTCCGCCTTTTCTTTGATCAGGCTTAGAGTTAAATTCCCGCCTCTGGCATGTTCTCAGGCTTATACCAATAATCTCACAAGCTTTACTTTTTCTTGCTCCACTTTCTACAGCTTCACTAATTAGAATTACTGATTCTTTTTTATCTTCAAGTGAAATCATTCTTCCTCGTCGTCCCCCCAGATCGCATCTGCTTTTTTTTGAGGGTTAGCAGAGCTGCCATTTCAGCTAAAGCCTTTTCTTTTCGGCGGAGTTCTTTCTCAAGCTCCTTTTTTTCTTTCTTTAACTGTTGATTTTCACGTTTTATTTCATTCTCTTTGTTGCTCAATCTATATCTTAGCTCCTGTTCCCATAGAGTTAGATGTTCACTATGCAGACCTCTGCATCTAAGCCATTCTCCCATTTCATCATTGGGGATTGTTCTGGATTCGAGTAAAAAATTGTACCCTTCTAACTGACCTGTACTTGCAGGACTGCTCGGTTCATCAATGAACAACGTACCATTTTCAGCCTTCTTTTTCCAGTTATAAATTGTCTGGTCTGATATTCCCATCTCTCTGGCTAATTATGGGACACTCCGGTTCTCAGGATGTAATACTTTACGCAACACTGATTCTTTCATCCTTCGACTGTATTTCATAGCTTTCTCCTAAATATTTTAGGCGTCAACTATGTTGACACAGAGGGTAGATCTGCATTTAGGCCCTCTTATTAAATTCTGCCAGTATTTAACAGAGATATCTACATTCGCCCTGTTAAACTCTTTAATAAGCTTTTTATTGTTTCATAGGAAAACCCGCCGTTAAAGCAATATAGTTATTGCAATACTATCAAGTCTTAGGGACATATATAACAGTTATCGGAACCAAAAAATACATCTTTTTACAGAAAATTACCGGTCAGGTATTAGTTAATTAAAATTTTTTCATATCGACCTTACCCCTCAATGATAATGACCAGGATCTTATTTGTTTAAAGTACCAGTTTTTTTCCGGCAAAGTCTTCAATGAATTTGAGGTCATGTATTGTCGGCCCGGAATCATTCGCTGTCTGCGGCTGAAGTTCCCACAGGTTCAGAATATTTTTATTTACCGGCTGGCTGCCGGTACTTTTCCCACTGCGCAGAACACTGGCATTAAACAATATTCCTGTAAATGGCTTTATATTACCCGATAATTCCGTAAGCCCCACTGAGAGGGTGCATATGCCGTTCTCATACCTGCTGGTCATGATGCTCCGGATTGATCCCCGTGGGATGAATACCTGTTTTTTAAGCATTGATAGAATTCCCGGCTGGACTGTAACTGTAATTCCGGAATCATTGACTTTTATGGTAAAATCCCTCATCGAGATAACCAGAGATATAAGAAGAATTCCCCACCATAAAATAATGAAAATATAAAGTGCGTAATGTACTGCATCAGGGATGGATTCATCCAGGAATATGTTCATAAGGAAGAACGGTATCAGAATCAGTGAAAGGTATAGATATGCTGCAAATACCATGGCAGGAAGTGTTATGCGTTTCTTTCTCAGCCTGAAAATCGTGCCGTCAGCAGTATCATTTTGCAAGAGGTAACGTGAAGTTCCACGTTCTGAAATCAGTTTATGGCTAATGTGCCTGCCAAGTCTGGAATTGGCGTTATCAACCGGGTTCCGCCCGGAAAGTGGTATGCCGCTGTACATGCTGATTTCATCAGCAAGTTGTTTGACTTTATTTTCATCCGGTTCATTTCCTGTTACCCAGAAAACAGCACCGTCATAAAGGTTCAGGTATAGTGAGTAAATCTGCCGTTTCTGGCCTGATATGATCTGCCTGGAGGATTCGATTCCTGAAATTTCATCATAGCTGATAATAAAGGGACTTGTTGCTGATTCGGCTGTATAAAGTTCCATTACCCCGGGATCGTTCCGGAAAAGCAGCTTTTCTTTATATCTCAGTATGACTGAATCGGAGAATCCCGCGTACGTCATTGCAAGGCCGATACTGAAAATAATATTGGAAGTAAGAAGATCACCGGAAAACAAAGACATGGTTAAGCCGGCATTTTCTGCTGTTTCCGGGAGAATTACCGCAAGACCGGCTCCGCCGGAAATAAAAAGGATTATGCCCGTTATCCTGATGAACAGAATAAGTATTGATGAATAATATCTCTGGTTTATAGTGAGATAATCTCCGCCCTTTTCAATTGAAATTTTCATGTTTTCACCATTATTTTCCCGTAAAGTTGCAGATTATGTTTTTAGTTTCGCGTCGAAAAAAAATCACCCTGATCTTCCCCGAAAAACTGGACACTTTGTTAAGCTGATTTTTTGATCCCAGGCTTTTCAAAAACCTCAGGGCTGCTATACCCTAAATGAGAATGTCTTCTTTTCCTGTGATAAAACACTTCAATATATCTGAATATACTCTTTTTGGCTTCATCTCTTGTTTTATACTTTTTAAAATATACTTCTTCAGTTTTAAGAGGATGAAAGAATGATTCTGCAAAGGCATTATCACCTGAACCTGTTTATTAAATAAAAGATCAGCGACAGCACAATGCTGAGTATTATGGATGTGACAACCGGAAAATGAAATGAAAAGTTATCTCTCTTTACGTTTATGTCTCCGGGAAGATGGCCGATATTAAAGGGAAGCCGGCTCCCGAACATAAAGATAAAGCCTGCAGCGACAAGAACAATACCGATTATTATGAGTGTCTTACCTGTTTCCATAAACTTCTCCCGGGCAAACTAAAAAACTGCAGGTTCCTATTATGAAAACACAGTCTCCACGATTTAAACTTGCAGTTAAAGGCTAAAATCATATCATGTCGCAACAAACTAACGGGGGACAGGCTTTTATGCAAGATAAAACTGAAATATTTTTCATGGAGATGAATTCACCTGACGAGCTCATCAGAAAGGACTCATGCCCCATGGACCTAAAAATAAAGGAATGCATAACCCCCCAGTGGCAGTTCAACCGGTTTCTGTACCAGTTCATTGGAGGACAATGGAAGTGGTTCGACAAACTTACACAGAGTGACGATGAGTGGGAGAAATATGTTTCATCGGAGAATACACGAACCTGGGTTGCCTATGAGGGAGGTTCAATTGCAGGATACTATGAACTGATAAAAAAAGAAAATGTTATAGAGATTATATACTTCGGCCTTTCGGGAAACTATATCGGCAGGGGAATCGGAGGATATCTCCTTACTCACGCCGTTGAATGCGCCTGGGCCTGGAATGCAGAAAGGGTAATTCTCAACACCTGCACCCTTGACCACCCCAATGCACTAAAGAACTACATGGCAAGGGGGTTTAAAATTTACAGGAAATCTGAAAAAAAATGAATTCAATGAGTCCATTGATAAAATCGGTTTTGTACGTCATGGCATGTGTTTCCCTCTGGGCCCTGATTCCGGTTGTGTCAAAGACAGGGCAGCGAAGCCTTGACAATCACCAGTTTCTGTTCTGGACCAGTTTCATATCCTTCGCAGGTGTTTTCGCTGTAACGGCATTTACAGGAAAACTCAAACACTTCAGGAACTACACCACTTGTGAATTTACAAAGGCGGCAGTGCTCGGATTCATGGGCACGTACCTTTACTACATACTTCTCTATTACGGATATGCAAATACCCGGGGAATGGAGGTACTTGTACTGCAGTACAGCTGGCCTCTATTCATGATAATACTCTCTGCATTCATTCTGGGGGAGAAGATTTCTGCAGCATCTGCTGCTGCCTCTATACTGGGATTTGCTGGTGTCATGATAGTTTTGACAAAAGGGAACCTACATTTCATTCATATGGAGAACCTGAAAGCTGATATAATTGTGATACTTGGAGCACTCACCTTTGCGCTTTTCTCTGTACTGAGCAAAAATATCAGGTCAGAACCCTATACACTGCTTACAATTTATTTTTTTACCGCAACAGTGACATCACTTGTATCGATGCTGACACTTTCGGAATTCAGAATCCCTGACAGGGGAAGTTTAACTCCGGTGATACTGAATGGTTTGTTCGTGAACGGCTACTCATATATTTTCTGGATAAAGGCCCTTAAGAATGCCCACGCATCTTTCGTTGCGCCATTTGTTTTTCTCACACCGGTAATATCCTCTGTTTATCTCATCAATTTTTTAGGAGAGCCTCCGGAAAATGCATATATACTTGGACTGCTTTCAGTAATAGCCGGAGGCCTCATTAACAGTCTGAAAATGTTCAGGCCCGGGACTGGCTTAAGGAAGAACTCCTGAACACGACTGATAAAACCTGCTGATTCCTATTTGTCAAACTCAACAAGGTTTACCTCTCCTTCACCATATCTCGCCATTGAGTATATGGCATCAGAAAGCCTGTTTACAAATTTCATTAGATCCTCACTGACCTGTTCCTTTTCGGAAAGAGAGAGAACTCTCCTTTCAGCCCTTCTGCATACAGTTCTTGCCACATGCATGTATGCACTGAATAGATTACTGCCTGGTATTATAAACTGAAAAGCCTCCTCTCTTCCCATGAGGTCTACATAATCATCAATAATATTCTCAAGCCATACAACATCCTGTTCAGTAACTTTTTCAGGAAACTTCTCTGCATCCTTTGTCGCCAGCTCTCCTCCCACATTAAAGAGCTTTCTCTGTATTTTAAAAAGGATTTCCCTTATCCTGTCATCATCGCAATACTGCCTTGCAACACCCAGTACTGAATTGAGTTCATCAACAGTGCCGTAGCTTTCAACACGTATATCGTTCTTGTCAATTCTGGTGCCGTCATAGAGACTTGTCTTTCCCTTATCGCCGGTTTTAGTATATATTTTCATTTTATTGCTCCTCAATATTCATATTATTTAATATAACAATAAAATTCTCTGCCGAATACCGGGGAGGGCACCTGATTTTTAAATTTTCATTCTTCGCACCTGTATATTTAAATTGTATGTAATATAACAGACATTTCCCTTCTTGAATTTTCTAAAGATCATGTTAAAGTTGTAAATTATCCGGGAGGCAGGAATGAACAAATGGATTCCATATACAAAAGTGACAACTGAGAAAAACGAGGTTTACCAGATGTCATACAAAACACTTCTAATAGAAGAAAACGGAGATGCTTTCCCCTTTGCTGTAAAAATCACGGATCTGGAACTTCAGGAAAAGGACGAGGCATGTGAGCATATATACAAGGTTTTTGTATTAAAAACAGACCGTATTAAGGACAGAACAGTTGCAAAAACACTTTTTCTTGATGAAATAATAAAGGCCATGGGGGTTGAGCTTCTTGATATTGAAGAGGGTAAAATGCCGTCATTTGAAGCCGATCCTTCAGGCGGCTATCTTATTTACTGATTCGGCAATGCCATCTCCTACCCGGTTTTTGGAAGCCTCTGAATCTGAATCTGCTCTCTAAAATCACCGAAAGCCACCCTCTTGTCCGCCATACTCACTATCATGGATTCTCTGTAACGGGGGGGAATCGGAGTAAGAGGCCACATATGCCTCATTATTGCATCCCTCTCGATTTTATTGAGTTTGAAAAACTTCTCCGCATTACGCAGCGCGTCCTTGGGGTGTCTCATGTTGTGGAATGGAGGCCTGTAACTGCCCTTGTCATAGAGATAAAAATCATGCAAAAGGGCGCTTCTCACAGTACTCAGGACATCAATATTCTTTCTTCCCCTGCACATTTTATATGATCTTTCGGCAACCCTCAATGTGTGTTCAAGGCATGATATATTTCCGTGATGGCGGATATTTTTCATTGAAATAAAATGACTGTTGGTGAGTATTTCCCTTAGTTCAGGCATATTTTCCATGCCCTCAAGGTATATGGGTCTGTGCATATTAAGCTCCATTATAAAGAATTCCCGCCACTTGAGTATCTTGTTACTCATTTTTATACGGCAAACCCTCATGTAAAGAAAGAAATAAACATTAATTGTATTTGTACAAAAAAAATATTTCTGTTACAAATTCAAGGGTTAAATAAAAATAATAACTTTACTTTTTTGAAATTTCAGTGTTTTATGAGTGATTTTTTACATCTTCAACAGTGAAAAATGGTAAAAATGAAGAATAAATCAATGCAAATAATATGCTCAATGGCCATGCTGACTTTTCTGATGCATTTCTCATGCTCTTCTCCTGTAAAAAAATACACGGGCTCTGCATCAGACAGAACCTCCGTCAAAAAAAAAGATATCATTGAATTTACAATACCTTTGGGCTTTGTAATGTCGGAGATCACTGCCGAATCTCCCCTGAAATACTGCCGTATAATAAAACATTGCAGCAAGAAACTTGAAATAAGGTATCTTGCATATACCGGAACCAGCTCCGGAGATGACCCGAACTTCAAAGAGCAGGAATTCCGTGAGAAAACCATGGAAATTGCCCGAATCATTTCCGCCGAAGGCACTGACAGAAAATTTTCCCTCTTCAGGGAAAGCGATGCAAATTCCGAATTCAATGCAGACATGGGTGTCACAGCCTCATTAAAGGTAAACCGGAACTACTCGGATAACTACAAATACATTATACTCGTCGGCATGCACAGAAACGGAACCGGCCACGCCTACATGATCTTTCTTTTAAATAATCTCAACGATACAACAGATGAAATACAATCCGCATTTCACAGCATGAAGTTTTCCAGATAATTACTTGCCCTTCCAGAGCTCTATATAAAGTAATTTTAAACCAGATACCGGAGGCCGCATATATGAAAATATGGAAGCTCAATGCCCATCACCAGTTCCCCGATGAAACAATTCAGATGTCTTCTGAAAGGGGCTCTGTCCCAATCGGATGGGCATATTCCGGAGACCTGAACGAACTTAAACCACGAAGTATCGAAGATATTGAAGAGGCAATCTACAGAAACGTGCCGGACAGGGAAAATGCACAAACAGGAGCGCAGAACCTCTGGAAATTTCTACTAGATATGAAAAAAGAAGACATTGTTCTTCTATGTTCCGGACTAACCTGTGCTGTATTTCAGATATGCGGTGAATATACATATGCCGGGGAAGACAGGGATATCTTCAACTACAGGCACCAACGCAGTGCATCACTCCTCCATAAGGAAATTGATCAGATACTGAAGGAGTACAGTATAGATATGGATGTTTTTAACAGCACAGTAGAAGTGCTGACTTTACTGGCTGATGTGGACACAAATAATTTAGCTCAAGAATTAATATGATAAATAATCATATAATTAAAAATTTTT
>QKCL01000057.1 GCA_003246895.1 Spirochaetota bacterium | reverse complement strand
TGAGCTCAATCATTTAAGAAAGATGAAAGAATATGATATATTTTTAAAGGGAAAAGGAATAAAAATAAGGGATGTAGCATAATTTATTGACATCCATCATAGACGCTACGCTTGATGGATATCATGCCCTTTGGGTGCACAGATTTCAAAAGAAGATGAACACAGATGGTTCTATGTCAGTTTATTTCAAAAAATATATCTACATCATCATTATTTCCATAATAAAACCGTTATTCCCGATATCTCCTGAATCGATTGAAAAATCTATCTGTGGTCAGCCTTTTACAGGAAATTTAAAAAGATCCCCATCCGCTTCGCTGGATTAACACAGATTAACACAGAGTCTAAAGATGAAAGGGGAAAGCCTAAAGTTTTTCAACAGGGACTTTCAACTTTTCACTTTCATCTTTCAACATACACTTAATCTATCCAATCCTTTATCTATGTCCATACTTCGACGTTGCTCAGCACAAGTCTGTGATGGTACTTTCACAGAGACAACTCCTTCCATCTCCCCCTGACAGATGAATCGTGATTGACTTGGTATCGCTTAAGGCATACTCTCCCACCTGTGCTGCTTTTAACGGCAGAAACATTTACAGCGCAGTTAAATTGAAGAATCAAGGGTATTATATATGAGAGTAGGGGTTACAGGTATTTTCGCTTCGGGAAAGGGCACTGTCTGTGAGCTCTTCAGGGAGCTGGGAGCCGGGGTAATTGACACGGATATTGTTGCCAGAGAGATTATGGAGCCCGGTCAGGCGGGGCTTGAAAATGTCATCAGCCGTTTCGGGGAATCCTTTCTCGATGAAGAGGGCAGGCTCAAAAGAAGGGAGTTCGGCCTATATGTGTTTGAAAAGAAGGAGAGGGTTGATCTCCTGAACTCAATTACCCATCCTTTAATTCTTGAAGAGGTAAAGAAAAGAAGTTCAGGAAACAGCATATACATGATAAATGTCCCCCTCCTTTTCGAATCAGGATACGACAGAATAATGGATAAAAACATTGTCGTAACAGCCAATGACAGCCAGGTTCTGGACCGGGGGGTACTGAGAGACGGCATCAGCCGGGAGGAAATAATTTCAAGATTAAATCATCAAATTCCGCTTAATGAAAAAATCAAACTTGCCGATTATACAATAGATAATTCAGGTTCACTTGAGAATACTAGAAGGCAGGTTATGAATTTATGGAAAATTTTGAACCAAAACCAAACAGAGTAAAAGAGAAAAATCTATATATTGTTCATCTTGACACTCCAAGAATAATAATACTTTCATCAGTTGTTGTGGGCATCATTGCCGCGTCATTTCTTTTCGGCATGAGCTTTTTCAAGGACAAGAACACACAGACAAAGAATCTTGCCATAAATGACATCGGTATCAATGACAAGAAAGAGAATCTCTTCGGCAAGGACATGGAGGGAGATGTAAAAATCAGCGGCGATGATCTGAAAATTGACGAAAACAGTGAACTCATTGGAAAGGAAAATGAAAAAACCGACGGCACCGTTAAATCAACAGATGTCCTGAAGGGGTCTGAACTTGCCGGTTCAGGAACAGGAACCAAAGGTGACGAGAAGGTGGATGTTTTTACAAAGGAAAACATAAAGGAAATAATACCTCCTGCGAGTAAATCAAGGAACAGTGTTGTAAAGAGCGAGAAGAAACAGGCGTCAAAACCGGTTGCTGTAAAAAAGGCCGACAAAAAGATAAAGACTGCAGCAGTGAAGGTTCAGCCTTCAAAAAAGGAACAGGCCAAAAAGAGTACTTCCCAGTCGAAAGTTGTTCAGGTTTCAAAAACCACAAAAGTACACACTTCCGGCGGTTCCGGTTTTGCGGTACAGGTTGCTTCATACGACAGGCTTGACAAGGCTGAGCGTGAAAAGGGTATTCTCAAATCAAGGAACTTTGACGCATACGTTGACCGTACAATCGTGAACGGGAAGAATTTCTACAGGGTCAAGATAGGACCTGTCCAGTCAAGGGATATGGCTGCTTCTCTTTTAAACGGCGTACAGCGTGATTCAAGATATTCAAACAGCTACATTACACGTGACTAATTCATTATAAATCACTATATTAAAAGGGCACTTATGAAAGTGCCTTTTTTATTTTCCGGAAGCCGTGTGAAAGGCCATGAAGGGGATTGCATAGAATAAGCAGTCTCCTGCATGTCATTAAAATCGTGCGGTACATGAAAGAATTATATTCAGGGAAGGTAATGCCATGTTTTCACTATTCAGCACCACAAAAGACCTGGTCATGAAGATTGATGATTTCATTGACCTTGTGGGAGAATCCGTCCTCCACTTCAGGGAGGGTATGAACCTCTATCTTGAAAAGGACTTTGAGGGCTTTCAGGACAGGTTCGACATCATCGTGAAAGTTGAGGGCAAGGGGGACGACATGCGCAGGGACATTGAGGCGCAGCTTTATGTCCAGACACTTATTCCTGAATCAAGGGAGGATGTTCTCATTCTGCTTGAGGGCCTCGATGATGTAATAGATCATGCCAAGGCCATACTCTCTGATTTTAAAATCGAAACACCGGAAATTCCCGAGAGCCTCCATGAAAAGCTCAGAAAACTTGCAGGGCTTTCTGTTGAGTGCGCCAATGCACTCATGCAGGCCTCAAGATCATATTTTTACGATGTAAACAGTGTGAAGGATTCCCTTCACCGCATAAAGTTCTATGAATCGGAATCTGATTATGCTGCCAGAAAGCTCAAAGAGGAGCTTTTTGAAATGGAAATTGACCTGGCAAGGAAACTCCATGTGAAGAATTTTATCAGGGCCATTGACCAGATTGCGGATTTTGCTGAAGATACATCTAACCATCTGTCAATCGCGGCCATGAAAAGGATTGTTTAATGTCTCTGCTCATATTTCTTTCAAGCGGACTGTTTCTGGGGTGGTCTCTGGGAGCAAACGATGCTGCAAATGTTTTCGGCACCGCAATCGGAGTAAAGATGATCCGGTTCCGGACAGCAGCGATTATAACAAGTATATTTGTAATTCTCGGTGCCGGGATTTCAGGTGCAGGTACTTCCCATACAATCGGGGCGCTTGGTGCTGTAAATGAAATTGCCGGTGCCTTTATGGTTGCCCTTTCAGCCGGGGTGACGGTTTTCTGGATGACCAAACTGCAGCTGCCGGTTTCCACTTCCCAGGCTGTGGTAGGAGCCATTGTGGGATGGAACATGTTTTCCGGTTCCCTTACTGACATGGGCTCCCTGACCAAAATCGTTTCAAGCTGGATAATGTCGCCTGTCCTTGCGGGGATAATATCTGTGGTTTTTTATCAGTTCATGCGTTTCTTCCTTAACAGGGGGAAGTTTCATCTTTTATATGTGGATTTTATCAACAGGGCGGCCCTTGTCCTCATCGGCGCCTTCGGCGCATATTCCCTTGGTGCAAACAATATAGCAAACGTTATGGGGGTGTTCCTGCCGGTTTCACCCTTCAGGCCCATAGTCAGTTCCGCGGGAACATTCTCCGGGGAGACACAGCTTTTTATACTTGGCGGAATTGCAATTGCTGCGGGGGTTCTGACCTATTCATACAAGGTAATGACAACAGTGGGCAAGAGCATAATACCGCTGACGCCGGTTACTGCTCTTGTAGTTGTACTGGCCTCTTCAACAGTCCTCTTTCTCTTTGCCTCAAAGGACCTTGAACATTTTCTTGCTTCACACGGGCTTCCCACTATTCCTCTTGTTCCTGTATCGAGTTCACAGGCCATCATCGGTGCTCTCATAGGCATCGGTCTCATGCATGGAGGCAGGAGCATGAATTACAGGGTTCTGGGGAAAATAACATCTGGGTGGATTACAACTCCGGTCATTGCCTGTGTAATAAGTTTTGTGTCGCTCTTTGTCATACAGAATGTTTTCAGCCAGAAGGTCTACAGCAACGTATATTATGAGTTCAATAAAACTGTTGCAGACAAAATCGGCATGGACAGGGAGGGCCGGGAAAGGCTTTCTTCAGTAATGGGCAGAAAATTCGACAGCGCCGTCTCCTTCAAGGATGCTCTTGATAACCTGAACAATTCAGTTTTCGAAATGGATACAGAATCTATTATTGATCATTCAAGGATTGACAATATATATGTGAGGGCTGCAAAAATCGAATATGAATTTTCAGGGAACTGGTTTACGGAGGATGAAAAGGACTCTCTGCTGAAACTCAACGGTATGAGGTTCAGGTATCAGTGGCAGATGCACGATGCCCTTATTGCGGAAAATACATGCTGGAGATATCTTGAAGTAAGTGCCGGGAGCAGGTTTCACAACAGTGATATTAAGGAGAAACTGGACTACCTGAAAAAGAAATTTTCAGTGAAGGATATAAACTGGTAACTTCAGAACATTGCCTGCCCTGAAGTTACTCTATTGTCAGTTGGAATCACTGTTCATGAGAATCTCTTCTATCTCATCAGCCTTGGCTGCAATGTAGAAAAGAGACTTTATGAATCTCCTTGGTTCAATATCACTGAGCATAATGGAGTTGTACATTACCAGGGTGTCGCCTTCCAGTGCAAGTGCGCCGTAATCGAACTTTCTGTTTAACTGAAGACATGTCCTGAATATATCTTTTTCTGTATCTTCGTTTACATCTCCGATCTTTGATGAATAGTTTATTACCCTGTCACCCGCTTCATCTCTGCGCAGAATTACATTAATTTCCTGGGACCGGCCGTTTTCAAATTCGATACTGGCAGTATAGCTTCCGTCCTTGCTCTTGTGAAAGGGAATTTTCAGCTCACTGGCAACTCCGGAAATAAATCCGTCAAAAATTTCCATAAAATAGTCCTGTATTATTTTTAAGTACATTTAACACTTTTTGTAATAAAAGTCAAGCCTGAATCTGGAAACATGGATGCGAAGGACTGCTGCCATCTCCGACTTCGACCGGGGATCTGTTTATATGGAAAGAATCACACCCACCTGCGCTGGGTGAACACAGATGCCTGTCCATCCAGTCCTTTATCCGATGAATCTGCGGCAATTTTTGTCCTGACTCTCCACAACGGGTAGAGTCCTTCCTGCACTCTCCTCCATAAAAACGCCTGCAGGGAAATTTCAGGCCATTAATACTGCGTCCTGTGCCAATATTCATGAGCCCCACTTAATAATAATTGACATTGAAAATATCAGGTATCCAGTATAAAGAAAGTATTTATTATACAAGGAAGCGGCTATGATAGAAGGAATATTGGTTGAGGGCCTGATCTACGGCATCATGGTACTCGGCGTTTTCATAACATTCAGAATTCTCGATTTCCCCGATCTGACGGTTGACGGATCATTTCCACTCGGCGCGGCCATAATGGCAACCATGATAGTAAACGGATACAATGTGGTGCTTGCACTGATGCTTGCCTTTCTGGGAGGGGTTCTTGCAGGAGTTGTTACTGCGGTAATCCATAACAGGCTTAAGGTGCCGAATCTTCTTGCAGGTATTCTTACAATGACAATGCTCTGGTCCGTAAATATCCGCATACTCGGCAACAGGGCAAACCTTCCTCTCCTGAAAAATGACAATATAATAAATGATGTTGTTGCAGTGACAGAGGGATTTATTCCGAGGGAGTATTCAATACTGGTCTTTTTCTTCATAGTTGCCATGGTAATAAAAGTGCTGCTCGATATTTTCTTCAGAACAGATATGGGGCTCACTCTGGGGGCAATGGGGAATAATGAGCAGATGGTAATTTCCCAGGGTGTTAATGTTAACTTCATGAAGGCTGTGGGAGTGGGGCTCTCCAACGGGCTTGTTGCAGTGTCCGGGGCCTTTGCGGCGCAGTATCAGGGTTTTGCCGATGTGGGGCTGGGTACAGGTATTGTTGTAATGGGACTTGCCTCTGTAATGATCGGAGAATTTGTTCTCTATTCCAATAAAATATGGGTTCTTACACTGAGAGTCATTATCGGTTCAATTATATACAAGGCCATCATGTACCTTGGCAGATACTACGGTTATCATATCGGCCTTACTCCCAATGACCTCAAACTCATCGCGGGGCTTCTCATAATCATATGCCTCATTGTGGCGCAGTCCAAAAAACACAGAAGCTATTTCAGGAGAGTATAATCATGATCAGACTTGAAAACATAACCCAGGTTTTTAACAGGGGAACCGTTAATGAAAATACCGCTCTCCGCAATATAAGTCTCAGGGTAAATGAAGGAGATTTCATTACCATTGTAGGATCAAACGGAGCCGGTAAATCCACTCTCTTCAACTCAATTGGCGGTTCCTTTTTCCCCACACAGGGAGATTTATTTTTCAATGATACAAAAATAACAAGGATGCCCGAATACCAGAGGGCGAAATATATAGGCAGAATTTTCCAGAACCCCCTTCTGGGCACGGCTTCAAACATGAGCCTGGAAGATAATATGGTAATCTGCAGCAAAAAGGGTATGAAGGGCCTGAAAATCACCCTTAACAGCAGAACAAGGGATCTCTTCAGGGAGGAGCTGAAGGTCCTTGACATGGGCCTTGAGAACAGGCTTGATGATAATCTGGGCCTCTTCTCGGGCGGCCAGAGGCAGGCCCTGACTCTCCTCATGACAGTGCTTTCCAATCCTGCACTGATACTGCTTGATGAACATACAGCAGCACTTGATCCCAAGAACGCGGAAATTGTACTTAACCTCACTGACCGTTTTATAAGGGAGAGAAAACTTACAGCAATGATGGTCACTCATAATATGAGTCACGCGATCAAGTTCGGGAACAGGCTGCTCATGATGCACAAGGGGCAGATAATTTTTGATATTGCAGGAGAAGAGAAAAAGAACCTCACCGTGGACGGTCTGGTGAAAAGGTTCTATGATGTGAGCCATGAAGAGTTCACCAATGATGAGGCGCTGCTGGCGTAATAGGAAATTAGGTATTTCCATGATTTGACCGGCAGCTATTCAGTTTTATTCAGGAGATCGTGTGTATGTTCCGGTTATTGAAAAACATAGACCGTAAGGGATATAAAGCTCAAAATACAGCTTTAGATATTTTTAAATTCATTGGTCCGGGTTTACTGGTAACTGTGGGTTTTATTGATCCAGGAAACTGGGCGTCAAATCTTGCAGCCGGGGCTGACTATGGATATTCTCTGCTTTGGATGGTTACTCTATCCACCATTATGCTGATTCTTCTGCAGCACAATGTGGCCCATCTGGGAATTGCAACAGGCCTATGTCTGTCCGAGGCTGCAACAAAATACATAAGAAACAGATATTCAAAGGCCATTCTGTCATCGGCCATGCTGGCTTCAATTTCGACTTCCCTGGCTGAGATTCTGGGCGGCGCCATTGCATTGAATATGTTATTTGAAATTCCCATTCGTGCCGGTGCTGTTCTGGTTGCACTGTTTACAATCATTATGCTGGTTTCAAATACATACAGGATGGTAGAGAAATGGATTATTGCATTTGTTTCTGTTATCGGATTGTCCTTTCTGTACGAATTATCTCTGGTTAATATTGACTGGAATTCGGCAATTAAGGGCTGGGTAACCCCGAGTTTTCCCAGTGGGTCCATGGTTGTCATAATGAGTGTTCTGGGAGCTGTTGTTATGCCCCATAACCTGTTTTTACACTCAGAGATTATTCAGAGCAGAAAGTGGAATCTTCAGGATGAGAAGGTTATTGTAAAACAGCTGAACTATGAATTCTTTGATACTATTCTTGCCATGGGTATCGGGTGGGCCATTAACAGCGCAATGATCCTTCTGGCAGCTTCAACCTTTTTTTCTGCTAAAACTCCTGTGAATGAACTGCAGCAGGCGAATCATCTGCTTGTCCCATTGCTGGGGAGTCATGCTTCAAATGTCTTTGCCATAGCTCTGCTCTTCGCGGGAATTTCCTCTACCATAACCTCAGGGATGGCAGCCGGAACAATCTTTTCCGGAATCTACAACGAACCCTATGATATCAAGGATAACCATTCCAGAACAGGTGTCGGAATTTCAATATTTGCCGCTTTGGCACTTATTTTTTTTATATCGAATCCCTTTAAAGGCCTGATAATTTCGCAGATGTTTTTAAGTATTCAGCTGCCCATTACCATTTTTGTACAGGTATATCTTACATCATCGGAAAAAGTTATGGGAAAATACAAAAACTCATCGGCGTTAAAGTACATGCTCTATACCATTGGTGCCATAGTGACTGTGCTGAACATTTTTTTATTTGTCAGTTTGTTTAATTAACAATAGTTTTATTCTGAAACTGCCTGCAGGAGTTAAAGCGAACCGGCACGAGACCGGTTCCTGAATTGCCTGATCAGCAGATGACTTTTTTTGGATTCGGGAAAGGGGTTTGCGGCTGCATCAGGCTCTTGCCATCTTTTTACCATTGTGTATAAAAAATTCAAGGGACAGGGCCGTTCTCCTGAACATTCTGTAGAACAACGGCTTCATTACCTGTCCAATCAGTTCTCCAGGAAAGCCATATTTTACTTTGAATTCCATTCCAATTGTTATCTCTGTGGTAGTTCCGGTTATGGGAACTATTTCAGTAAAACCGGAAGCTGATTTAAATGGCATCGTCATTTCCAGTAATTCAACCGCCAGTTTTTTATGAGGCTGCCATTCTGTAACCTGTTCGACGACCCGGCCTCCATTTGCAAGAGTGCATTCTCTTGTTGTTCCCGGGCCGCTTTTTATGTCCGAGGTTAACCATGATTTTACTATTTCAGGATGGTAAAGGTCAATTTCCCCGAAATTTGAAATGGCATTCCAGATATCTGCCGGAGTAGCATTGATTGTGAAAGTCTTTTTTATAATAGTCATATGATGATTCCTCTATAATTAAAATAACGGTGTTATGTTATCTGTCAAGGTTTAAATATCAAAGTTTTCTAATATTAGATACCATGGGTATTTCTTTTAAACATAGGTCACTATGTTGCCTTTACGTTCAAGTAAGCCCCTGGGCATTGTCTTCGGGTAACCCAAAGAGAGGGCGCCGCATATTGTTTTATTACCGGCCGTCCTTGCGAAAATGAACGGGATTAAATTTACGGTTTATACAGCAGCCGGTGCATTAATCTGGATAGTAGTTTTAACAGCATTGGGGTATCTTATTGAGGGAAATCAGGTGCTGATTAATAAATATCTGAAAGACATTACTGTGATTACAGTAATGATTGTGGGTTTGATAATACTGTCTTATGTAATATTAAATAAAAACAAGAGATATAGTGAATAGGATGAAATTTAATTTTCAGGCATAATTCAGGTATTAGAGGAAAAACAGTACTGCCCCCTGCTTCGGATCACAGGAGGCATAAAGTCAATCAGCGGGGATCCATCGTGGTGTCGGCGTCTATTTTGCCATTTTTTCGGTTCAGGATTATCTTGTCTTTTTGTTTGTCTTTATTTTTGCCGTTCATACTGCTTCGTACACTCAAATAATTCTCCGGTGCAGGAGGATATTTTTTGCCGCTGTTATTTGAAATGGAATTTTTAAGAACGGCTATTATATCATCCGTGTATTTCAGCCAGGTATTGTTTTCTTTTATTAACTGCAGCCTGTCAATATCTGCCTGTGTGGGTTTTGCCCCTTTACTTATCAGAAGTCTGGCAAGTTCGATATCCCATTTGTTCCGTCCGTAGAGTGACTCAAAGGCATTGCCGGGATTTTCAATATCTATTGCACCGTTGTTTATCATGTATTCAGCTATTTCCCTCTGTGAGTAACTGACAGCCCATGCGAATTCAGTCAGTCCTCCGCCGCATCCCTGGGTCTGGGCGTTGCCTGCCTTTGCCCCTCCGTCAACAAGCGCTTTGGCAATATCTGTTTTATAGTATACTACAGCGTCTCTGAGAGGGGTTACTCCTGCGTAGTCCTGAACATTGGGGTTGGCACCTGCATTCAGGAGAGCCCGCACTATCTGCAGGTTGCCGGCTTTTACCGCATAATGAAGGGGAGTAAGATTTGAAAGTTCTTCTTTTTCATTTAAGTTTACCCCTCCTGAAATGATGCTCAGGGCACGGGAGGTGTTTCCGCTCCTGATGGCGTAATTAAGCTGTGTTTTGTAAAAATCGGAGCTCTGGCCGTCGAGTTCAAGTGCCAGGTCTACATAGCCTCCCAGACGCGCGTAATCCGCGACCCCACACTTTACATTATAATTACCGCTGATGCACAGGCCGGGTTTAGTGCGCGGTGTTTTGCTCGCTCCTCTGCTGAGCAGCATGTTCACTATTTCCCTGTCACCGAGACTCGCTGCAATCATAAGAGCTGTTCTTCCTTCGCCATGAGACTGATGGTTTACGTCAATTCCCATGTTAATCATCCTGATGGCCTGCCTGCGCATGTAATTGGTCTCTAAAGGTTTATTTACGCTGCGTAACGCCCACATTAGCGCATTGTTGTACTTTTCATCTGAGTGGTTAACTGCAGCGCCATTATCGAGGAAGTATTCTACAGCTTTAGCGTTCCCTCCGTAACAGTAAGAGGCCAGTGAAAGTGGGTAGACGCCGTTTACCTTTTTATCTATTTCAGATTTGGTGCTGAACATATTTTTTACTTTATTTAAGTCATAACCACATATTGCATCACTGCGTTCCTTATCAGTGTAGGCGTAGAGAGCAGGGTTAGTTAATAAAAGAATTGTAATCGGGGCAACAAGCAGTTTAATTATTTTCATTTTTTTCTCCTGATTTTTTTAAATAATGAACATTGATGCTGATATTACCGGATACCGCCTTCATATGTTCTGTCGGAAAATAATACATACTGAATAGCTTTATACATAAAAAGTCAAGCTCTTACAGGGAAACAGGGTGGGTAATAAATTAACTAGTTCAGATAATATTTTCAGATACTGCGTACAGACAGGGACAGGAAGTTATCAATATTATGAAGAAAAATAATATTTTTTTTATCAGGTTCCTCTAAAAATCAGGTGATATCAAAAGTCTGTAATCCGCAGGATTCGATCATATCTATTATTTTTGTATAATCTTCATAATCAAGTTCTATATAGTATGGCGGTTCTGAATAAAATATTATATACCTTGGATCAGCCATTCCATTACGTTCTCCGATTATATTATCTTCTTTTAAAATACTGTAGTCAGGCCCCATAAACTCAAGGTAGAAATTTTTTTTACATTCTGAAACATCAATTAAAATATCATTCCCATGTGTATCAACTGCGGCTATTTTTTTTGAATCGATTGAGATGATTTTTTTTAATGTGATTATTTCTTCATCAATAATAAATAATGATACAATTTTTTTTGTCAATGATTTCAATATGTCTATAATATACATTCAGCCTCCATCTAGCTAAAAAGCTCTGACTGCCCTTACAAAAAAAGGATACATCTTAAGCTGCATATTCTGGTACCCATTATAAAAATGCTGATACCATGCATAGTTCCTATTTATCTGACGAAAATTAATATTTCCCTTTTCCGCAATACCCTCAGAGGAACTCCAGTAACCTTCATTGGCAAAGCTGCCGATTCCGGATTTGTGTAAATTTTTATACATCAGATCAACTTCATCTTTTGAAGGCAAGAACCAGTCGCTTTTACCTCCTCCTCTGTAATCTTCACATATTTTTGCAGCGTAATTACCGTGCCCTGTTTTTTTTAAAATTTTTTTTGAATTATATCTTCCGCTGCCGGAATATGTATTTTTTGCACCGGTTTCCCTGTAAGGCTCTGCCGCCCATTTGACACCTTTACTCTGGTCTTCCGGTGCAGCTTCCAGATACCGCCACCCTCCGGAATCATTACCCTTGTCAAAAAATATCCATCCCCCTGCCGGGCCCCTGTCTCCGACTTTATAAATTTTATCAGCGGCATCTGTTTTATATGCCGCAAATACTGTCAAAGAAAAGATTAAAACCTGAATAAAATACCAGCGGTAAACTTTCATCATCCCTCCGGAAATTGTTTACATTTTAGGATAAGATAATATAATATAAAATTATATATTCTGCCACAAAAGGGGATAATACTCAGCGTATATTTTAATATCTGCTGTGACTGTTATTTAAGAGATGGCAGTATGCAGGGGAAGAACATCGGGGGACTCTGTGTATGGAACTGGCAACAAATATGTGATAGAGAAATTTAATTATCTCGAAGGTCTTTAACTGAAATAGTTGTGCTTCTGGTTTATATTGTAGAAATGGATGTTCTAATATCCATAAAGGGCTGAAACTGCAGAACGCAGGCAGGTAGGCCTTTTTTGTAAATCCGGTACAGGCTCGAGTGCGGGCAGGAGGTTTTACTATCCACCGGTCTGGAGGCTATCATAAGGGCTACTCTTAATTCTCCATGAGACTGATGGTTTACGTCAATCTCCATATAAATTATCCTGATAGCCTGCCTGCACATGAAGTTGCTCTCTAAAGCTTCCATGAGTTAACAACTTTGCCCTATTACTGCTTTTCTCACTTCTGTCTGCGTGCATCTGTCCTTATACTTCTGAAAAATTATTTTTTACTGAATTCCATGAACATCTTTAGGGTGGCGAAGAGACAGGCCTTATAAATTGTATTATTGCACGAGTCCTGGGCCGGGGATATTCTCTGTGATCTAAACATAGGTCACAGAATTGCCTTTACGTTCCAGTATGCCTTTGGACATTGTCTTCGGGTAGCCCAAAGACAGTGCTCCGCATATTGTTTCATTCTCCAGTAATCCATAGGATTTCATTAATCTGTTAATGTCTTCATCCTCATCGAGCCAGTGTAACTGATTAATCCAGCAGGATCCGATATTCAATGAAGCTGCGGCGATCATCATGTTCTCAAGCAGGCAGGCACTGTCGGCCATGGCGTTTCCGTAACCTTTTTCATTTGCCACAACTATAAGAACCGGGGCATTGTATATAAAGTCATAATCATCAGATTCAGATTTAATGACGGCATTTTTGAGACTTGGATACATGCCGTCATAAACCGATAATTTTCTAAACCCCTCTCTAACTGCAGACTTGATGACTTCCAGATCCTTTTTTTTTGAAAATACAATGAGGTGACTCTTCTGGTTGTTTCCGCCGCTGGGAGCGAATCTTCCGGCTTCAATAATCGCATCCAGTTCCTCCTTGTAAGGAACTTCGGCCTCATAACTTCTGCAGCTTCTTCTTTTTAATATGGTTTCAATAACCTCATTCATTGAGATTTCTCCTTCTATAAAACATGGATATGTTTGTCAGCATTAAATAATTATATTCAATTATTTGTCAGTATGCAATAACTATACAGGCAGGCCTGTGGAAATTTACTTAAATGAATCAGAAACTCTGGGCGGCATGGTGAAATGTGCTGTGCTGATTATGGCAGGTCAGATGAAAGGTTGTCCACTGTGCTGTAATTGTAGAGATACATTCCAAACTCTCGTAAAAAGTATGATTTCAAATACAGGGAATTTTATTGTTAAAAATCCAGCATTGTTGTTAGTGGAAAATAAAGATCGCCGATAGTGTGGAATCGTCGTCACCATTCCCTACTATCGGATTGGTATTAAAATTATTCACAGTCGTGGTGATTGCACCCTATTCCGGAATCTGTAAGAGTCCCGTCCAGCCATGATTTTGCAACGGCTTCAACATCTCCGGAACACCCGCGGATAACATCAATTCCCTGCCTGTTAAGAACGTTTTTGGCTCCACCGCCCATGTTCCCGGCCAGCATCATGGTCACTTTCATATCAGCCAGAGTATAGGCGATATCTGATTTACACCCGCAGCCTTCAGGAGACTGAAGAATCTCTTTTGAAATGATTTCCTTTGTATTATCGTCAACGGTATAAACTGTATAGTGGTCACAGTGGCCGAAGTGGTCATCAATTTTTGAGTCCCTGGTTGGTAATGCTATTTTCATATCAACACCTCTCATGTCTATGGTTGTCTCTATTTCCATAAAGTAATATGGAAATGATAATGGCTCAAGTGTTGATAAAAGGGCCATGAGATCAAGTATAAAACTTGTGAGTCGTATTCTTTACAGTTAAAATGAGAGGCGGTGAAAGGACCTCCTTGGCATTTTCGGCACTTCCTGTTTTTCAATGTTTTTAATAAAACAGATCAAAAATGTAATTTTTTTAAGTATTCCAGCCTGAAAGTTTACACTTTTGCGATTTTGTATTGACAAAGAATCCTGTTTTTGATCTATGGACGGACTAGTCCGTCCGAGAGAAGGACGGAAAATTCTATTCAGGAAAAAATTGAATAATAATAAATTCAGTTTTTATTGGAGGAGCAGAAATGTCTACAGTCAAAGAAAGAATTCAGGATTTAAAAGAACGCCAGGAAGTTATCAAACTTGGTGGCGGCCAAAATGGTATCGATAAACAGCATAAAAACGGCAAACTCACTGCCAGAGAACGTATCGGGAAACTTTTCGATCCGGGCACATTCGAAGAGCTGGATCAGTTTGTTAAACACCGATGTACAAATTTTGGTATGGAAAAGAAAGAAAATCCCGGTGAGGGTGTCGTTACCGGTTACGGCCAAATCAACGGGCGTCAGGTATTTGTATACGCACAGGATTTTACCGTATCCGGCGGTTCTCTGGGGGAGATGCATGCTGCTAAAATCGTAAAGGTTCAGGAGCTTGCTCTGCAGGCAGGCGCGCCAATTATCGGCATCAATGATTCAGGCGGGGCGAGAATTCAGGAGGGGCCCGATGCACTGGGCGGCTTCGGTGATATCTTCTACAACAACACCATGGCCTCAGGCGTAATTCCCCAGATCTCTGTCATCATGGGGCCATGTGCGGGAGGAGCGGTATACTCTCCTGCCATAACAGACTTTATTTTTATGGTTAACAAGACAAGCCAGATGTTCATTACAGGACCCCAGGTTATCAAGACTGTAACAAACGAGGATGTTGACGCCGAAACTCTTGGTGGAGCCTCAACCCATAATACAGTATCCGGTGTGGCGCATTTTATTGCAGATACTGACGAGCAGTGCCTTGAGCATATCCGTTATCTCCTTGGATTCCTTCCAGACAACAATAAGGAGAAACCTCCTTTCTATGACACAGGCGACAGCGCGGACAGAATGGATGAAGAGCTCAATACTGTTGTGACTGATAATCCTGCAAAGCCATATGATATTAAAGATGTCATTAAGCATGTTGTAGATAATGGAGAGTTTTACGAAGTACAGCCCTATTTTGCACAAAATGTAGTTATCGGTTATGCCCGTATGGACGGCAGCACGATCGGTATAATCGCAACACAGCCAAAGGTAATGGCAGGATGTCTCGATATAGACTCATCAGATAAAACAGCCCGTTTTATCCGTTTCTGTGATGCATTCAATATTCCTCTCCTGACTATAGTGGATGTCCCCGGATTTTTGCCGGGAGTTCAGCAGGAGCACAATGGCATCATCCGTCACGGTGCAAAGATCCTTTATGCCTATGCCGAGGCAACTGTGCCTAAACTGACACTTGTAACACGTAAGGCATATGGCGGTGCCTATATCGGAATGTGTTCCAAGCATCTGAAAGCGGACATGGTTCTTGCATGGCCCACAGCCGAGATTGCCGTAATGGGTGGTTCCGGAGCTGCTGAAATTATTTTCCGTGGAGACCCGGAAATAGAGAAAAAGACTCAGGAGTATATAGACGAGTTTTCTACTCCTTATAAAGCGGCAGAAAGAGGGTTTATCGACCAGGTTATCGAGCCTAAAGAGACCAGGCCGAGACTTATTGCCGCACTGAGAATGCTTGAGAACAAGGAAGTTAACAGGCCTAAACGTAAGCACGGAAATATACCACTATAAAATTTTGGAAGACGATCTCTAAACGGGATCGTCTTTTTTGTATAACGAAAACCAACTGCTCTCCAGGTGGTTCAAAATGCTTTAACTTTACATGGAAAAAATCCTTGACATATAGTTCGCATGCGAACTATATGTGCTTCATGAAAAAAAATCTGACTGGAAACATAATTGATCAGATCTCGAAGATTCGGGAGGCTGCAAATCTTCTGATCGATCGTGAATTAATTTCACGAGGTATTGAAGGGGTAATGCCTGCCCATGGATCGGTTTTTTCTTTCCTCTTTCAGCAGCAGGGGCCGGTGCCCATAGTGTCTTTGGTGAAAAAATCAGGCCGGGCCAAATCAACTGTCACAGGCATGGTTAAAACCCTTGAGCGGTACGGCTATATATACAGGCAGGCATGCCTGGAGGATGGCCGGTCTTTTCATATCGGACTTACTGAAAAGGGATGGTCTATCAAATCTGATTTTGAAGAGATTTCAGATCTGCTGATACAGAAAGTTTATGGTGATATGTCTGATGAAGACAGGGAATGTCTCGTAAAATTGTTGGGGCGGATTGAAGAGAATTTGATCTGATATTTTTTTGCACAAATAGTTCGGCTACGAACTTAATATAAAACAACAGGAGTACAAAATGGAAAAAACAGGAAAAAATTACAGACTCTCTCTACTTGAGAATATCAAGGAAGCCGGACGTGATACGCTTCATGACAGACTTGCACTGACAGGTTCAGAAATTTCAGTTAATGAATTACCTGCGGGTGTTTCTGTACCTTTTGTTCATGCACACAAGATGAATGAAGAAGTGTATATTGTTTTGGAAGGTAAAGGGCAGCTGTTTCTTGATGGAGAGGAATTCTGTATTGAAAAGGATAATATTATCCGCATTGATCCTGCTGCGGCACGGTGCTTCAAGGCTGATGATAATTCTACTTTAAAATTTATCTGTATTCAGACACAGGCAAACAGTTTAAATCAATTTACTGAAAATGACGGTTTACCAGTTGAGGTGAAACCATCATGGTTGTCCTGATATGTTTTATGCTCCCCTCCGGCCGGATAATTCCCCGGAGGGAGATTATCATATTTGATTAAAATTTTAATTTCTTTCTCAAATTTTTTCTCCGTGTCTCCAACGAGCGCAGAGAGTGGGTGGTGAATTTTTTTATTTATGAAGTCATATTTCGACAACATGATGTCATCATCTGATAATAAGAATTACAGTTGATGCTGTTAAAATTCCTAAAGTAATATTAAACAGTCTGAATACCCTGTCGTTTTTCAGCAAACTTCCCATTGCCGCCCCGAAACCGGCCCAAATTGAAATGCACAGTGTTCCGATAAACATGAAAGCAGTAATCATAATAATGACAGAAGTCACATAATATTCCCCCTTTAGTGAGTAGGCGGAAACTGCAGTTATTGTTATCATCAATGCCTTCGGATTTAAAAACTGAAATCCCAGTGCCTGTAAAATATTCAAAGGTTTTGAAGCTGATTTCCTATACTCGCTTCTTTTTGAAACCATAAGCCTGAATGCGAAATAGATTAAATAAGCCGAGCCTGAAATTTTCAAAAATAAGTGAAGGCGTGGAAATGTATAAAACAGTCCGCAAATTCCGAGAGCACTCAAAATATATAAGACAGTCATCCCCATTATTACTCCTGCAATGTGGGGAATTGTTCTTCTAAATCCGAAGTTGGCACCTGATGTGGTGAGCATCATATTGTTTGGCCCTGGAGTGATGGCCATTGTAAAAGAAAAAATTACCACTGAAAGTATCATTGATTCCATAGGAACCTCCGGTTACGATTTAGTGTAAAATAACCGGATTAAATAAATATACAAGATACAGTTTTAAAAAAATTATGGGTACAGTTGCGGAATAAAACTTTGATTGATATCTGAGAGTAAGTAGATTCCCTTTGGGATTAAAAGTGAATCGGGTAAATTTTTTTGATCTTGTATTTTCTTCAAATATCCAGTGAGCAGATTGAACGGGGGGGGATCTTCTGTCTTTTCAGGCATGTTAATGTTTTCTGATTTTACCACACCTTTGTCGAACCCGAACCGCTGTTTTGTCCGCCGGTTTCCTCACTTTTTTTACAGCGCTGAAGACATTTGAACTTATACTTGTCGGGCATGTTTCTGCACCTGTTCTGGCAGGCCTGGCTGTAGTTCTGAATATTGTTCGGGTCCTTGCGGTCAGGAACCTTTATCCGGTCAAGGCAGACGCGCATGCACTGGACATTCTTTATCCCCTTGAACTGTTTGCAGATTTCACTGCACTGCTGGTAGTGTTCCTTTACGGTGGAGGTTGAACCTGAATTATTGCTATTGTGTTTACTGAATTTTGTACACCTTGAAATGCAGTTGTATTTTGACATTCCCTGAAAGGCCTGACACCTTTCCTGACAACTGGCGGCTATTCCATCGGAAGCGTGGAGTGATGGCATGAGATAGATCGTCACTCCGCAGCATAAAGATATTATTATCAGTACAAGTTTTTTCATAAACTACTTATATAGAAGCAATCTGTATTTTTACAAGGAAAAAACTTCGATTCTCATGAATGCTGCAGGAGATTGCCGCACTGTATTTTTCAGTTCCCGTATATCTCCTTCATGTCAGGTTTTTCAGTACAAAAGTAATGGAACCATACGAATACATGATGTATGAGACCCGCAATTAATCCTTCCAGGCTGAGGTAGAGGAGACCAGGATGGTAGAGCAGGATGAGTACAACAGTGTACATTGAATTCGGGATAAACCTGAATGTCCCTCTCAGCTCAAGGCTGCTGTTTCTGTACTTTACGAAGAAATGGTCAGCACCGAATGCCCGGTTTATTCCGAAATAAAATATGACGGAGTAGAGGGCCCATACTATAAATGGTGTTGAAAAAATTATTATTCCCAGACTGAGGTGAGGGTTTATATTCAGAGTGCCTCTGGTCAGATATGAGAATGGTATGATGGAAAAGAGTCTTATAAAACCAAAGAGTATGAAACCTGCCCTGTACAGGGTGAAACTTCCTTTGCCTAATTTTTTAGAAATATGTCCGCCGTATAACTCAAGCCTCCAGAACATGGAAATCCAGAACTGGTGCAGGAATGCACAGACCCATGACAGAGCAAGCCATTCACCTGCTCTTAGTCCCAGGAAATTTCCGGCTGAGACGGATCTATGAAAAAAGAAATAGAGAAAACCGGTTAATAATGCATATCCTGCAAGGTGGAAGATCTGATACTTCATGATTTTATGCATTTTTTACCTCATGGTTTTCATTTTTGACAATATAATATAAAGTCAGGAGATTTTAAACAGGAAGTTATGATAGTTATTGTTTTATACCATATTTAAAGAAGAATATGAGCCATTCATTTATTTTGTATTCAGTAACATTCCCATGTTCCGGGAGATGTATTTCTTTTTTATTCTCCCGCCATATATGCTTCATCTAAGATTTCCTGTTCTTTTTTATTCTGTGCTTGAGAGCATAATTATTAAATTGCCCGGAAAAACCCATGTATCTGATGGTTCACCTGTATTTTTGAATGGGGATATTGTTTTTTAGTCTATACCTTGAAGAAGCTTACCTTGTGATTCAGCTGTTCTGCCATGGCTGATATTTCTTCAGCTGTTGCGGCCATTTCTTCTGAACCTGTTGCGCTTTGCTGTGTTATTCTGTCTATTCTTTCAATGGTTGAAGATATATCGTTCATTGATATTTTCTGCTGGTCGGTGTTATTTTTGACGTTTCTTGCAAGTTCCTGTATTGCATTTACATTCGAATTAAGATCATTGTTGTGATTAAGCTGGGTTTTCATAAATTCACTGATCTGTTTCTCAAGCATGTTGATGGCGTTTACTCCGGATATAATTTCACCGATTGTACTGTTGGCCTCGTTAAGATCCCTGACACCGTCTTTTATCTCCTCATCATTTTTTTTGATGAGCGATGCAATTTCGCCTATACTTCCCGCCGTCTCCTCGGCAAGTTTTGATATTTCATCTGCCACTACTGCAAATCCACGCCCGGATTCACCTGCCCTGGCTGACTCAATGGCTGCGTTCAGTGACAGCAGATTTATCTGGTCTGAAATATCGTTGATTATTGAAATAATATTCTCCATCTGTTTGGACGCGCCGCTGATTTCGTTCATGCTCACATTCATTTTTTTCAGGGAATCCATTCCTGTTCTGGCATTCTCTGTCATTCTGGTTATTACCATTGTTGATTCATCCACTTTCTGGCTGAGCTCCCTGGCGTCAACCGTGAGTATGTCCATTTTCTCCTTTATTCTGGTGAGGCTTTCAAACTGCATTCCAGTATGTTCCGCCACATCGTTCATGCCCATGGTAATATCGTTTGTGGATTCAGTAACCTTCTTTGATGATTCAGCCTGGCTCTGACTGTTTTCGGAAAAGGACATGGTCGCCATTGACATTTCCGAGGCTGAAGCTGCAAGATTTTCCGCAACCGATTTTATATCCCTTATTATTATTCTGATTTTATCAGTAAATGAATTAAACTCAAGAGCAAGTTCGTTGAGCTCATCCTTTGTACTTATTTCTATTTTTCTTGTTAGATCACCGTCTCCGCTTGTCACATTTCTGAATGCATTCAGGAGACTGCTTATGGGATTTACTATATATCTGCCGGAGAAGAGGCCGGTAAAGATGAAGGTTGCAATGATAATTGCCGCAAATACAAAGAGGGATACAATAATTTTCTCAATCAGCTCATTATTGTAGTACTCAATCTGCCTGTTTACCACAGCTTCGATATGGTCTATGTAGTTTCCCGTGCTTATTACCCAGTTAAATGGTTTGAATATAAGAGAATAGGCTCTTTTGGGAGATGGATCTGTTTCACCGGGTTTTGGAAAGTAGAAATCGGTGAAACCGCCGTTTTCCTTTGATCCGTTTTCGATTATCTCCTTGATCAGAAGTTTGCCTCTGATGTCTTTTGAACTGATCCGGTTGGTGCCTTCAAGAGAAGGATTTATTGGGTGCATTACATTTATACCGTCAGTTGTGTCTATCCAGAAGTAACCGTCTTTGTTGTATCTGATGTTTCTTACTGTTTCCTTTGCAATTGTTTCCGCTTCCTTAAGGGTCATTTTTCCCTGAAGTTGAAGTTTGTATATGCCGTCAATTGCGGATACAGCATTCTCAACCTGGTTTTTGATATTTTTGTCATATTCCTGGTTGAGAAGGTTTCTGAATTCAGCAACACTTGTGTCCTTCAGGTCAAAGGATCTGTAAATGTTGTATGCCTGAAGCAGGCAAAGTGAAATTATTGATGAAGCCAGTGTGAGGCTGACGATTTTACCTTTGAGTTTCATGATAATTGATCTCCTTATGCTTCACATTATCATGGGGATAGTGTGAGAGACAGTTACTAATGGTCAATATGAATAAGTGTGTGTTATTCAGCATTTTCAGATTTTATAACCTCTTCAAGCGAAAGTGTATGAAATTTTACAGCGATGTCACCGTATTGCCGTACCAGCTCTGCATTGACTTTTTTTGATAGTGCTCCGGTATCAAAATTTACTGACCTGTACTGGTCCATGAAATCCTTCAGTGGGCAGTCCGTTACGAATTCGGCGTGTTCATAACCTTCCGGATAAAAACTGTTTTTTTTCGGGGCCGGAATTTCAATGACAGATATTTTCCTGTTCAGGTGTACGACCGGGGTGTTGAGTTTGTAGGACGCTATGGGCCTCCCGCTGACTTCTGTTTCAGCAAGGAGTGTTCCGATCTCCTCCATGTCTTTTTTGAGAATTTCATAGCGTTCGAATGTTTCAACGCGGTAGCAGAGGTGGTCAAGTTCGTATGCCTTTACATCGATACCGTCTTTTGTCAGGGAGCTGAATATTCTGTTCAGAAACTGAGAGTGGTCGCCGAGAATTGAATCTATTTTATTCATAAAACCTGTACTGATTATTAATGCTTTCTACTATTTTAAAATAAGTTAGACCCTGGTCAAGAAAAATTGGTTCCATTTTGCGTCTGAAAAATTTTTTTATTTCATGGAGTAAAGAACAGCCGGGGCTTCCTTCCGGTATTTTATATTCTTTAACAGGTTCCTTCCCATCAGCCTGGCTGCCACTTCGTCATGAACTGCAAAGGCTCTGTAACAATATACTGCAATTTCTGTCAGGGCATGAAAGAACAGGGAGAGAAAATGAATAAAATTAACAGTAAAGGCGGCTCTTTTTTGCCGATAAATTATTGACAGATCCGGTAAAATCTATATAATATATTCAGAAGTGGAGGATTACATGATTTCACTGTTCACAAAAGATAAATATACTGAAGATGAACCAAAATTAAAATATACAATTACCGGCAACGGTATTGTGCATATAAAATCTTCTGAACTCAGAAAATCAAAAAAAGTAAGGGATACTGCCAGAAAGATTCTTGAGGACAGTAAGCTCACTTCACAGCATTGAAATCAATAACCCTGATATTTATTACACTCCTTGCCGGATACTATTTCGGCGCCAATTCCAAAATTACACGCTATTCACTTTCAAGAAACAGCGGCTACAGCTATTATTTCAGAATATCATTTTACGGCATGATTATGCTTATGCTTGCCTTTATAACCTTTCTTCTGCTGAAAAACTCTACGGGGCTGATCGATGAAGTTATTGATCTCATTGACAGGTATTACGGCAGGTTTGATGCGGACGGTTTTACCAATTCCCAGATAATCTATACGGGAATCGTGGGATTTATTACGCTGTTTTTCAGCTGTTTTCATTTCCCTTTAAATTTCATAATTTCGAAATCCTACAGTCTCTCTGACCGTGTTTACCAGAGGGCCATAAAAAACCGCGACTTTGAAAGGCTCATTTACAGGGCCATAAAACAGAGTTCCCTTCTGCAGGTGACAATGTCAAACGGCAAGGTTTATGTAGGATATGTTATCCGCACAATTGATCCCGAGGCGGAAAGGACAGAACTCAGGATGCTTCCTGTTCTGAGCGGATACCGTGATGATACGGGAACTGTGATTTTTAAAAACAAGTACAGGCATGTACTGAATATACTTTCCGATGAATTTCTGGAGATAGACTGCATCAATACTGATGAAGATATGGATGATGCAGGCCTTGCAGACTTTGAGATTGTGCTTCCCTACGGGGAGATCAGGCACTCATCGCTTTTTGACTACCTCATCTACAGCCAGACTAATAATTCAATAAAATAATGCATAAAGAGCTGCAGGTTTTGGGGTATTCATAACCGGTTTTTATGGGAACTTTCCGGTCATGGGCGTAAAATATATTTTTCTGATTTCGGAGGTTTTATTATGAAGTGTATCATACTGGATGATTATCAGAATGCCGCAATGTCCCTTGCGGACTGGCACAGCCTTAATGGTGTTAATGTAATAAATCTCACGGACAAGCATGAAGGAGAAGATCTCGCGGACCGCCTTAAGGATGCGGAAATAATAGTGGTCATGAGGGAGAGGACACCGGTTACTGCGCAGCTCATCGAATCACTTCCGAAACTTAAACTGATTGTCACCTCAGGCATGAGAAATTCCGCAATTGATACTGATGCCGCAGTGGATCGTGGAATTACAGTATGCGGTACTGACAGCCCAAAGGAGTCACCCATGGAATTGACGTGGGCGCTTATACTCGGTCTTGCCAGGAATATTTGCAGTGAAAATTTCTCATTCCGAAAATCAGGTCCATGGCAGAGCACTTTAGGTATGGCTTTACATGGTAAAACACTGGGACTGCTTGGTCTGGGCAGTATAGGGAAAATGATGGTTCCTGTGGCCAGGGCTTTTGGAATGAATGTAACAGCATGGAGCCCGAATCTTAATGAGGAGAGGTGCAGGGAAGCGGGAGCAGGCTTCTGTCACTCAAAAGAGGAGCTCTTTGAAGTATCAGATTTTCTTTCCATACATCTTGTATTGAGCGACTCAACAAGGGGGATTGTTGCCGAGAGTGACCTCAGGCTTATGAAAAGCAGTGCATATATAATAAATACTTCAAGGTCAGCAATTATTGATAATAAAGGCCTGATAAGTGTTCTTCAGGAAGGGATAATCGCAGGAGCAGGGCTTGACGTTTTTGACGAGGAACCTCTTCCGGGAAATCATATGCTGCGCAGACTGGACAATGTGCTGGCAACACCCCATCTTGGTTATGTAACAGATATGAACTACAGAATATACTTTGAGCAGGCCCTTGAGGATATCAAGGCATATCTTGAAGGTGAGCCGGTACGAGTTTTAAAATAACTTATAATTCCACAGGGGGATTTGTTTTATGTTTTAAACTTTACTGGTTTGATAATATAAACCGGGCTTTTGGGGTAAATGAATTTATAATTCTGCTCCCGTTGAGATTGTTAAGGGAGGAGAATCAATGATATTATGAATTATTTCCGTTTCCAATAAAGGCAGTGTATCCTGGAATGCAGCCTTTTTCGGCAATGATAAACTGGCTGTCCCACCGGCCGGAGACGAGTTTTTCAAGAATGATATTGCTTCCCGGAACATGATTGAGTCTGCATGAGACCAGGTTTGCATTCTCTTTGGCTTTTTTCATATACTTCTCTGAATGGCAGTCATATATTCCGGTATCAATTATGTCTGCGTCTGTGTATGAGGAAAACCAGCTCTGCAGAATGGCCTCTCCTTCAATTTCTCCATCCTTTTCACAGAGCCTGTTTCTTAAACCTTCTATGGAGAAAATTCCGTCAATGGAATCCCGGAAATAGAAGTGGCCATGCTGTTTTAAATTGAAAGCCGGTTTGTCATCAGTGTGAAGGAGAAGGGTTATGCAGTCATCGACACGCGGAATGACAACTCTCTGTTTTAACTCAATCCCTGACCATGATCCGCCGCAGAGTCCCATGCTCACAAGAATTGTGTCAACTTCCGGCGGGAGAGTTTCCATTGTTTCCCGTATAAGATCATTCATCTTTACAGGATCAATATGATTTTTCTGGTCAAGGCCCATGACCGGGTAATGTGTACCTTCTTTTTCCTGGGCCGCATTTACATGAAGTATCAGGGATGTGCATGTGAAGATAACGGCATTCATAAAAGCTCCTTTCTCAGGGATGTATAAAGGTCAGGGTTCAAGCCTTTTAACTGCTGCCGGGATTCCGGATTCATATTGTTTCCATCCAAGGGCCATTACCGTGGCAGCCATTTCCCTGCACCATTTTATGCTTTTATCAGGACAGGCTATCTGAATCAGGCCCGAGAGGACGACAATTTCCATTACCCTTAACTCTGTTTCGATTTCGCTGATTATCAGTTTTACTTTGTCTCTGTAATTCAGTTTCATGGGTATCAGTATGGATGTTCCAAGATCCCAGTCAAGTTCATAAATATCAACCCGGTTTGAAACCGGCCTGTTTCCGGTTTTTACCGAGCCACGGGAAAATATGAGTTTTCGGTCTTTCAGGCCAAGTTTGACTGTTGCCCTGTATATGAAATCAAAAAGTCCATGGGCAACTCCCTTTACAAAGAAACAGTTACCGCGAACCTTTGAGAGCTCCTTGATTCTTCTGTTCCGCCTGCCATTCACATTACCAGGTACGAGCACGTAGCGTTCCATGCTGTCTACCCGGTTAAGCTGTATGAGTTTATTGCTTTTTTTCATGTTCATTACAGGGGTTACGTATACAGACCCAAATGATTTATGGCAAGCCACATTTACCCTTCATTCTCGGCCGGCTTTAAATTACTGTTCTTTTCAGCAATGTTCCGGTGTCCGGATTTGAAAGCATCCCACCACCGTGCAGAGGGTATATTTTTTCCGTAAACGACCTTTTCCCCTATGGCAGGTGTTGAAATTTTCACACTTTTCGGGTTATGAGCTCCTGCCTTAAGAAGTCTTTCAACAGGCTCAAACCAGTCATGTACAGAGAGATTATATGCGGCCCAGTGAACCGGGATCATGACTCTGCCCTTCAGGTCAATATGGCATTGCAGGGATTCTTCAGGGAGCATATGAACATTTTGCCACTGTTCATTATACTGACCGTTTTCAATTAGCGTCATATCAAAGGGCCCGTATTTATTTCCGATTTTTCTGAACTCAGAAGTATATCCTGAATCCCCGCTGAAAAATATTTTTCTTTTGCTGCCTTCAATTACCCATGATGCCCAGAGAGTTCTGTTTCTGTTAAAAAGGCTTCTGCCTGAAAAATGCTGGGAGGGGGTTGCTGCAATTTTTAATCCCCCGGGCAGGACCTTTTCGTCCCACCAGTTCATTTCGGTTATCTTGTCTGTGCTGACACCACATTTTTTTAAATAGGATCCTACTCCAAGGGGTACAACAAAATGTGAGGCAGTAATGTGAATTTTTTTTACTGTTTCCAGGTCCAGGTGGTCATAATGATCGTGTGAAATTATTACCAGGTCTATTTTTTTTAATCTTTCAGGTTTGATGACAGGACTGCTGTGATACCGTTTCGGCCCAATGAAAGACAGAGGTGAGGTGCGCTTTGAGAAGACTGGGTCTGTGAGAATTATCTTTCCTTCTATTTCAATTATGGTGGATGAGTGACCAAGCCAGGTTACTTTCAGTTCACCGGGTTTTCCACCTGTAATTGAATCTGCATCCACAATGAGCGGTTTCAGGAGTCTTTCAGGTTCTCTCTCCTCCCTGCCGAAAATCATTTTTTTTATAAGGCCCATGTATGTGCCAGAGGTGAGCATTTCAATTTCACCTATTGTATTGATAAATTTTCCATTTTTATAGTTATCTGATTTCATTACAGTTTTCCTTGTACCCTCCATGTATTCTATGTCAGCCAGAGTTGAACAGGCAGTTATTAGCAATGCAGAGATTATTGACAGAACACCTGCAGTGATGTGCCGTTTTTTTATTTTCATGTTTGGCTCCTAATTTTTGGTTTATAAATGAATATTCATTTATAAACTTGACAAAATTTTTATAACTTTATTGAATCCCATGATAGTTCGAATGCTTCTTTTATCAGTTTTTCTTTGAACTCTCCCCCCTGCTTTATCATATCCTTTGCAAGAACCATGAGCGGTGAAAAAAGAAAAAGTTTGATAAGGCCCATGTCTACATTTTTTATTTCACCCTTTTTAATTCCGTCTTTTATCAGCCCGGTTATTGGTTCAAAATGCTTTTCCATTTCTTTTTTATTTACAATGTCACAGCATGGGGAGGATGAAAACTGTTCAATAAACATGAATTCTTCCCTGTGGCATGAAATATACTTAAACATGGCCTTCCATAATTGTGAGAATATTTTTTTTAGAGAAGACTCTTCTGTTATTTCGTTGATAATATAATTGCTCATTTCAATTTTTACATCCATGTAGATAGAAGCCAGAAGATCCTCCTTGTCCTTGTAATAGATATAAAGTGTAGCCGGTGAGAGACCTGCCTTTTTTGCTATTTTTGACACAGAACTTGATGCAAGGCCGGATTCATTTACAGTCGCGATTGTTGCGCTGATGAGAGCTCTTTGTTTTATTTCATCTTTCATTCTCATGGGGGCATAAATAAATGAACATTCATTTAAGGTCAAGTTTTTTTGTGCCTTCTATTTCTTTTTTTAGATCCCGGTGATTTTGAAATATAGTTATCTGAACAATATATGTATTAGTCTGTTTACGGTTAATTATTTACATTTGATAAAAAAGGATTCTGCGCGGTTATAAGGAGAAAAATGATTGAATTTTAATCCATTGAATTCAGATTTCTTTTAATGGAGTTATAGAATTTAAACAGGGGTTTTTATGAAAAAACAAATTATTACATTATCTTTTATTGCGGTGCTGATTTCTCTATTTTCAGGTTGTTCCACAATTGAGGATACAATGCAGACCATTGATGACAATGTCCACAAAAACAGTCTTGCCAGTGAAAAACAGTCAAGTGATGCAGTTCTCTCATATGAGTCACCGGAGATGAAAACAAGACGTGCTGAGCTCGATGAGTTGCTGAATAAGACAAAATCCGAAATCGTAACCCGTATGGGGAACCCCACATCGAAAACATTTGATAAGGAAACTGACAGGGAAGTATACACATACAGAAATTATAAAAAAGGGAACAACCGGATTGAGTTTCATTTTGAAAAAGATAAAGTCGTAAAATGGGTGTTCTTTACATCCAAAATTTAGTAGTTATAAATCCGCAACAGGGTTATACTCCCGGTATAGCCCTGTTGTATATTGTGTGCTTATTTCTATTGGATACATGATATTCAGAATTTAATCAGAATCCTGCCGGTTGACTTTTTTTCTGAAAGGCTGGCATAGGGCCGGAACCTGTCTAGAATTTGTTTGCATTTCAATTATTATTTCAGTATATAGTATTGTGAAATTTCAGTATGCATGCATCATAGGTCCGCAGATCCAACATCTGCACAGGAGAGGTTTATTGAAGGAGAATCATTTTTACTGTATTTATTGGTTCCCTGAAAGTTTTTGCTGACAGAAAATACAGCATCATTTTTACTGCCCAATATTTTTTAAGCTTCATCCCGTTTTATGCCGTGTATATTGTTGATTTAACTAATCACTTGAGCTAGATTAATTAATAAACAGTCAGTTATGAAATTAAAGATAATTATGATTTGAGGTATCATGGAAAAAAAGATTATAGGCAGTGAGGAGTGGTGTATTTTCCCTGAACTTGGAATTCCCGCCATAAAGGCAAGAGTTGATTCCGGAGCGAAAACATCCTCCATACATGCATTCAATATAACCCCGTTTCGCCGGAATCATGAAAAATGGGTCAGCTTTGAGGTTCATCCCCTTCAGAATAACAGGAGAGTTGCACTGCGGTGTGAAGCGCGGGCCATTGACACACGGAACGTAAAGAGTACATCTGGAATTTCAGAGAAACGGCATGTAATTTTAACCAGAGTCAGAATCGGGGAAAAGGAATTTGACATTGAGGTAACACTTGCAAACAGGGATTCCATGGGCTACAGAATGCTTCTTGGCCGGGAAGCCATGACCGGGCGGTTTGTGATAGACCCGTCAACGTCTTTTCAGCTGGGAAGGGTTTCCGATGAGAAACTGAAAAAAATTTATATCACCGAGGATAAGCCAATTAATGGCCTCAGAATCGGTCTCCTGGCCAGTGACCAGAATCTCTACTCAAACCGGAGAATAATGGAGGCTGCAGAAGAGCGGGGGCATAAAATTGATTTTCTGAACATCAAGCAGTGCTATATGCGCCTTGATGCGGTGAGTCCCGAGGTCCATTATAGGGGGGGGAGGGTACTGTCTAGCTATGATGCAGTTATTCCCCGCATAAGGCCCAGCATGACTTTTTACGGCACCGCACTGGTACGCCATTTTGAGAGTATGGGTGTATTTGCCCTTAATTCAGCACAATCAATCACAAAGAGCAGGGACAAGCTCTATTCTCTCCAGGTTCTCCAGAAAAACGGTATTGATATTCCAACCACGGGTTTCGCAAACAGCCCCATGGATACAAATGACCTCATTGAAATGGTCGGGGGGCCTCCTCTCATTGTAAAACTTCTTGAAGGAACCCAGGGTATGGGCGTTGTCCTTGCGGAGACCAGAAAGGCGGCAGAGTCTGTAATAAATGCCATGAAAAGCCTCAAGGCGAATCTGCTGGTTCAGGAGTTCATTAAAGAGGCCAAGGGCAAGGATCTTCGGTGTTTCGTTGTGGACGGCAAGGTTGTGGCATCGATTCAGCGGGAGGCCGCTCCGGGTGAGTTCAGAGCTAATATACATCAGGGCGGGACTGCATCTATTGTAAAGGTAAGCAGGGAGGAGAAGACTCTGGCAGTAATTGCTGCAAAAACCCTGGGACTGAAAGTTGCCGGAGTTGACATTATCCGTTCAGCCAAGGGGCCACTGCTTCTTGAAGTCAATTCATCGCCTGGACTTGAAGGCATAGAAGGCGCAACCGGTAAGGATATTGCGGGCATGCTGATTTCATCAATAGAAAAAAACCTGCGGTGGAAGAGGACACAGCTGGTACATGAGGAAGAAGAATTCGTGGAGGATCAGGATGTGTAAAAGTATGCCCGGCTCTTATGTATGCTTTACAATTTTTAAGACGGTGATATTATGGAATTAATAGTTCTTCTTTTGGTTTCGGGAGCAGTACTGTTATTTATCATTTTCTGGGGTGCGGTACTTTTCTTGCTCTCCATGGCGGGTGGCTGGAGAAGGCTGGACAGGTCATTCCGTTCTGCCGCAACTCCCCGTGGAGATTTCTTCAGATGGATGAGCGGTCAAATGGGAATTGTGAATTACAGATCAGTACTCAATGTAGCTGTAAGCGGGGACGGAATCTTTTTGTCTGTAATGAAGCTGTTCAGTCCCTTTCATCCCGGACTTTTTATTCCATGGGATGCCATCCTTTCCATGAAACAGAGATCAGTATTTTTGAAAAATTATGTGGAGATGGAAATTACAGATGGTGACAAAAAGGTAAGGCTTGCGCTGTCAGGCAGAGTGCTCTCTTCACACCTTTGGCCGGAGATGAAATACTGACCCGCTGCAGTGATCTGGAAGCATCACCTTCGATGTGTAGAATCCCTGTGAAAATGAAAAAACAGAAGTCCCGCAATGCAACCTGTAATAAACCGCATGAATAATTACCTGATAAAGTACTCTTAAATTTTGCACTTGTTTGGGGGGGAATTGTTTCAACTTAATTTGCCTGTTTTTGAATGATGTATTGAATCTGATAATAGCATAATTACTTTTTATTACAACTGTTATAGAAAAACATATCAATTCAGCAAAGACACTTGCATAAAATTTTGATTTCTCAGGTTTTGCCAGACTAATATTGGGTTCAAAATTGAATCATCAATTTTTGAAAATTATGACATGTTTATATAACTTTTTACTACAAAAAAGAGCTTGACTTCTAAATATTTTTAAATCAATAATTATTATTTAATACATCTCACAGATAAGGTGGAGTCATCTTTATGAGAAAATTTTTTAATATAATTTGCTTGTTGATCCTCATTTTAGTCATAATCACCTGCAGTACTTCTGATTTTCATTTTAAAAAAGATAAATATAATTACAAAGGAAATAGGTTTGCAGTTATAGCAGGTGATGAAAGTCCGCTTTCAGTTGCTGTTGCAGCTAGAATTTCGGAATCATTGCGTGAAATCAGTAAATTTTCAGTTTTGTCGAGCAGTGACATATTAAATGGAATAAAAGATAATCTTAAACCCATTCGAGGACCTTATAAATCCGCATATTTTGAAGAGATTGATATCGACTTTTCATTAACCGACGTTGGCTATATTACTAAAATTCAGAGAAAACTGGGTGTTGATTATATTTATGTCATTTGGAATCCTTCAAATGTTGAAGAACTTAAACTATCATGTACCGTCAAAAGTTATCTGATTGCCCAACTGTTCCAGGGAAAGGATGCTACAGAGATAGCCAATGCAAATTACAATATTGAATATAATAAATTTGGTTTAGTGAGAAAACCAATTAAGGATGCAATTCATAATTTTGCCGAAAAAGCCGCTAGGCAAATAGCGGAATCAACCGGCATGATTAAGGAATAAATAACAGTTAAGGAGTAATATTTTGAAGTTTAATATTTTAAAGGTTCCTTGTTTATTATTATCAGTTTTTTTTATTGGATCATGTTCCTCTCCCAGAGGATTTTATCAGAAGGATTTTGAAATTCTACCAGAAGGAAAGCAGATTAAAAAAGGGACAATTGCCATTCTTCCTGGTATGAATAATGATGCTAATTTTTTACTGATTAAACGTCTAATCGGAGATCTTAGCAAGAAATCTTCATTCGAAGTGGTAAGCTTTGATAAGGTTTATTCTGTAGTAAAAGAGAAAGGTAATCTTATAAAAAAGGAAGCTCCATTAATGTCAGGTGGAGGTGTAACAATGTCCAGAGTAACATCAGTATCAAGGGAAACTAAAGAGGGTGCAAGCTGGATTTCTAATGAAAACAAGCAACGGATTTTGTCTGCGCAAAAGACATTGGGGACCAAATATCTTTATGTAGTTTGGATTGATCATTTATATGAATTAAGTGGTGGTGGTAAGTTTACGGGTGTATATATTGATGGGCGATTATTGGAGTATCCTCAAAATGAAGTAGTGGGATTTACATATGAATCATACAATCAGAAACATGATTTTCTGGATTTCTCAAAGTCAAAAGCTCAATATGTGGAGCAATTGCTTAATAAAGTATCCGGTGAGCTTACCGACAAGATAGTAGAAGTAACAGGACTGAAGAAATAAGTTTTTTCCAAAAGTGCATATAGGCTGTTTTTAAACAATTTTGTGTTATTATTTCCAGTATCATTTATTTTTAATATTATCTGGGCCGGAATTTTTTCCGGGATGTTAAAAAACAATAATGGAGTCTTTTTTATTTGAAAAATTATTTGCATACAAAGGGGTCATGGGCTGTTCTGTAGTTTAAAATACATAAAAGGAGGGAGCAATATGCATAAGATTGATCCTGATAAATGTGAGTTCTGCGGTGCATGCAAGAGCGCCTGTCCTGTGGATGCGATTTCGGCTCCAGAGGGCTCAAATTTCTATACCATTTCTGACGCCTGTATCGATTGCGGCGCATGCGAATCAGAATGCGGATTCGGTGCTATTATCGCCGAGTAGTTACATATAATACTTTAAGAAACAGAATGAACAGATTATAATTAAAAAACTCCCGGCATGGACCGGGAGTTTCTTTATATGGTCTGAATTCTCTCAAAGTTCAGGAATTAAAATCTTCCTGATTCAAGTCTTTTTATTCTATCCTGCAGTGAAGGGTGAGTTGCCCAGAGTGAAGTTCTCTTTCCGGAACTGATTTTTGCAATTGCAAACTGGTCCTTCTCCTCTTCAATCCTTCCTGAAATTTTTCCAAGTGCCCTGAGTGCATCTGCCATGGACCTTGGTGAAGTCATTTTCGCTGAACCTGCATCTGCCTTATATTCCCTGTACCTTGAGAATGCCGCAATTGGAATTGAAGCCAGCAGCATGAGAACCGTTTCAAGGGCCATTACTACCATTATGTATGCAAAGTATCCGAGGCCTTCCCCCTCTTCGTCACGGCTGATGGCGCTGTTTATTCCCCATGCTATTACTCTTGCAAGGAACATTACCAGTGCGTTTGCAACACCGGTAAGGAGCGTCATTGTTACCATGTCTCCGTTTGCTATGTGTGAAATCTCGTGGGCAGCAACGGCTTCAACCTCTTCTTTGTTCATGGCATTGAGGAGGCCTGTTGAAAACGCAACGATTGAGCTGCTCTTTGTAGGGCCCGTTGCAAATGCATTGGGTTCGTCGGACTGGTATACTCCCACTTCCGGAACCTTCGGCAGTCCTGCCTGTCTTGAAAGTTTAACAACCATTGCATGGAGTTCGCGAAGCGAATAGTCTTGGTCATTCTGGGTAATTACATGTATGTTGTATGCCGATTTGGCCATCCACTTGCTCATTCCAAGTGAAATGAACGCTCCTGCCATACCGAAAACACCGCAGAATACGGCAAGGTATGTTGCCCCCTGAAGCTGTACTCCGAGTTTGGGCAGCAGAATATTGAGAATGAGGCTCACTGTGATGACGACCAGAAAGTTGGTAAGTAAAAATAAACCTACGCGTTTAAACATTTTTTCCTCTCCGATTAAATGATAATCATTTTTTTTAATCCTGAGGGATTGTTGGCCAAGCCTGATATGCTTACAACCCCTTTTTGAAAGTATTTATAAAAAATACCCTCTTTTTTAATACATTAAATTCTGTAAACTGTATGAAATTCTGGTTACATTATTTTTTTATTGACCAATGGGTCAATAAAAGGTATATTTGTTTTATGCCGAAGATAATTAACAGGGAAGAGAAGCAGAACCAGATTGCCTTCGGGGCACTGGAAGTCTTCATGGAAAAGGGTTTTGAAAATTCACGCATAATCGATATCGCATCAGCAGTGGGAATTTCAAAGGGGCTGGTTTACCAGTATTTTGATTCAAAGGAGGAGATTCTTCTCTATGTCATGAATTTTCTCTGGCTCCAGACCGAGCAGAGGGTTCAGGCACTTGAGGAGCTTCTTTCAGATGAAAGGGACCTTATAAGGTCTGCAATTGATGAAATATGCAGGTTCTTTGATAATGACCTCATGTCACTTAAGAAAATGACCATAATATTCACCGAAGTTTTTTCACTGATACTGAAGGGGAAGGTTCCTGAACTTGGTGAAATTTTCAACCGTATTGTGGATTCCATGAAGGGCATGTTTGAAAGAATTATCCGCAGGGGGGTTAATGAAGGAGTTTTCCGCAGTGACCTGGACATTTCTGAAAAGTCAATGCTCCTTGTTGCGTCCCTGGACGGAGTGGGGCTTCACTGCGCCCTGAACCCTTCAAGGATAGATATGATGAAGGGAATTGAGAGTTTTCTTGAGATGTTTTTTCAGAGTATATCAGCAGAAAAAGTACAGGGGGATCAGGAATGACCTTTAGAATATTTTCAGTAATTATAACAATGATCATTGCCCATCCGCTTTTCTCAATGACTGCAGGGGAAATTATAAAAAAATCTGAGGATGCTGTCAGGGGGAATACACAGACTGCAGTATATGAGGTAACAATCAAGACAAGAAAATGGACCCGTACAATGGAGATGAAGAGCTGGAACGTCAGGGACGGGAGAAAGAGTTTCTCCGTAATTACATCTCCCAAGAAAGACGCTGGCAACAGGTTTCTTCTTATAGGTCATGAGATGAGGCATTTCATTCCGGGACTGCAGAAGGCCATAAAGATATCTCCTTCCATGATGCTTCAGTCATGGATGGGTTCTGATTTTACCAATGATGACATTGTAAAGGAATCGAGTATTACAAAGGACTACACCCATACACTTTCCGGGTCTGAAAATATTGCGGGACACGACTGCTACAGGATTACTCTTGTGCCTAAACCGGAATCAGCAGTGGTATGGGGTAAAATAGTATACTATGCAAGGAAGCATGATTATCTTCCGGTGAAAGAGGAATTCTACAACCAGCACAATGTCCTGAAAAAGACCATGACAATGTCGGAATTCACTGAAATGGGCGGCAGGGTAATACCGGCAGTCTACAAAATGGAGACACTTTCAAAGAAGGACAGGTACACCATGCTGAGGATAAAGTTTATCCGTTTTAACGTCGCCATTCCGGATAGGGTTTTTACAATACAGAATCTCAAGGGGAGATAGATGTCCGGCTATAAAATGACAGTGATGCTGGCATGGAGAAATGTCTGGAGAAACAAGCGCAGGTCATTTCTCACATTCATGACTATTGCGGCGGGCACGGCACTCATACTGTTCATGCGTTCACTCCAGAATGGCGGTTATGCCCAGATGATTGAGGACAGTGTTGCGCCCAGAACAGGCCATATTCAGGTCCACGAGAAGGGATTCTGGGAGAACATGACCCTTGAGTATGCGTTCATGGACGATAACGAACTCTTCAATAAAATATCCTCCATGAAAAACGTTAAGGGAATTTCAAAGAGAATCTCAACAGGTGGCCTCCTTACACACAGGGATTCCTCTGCGGGGTGTGAAATACTTGGAATTGATCCGGAAAGGGAGAGGGATATCATCACCATGGACAGATATGTCCTTCCCGGCGGAAAGTTTATTTCTCCTTCTGATAAAAACGGAATAGTACTGGGCAGGGCCCTTGCCAGGGTTCTTGACGCGGGTGTGGGTGATGAGGTCTCTCTTGTTTCCCAGGGATTCGACGGTTCCATTGCAGCAAAAAATTTCATGGTAAGGGGAATCTTCAAGTCTCCAAATGTTCAGTACAACAGAACCCTTGGAATAATTTCACTGGATGCCGCAAGGGAAGTTTTTTCAATGATGGGCCATGTCACTGCATATGCCATAAGGGCCAGTGACATAGACAGTGTGGCGGGGCTCGCCGCACGTATAAGGTCTGTAACGGATGACACATTCGAGGTAATGTCATGGGACAGGCTCAACCCGGAAATTCTGCAGTTCATTGCCCTTGACAGGGCCAGCGGACACATATTTGTAATGATACTCTATCTAATTGTGGCCTTTGGAATTTTAAATACAATACAGATGTCTGTCTATGAAAGGACGCGTGAGTTCGGTATCATGCTTTCAATCGGTACAGGCCCTGAACGCATCTTCAGAATGATACTGACTGAGTCCTTTTTTGTCTCTGCAATGGGCATAGCCCTGGGGATGATTCTAGGCTATGGACTGAGCTGGTATTTCACAGTCTACCCAATGGATTTTTCGGAATATGAGAGCGAGATGGAGATGTATCAGGTATCGACACTTGTGTACTATGCAAAGATAAAAATTTCAGATTTCATAAGGGCTTCGGTAATTGTATTTTTGCTGGCCGGGGTATTCAGTTACTTTCCGGCCAGGCGGGCATCGCGTCTTGACCCTGTAACGTCCATGCGGGAACTCTAGGAGGCTGATTTAATGAAGATGATATTTTTGCTTAGCTGGAGAAATGTCTGGCGTAACAGGAGAAGGTCTCTGGTTGTTATTACTTCAATAGGCCTTGGCATACTCATGATGTTTTTCATGATGGGGATATCAAAGGGCATGAATTATCAGATGGTGGACAATACAATCAGCACATCACTGGGACATGTCTCTGTTCACAGAAAGGGCTTCCTGGACAATATCAAACCCTCATACAGTTTTGTACCGGATGAGGATTTCATGGAAAGAATGAAATCCTCAAAGGGGTTCTCATGGGCTCCGCGGGTCAAGGTGCAGGCCATGATAAGGTCAAGTGAAAGTTCAAGGGGAGTCATGATTGCGGGAATAGACCCGGAAAGGGAGAGAACCGTTTCCGGAATTTATGAATACACTTCGAAAGAAAACGGCAGTGACTTCCTGAAAAGCTCAGAGGCCAGAGATATTCTGATATCAAAGAGAACAGCGGAGAAACTTGACCTTGTGGTTGGAGACAGGCTTGTTCTGATACTGCAGGATGTTCATGGAGAGATGACAGGCGAAGCTCTTACTGTGAAGGGGATCTTCTCATCGCCGGTGGGGGATTTTGACAAGCACGTGGTGTTCACGGGACTGAAAAATCTTCAGAGAATAACGGGCATCGGAAGCCGTATATCCGAGATTACGATCAAGGCAGAAAACCGGGACCTCTCCTACAGAATAAAAAAAAGAGTGGAGCCGTGGCTGAAAAGCACTGATGTCGTGGTGAAAACATGGCAGGAGATGGCCCCGTCCATTGTCAGCGCAATCAGGCTATATGATTCAATGATGTATGTTTTTTTTGCGATAGTGTTTACGACAATTGTATTTTCAGTGGCCAACACCATGGTCATGGCCATAATGGAGCGCTTCCATGAAATCGGTGTAATGAAATGCCTGGGCACGAAGCCGCTGAATATTTTTATCATGATACTTATTGAGTCCCTTAATCTTGGACTTCTGGGGATGGCTGCAGGCATGATCGCCGGCGGGCTTGTTCTGGGTGTTCTCACGGTCACGGGACTTGACCTGTCTTTTTTTTCCGAGACAATGTCAATCCTGGGCTCGGGAACTGTTATTTATCCTGTAGTAACTGTGAAGGATTTTTTTGCATCCATGGTGATTGTGTCATGTACTGCAGTCATTGCAGCCCTTTATCCGGCAGTGAAGGCTGCGAGAATCAGGCCCCTTAAGGCCCTTCATTTTATTTAGAAACCCATAATCCCCCCGTAAGGGGAACTATGGGAAAAGGAGTAAGAATGAAAGTAATTGAAATAAAAAACCTTCATAAAACATACCAGTCAAACGGACAGGAGGTTCATGCCCTGAGGGGAATCGACCTTGACATTGAAAGCGGAGAGTTCTCGGCCATTGCAGGGCCTTCAGGTTCGGGAAAGACTACACTTCTCAATGTCATGGGCGGTATTGACAGGCCGGATGAAGGAGATGTAATTATTTCCGGACAGACCATGAAGGGCCTGAGTGAAAGTGAACTTTCAAAGATCAGGCTGAACAGGATCGGGTTCATATTCCAGGCCTATAATCTCATACCTGTTCTTTCGGCAGTCGAGAACGTAGAGTATGTCATGCTTCTTCAGGGTGTTGAGAAACATGAGCGGAGGGAGAAGGCCCTTGCAATGCTTAGGGATGTTGGTCTTGAGAAGGAGTCACACCGCAGGCCGGCACAGCTTTCGGGCGGCCAGCAGCAGCGTGTGGCGGTGGCAAGGGCCATTGTTTCGGGCCCTGAAATTGTACTGGCCGATGAACCCACTGCAAACCTTGACCAGAAGACAGGTTCATCACTCCTCGATCTCATGAAGAACCTGAACCATGAGAGGGGAACAACCTTTCTCTTTTCAACTCACGACCCCATGGTCATGGACAGGGCAGAAAGGCTCATCAGGATCACAGACGGTAGAATCACTCTATGATCATTGGTATTATCTTTTCATGGGAAAGAATATTCTGCACAGTTCTGCTTTTTGTTTTTTTTTACAGCGGTCCGGCCTTTTCAGGTGAAGCGGAAGACCCCTTTGAGAGTTCAGGATGGAATTTTTCGTTCAAGGGGCACTACAAGAACATGTTCATGTACCGGAGAAACAGCGACTATTACGGTACGGGAAGTGAAGCCTCAACTGATAAAAACATGTTTCTTGACCTTAACCGGCTGCGGCTTTCTCCCGAGGTCACATACGGCAGCAGTTTTGTATTCCATATGGACTACGACAGCGAAGCGGTCTGGTCTAACTATACAGATTCCAGAGAATTTGAAAGTGAGTGGCAGGCGGGAGATTACAACAGAATCTGGAAAAGCGGAGTGGACAGAACAGACCCGCCCATGTATTACAGTTCCGGATTTCACAGGGCCTACGGAAAGTTCTCGGCAGGAGCTTTTACGTTCACTGCAGGGAGGCAGCAGGTGCGTTTTGGAAGCAGCAGGCTCTGGAATCCCCTTGACCTTCTTAATCCGGTTTCTCCTACATCTGTTGAAGGAGCTGAAGACCAGGAGGGTATTGATGCATTCAGGGCGGACCTGTTCATGGAGAATCTCCTGGAGGTATCGGCAGTATATAATCCCCTCAGGGAAAACGATGAAATCAGAGATACGGATATGAAGAGCAGCAACTACGCTGTCAGGATAAAGTTTCTCAGCGAATCTGCAGATGCGGCGCTTCTGGCAGGTTATGTTTCAAAGCGGAGGGTGGCCGGGGCAGATTTCGTATTTGTTCTTTTCGGCGGCCAGCTCACGGCAGTAGCTCTCTATTCAAAGCCCGATGAATCGGAAAAGGGTTTCTGGCAGGCAGGCACAGGCTATGAGTATACATTTTCAAAGGGTTTGTATCTCCTTTCTGAATTCTTCTATAATGAGGTCTGTATTAATGAAGATAAAGACCTCAGGGACGCTGTTTCGTCATTCATGTCAGATGGGTATAATGGAAGCAGCTTTTATACTCTCTCAAACCGCATCCTCACATACAACAGGTATTATCTTTCATTAAACGCAGGATATGATATAATCTCTATTCTCAGGGCCGATATTTTTCTGATCTATGATTTTGAAGGCAGAGGACTCTTTGCCAGCGCTTCCTTTAAATACAGCGTTTCCGACAATGCAGAGGTGTCGCTTGGGGTAATGGGAGCAAAGACCGGAAGCAGGGAAAGGGTTTCCGATTTTGAAACATATGAATCCGCACCCATGGTATATTCATTTGTGAAACTGTATTTTTAGAATAGTAAAAAACAAATTATTACTGAAGTTTAAAACTTACCACAGGTTAAGACTTGTAAAAATTCCATAGTTTACCTGGTATGATGAAAATTTTGTCTGGAATTCATACTGGTAGGCTGTTTCGATAAATACGGTGTTGCCGCTGTCTGTTTTTCTCATGTACCCCACTGTATAGTTTACCAGCTGAGTGTACCGGTTTTTCTTTTTCCAGCTGCCGTCTTCGAAGACCTCATTTCTTCTGAATCTGTATACACCTTTTACAGCACCATATACATTGAATTTGTCAAAGAGATTATAACTGACATATACCGGAAGGAATAATTCACCGTGCTGATTGTCATCTACGATATCCTTGTAGTTATTCATATAGAAGAATCCCAACCCTGAAGCTGAATAAAAATTTCCGGCATTGAAAAACTGGTATTTAATATCGCCTCCAATTTCAATAGGCAGATTCTGAAACGGGTACGGGTTGAGTATCAGTGCAGCATCGATTTTGTGTCCAAGTCCCAGTCTTCCTGACGGCAGGGTGTTCTCAGGAATTTCAGTAAAGGGTATAAAGGGACTGTGACTGTTTTCATCATGTTCATTCTGCATGTCATATGCTGCACGGTTTGTCGTTGTGGCCATTATCATTCCGATGTCAAGCTGTCCTTCAGGTATGGCTTTTGCTGTTTGAAGTGTGAAGTTGCTTACGCATCCGGTCAGTGCTGATATCGTAATAAGGATTAATGACGGGAGTAAAAAATTTAATATTTTCATTGTTTAAATTGTCTCTAAATATAAGATGTTATTCCGATGTAGCTGTGTACACCTGTTATTCCGGCTTTAAGATCAAGTTTTGTAGTGCTGAAACTTTCATAGAATTCATCACTCTCAATATAACGTGCACCCACTCCCATGGTGATGCCTATCGATTTATAAAGAAATGTAATATCTGTTTTTATATGGCATCCTAATCCGCTGGACTGAGCTGTAACGAAATAGCTCTCTTCAGTTGAGTATGGGATTGATACTCCGGAGTCAGAAATGTCGGCAATACCGTAAAATATGTCAATTCCAAGTCCTGTACTTATGAATACATTGTCGCTTAAAAAGAATCTGTAAAAAATGGAAGGGGCAAGGTCTATTATAAACAGTTTTGCCCTGACTTCAATGGGTTCATTATCCGATGATTCAACTGTAGTACTTGTACTTTTTGAGTGAATCCCAAGACCAATTCCATATCCTATATTTCCGAAGAATGTTCTGAATTCCAGGCCCACACCCTGGCTTATTTTTGAGTCTTCAGTTGAACCGGCATGGTAATCACTGCTGTACGGTGATCCATAGCTGTTGTAGGCGTCTGATATATCTCCGGCACCCTTTCTTGTATAGTCTTCTATACCCTTATCTCCTGAATACCCAAGGTCATAGAAAATGATAAACTGGGTTTTTGGTGTAAAATCTGTTTCATCATTATCCTGTGAATATGACTTCGTTGAGAGAGCTAGAGCCAGAATAAGTGAGATGAAAAAGATAAATGTCTTTAATCCTGAATTTTTCATTATAATATCATAACATCGCTTTTTTTTAAAGATTTGATATGTATCATAATCTGGAAGTCAAGTGATAATTAACCTTGACTAAAAGAGAGCATGAACTTATAGATAATTGCAGAATTACACTTCAGGAGCAGAATATGACAGCAATACCGGAAAGAAAGGATGTAAAGGAAAGTGATAAATGGGATCTTAAACCCCTCTTTGCCGATGACGAAAACTGGGAAAAACTATATAAGAAAATAGAAAATGATATAAAGGGCTATGAAGACTACAGGGGAAAGATGTCCCTGTCCCTTGAAGCCTTCCGTGGAACAATTGAGTTTGACCTTGAAATATCCAGGGACTTTGAAAAACTCTATACATATGCACATCTCAAAAGCGACGAAAACAAATCGGAACAGTTTTATCTCGCCATGTACCAGAAGGCCATGAATCTCTACACAAGACTCTCTGAATCCTCAAGTTTCATGACTCCCGAAATTCAGAGCATAGAAGAAGGGGTTGTGAGAAAGTACATGGAAGACCCTTCCATGAAAGACTACGGGTTTTACCTTGAAAAGATTCTCAGGTACAAGCCACATACCAGAAGCTACGAAATAGAACAGATTCTGGCACAGTCCGGGGAGGTGGGTCATGCCCCTTCACAGATCTTCAGCCAGCTTGACAATGCGGACATGAAGTTCGGTAACATAAAGGATGAATCCGGAAAAGAGGTTGAACTGAGTCACGGCAATTTCAGCACATTCCTCATAAGCCCCGACAGGGAAACCAGAAAAAAGGCATTCTTTCAGTACTATGAGTCCTATGACAACCTGAAGTTTACCATTGCAGAAACACTTTCTCATTCAAACAAGAAGGACCAATTCTACGCAAAGGTAAGAAACTTTAAAAGTTCCAGGGAAGCCTCACTGTTTTCGGACAATGTCCCGGTTGAGGTATATGACAACCTCATCGATACAGTCAGGGAAAACAATGAACCTCTATTCAAGTACCTGCAGTTCAGAAAGGAGGCCCTCGGCCTTGATGAACTTCACTTCTACGACACATACGTGCCCATCGTGAGCGACATAGACTTTAACATGTCCTATGAAGAGGCTGTGGCAACATCAATTGACGCCCTTGCCCCGCTGGGAACAGAATACTGCGGAATAATGAAAAAGGGCCTCCTTGAAGGTTGGGTTGACCGTTACGAAAACAGGGGAAAGAGAAGCGGTGCATACTCTTCAGGCTGCTACGACTCTCCTCCATACATACTTCTTAACTATGAGCCCAAAAACATAAACAGCCTCTATACCCTCATACACGAGGCAGGCCACTCCATGCATTCTTACTATTCGAAAAACAGTCAGCCATTCATTTCAGCCGACTACACGATATTTGTGGCAGAGGTCGCATCCACATTCAACGAGACACTGCTGAGCATGTATCTCCTTGAAAAGTATAAGGACAATAACCGCATGAAGGCCTATATCCTGAACCGTGAAATAGACAATATCAGGGCAACTCTCTACAGGCAGACAATGTTCGCGGAGTTTGAAAAACGGTCCCATGCAATAGTTGAAAACAACGAGCCCCTTACACTGGATGTAATGAGGGCCGAATACTACAGGCTCCTTGACGCATACTTCGGAGACAAACTCGTAATAGACGATGTGCTCTCACTCGAGGCGCTCCGGATTCCGCATTTCTACTCGGCATTCTATGTATATAAATACGCAACAGGAATCTCCGCCGCAATTGCTCTTGCAGACAGGGTAACCTCAGAGGGTGACAGCGCCAGAGATGCTTACCTTAACTTCCTTAAACTGGGCGGCAGCATGTACCCCATAGATGAGCTTAAAACCGCCGGCGTGGACATGGGAAGTCCTGAACCGGTGAAAAGTGCCATCGCCCATTTCGGGCATCTCGTTGACCAGCTCTTAGAAGTATACGGAAGGCTGTAATTTTACGGGCGTGTCCCCCGTTTCCGGGGGCCGGGCCTGTTCCGGGCTGCGCTTACGCTCCGGTGCCATGCACCGGCTCCGCCGCCCTTCACGTCCCTCACCCTTAAATCCGTTTCATCCTGAACATCCAGTCCTGAGATTTACAATAAAATTGACTTGAAATATTTAACCGGACTGGTAATTTTAAGAAATTATTTATACATCCGGAAACTTCATGATTAATGTGCTGAACAACATTTTTCCGCATATTGCAGATAAAATGAGATCTTTTTCAGATTTTCTGCGTCTAATAATATGCGGAAGGGAGAGATACAGGGAACTCACCGATGAAGAGGCTGTGCGTGCATTCCTTCAGGGTGAGCAGCCGGTATTTAATGAAATTGTTGAAAGGCACAAGGATATGGTATTTTCACTTTGCTACAACATCATGAACGATTACGACGATGCCCATGACTGTGCACAGGATGTATTTATACGTGTGCATGACAGGCTCTGTGACTTCGGTTTCAGGTCCGCATTGTCCACATGGATATATAAAATAGCAATGAACCTCTGCAGGGACAGGCTGAAGACTTCATACCGTAAAAGGGTGAGAAACTTTGCAGTGCCCGAGGAGAGTGACAGAATCTCCTCACAGTACCTGACCCCCCATGAATCCATAGAGAGGGATGAAACCGAAAATGCAATACGCTGCGCAATTGAACAGCTCCCTGAAAATGAAAGGGTACTCATTGTGCTCAGGGACCTGGAAGGGAGAAGCTATGATGAGATAGCGGGTATTACCGGTATTCCCGAAGGAACAGTTAAGTCAAGGCTTGCCAGAGGCAGGAAGGGGCTTCGCAGTCTTCTGAAGGGGGTCATATGATGAAGTGTAAAGATTTTAAAGAACTCATAGATGCGTACATCGATAACGGCCTTGACCCCATGAAGGATGAGGAGATTTTAAGGCATATAAATGACTGCAGCGGATGCAGAGACTATCTGCAGTTCAGGGTGAAATATGCTGCTGAAGTAAAGGGGTTTAAAAGGCACAATGCACCGGCAGGTTTTACAGAATCAGTTGAAAGAAGGCTCAGGGAGAGGGCAGAGTCAAAATTTAACATGAGGGTTCTGGCTGAACCATTTGTATTTCTCAGGAGCAGGTTTTCCATCGAAGCCATGGCTCTTGCGGGGCTTGCGCTGATTATGGTGATTGTCTACAGGCCCTTCACTGTTGAACACAAGTCGGTTTCCGAGATAGAAATTGCAGACAGGACCGTCACTGTTAGTGAAAAGGTCCGTGATGAAAAACCTGCTGCCGAAAATAAACGGCTCAGAACTCAAGTTAAGAAAGAATCTGTAATGAAAGATAAAGCGGTAATGAACGATATTATTGAAAAGGAAGCCGGTTCTGACAAAAATACCATAGTTTCAGAATCCATAAAGAGCTATGAACCGAAACGTGCTCTTGAAAAATCCGGGGGAGAGAAAATACAGAATAAAAAGGCCATGGATCTGGCTGATGCAAAATCAGACATACAGGGAGAGGAAGCCTATTCTGAAAAGAAATCAGTTTCCCGATACAGAAAGGCGTCGAAGTCAATGCCCGCATCAATTCCTGTGCAAAAGAATCCTGAACAGGATAAAATTGAGGCTCTGTTGAGGGGACACGAAATACTTATTGTTGAATTAAAAAACATCTCTGAAAATGAATACCTCTGCACCATGGTCGTAAAAAATGAGGATCTGAAAAAAATAATCGTTAAACTGGGCAATTCCTACTCAGTTACCGTTGTGAAGACTAAAACTGAAGAAACAGTTTCAGAAATTGACCTTAAACTGAAAAAAAAATAAGAACTACTCCCTCCTGACTCCCGTCATACCTTCACCAGGGAGGACAAAATGAAAACACTAAAACCGGTTTTTATAATATTATTTTCACTATCCGTTTCACTTGGAGCACAGGAAAAGTCAGGGCCCAGAATACAGGTTGCTCTCCTGCTTGATACAAGCAGCAGCATGGACGGTCTCATTGACCAGGCCAGGTCAAGGCTCTGGAAGGTGGTGAACGAACTTGCATTTGCCGAAAAGGGTTCACAGACTCCTGTTCTTGAGGTTTCCCTTTTTGAATACGGCAAGAGTACAATCTCCAGAGAAGAGGGCTATATGCGTATGGTTACACCTTTCACGGGAGACCTTGACAGGATTTCATCAGACCTTTTTTCCCTTAAAACATGCGGCGGGGATGAGTACTGCGGCCTTGTAATAAAAAGGGCGGTACAGAACCTTAACTGGGACAGAAATGACGGCAATATCAAGATTATATTCATAGCAGGGAATGAGTCATTTACACAGGGAGACAATGATTACCGTGAGTCCATCAGGTTCGCAAGGGAGAAGGGTATTACTGTTAATACAATTTTCTGCGGGGATTACGGAACCGGCATAAATATCAAGTGGAAAGAGGGGGCTGATCTGGGCGGCGGAACCTACATGAATATAGACCATAACAATGCACCTCAGATTGTAAGCACTCCCCAGGACGGAGAGATAAACAGGCTTGGGCTTGAACTTAACAGCACATACATTCCATTCGGAGCAGCTGGAGAGAAGCGCAAGGCTGTACAGAGCGAAGAAGACAATAAAGCCATGGATAAATCCGGGTCCGTCGCAGCCGAGAGATCAATTTCCAAGGCCTCAAAGTATTATGTCAACACGAACTGGGACCTTGTAGATGCGGTAAAAAACGGGAAAGCGGATCTGAACAGTATCAGAAAAGAGGATCTGCCTGCTAATATGAGAAACATGACCCAGGGGGAAAGAAAACGTTATGTTGAGGCAATGTACAGAAAGAGGCTTGAAATTCAGAAGAGGATAGGTGAACTCAATGAAAAGCGGAACAGGTACATTACTGATCAGAAGAAAAACGCCGGTGAAAAGGAATCACTTGACTCTGCAATGATAAAGAGTATCAGGAAAGAGGCGGAGAAGAAAAACTTCAGGTTTAAATAGATTTAAAAGCCCCGGAAGGGGCTTTTTTTGTTGCCATATGCCGTCTTCAGGTTCATTCTTATATAATGAACCTGAAGAGTATAATTTTTATTATTTTAACAATAACACTTTTCACGGCAGGCTGCGCAAAGACTGACCGGGAGCTTCTTCTTGAAAAGCTGAACTATGAGAACAGGAGGTTCGGTTTTTCCATGAAGTTCCCCGAAACCTGGAGCAAGTACAGTGTTTCGGACAGGCATCTGCTCATTGATGAAAATCTGGAAATATACGGAATCAGTTTTATTCTGCCTACCCGTTCCAGGGACTGGCAGCCTGTTGATGCTCCTGCAAAATCGGCTGTTCTTTTCAGGATATATATTTTTTCCGGAAAGGAGTGGGAATACTATGAAAAAACCTACTACGGCAGGCCCGAAGGGTTTCATCTTAACGGCAGGATTGTGGGTAAAAAGGACGGCAAGGTTTACTTTGCAGACTTCAGCAGATCTGTTCCCATAGACCTCTACATATTTGTCAGGGATGCCGAAACAATTGTCTCAACATTCCGCTTCATGAAGTGATATCATATAACAGGCAGGGAAAGCCTGACTTCAAGCCCTCCGGATTTTCCGTTTGAGCAGGATATTGACCCTCCGTGTGATTCGATTATTCCAAGTGCTATTGACAGGCCCATTCCACGGGAATTACCGTTTGTCTTTGTTGTAAAAAACGGGTCAAATATTCTTGCGAGATATTTTTCGTCAATTCCCCTACCGGTGTCTTTCAGTTTTATTTCAATGATATCTGTATTTTCTGCAGATTTGCTGTTTTCAGTGGAGATCAATATTGATCCCCCCGATTTATGCATTGCCTCATCGGAGTTTTCAAGAATGCGGCAGAGGGCTTCCTTTATCTTCTCAGGGTCTGCGTTGAGGTAATGCCTTGGGGCGCCATATGAAAACTCAACTCTGTGTCTGTTCAGGGTTTCACTGGTGAAGTGTTCAATGGCGCTGTCCAGAATGGTGTGTGCAGACATGATTTTCTTTTCATTGTCACCCTCAGTTGAAAGTCTCTGGAGGTCATTTATTATTGAAGCGGATTTTTCAATTATATCGTTTATTTTGCTGATGCTTTCCGTAATGTCACTTTCACTGCTCTTCATTGATATGATACCGGCAATGGCGCTGATTCCCATGAGCTGATTATTCATTTCATGGGCAATGCCGCCGGCCATACGTGTAAGGGCATCGAGTCGTATGCTGCGGTTGTTTTTTTCATTTATGGATCTCATGGCCAGGTCGGCCTTGATCTTTACTGTAATGTCATGGAGGAAACCGTCGATTTTGTTTATTGCGCCCTGGCTGTCCGGGACAGGGGCTCCCTTTTCCCAGATGTATTTTGTATGCCCCTCTTTATCTGTAATTCTGTATTCAATGCTGTAGGGGTGTTTCTTGAAAATGGCATTCTTTCTTGCCATGCGGACATTATCCCTGTCCTCCTCATTGATGAGATCTGTCCATGAAATCCGGCCGCTCTCCAGGAGCTCCTCTTTTGTGTAGCCTGTAATGAACCGGCACTGTTCACTCAGATAATTTATTCTCCACTGGTCTGTGAAGATAATGCTGAAACTTATTATATCGCTGAACTGGTCAAGATTTCCCGGTTTTCCTGTAATGACTGAGAGGTCCTCGGGAATGTCATCTATTATGCTGGCCAGATTCTCGTTCTCCAGCTTGAATGAATTTATGATGAGGGGTTCACTGGTGCCCTTTGCCCAGCATACTGATTCCACAGGCGAATGAGATACATAGGACTTTGAAAGGTATTCGTCAATTGTACATGAGTTAAGTGAAAGCATCTCCTCCGGTATTATCGGTG
>QKCL01000016.1 GCA_003246895.1 Spirochaetota bacterium | reverse complement strand
GCAGGTGTTAAAAATATATATGTTAAAGTAATATTTACAAAAAGGAATACAGTTCTTGTTACAATAAATACTATCTTTGCTTCATCCATTATTATATTCCTGATTCTACTATAGACAAGACTTGAGTAAATACCTAATGTATCCTGATTGTCAATATATTATTTGACTATGAATATTGTCGATTGTGAAATAAAAATAGATGAGTAGAGAAACTAAATGTTCGGGATAAGTCCGATAAAATGAGTGATGCTGTTCATCTGATAAAAGTGATTTAGACTGTGTAATATTTGTGCAACGCAGTATTTTAAAGATGGCAGATATATGAGGCCATAAAAAAGCTCTGATCAAATTTTGATTTTATTAGGGCGACAGGATTCGAACCTGCGACCACATGATCTCCGGAAATATATAACAAGGCGTCATGTATAAGATATAATTATAAAAAATCGCCCAAACCATGGCGGACTAATTTGAATTCTCTTCTGTAATTTATTCAAAAATGTAAATCCTTTAATACTTGCTGGTTCTATATGTATACGATTGTCTGATGACAGTTAATTCGGGTAAATAAATTTTATGATGAAGATTACCCGGAGATTATAGTAAGTACCGGTTTTCACGGCAGTCTGCAAAAATAATTTCTTGCTATAATGAAAGTTTTAGTGTAGAAAAGTATAAAAATACTATTTGTCCAGCCAGAGACTCGAGGAGTTATAATGCGAAAACTACCTGAAACCATATCCCATGAGGGACTTCTTGTTGGATGGTCACTTGAATCGGGATGCAGAAAATCCATTGTGGGCTTTAAGGAATCGGAAACGAAGGATAAGTCCAGGTCCACGGCATTCTTTCTTGAACCCATACTCGATACAGGCGAGGGCCATCTGATAACAGTCGCGCCTACAGGTGCAGGGAAAGGAACCGGATGCATAATCCCTGCACTGCTGCGCTATCCGGGTCCGGTTGTGGTTGTCGATCCCAAAGGTGAAAATTATTCAGTTACTGCGCGCCGGAGGAGAGAGATGGGGCAGGAGGTAATACTGCTCGATCCATTTAATATAACAGGAGAGACTGAAAAACACAGGTTCAACCCCCTTGATCTGGCTGACCCTCTATCTGAACAGTTCATTGAAGATGTATCAACCATTGCTACACTTATAGCGTCAGACCAGAAAAAGACCAATTCAGACAACCTTTTCTGGTCTGAAATGGGCAGATCTCTTGTTACTGCGGCAATAATTGATGTTCTTACAATGTCCGATTCAGACACTGCTACTCTTCCTGCTGTGCGGGATCTTCTTAACGGCACATATGAATCTCTCGTTGCCCGGTCAGAGCAGTGGATGTCCTCGGGTAATGAAGAACTGCAGAAACTGGCAAGTCTCCTTCAGAATCCTGCAGACTCAACTGTTGGAGGCTACCTCGCATTTGCCGTAAACCAGCTCGATTTCCTTAAGGGTAAGCAGATGAAAGAACATCTTTCCAGTTCTGATCTTGACCTCAACAAGATCTATGATGGATCTCCTCTTTCCATATATCTGGTCATCCCTCCTTCCAAACTCGAGAGTCATTCATCTCTACTGAGATTATGGATAGGAACGATAATAACAGTAATTACAAGGCGGCGGGTTCAGCCGGAGAATTCCACTCTCATGCTTCTGGATGAAGCAGCGCAACTGGGAACACTCCCCCAGCTGAGACAGGCTATTACTCTTCTCAGGGGTTACGGAGTACGTGTCTGGAGTTTCTGGCAGGATTTAAGTCAGCTTATTAACCTTTACCCAAATGACTGGGAAACAATACTGAACAACAGCCGTATTCAGCAGTATTTCGGTTCAACAACGTGCATGTCTGCAAATGCTGTATGCAACGTTTCCGGTTTCGGTACACCGGAACTTGTCATGGATCTGGAAGATGATGAACTGATTCTGAATATACAGGGGGATGAGGCGGTTGTTGCAGCGAAACCGAATTATATGTATGACACAGTTTTTAAGGGACTTTTTGATAATAACCCCTTTTATAAAGAACTGGATGAAGCCGAAGAAAGGGTACTCAGGGCAAGGCCTGTTTTCAGAAAGTCCAAAGCACCTGCGCCGAAAAAAAATGATAATGGTATAAAAAACGGACTTGTTCAGATTAACAGAATTTTCCATCCGATCCCGCAAAGTGAATGGGAGAGCCTGGAGGAAGAAGAGAGAAACAACTGTTTTGACCTTGCTGGTATAACCAACAGGAGTTTCAGGGATAATCCAAATGTAGAGGTACGGCGGTGCAGACTTCCATTCTATGATGATGTTGACTGGTACCATATTGAAGATGCCAGAACAAACATAGGCTACCACAGCTATTATGCCATGAACAGCAATAATTCAAGTCTCCTGGACGGCAGGTCTTCACATATACATGAGATTAATGAAAACAGAATCAATCTAAACTGGAAAAATTTAAGATTATACCTTGAGTTCTTCTGCACCAGTGTTTACGGCGATGAGGGAAGGTTTCTTATTGTTGATAATGCCTACGAAATCAGATGGCTGGAGAACCCGGAAAAAACCTATATTGAGCATTTACAGAATCAGATCTTTCCACCAAGGGTTGTCTCCTATGACAAGACCGGGGAGAAGTGGTTAATGGAAGCTGTAGTGATATATGGAGACAGTCTCTTCAATACAAAATTTGAAATAACCAGAGATGGTATGGTAGAAATGGCAGATGATGAGCCCATTGAAGGTCCGTTACCCATAATTACGGATCAGACCCAGTTGAGGTATACCGGCAGGTTTAATGAGAACGGTGGGTTTGTTCCTTTCTTCGGTTCTTAATATAGTAATGTCATGATTTTACAGGTTCTAAATATTTATAATCAAAAAAAATTGACATAAGTCTGTGATTAGTATAGCAAATAGCAGTGTTTTTTATGTAAATAACTGTGATTTGAGATTTTGCGGTTAAAACCCATAAGAATTGCTTTGAAAAAATCCAGAACTGATGGAGTTTTTATGTACATAAGAATATTTATGTTCCTGATTCTTGTTGTCTCTGCATGTTCTGAAACTCCCGGTTTACCTGATACAGATTTTGCGGAGAATATTAAAAAAAACGGTTTCAGATACGAAAGGGTTTATGAATATTCATATAACGCTAAAACAGGAGTGAAGTCGAAAGGTGTTCTTTGGCTTGAAAGGGACTATACAGAGAACGGCACTCCCGGGACAGAAAAGAGTTATTCCAATGCAGGAATAAAACTCGGCTCCATTGATGAATACGAATATGACTCAGAGGGCAGGCTTTCGTCCATTATTCATAAAAATGGAAGGGGCAAAATCCTGAAAAGATCTGAGTTCATATACTCAGGGAAATTTTTACGTGAAAAAAATATACTCTCCAGCCATGGGAAAAAAATCACCAGCACAGTCTATAAAAATGAAGATTCAAAAAATCTGCTGAAAGAATATCACTTTAATAAAGCAGGGAAACCTACGGGATTCAGCTTTATTCTCGGTAATCCGGATTTTGCACGCCTTTCCCCTGAACACGGTCTTGTAAGCAGAGAATCAAGTGAGATCTATAATAAATCCGGAAAACTCGTAAGTTATTCGAAATCGTGTCTCATAGATCCTCATAGTATTGAAGAACTGTTCTATAATGGAAAGAATCTCATCGTACGGAGGTCGGTCATTGTTTTCAATGATAAACGGAAGATAACCAGAGAGTCAAATTACTACACTGCGGCATACATGGAACGGGGAAAAAGGGGAAAGAGAGAAGCTGTTGAATATATGTACGGCGGGAACGGGCTTCCGGAAAGGGAAACACATTATAACAATGAGGGTAAACCGGTCAGGGAATATATAATCAGGAGATATCTGCCTGGTGAAAAACCTGATGGTGAAATTGAAAAACTGAATTAAGGTACTGCTATGAACAATCATGAATATATGTACAGCCAGATTTCGGATGTTGTAACCGCAAGAACACGGTTCACCATGTCTTCTGTTAAGGTTCTTGATTGTATAACCTCTGTAGTAGATGGGCGGTATGATGTTACCTATGATGTATCATTCAATATAAGAAAAATAAACGGTACAGGTTCCCTGCCGGGTTATGTTGCAAAAAGTTCAGACATTGACAGTGATGTAAACAGTTCGATAAATGGGGAAAAAAGCAGTTTTAAATCAAAGCTGGACAGGTGGAAAGGTAACAGCATACATAGTGATGATTCTCCCGGAAAAGAACTGTTCTTTCAGGGGCCATATTATTTCGGGACCTCCTGGACATGCGGAACCTGTGGAGGTTCAGGGAAAGTTACATGTTCCACATGCGGGGGCCATGGAGAGGTTACCTGTCATAACTGCGGCGGCCGGGGGGAAGTAAACTGTTACCATTGCGGCGGCCGTGGATACGATACCTGCTCCTCATGCTGGGGCAGCGGCACAATAAAGTATAATACAACCGATTTCAACGGCATGACTGTTCAGAAGGCGGCAAACTGTTCATCATGCGGCGGCTCCGGAAAAAAAACATGTTACAGCTGCGGGGGCGGCGGGAAACAAAGATGTAATACCTGTTCAGGCCGTGGAGTGGTAGTCTGCAGCAGATGCGGAGGGTCAGGATATGTCACATGCTCCACATGTAATGGAACCGGTATTCTCCATATGTATAAAAGTGTGGAATGTGATATCCGCAGTATCAGGATTAATTCTCCGCTCACACAGAATGCTGAACATAAATCTGAACTGAATCGCCTTGACTTCAGCCTCCTTAAATCTCTTACAGAGATCAATCAGGTAAGTTGCGGGGTTGAGGGCATGTCCTTTAAAAGATATTATGAGTACAGGGCACTTGTTACGGAGTTGAAGCTGGAAATAGACGGTGTCCGGTTCAGTATTTACGGCATAGGGCCCCGGCAGAAAATATTCAGTTTCAGGCATATACTGGATACTCTCCTTAACAGAGACCTTAATAATATAAAAAAGTCCCGTTCCGGCCAGAAGCGTTTCTCTCTTCTCCCTGACAAGTCGCTCACCGGAAGTCTTGCGGTTTTTTTAAAATCTCCTGTAATTGCTGAAATAATTGAAAACCGATGCAAATCAAATCCCTGCCGCGCCAACACGATGAGTGATTCTTTTTTCAGTGATGTTGTCAATACAATGGGTGACTCCATAAAGAGATCTGTCATGCCGGGGGTTATCGCAGGCATTCTTCCCGCTTCAATTTTACCTATACTGGCCTGGCTTGTTATAATAAGTTCAAACTCCAGTCCGGATTTATGGGAACTGATAGCATTCGGACTCCTTGCAAGCTGCATCGGCATGGGGCTGATGATCACCCTGTCTGTAAGTTTCATTTCCAAACAATTCGACAAAGTTACATGGAATAGCATTAATAAATCCCGGTCTTTCAGGCACGGGATAATAAAGATCTCCCTTGTTACCTATGTTATATCAGGAATTCTGGCTCTGTACCCAACAGTTTCGATTTATAACAGATTTGCATTCGGGGATTACTATATCAAATCGGAGGTAATGACTTTTTCAAAACCCGATAGTTCCGCTTTTGGAAATAAAATCAGAAAGATAAATAGTTCAAAATATTTTGATCAGGTTTTTCTGGAAAAGAAACTGTACCATAAAAAATTTAATATGGAACGTAGTTTTGAAATACCTTTAAAACTCTACAAAGTACGCCTGAGACCTGTAAATGATTATTATGAACATTCTGTATGGCATGGACATATTTTATCTGAAGGAGATCCCGGATATGATTTTATTTCACAGAAGGATGTTGTCGTTCCGGGTTCTGATAATTATAAAGAAATTGAAGGTAATGTCCTGAACGGGTTTATCACACGGAACATGGCATACTTTTCGGAATGGATGCAGAAAAAACCAATCGCCAGTACCATAGAGATTCATCATGAAAATGTTAAACTCATAGTTCCAATGAAAGTGCGTCTGTACTCTTCAGTTGATCTTGAAAATTCACGTGAATTTCAGCCGCAGTTCCACAGATTTCAGAATGATGACAGGCTTGTCGTTTCCGTGAAACTGGTTTCAAAAAAAGGAGAAAGGGAAGATGCTGCAGATGTACCAGTAGGGCTGGCGGAAATAAATGCTGAAAAACTGTATTTCTATAAAAAAGATCTGGAAGATTATGATAATGCCGGAAAAATTATGGATTCGGATACCACGGTCAACATTGATTCCATGGCAGATGAGAAGAAAGAAATTACTCTGTGTTACAAATATAACGGCATGTACCTGAAACCGGGAGTGGGCATAAGCAGAGACAGCCGTGACTTCAAAAATAGAATAACTGCTGCAAAAACAGTATATCGAAGTAAGAACAGCAAGCTCTTTAAAAAATTTAAATGGGCTGATAAATGAATATGCAGGGATTGAGAATTTAATTGATTTCCCTTTGAAATATATTTTAAAAAAATTACGGAGTGTTTAGATGAAGTTAGAGAAATTTTTTGAAGATACCAGAGGTCATATCTACTATCTCATACCGGTAGCTCTCCTGATCCTTACTTCACTGCTGCACTTCTTTCTCAGGACCAATACTTTTTATGCACTCGTCATTACACAGGCTGTATTTGCAGTCTGGGTATCAATAGTTGCCTTTAACAAGAGATTTGTTGTTTCCCCTGTGCTGTACTTTGCCCTGACCATGATTGTGGTAAACTCCGGCTTTACTGTATATGAGTTCCGTAAGCTTCATACACTTATTCCTGATGCCATAGCTGAAAATGATACACACGGGGCATACGCTATTCTTGACTCCATTGACTCCGACGTGATAATTGGAAGTGAACAGTACAGTAATACTAAAAAGTATATCGGTAACCGGGTAAAGGAGGAGATAAGAACCCTGATCAGGAACGCAGGAGTAAGTTTGCAGAAAAATGATACAGTAACTGCCAGAGAAAATGTCAGCAAAATACTGGAATATGACACAGACAATAATACTGCCCTGGAGCTTATGAAAAGAATTGAAAAACTGGAGTATGCTGAAAGCCTGAAAAAACTTACCCCTGCAATGAAAATTTCATTAAGTAAACTGAGAACAAAAATATCCTATTATCTGAATAGAAAGAATTTTACCGAAGCCGGGAATCAGATTAAAATGTTTCTGTCAGAGAACAAAGAACTGAAAAAGGACAATCCGGTAATTGTACAGCTTTTTAAATCCATTGAGACAAGCGAACAGAAACTTAGCACCGCAAGACAGGTTATTGAAACCAGGCGTATGTATGGAAAGGCATATTACCTGTACAAAAAGAAAAAGTATTCAGACTCAATCGATTTACTCGAAAATATTCTTGAAAAGAATAAGGATCACAGGTCCGCAAAGTGGCTGTTAAAGAAAGCAACCGTAAAACGAAGCAGAGCACGGAAAGAATTCTGGAGCGATTTTTTCGGCGGGGCAATAGTTGTAATTTTAATATTATTGTATATAAGAAGAAAAACCCGTTACTATTAGTTTCTGCAGTTTTTTTACCGGCATTCTTTTGCCGGAATTTATTCTTAAATACTAACTCTGGAGCAGAAATGCAATGAACCAAAATAATGAAACTGAGAAATTTGAACAGGACCCTTTAAAAACAGATACTCTTGAATATTCAGCTCCTGAAAGTACAGCAGATAATGTAAACAGGGATCTTCTCAAAAGCATGTATGGTGCAAATCTTGATGGCTATATCATAGACGATATAATATCAAGTGATTCCGGAGAGGCAGAAATATATAAAGCCCGGAAAGATAATGAAACGGTTGTAATAAAATATTATCACTCCAATCATAAGCCTAAAGTAAATATTCTGAATAAAATTAAAGCTCTTGATCATGACGATGTCATCAAGCTTATCTGTTTTAATGAAAAGGGATATAACGGCAGATTCTATGAAATAATGGAGTATGCCGAAGGCGGTACCCTTGCTGACAGAAATCCCGATGGAACATATAAACACCTGCCGCTTTCAGAGGAACAGGTGACAGATATTATAGCACAGGTAAATAATGCATTAAAATATATAAAAGAAAAAAAAGTCACTCACCGTGATATCAAGCCTGCGAACCTTTTTTTAAGAGATACGGAAAGTCTGGATATCGTTCTGGGAGATTTTGGCATATCTTCGGAAATGTACGATGACATCGATGAGAAAATGACTGGTACAGGATTTAGAACCCTGGCATATTCTGCGCCGGAAATCCATCTTCATACAGATGATTTTAAGTATAAAATTGGATACAAAATCGATTATTATTCTCTTGGAATTACAGTATTTGAACTGCTAACAGGAAAAAATCCGAATACAGGCTTAAGTAATTATGATATTAAGGCATATGCTTCAAACGGAACGATCATAAAAAAAATGATTACAGACCCGGCTGCAAAAAAACTTTCACGAAGAATGAAACAGCTTTTGAAAGGTCTGCTTACTCCTCCGCCCGAACAGAGATGGGGGGCCGAACAGGTTGATGGGTGGCTCAAAGGAGATGAAATAGAAGAGTTCAGCACTCTTAAAATTATAGACGATATACCATATCTCTTCTATGACAGGGAAAATAAAAAAGAAATAAAATTCTATGGTGTTAAGGATCTTTCCGATTTTCTCGATCAGCACAGAGAGGCTGCCAAAGCTGAGCTCATGGATTCAAAAATAGAACAGTGGCTCAGGAGATTCAACGATGAGTTGAGTGATAAAGTATCAGACATAGCAGTCTCCTCCCTGAATGATGATGAAAAAGTCAGCAGGGCCATATATCTCCTAAATCCGGAAAGGCCGTGCCGCATAGATGAAAATATTTATCTTAATACCATTGAAGAATTTAAAGACATTCTCAGAAAAAGGCCTGAACTCATGACCCAGCTCATTCTTCAGGAAAAGAGGTCGGACATCTTTGCATGGCTCAATACTTTCGGTAATGAGGGAGAGCAAATTGTCAAGCTCATAGAGAATGAGGTTGAGTTTTACAGGATGGAAGGCGACTCTTCAAAGAGGCTTTCAGTTGTAAGCAAAATCTACCTCTCCTTTGCCGGAAATAAAATAAGACCATTCAGGAATAATGAATATGAGGTGTCGAGCGTCAATGAGCTGCTGAACCTGCCCTGGAATAACAGAACAAATATTATAAACGAACTGACCAACAGAAATTCAATCCTTTATCTCTGGCTCATAAGGCAGGATATACCTGAAAGTTTTGAAAAAGACTGGAGTATTATGAGCAAGACATGGAAGAACCTTACAGAGATTCTTTCCGGGAATGTAGAGTTTATAAGAAAACAGAAGATTGCGGAAGCGGAAAAAATTCCGGACAGAATAAGGCTCTGGGTAAATATTGTATCTGCCCTGTCCATTGTTATGATTGCGTTCTGTCTGTTCAGCTGGGGAAGTCTGATGAGTGATTTTTATAAAATTACAGAATTTTCTCCATACGCATTTTCGCCAAAAGCCAGAATAAATTCAGTAATATACAGCAGTGAGAACAGAAGAGGGGCCAGTGTAACGGCAAACAACAAGTTCATCGTTCTCGGTGAAAAAATTTCACAGTCCCGGTTTAGAAAATTCAGTTCATCCGAGATGGTGCCGGTAAAATATTATGCAGAAGGTTTGGAGAAAACAGGATTCATGATGGCGGGTAACCTGAAGGTGCTCTATGCAGACAGGATTATACTCTTCTTCTTTATACCCATGATAATATTCTGTGTAATTTCTCTTGGAGCTCTTTCCGGCCTGCTTTTAAGCAGAGAAAAAGACAGTTTTTACGGCAGGAATCAGTTTCATATCGTATTCTGCGGTATCGTAGGTACTGTCGGTTTAGTTTCATTGCTCGCATTTCCGCTTTATCACCTGTTCAACAGATGGAAAGTGTTAAGAACCAGATGCGATGAAGAAATCGATGTAATAACCGGCAATAGTAAAAGGATATATGATCCATCTCCGCACGGATCTCCACGATAACCAATATTATTAAGAACCTGTTTAATATATTTGAAAATAACAGAAGAACTCCTTAAAAAAAGAAGCCATGGGAATATTCAGAGGGAAAAATGTCAAAGTTTGATTATAGTGAACTTCCTGAAAAGCAGGAACAATATCAGGAGAGGCATCAGGAAGATGTCCAGGAACAGGTAGAGAAGAAAGAGACAGGAGGTAAACGATGCCCTTCCTGTTCGTATATCAATGAACCCGATGCTGCGTTCTGTGTTGAGTGCGGTTCAGGATTTGATACTGCTGAAAGGAAATGTCCCCTCTGCGGTAAGATGAATACAGGCCTGTATTGTACTTTGTGCGGTTCATCTCTTGAGGAGCATTTCTGCAGCAACTGCAGCGAAATGAAGTATGGTGATTTCTGCACTGACTGCGGCAAAGCACTCGTGGAATTTCTTCAGGAAGCTGAAATGGAAATGAAACAAACCCGTGAGGTTGAGATAATGTCTGAACAGGATGCTGCGGCCATTATTGCTCATCACCAAAACCTGTTGTCAACCGCCGTGATCAAGGAACTTGAAAATGCAAAAGATAAAATGATGGTTCTTGAATCAATGGAAAACTACAGAAAACTTGAAGAAAGGGTCAGAGAATATAACGCTTCCCAGTTTAAATGTACAAGAACAATGACTCCTGAAGAGCAGGATAAAATGAGAGGTATTGTGGCAAGACTGCAGGGGCTTGTTGCAAGGGAAAAAAACCGTGTCGATGAGTTAATCGAAGAAAGGGAAGAGAGAAAGGAGAGAGAGCGTCAGCAGGAACTCGAACGTCTCCGCCTTGAAAAGGACCGTAAAGAACGGGAACGATATGAGCAAAGGGTCGAGGGAACATGGGTTTCCATCTCTGATACCTGGGTTGAAACCATGAACCTGAATCTTTCAGGGAACACCCTTACCGGAAGCAGCCACTGGATAGCACTGGACAGTGGCGGAAGACGGGAGTGTGTATATACTCTTGAAGGAACCTGGGATGGGAACAACTTCAGCTTTCACAGTACAAAGCTGAGAAATATGAAAGGCAGGTCAGGTCATTTCAGCTACTGCGGAGGAGTAAATGATTCGGGATCGGTCTTAAAGGGATACTTTATCGATTACCGTAATGAAAAAATAGGGCAGCTTTTTGTAAAACAGTGAAGGTTTTAATTCTTTTAATGACACAACTATTCCAGCGAAAACAGGTATACTTAAAGAACATTTCAGCATAAAAGGATAAGGCAAACCGGATAACCAGATTCGGTGATATTTTAAATGATGGAGTAATCTATATGCAGGTTCAGTCACAGTCTCAGGAAAGAGAAAAAGAAAATAAACAGTTTCTTGTATGCCCTGCATGCAGAACAAGGAACCGTCCCATTGCCAAATTCTGCAAGGAATGCGGTGAAATTATAAATAATAATCAAACCGGCCATCAGACTTCAGAGGAACATACAATAGACTGGGACAGTATCGTGGGCCACGAAAAAGTAAAGGAACAGATAAGCAATAAAAGGAACAGGGTTATTGCTGATAACGAAAGGAAGAAGAGGGGACTACCCTCAACTCCTCTATACCTCCACTCAGTATTTATGGGAGATACAGGTACCGGAAAAACCATGATGGGCCGGTATTTCGCAGAGGAATTTCACAGGATCGGTGTTCTTTCAAAGGGGACATTCCTTGAAATAGACAATGAAATAATAAAAAGAGAGGGGCAGAACATCTCCTCCTCAATAAACAAATGGATTGATAAGGCCAGAGGCGGAATTCTCTTCTTTGATGAGATGCACAGGAATACAGAGGCAATCACCACTATAATCAATTCCCTGGAAACGACCGGTGAAGATATCATCATCATAATAGCCGGTATGAAGGACCCTCTTAACAAATACTTTGAGGAAAACCGGGAAGAGAAACAGAGAATACTTCTATTTGATCTGGAAGACTATTCTGCCGATGAGCTTCTTAAAATGACACTTATTAAACTCAGCAAGAGCAGCTTCCATGTTACAGAGGTGGCTGTTGAACGGCTTGGTGATTACATTGAGTCGGTAATGTATTCGAAGAGCTGTGAATATAAAAACGGCTGGCTTGTGGTAAGGGAGGTTATTCCAAAAGTCCTGAACCTCCAGAGCAAGAGGCTTGCAGAGTCCGGTACCTTCGATGAAGAAAGCCTGATTCTGATTACAGATCAGGATATCCCCGATGAAGGTGTGAAAAAGATGACTCCCGAGGAGGTCATTGCATCAATGGATGACCTTGTTGGCATGGAGGATGTCAAAGAAAAACTTAAAGGCTATGCTCATGCAATAAATATCAGGGAAGAACAAAGAACACTCGGGATCAAGGGAGTTGACTTCGGAATACATATTGTTTTTACAGGAAACCCGGGCACAGGGAAAACTACAATTGCACGAATTCTTGGAAAGCTTCTCAAGGCAATCGGGTATCTTCCTTCGGGGCATATCGTTGAAACAGACAGAAACGGTCTTGTTAGCGAGTTCATTGGCGGAACCGCTCCGAAAACATCTGCTCTGATAGACTCTGCCATGGGAGGGATACTCTTCATAGATGAAGCATATTCATTGATCCCAAAAGATGCAGGTAAGGATTACGGTCAGGAAGCAGTGGACACCATCCTAAAGCGTATGGAGGATTCAAGAGGGAAATTTGTCGTTATTGCAGCGGGTTACAAAAATGAAATGGACAGGTTTATAAAATCCAACCCCGGACTGAAGGGAAGATTTACAGATTTTTTTAATCTTCCCGATTACAAGCCCCATGAACTCCATGAAATTTTCAAAATCATGGTTAAAAACGCGGGATACACCCTCTCTGAAGAAGCAGCAAGGATGTCTGAGGATGTTTTGAAGGAGATGTATGATGGCAGAGATCAAAATTTCGGTAATGGAAGAGATGTGCGGTCTTTATTCGAAAAAACAGCACAGAAGCTTGCTTCAAGACTCTCCGCCCTGAAACCTGAAGAGAGACTTCCTGAAAAACTGCGCCTCATCACTCTCGAGGACATCGACTATAAATTAAAGAAGAAACCTACAGTTGAAGATATACTTTCAAAACTTGATTCCATGGTAGGCATGGATAATATAAAAAAAGAAATATGGGAACTTGTACAGTTTACCAACATGCAGATGAAACGGGAGAGTCTTTCCGGAAAAGGGTCCGGTATAGTCCCGCATATTATTCTTACAGGTAATCCCGGTACCGGAAAAACAACTGTAGCCCGTAAACTCGGTGAAATTTTTCATACCATCGGGATTCTCCCCTCCAGCCGTTTTGTTGAAGTTGATAAGGCAGGCCTCATCGCATCCTATGTTGGACAGACCTCCGAAAAAGTTAACAGAGCCGTTGACAGTGCAATGGGCGGAGTTCTTTTCATAGATGAAGCATATGGGCTTACTCCGTCAGACAATGGTGATTCTTTCAAACAAGATGCCATAGATACTCTGGTTAAGCGTATGAGTGATGATAAGGGTAAGTTCATTGTGATCGCCGCTGGTTACAGAAAGGAGATGGATCTGTTCCTGAAATCAAATTCAGGACTTGCCAGCAGGTTTCAGAAGACCTTTAATTTTGAAGACTATGAGCCCAGGGAATTGAGCAGTATATTTCAGATGATGTCTTCGGGAGAGGGTTTTTCTCTTTCTGAAAGTGCAAAACAGTCTCTCTCACAGGTATGCAATAAAATGTATCAGGAAAGAGGTGAACGGTTCGGGAACGGCAGGGATATAAGTAATCTTTTCGATGAGGTGCGTCAAAAACAGACAGTAAGGCTCACTGAACTTGAAAAAAATCTTTCAATTGAAAATCAGGAAATGGATGATTCCCTTTACTGGATACTCGAAGCAGAGGATTTCCCGGTTGATAAGAAAGATGAGTATTCCCTTGACGAAGCACTTGCAGGTCTTGACAGGTTAATAGGTCTTGGTGAAATAAAAAAAGAGATCAGGGAACTAATCGATTTAATCAGGGTGGAGAAACTGCGAAATCCTGACAATCAAGCTTCAAAGATCGGTTCCCATTATATTTTTACAGGTAACCCCGGAACAGGGAAAACAACTGTAGCACGGATCCTTGCAGGTATTTTCAAACATATGGGTATACTTTCAAAGGGACATCTCGTGGAAGTTGACCGTGAGGGACTTGTGGCAGGCTATGTGGGACAGACTGCAACCAAAACTGCAGCTGTTATTGACTCTGCCATGGGAGGAGTCCTGTTCATAGATGAGGCATATGCACTGGCTGACGGAGGAGGAGAGACTGACTTCGGTAAGGAAGCAATAGACACCATACTTAAACGCATGGAGGATTCCAAAGGAAAATTTATTGTCATAGCCGCCGGATACAGACAGGAGATGCAGCGGTTCCTGAACAGCAACACCGGGCTTCCATCACGTTTCCAGAACTTCATCGAATTCCCGGACTATAAGCCCGATGAACTTTCCGCAATATTTGCCATCATGGCCCGGTCTAATAAAATGATAATGACTGAAAAGTTCAAAGAGAAACTGAACTCTCACCTTGCCGCTATTTACTCAAACCGTGACGAAAACTTTGCAAACGGAAGAACAGTTCGTAACCTGTTTGAAAAAGTCCGTAAAAACCAGGCGAGCCGTATTGCAGCAATACCGTCACTGGAGGCAGGTGATCCTGCCCTGTATACACTTGAAGAGGAGGACCTCAAATGATCTGTCCAGTAAAAAGCTGTCACATGGAAATAGATGATGATTCTAGATTCTGCGATCAGTGCGGAGCGGAAATTCTTGAATGCCCCCAATGCGGTACCTTCGGTACAGGAAAATTCTGCCCAAAAGACGGCATCAGGCTTGAACCGCGGAAGAAAAGTATTCACCATGAAAATGAATTTCCTGCTGAGGAACAGGTGTCTCTGGAACAGGCTCCGCAGAGTCAGACTTCTGCTCCGGAACAGGTTCATGCCGGAACTAATGTTAATACAGCTCCAGAACCTAATCCCAATGTTACCATGGCGTTTAATCCGCCCGGGAGTCATCAGGCCGGTGAACTTGTCATCAGGCACTCAACAGGTTTTGAACTACAGATAAATCATAACGATATAATCGGAAGAACCACGGGGCCGCATTGCTCAAGACTCAACGGGTTCAGGTTTATTTCGAGAGAACATGCGGTCTTTGTTATTGATTCAGGGAAGTGGTGTCTCAGTGATCTCGAGTCTACAAACAGGACGAAGTTAAACGGACAGTTCCTTGAAGCGAAGATGGTCTATCCTGTAAATAAAGGTGATGTTATATACTTTGCCGATCAGGAGTTTAAAGTTATATGAAAATTAAGTACAGTTCTATGACAGATAAGGGCTCTGTGAGACAGGCCAATGAAGATTCACTCTTCTGTGACGGCCTCATCGTGAATCAGGAAGACAGTTATGAAACACCTGAAGTTGAAGAAAAGGAGATAGGCGAAGATCCGGTGTGCTTTGCCGTTGCTGACGGTATGGGAGGCCATGCTTCGGGCGAGGTCGCAAGCCGCATGGCACTTGAGAAACTCTCAGAGGCTCTTGACAGACAGAGCAGGGAATTTATTGAAGACACGGAAGTTTTAAAGGAAGCCATACTCAGGATACACAGGGAGGTCAACTCCTTCGGAAATGAAAGCAACAAAAAACGTATGGGAACAACACTGGTGGGCACACTTTTTAATAGTGAAAAGTGTATTGTTTTTAATGTTGGAGATTCAAGGCTGTACAGGTTCCATGATACTTATCTTTCACAGATTACTGTAGACCATTCGGCTGCACAGCTCTATGGAGGGAATGTTCCGAAGAACGTTATTGTTAGTGCTGTCGGAGGTGGCATTGATAACATTATCATAGATACATTCGATCTCACCGGCAAGATCATGGATAATGATATACTCGTTCTGTGCAGTGACGGTCTTACTGATATTGACATGAACAGATGTTACGAGGATATAAAAGAGATTATTAGAGATAATGCGGAAGACCTTCAGGAGGTTAACAGGAGTCTTGTGAAGTTTGCCCTTGAAGAAGGTTCCTCAGACAATATTTCGATTATATCCATAAAAATCAGCCTGTAAAAATTTATTCTGCAAAGAAAGCGGGATCGTAATGCTTGATAAAGTTAACATTATAGAATAACATGAAAACAGGTTTAAGTAGGGAATACTATACTCGATTTGTTTTTCTTGTCCAATATATGTCCTGCGGAGTGTCTTTTCAGCGATGGCAGATATATGAGGGCATGAAAAAGCCCTGATTAAATCAGGGCTTTCATTCGGAGCGACAGGATTCGAACCTGCGACCACATGACCCCTCAGAGTGCCAAATTGAAAAAGTTGCTCTAAATTGTTTTAGTTTGCTTTTGTGTGTTTTTAACTACTGATTTAATCAGAGGTTAAAAACTTTGGGTATTTAAGAGATTGCTATACTTTGCTTTGATTTGCTATTCTTGAAAAACTTGGTCAATATATGGTCAACAGGGAATAAGACTTCTTGACTTTATGAATAAAATAGCTCTATTCTTGTGATAAATTTGTACAGCAATTATATTAAGTAATTCTTGTCGTATGGAGTTATAATGAAATTCATAGAAGTGTGGAATATTACAACACAGCAATTAGATACATCCAAATTTTTTGCACCAATAATTGTTGGTAGTATTTTCATTGTATTGGGTATAATTGGTTGGTATTCCAAAAAAAAATGGGGTGATAAATCTGCACTGTATACTCTTATTAAATATTTTATAAATGCTCCTTTTAAAGGTGACCCTATATATCAAAGTATCGCTGTCGGCACAATAGCAGTGATAATTGGAGTATGTATTCTTGGCCTGATCGAAGTAGAAAAATCACGAGTGTCTGATGAATTAAATAGTCCTGATTTGAAAATAGTACAGGGAATAGTCAAAGTCGAATTCCAGCAGCCATCTTACGGAAAGACACAAGGGGATATTGTCCATATTAAAGATAAGACTTTTGAGATAAATTATTATGTTGCAACGTTATATTATACCATGACAATAGCACATGGTGGACATTTGACAAATGGCAAATATGTTAGGGTGTATTATATGCCGTCTAAGACTGACAATGGAAAAGAAAACTATCGAGATTTGAAAATTTTGAAAATTGAAGAGAGAGCTAAAGCCGTAAGCGGGAATAGTAATTATAATTCACTATAAATTATAGATTGTATAAATGTGTCAAAAGTATGGTTGAAAACCACGGTGGTGAAATGACAGATATTATACTTTGATTTGCTATTTTTGAAAAGTTTGGTCAATATTTGGTCAACGGGGTAATTTTAACGATGGCAGATATATGAGGGCATGAAAAAGCCCTGATTAAATCAGGGCTTTTATTCGGGGCGACAGGATTTGAACCTGCGACCACATGACCCCCAGTCATGTGCGCTACCTGGCTGCGCTACGCCCCGGAATGTTTTTCAATAAAAACTTTTAACATGGTTTTTGTAAAGAAAAAATTATTCCTCTGAAAAGAACTTTGCGATTTTTTCAGCAGTCTTCCTTCCGATTCCCTCAACTGCAGAGAGTTCATCTATACTTGCAGATGAAATCCTTTCAATTGACCCGAAATGGGAGAGCAGAAGCCTCTTTGTGTTCTGTCCGATACTCTTTATATCATCCAGAACAGATCCTGTGGTTCTTCTGTCCCTTAATTTCCTGTGATAGGTGATGCCGAAACGGTGAGCCTCGTCCCTTAAATTCTGCAGTATCTTAAGGGCAGGGGATGATTCCTCAAAGTGCAGGGGAGGTTCCTTTGGAGAAGTGTAGATCTCCTCAAACTTTTTTGCTATTGAAATAACTTTGGTCTGTATGCTGAAATTTTCCACGGCCTCAATTGCCCTTGTAAGCTGTGTGGGTCCGCCGTCTATCAGTATCAGGTCAGGAGGAGTGAGTTCCTCATTGTGGATGTTCTGCACTCTCCTTGAAACTGCTTCGTGCATCATTCCTGGATCATTTGGTTCGTCGTAGGATCTTATTCTGTAGCGCCTGTACTCAGACTTTTCAGGCCTTCCGTTTATAAACACAGACATGGAAGCAACTGCATCCTTCCCGTGAAAGTTTGAGATGTCGAAACAGTCAATCCGTTCAGGTTCCTTTTCAAGGCCAAGCCTCTCCTTCAGAATCTTTAGACCATATTCCACTGAGTATTCTTCAGGTTCATTTCTCTCTGCTGCAATAATGTCTATGTTCCTCTGGAGCATCTTTATGACTGACCTGTCATCAGCGGATTTTGCGTGGGAGATTTTTACCTTTTTGCTGCCGATACCTGACAGGTAACTTTCGAGAAGTTTTGATTCCTCAACCTGTACTGAGGTGACAATGCCGGAGGGGATCTCCTCCTTTTCCCTGTAATGTTCAGGAATGAAGGATGAGATAAGCTCTCCTTCATTTGAATATGCGGCGTTGTCGAATATGTTGACCTTTCTTCCAAGCAGTACCCCGTTTCTGAATTCAAAAAGAACGAGAACCGCTTCATTGCCGAAAATTGATACCCCCATGTAGTCCTTGTCAAGGCCAGAGGCCACGTCGACTTTCTGTGTTTCCGAAATTTTCTGAATATCATATATGATATCACGCATCTGGGCTGCCTTCTCGAAATCCATCTTTGATGAATAGGCTTTCATCCTTTCACTTAGGCTTTTCAGTACAGGGCTGATATTCCCCTCGAGAAAGCTCACTGCATTATTGACAAGTTCCATGTACTCTTCGCGGGAAATTCTGTTTTCACATGCTCCTGAGCATTTATTTATCTGGTAGTTCAGGCACGGCCTTTCCCCTTTTTTCAGGGGAAGGTCCTTGCGGCAGGTCTTGAGCTTGAAGGTGTTGTTTATCATGGTCACTGTATTTTTTGCGGCCTTTGCGTCCGTATAGGGGCCGAAATACTTGTCCCTGTTTTTCTTTATGTTTCTTGTGTAGATTATTCTGGGAAAATTTTCATTAAGGGTAACCGCAATATAGGGGTAACGCTTGTCATCTTTAAGTCGTACATTGAACTTGGGCTTGTGTTTTTTTATAAGGTTGTTTTCAAGCAGGAGAGCTTCGATTTCATTATCTGTAACTATAAATTCAATATTTCTGATATTCCTTACCAGTACTCTGGTTTTCGCGTCATGGTCTTTTTTCTGAAAATAGGATGATACCCTCTTCTTTAACGATCCTGCCTTTCCTATATAGATTATGTTCTCATCCCCGTCAAGCATGAGGTAAACGCCTGGTTCTGTTGGAAGGTTTTTCAGTATGTGTCTGATCTTTTCGTTTTCTGTCATTGTCTGTTAAGAAGTTTTACTACTTTTTCCTTGTACCTGAGTGATAGTTCATGATCAGGATCGATTTTGATTGCCCTTTCAAACATGACCATGGCCTCCATATAGCGTTTCATCTTGGCGTAAATTACTCCAAGGTTAAACACCACTGCATGGCTGTCGGGCTTCAGTATCTCAAGAACCCTGAAACTTTCCAGTGCATCTTCAAATGCATTTTCCTTTATGAGGGATACTCCTTCCTGAAAGAGCTGGTTGCTTCGGCTGTTTATATATGCAAGGTAATCCTCGCTGCCCATGGTAATTGTCTTTTTGTCCATGAGGCTGTCGACAAAACTGTTGAATGAATCGGCCAGTCTGTTGAAATCAATGTCATCTGTCTGCTTTATTCTGACATTAAAATTTCCCTGTGCGGCCTGGTCAAAGTGTGAAGCCAGCCCTTTCAGAATGCCTGAATAATTCTGATAAAAAAGACATGTTGAAACGATGACACCAAGCATTATGAGGGCTGATATTATAAAGAGTATTGTCCTGTAGAGGCTGTTTCTGCTGTCAATGGATTTTATGATTTTTTCCTGTTCCACAACTGAAATTAGCCCGTTGATGAGGAATTTCTGTTTTCCAATGGTCACTGGCTGGTATATGTTCTGCCATTTTACTATACCGTCCGTGTATATCTGCCGGTCGTAGGTGCTGTAGGAGAAGCCGTTTTTCAAGATCTCAACACCCTTTTTAACAGTAACGTTCTGCCCTCTGGAAATCTTCGGGTCAAATAGCCCGTAGAGTTTCAGGATGTCAATTACCCTGAAGTAGTTATCATCATCGGTCTTTTTAAAAATGATCAGGGAAAGAACCCCCTCTTTGCCTTTATAGTTCTTCCGGAGTATTTCCATTAGGCCTTCGGGAGATTCAGGAATGTTCTCCTGATTTTCAACTATGAGGTTGAGAATTCTGCTCTGGTATTTTATGTTTTCTGTATATAGTATCTGGCCTGTTTTTTTTTCCGAAACACTGAATGTAAGATATATTATTACAGATGATGCAACTATAAAGAGAGAATATACCAGTGCTATTGTGAGGAGAAATTTTTTCGAAAAGCCGGAAACTGCACAGCTCTTTTTCAGGTACATTTTTTTAAAACTATCCAACATTTCAGGCCTTTCAGAATTTAATAATATTTAATCTACTGAAAAAAATGTCATATGACACAAAAAAATGTAAATCATTTTTTAAATTGAAGTAAAATCTTAACATTACTTGACAGGATCCGGCACAGGGGAAATTATTCCTGTAAATCGTTCAGGGGTTTTCCTATGCAGTTTTCAGAATTCGGTGAGAAGATTTCAAAGAAATCCGGTATCAAATCACTCATGGATGATCTCGGTCAGGCAATGTCTGTTAACCGGGACATGAAGATGCTCGGAGGGGGCAATCCTGCCCATATCCCGGAAGTACAGAAACTTCTCCGCAAGGGCATGATTGATATTCTCAATGACGGTACATGCTTTGAGGAATGTGTCGGCAATTACGATGCACCACAGGGAAACCATGCCTTTATCACGGAATTTGTAAAATTTCTCCGCAACGACTACGGCTGGGATGTTACAGAGGAAAACGTTGCCCTTACCAATGGAAGCCAGTCAGCATTTTTTGCGCTTTTCAATATCTTTGCCGGAAGGTTCCGTGACGGAAGCTATAAGAAAATTCTCCTTCCCCTTGCACCTGAGTATATAGGCTACAGCGATGTCGGTATTTCAGAGGAAGAGCTCTTTGTATCTGTTAAACCTGAGATCGAATTTCTGGAAGACAACCTTTTTAAATATCACATAGATTTTGACAGACTTGTTTTTGATGAGACCATCGGGGCAGCGTGTGTGTCCAGACCCACAAATCCCACGGGGAATGTTCTCTCCGATTATGAGACGGGCCGTCTTGTTGAGCTTACGAAGGAGAAGGGCATACCGCTTATTATTGACAATGCCTATGGCACACCGTTTCCGAATATTGTATTTACCGATGTAAAGCCCTATTGGGGAGAGAATATCATTACCTGCTTCAGCCTTTCAAAGCTTGGGCTTCCAGGAGTGCGGACAGGAATCATCGTGGGGCCAAGGGAGGTCATTGATCTTGTGTGCCAGATAAATGCCGTAATGAACCTTGCTCCGGGAAGCGTGGGAGCTGTTCTTGCCGCTGATCTTGTTAAAACCGGCGAAATAGTATCCATTAGCAGGAATGTAATCGAACCCTATTACAGAAGTAAAATGGAATTTGCTGTATCAAAGCTTCGTGAACATCTTGCGGGCCTTGACTTCTTTATTCACAAGCCTGAAGGTGCAATCTTTCTCTGGATATGGTTCAGGGGACTTAAAATAACAAGCCATGAACTCTATGAAAAACTGAAGAAACGTGGGGTCCTCATCGTGTCGGGACATTATTTTTTCCCGGGACTTCAGGAGGACTGGCAGCACAGCAGGGAGTGTATAAGGCTTACCTACTCACAGAATAATGAGGCAGTTGAAAGCGGAATAGAGATAATTGCAGACGAAGTGAGGAAATACCTTTAATACCGGCGTGTCTATTCTAAAAGACAATGTTTTTCAGAATTACTTCCCTGAGCTCTTTGGGTGTGTTTTCAAAGTATTTCTCTATTTCATCGGTTGAAGTGAAGGGACGCTGAAGAATCATTTCAGATGCCCGGTCCCTGCTTATTCCGGGAATGTATTCCAGAAGTTTCTGTCCGGCCCTGTTTATTTCAAGGGGGAGAGTTATTCCCTTCAGGGACCTCTCGCTGTGTCCGGTAACTGCAACGTTCTTAAACTTCATCAGTTCATACTCTCCCGGTACCTTTACCGTAATGGAATAGCTGGCAATCTGTTTCCCCATGGAGTAGCCGTTTCTGCGGTCCAGAATAAATACATCACCCAGTACTGTACCTGCGGGATAAATTTTTCTCAGCATGAATGTATCTATCTCGTCCCTGATCTTTTCCCTGTAGAATTCAAATCTCTTCTGGACCTGTCCGCCGATTTTCTGGCTGTTCCCGTAGAGTTCAGTTCCGGGGTAGGGCTGGAGTTTCCTGATATTTATTCTTTTTATGAGGTCACCTTTTTCTGCGATTCTTGAAAGGTAATCATAATTGGTCCTGAATGTGTTCTTGTCTTCCCCTGTGAGGCCGTGTATGAGGTTTATGCCTGGAAGAAGAACCGGAAGTCCGTTACGCCTGACCCCGCCGATTCTGTTGAGAATCGACACGGCAGTAAGAGCATCATCGGGCATTATTTTCAGGCTGTTCAGTTTTACAATGTTCGTGTCAAATGACTCAATACCGAACGGAAGGGTGTCCCCCTCTGTTATTGAGTCTGTAATAGACTGCAGAACTTCAGATGATTCATCGGGCCAGGCCACAATGGAACCGGGATTTCCGTTGTCTATGTTAAGGACCGATATCTTGCCGGTTTCCCTTCGGGTTTTCAGTTCTGAAAACAGTTCCTTCACCGCCTTTGGTGAAGGTTTCGGGAAGCCGTTCCTGAATTCCCTGAAGGGGGTTCCGTACTGGATAATATCTGCCTGTCTGCCCAGGCGGAACCTCCGGCAACCTGAATCAATGAGGGAATCAACTTCACCTGTAATATCCTCTACGCTCCGGAACGAAATGTCCCTGAATAATCCCTCTGAACAGAATGAACAGTGGTTAAGTCTCGGGCATCCCCGGCCTGTTTCAATTTCGCATATTATGTTGGGAAACCAGGGGTGTTTTTTTACAATGCAGGCTCCGAGCTCTGCCCAGCGCATGGTTTCGTCAGCTGTCCTGTAATCATCCGATGCCTTTCCCTTTATCATTGTATGGGCGTACTTTTCAATATCTCTGTAAACAACATCTATTTCCGGAAACCTTTCCTTTAAGGGCCTGTTGATGAGACCGCCTACGGTGATGTTTCTGAATTTCAGGTTTTCTGCAATTTTTACTATTTCTGCAAGTGTTCCGATTCTTGCTCCGAGATATTTTCCCGGAACAACTGCTCCGCCTATGAGAAAGACATGCTCAAAGGATTCGTGGAGTCTGTAGTCACTGTTTCTCAGGTCATCAATTGTGAGGTATTCGATTCGGTCCTCTTCAATACCGGCGTCAAGCAGTGCACCCAGAAGATACCTGGGGTATGGTGAAACAAAGGGCGGAACACCGAGGCAGGCAGGTTCATCAATAAAACAGTCAAGAATGAGGTACCGCTTCATTCCTGTCCTTCCAGTGTTTTAATCGAAGAGGAGGTATACCGTTCTATTTTTTTTTCGACACGGAGCACAAATATTTTGTTTTTAAGAATGCTCTGTCTGTGCTCTTCGGTTTTTCCGTATCTAACAGCCAGGTCGTTGATTCTGGTCTCAAGGCTGACTATTTTTTCGTGCATTACCCTCTTGTCTGAGTAGTAGATGATATCCTTTTCCGAAAGCGGGGCATTCTCATGAAAATCCCTGAATACGACATGACTTTCAACAATTTCAGCTATGTAATCGTACCCCATGCCGCGTAACATCTCTCCGCCGAGCATATCGTGATGATGAATATTTTCCCTGATTGATCTTGTTTTTGCAATGTCATGGAGGAGGGCTGAAGCTATGAGTATATCGCGGTTTACGGAGCCATTGTCCCGGAGTTTGTCATAAATCTGTAGAGATACATTTTTTACCTGAATGGAGTGTTCCAGGATATTTGGAAGCATGCCTTCCTTTTCAATTATCTTCAGGCATTCTTTTTCGTCTGGATATTCTGTAGTGTAGCTCATGATTTTAAGAGAGAAATTATTGTAAAAAATGTCTACTATTTAACTCATGATGTCATAAAATAACATGAATATTTTCTATTCCGCAGGTCATATTTCATATTTAATTAACACAGGGTTTTTAAAATATCAAAATATATTATTGACAATAACCGGGGGTAAATTATCTTATAATAATGTCGTTTATGAGACATAATTTAACGGCAAACATATAGAGAATTACTTTCGGAGATTTTATGAAGCTTGAAGATTGTAAAAAATGCAAAAACCATGTTGAGCTTAGAAATTATCAGGTTCAGTGCGTCTATGGGGGAGCCATGAATTCAATGGCCACTACCATTGATGAAAAGACAGGTGAATATAAAATTCTTGCCTGTCCCCTTGAAAAAAAATAAAGACTCTACCCTGCATGGGCATTTTAGATGTTCACGCAGGGGTAAAATTTTTAAAATTATTCTTTAAAAAATCCTGTGAGAAATCCCTTTGATTTGAGTTTTATTGAAAAATAGCTCTCAATAAATTCAACCAGTACAAGGAACAGCCTGTACATGTTTGTCTTTTCTGTGTTTTCAGTTTCTATGACACTGAATCTGCTGGCAGTGTATCTTTTCAGGAGACTGTAAACCGCAAAATCCGTTTTAATCCTGTGTGTTTCGCAGCATTTTTCACAGTATGCAACCAGAGAATTGTTTAGCTGCATAATTGTTCCAGGGTTTTCCCCTCCACAGCACGAGCATTCATTCAGGTCCGGCAGAACCCCCAGGTATCTCATATAATGGGCAAGAAAGAAAACAGAGAATTCAAGACTCTTTCCGGTAGAATCAAGAGTCCTGAATGCCGAATTGAGAAACCTGTATAGTTTTTCATCGGGACTGTTCAGCGGGATAGTGCTGTCAAGGATCTCGGCAATAAAGCAGAGAGTGAAAAGTTTTGTTTTTTCTTCTTTAAGTGAACTGAAATATTCGATTATGTCAAATTCAGATGCTGTTTTGTATTTTCTGTTTTCCTTTTCGTAGTAGTTAATCCTGACAATGGAAGCCGGTTCCGCTGCGGTTCTGGGTCTTTTCCTGGATTTTCTGAGACCTTTGAATATGAAGCGTTCCTTGCCCTCTTCAAGTGTAAATATACTTGATATAATATCCGATTCGCCCGCTGGTGAGCCGGAAAGAACAATACCGTGAACTTTTTTAAGTGCCAAGTTTACTTCTGTTTCGAGAAGGAGACCGCAATACGTATGATTTTTGTCCCTTCAATATCCTTTATCCTGAAGGTGACGTTTTCATATTTAACAGTTTCATCCTTTTCCGGAACTCTGCCGAAGAGATCAAATACAAAACCGCCTATTGTATCAAAATCATCTGTGGGGATGTTGAAGTCAAGTTCGTCATTAAAATCTGAAATAAGCATCCTGGAATCCACTTCATAGGAAGCTGTGCCGGTTTTTTCAAATTCGGGCAGTTCCTCACTGTCGAACTCATCAATGATATCACCCACAATAACCTCAAGAATATCCTCCATTGTTACTATACCGCCCACACCGCCGTATTCGTCAACGACTGTGGCAAGATGGAGTTTTTTGGATTTGAATTCAAGAAGCAGTTCATCAAGGGGCATGCTCTCAGGTACGAAAAAAGGTTCATGAAGCAGTCGTTTCAGGTTAAATTTTCTGGTTTTTTCTGAAAGGAGCCTTATGAGGTCCTTTACATAAAGAATTCCCACGATGTTGTCTATGGTTTCCTCAAATACAGGAAGGCGTGAATGCCCTGCGTCCATGACGATTTTTACAAGATTCTTGAGTTCAATGCCTGATTCTACTGCAACAACATCAACTCTGGGAATCATGATATCTTTTGCATCAAGCTCTGAAAGGCTGACTATACCCTGAATCATCTCCTGCCTGAGAGGGTCAAGATTTTTGTAATCTTCAGAGTTAAAAGCTTTTTCTTTGTCAGTTCTGGTACTTCTTTTGAAGTAACCTAAAATACTCTTCATTGTGGACTTATTCGAAGGGTCGGGGTTGTCTGAAGTCATTCGTGTCTAAATACCTCAAAATAATATTTACGGGAATACTATTGATATATGTCATTTTGTCAACTTTTAAATTTGAACCACATGTCATTCTAGCCGGTGAAAATTGTGAATTTTTTGATTGTTTCCAGTAATTTATCAGCAATTTCCTTTGAGTCAGCTGTTGATATGTTGCAGTCATTGTAGATGCTGTCCGCTATGAACTTTTTCATCGCCACATAAACGTCTCTGGTGGGGTGGAAAATATATGCAAAGGAATCAGCCTGTTTGTCAAGGACGGTAAATGATGAATAGAGCATTATGGGATTATGGGGTATCATTACCTTTTCGTTGGTTGTGGGCTGCATAATTTCCATTTCATTGAATCTGTAAGGAATGGATCTTCCCGCCTCGCGGTTGACAGGTTCAATATGTTTCTTTGTAAATGTCGGGGGTTCAACAAGTAAATGGGTTCTGTTGCCGTCAGTTTTAAAGGTGATTCCATCTCCTGTCCTGTAAATGTCCTTAACATTTCTGTATGCGGTGACTTCATATATTGTATAGCCTCCGCCGAGGAAGTTTGCTGTAATAATGAACCCGCCATCCGATGGAATTGTTTCAGTCATGTAAGCCTTAATCAGAGATGTAGCTTTTGCCATAATAATCACCCGAAAAATATCTTGATTTATAACTATATAATATACATTCGTATATTAAAATCAATAAAATTTTTATACTCTAACTTATTTAGTCATAAATTTTGTTAATTATTTTCAGGAGTTATATGATGAAGGAATTTTTTAAAAGTGAACCGGTCATCTATGGCAATTATTCAGGAGCAGGCAATTTTCCTGAAGGTTCCATTGATGCACTTAGGGAGTGCTTTGAACTTGGTGCAGATGCAGTTACATTAAATGTGCAGCTTACGGCGGACGGTGTACTCGTTGCAGTTCCACAGGAGGATCTTTCTCAGCTCTGTGAAGCCTCAGGCAGAGTTTCCGATTACACTTTTGAAAAATTAAGGGGTTATGATGCCGCATACACTTTTGCGAATGGGAACGGGGAGTTCTCCATGAGAGGCAAAGGCTATGTTTTTCCGTCATTGAAGGAGATTCTGGTAACTTTCCCTGAAAAAAAATTCAATGTCAATCTGCTGCTGAAAGACATTAAACTGGCAGAAGCATACAGTGAGTTTCTTCATGAAGGAGATTACAAATCAAGAGTCTTTACCAGTTCAATGTATGCATCCAATCTCAGGATTGTGAGGAAAGCCCATGCAGATGCCGTTACATCCATGTCTTTCTGGGAATTTATAAGGGTATACGCACTGTTTCGGCTGAATATGCTTGGTTTCAAAAAAAAATTCAACGCCGATATCTATCAGGTTCCGGAGAATATAGGCCTGTCAAATTTTGCAGATGAAGAACTTTTGAATATTCTTCACAGGTCAGGGGTAAGAGTATATGTATGGAATGTCAGTGATGAACAGTCAATCAGTAGACTCAGAGAAGCAGGAGTTGATGCCATTATGTCATCCCGGGTGCAAAGTGCAGTACACGTCCCCGGATGATTCTATCTGCCGGAAATTTTTTTAATAATGGAGTTACAGTACCGGCCCTGGAGGATTTTTGTACCTGTTTTTCCCATAAACAATTTTATCTTTTTTCTGCATTTCCCGTTATTTCTGCTGTTTTCTTCCTCCGCAGCAATGCATCTGTCAATAAGTGGGTCTACGGAATCGGTTTGTTCCGGGCGGGGCACTGCACCTTCAATATAGCCGGAATTTTTAAGTATAATGTAGGCCATTCGCATCTCTTCGGGCAAACGGTCAATTTCATCTTTTGGCAGAGGCTTGCCCCGGCCGGGAAGGTTGTCAAATTCTCCTCTTGACATGGCCTCTTGAATCCTTCTCTCTGCAATTGAATCAAACACGGAACTCTCCTTCAAAATATAATATAAAAAATGGTAAGAAGTGATTGATCTTTTTTTCATTATCCTGTAGCTTAACGGAAGAGTCAAAGAAAAAAGGGGGAAATAATGGCAAATCTTCAGTATTCTGTCAAAAAAATAGATGATGTTTCCATTGTCTCAATAAGCGGAAGCCTTGATGCGGCAACTGCTCCGGTTCTGGATAAAAAGTTACTGGGAGAGATCGAAAAATCCCCAAGGGTGATACTGGTAAACATGGGAAATCTCGAGTATATAGCCAGTGCCGGACTTGGAACTCTCATAAACGCCAATGAAATACTTACAGCAAGGGGCAGCGCCCTTCGTCTGTGCTGCCTCAATGAAAAGGTTAAGAAAATTTTTAAACTGCTGGGTTTTCTTGAACTCTTTACCATTTATGAAAGTGAAGAGGAGGCCATGGATTGACAGCCCCATGTCCAAGGTCTCTCAGTTTTGAAATAGAAAGGAACCTCCATGAGGCCGATAAGGTCAGAAGGGGGTTTGCATCCTTTTTGTCTGATAACGGTGTCGATTCTGATATAGTTAACTATCTTGAACTGGCCATATATGAGATAATAGTCAACGTAATAGAGCACGGTGACATCCAGTGTAATGACAGAACAGTCAGGGTCTATGGAGAGATAAACGGGGGGCTTTTTTCATGCTCGTTTAATTATTCAGGCAGTGAATACAATATAAATAATCATAAAATGCCCAATCTTGAGGAACATTTTAAAAGCGGCAAGGATGGAGGCCTGGGGATATATATGATAAAGAGCCTCATGGATGAGGTTGATTACAGACACAATGAAGGGGAAAACTGGCTTAAAATAATAAAATCAGTTAATTGAGTCCCAGAGATTCTTCTGTTCAATTACCTTGAAGAGATTTTTTTCAAAATTATCAACTTCGTGATGGTAGGGGGTACCGGGATTGCCTCTGAAAATTACAGTATATTTACTTATGAGGTTTACCGCTTTTTTCAGGTTTCCGGAACGTATGGACTTAATTATTTCATGATAAATTATTACTGCTGTATTTCTGTAGAGTACATCTATTCTTTCATCAGGGAGACCGATATCCTTCAGGCTCTTTTCAAGGTCCCTGTGGAGCCGGGGCATCTGGGGAGTTGCGGTATGTACGAGGTACTGAACAGAGAGAGTTTCGTGCTTTTCTCCCCCCTTTACAATGTCATCTATTATTTCATCTATGAGAAGTTCCGATTTCTGCACAAGCTCATCATTGTGCCGTTTGCTTTTTTTCAGCATACTGACAACTTCGGATTCACCGGCAGTCATCATCTCCTCGGTTAGTGACCTGCTTGTCTTTTCAAACTCTATTTCCCTGTATTCCCTGAATGGACCGGAGAGAATATTAAAGAATTCCCTTGCCTCAGAAGAGTTCATGACAAGGCTTTCCTTTCCCATCTCCTTCAGAAACTCCAGGCATAGTGTGCCCACACGTGACAGGTCAAACTGGTCAGGTGCAACGGCACGGCTTATTGTCTTTTTATAAAGTGAAGGGAGTGTAAACATGTTCTGTTTGCGTCTTTCTATATGTATCCGGGACATGTACTTTTCAATATCGGTACTGTCCTGGGGACTCCATGTTGTAAGCGGTTTAATGAGGTAATGATTATATCCCGACCTTCCGCTTTTGGCAAGACGCCTTATTATATTGGAATACTCTTTTATGGTTGAATGATCGGGACTCATTTATACTCCTAAATTTTAATTTTTTTATTGTAATTTATCACAGTTGTCAAATAAAATCTGTCTTGTTTAAAATATTACCGGAGAGATTTTTATGAAATTAAATGTTAAATCCTTTGTTCTGACAATGGCCATTATTATATCTGTGCCGTCCATTGTACTTTTTGTATGGTCATCTTTAAACGGTTTCGGACTGATTATTGTCAAAATTTTTGAATCAGTTCATCCTTCCGGAGGACTGTCCATTGTTGAAAATCTTGACAGTAATTTTTTGAGCAAGCTCCCGGGTGTAGCCATTAACAGCCTTTATGTAATCATTGATTCTGTAATAATAGGATACGCCTTTTCCAAACTCTATAATTTTTTATGCGACAGGTTTCCTGAAAACAGGGAATAGCCGGAGTATCCAGAATGAAAAAAATAAAGTTCGGAATAAGGTTCAAGATAACAGGGGTAATCATGGCTTCGGTTATTCTTGCGTCCACAATAATAGGCCTTGCTCTTTATAATGCCCAGGTCAAAAGCAACCGGGAAGACATGCTCAGGCTGGGCGGCACAATCCTTAAAGGTGGCATCGAATTTGCCCGTTCATATCTGAATTTACAGAATAAAATTCAACAGATCAGGTCTGGCGACAGTGCTTCCGGAAAAGAGATAAAGAAGTTATCGAAGGAAAAAAATGATAACTTTAAACTTCTCATGGAACATTTTCCTGAAATGGTGAAAAGAGAGAAGCTCCTTGATATATCATTCATTGTAGAAAAGGAGATGAACAGGGGGAAGGTAAAAGAGGAGTACATCTATTTTAAAAGGAATACTCCCGGTATTTTTTCAAGATCAAAATACGACCCTGAACTGAAGAATTCGATTGTAGCATATTTTTACAGAAATATATCACTTGATCCGCACCTGGTCTTTGCAAGCGGAAGAAAAAGCGCGGAAGACAGGTTCATTATAGCAGGTGTTCCTGTTCTTGACTCAAAGGCGAGTGAGAAGTTATATAAAGATTATATTGAGTTCAGCAGGAACGATTTTACAGATTTTGCCAAACTGAAGAATAGAAAAAAAACAGAAAAAAACTTTATGAATGAGTTCGCCGGAAGAATCCTGAGGTCAGGTATAAGCCTGAATTTCAGTTTTTCATCGGATGAAAAGGTCATTAAGTATCTGTATTACAGACTTCTTGGTAATTATAAACCGGAAAAAAACCTGAAACCGGCGGAGCTCTATGCAGAGTTCATTGAAAAAGTCATCCCTGGTTCAGGTGATATCAAATTTGAATTTATTAATTTTAGAAAAGAATTCAACGACCATGTGAAGAAATATGGATTGACCATGAAAAAGGGCAGAAAAATATCTGACACATGGCCTAATTTTTTCAGGGATCTGAAGAAGAAGAAAATTGACTGCAGGTTTAATGAAACCGCAAATGAACTTGCCCTGAAGGCATACAATTCGGATGTCATGGGAGTGCTTGGTATTACTCTTCACAGAAAGACTTTCTATGGGGATATAAAGAAAACTGCCAACGAAATTTTTAACCTTTCAGCCAGTATACTTATCCGGTGCCTTTTTATCGCCCTGTTTTTCCCCGGCTTCATAATTACATCAATCAGAAAACTTTCCGCCGGGGCCCTGAAATTCGGTGAAGGAGATCTTGAACACCGTATAACTCATAATTCCGGCGATGAACTGGGACAGCTTGCCCGGCAGTTCAATGCTATGGCCGATAACCTTGAAAGGGCCAGGGCCGTTGAACTTGAGAAACAGCGTATGGAAAATGAACTTGAAACGGCCAGGCAGATACAGGAGGCTCTCCTGCCTTTAACAACCCCCTCAATCGACAGGGTAGAACTGGCGGCATACTATTCGTCAGCGTCGGAAGCAGGAGGCGATTACTATGATTTTATTGAGCTCAGGGATTCAAAACTGGCCATAGCTGTCGCAGATGTTTCGGGCCACGGTGTGGGATCAGGTCTTGTTATGGCAATGACCAGAACTCTTCTTCACACATTCCTTGGGGAGACCGATGATATCAGGATCATAGCTGGTGCCATAAACAGCTATCTTCAGAAAAATACCGAATCAAAATATTTTGTGTCCATGTTTCTGGGAATATTTGACCCTGCAGAAGGCACAATGAAGTACGTTAGCTGCGGGCACAATCCCTCTTATGTAATAAGAAACGGTGATATTAAGGAAATTCCGGCTGGGGGCATAGCTCTCGGTGTTGTGGGGGCTGATACATTTGAGAGGGTTCTGAAGGTAAAAAGTTTTGAGATCAGGGAAGGAGATATCTTCATACAGTACACTGACGGAATTCCGGAAATGCAGAACATATCCGGCCAGGAGTACGGAGATGATGCCTTCAGGAGAACTGTAATCGAAAATTCATCCAGGGGAATGCAGGAACTTGTTAAAGGTACAGTTGCCTCTGTTGAGGAATTCCGCGGTGATGCAATGCAGCACGATGATGTCACACTGGTTGCTTTGAAATACAGCAGGTAGTGAAAATAGAGTAATGCCAGGTTTCAGATTGTGAAATATTTCTGGCCGGGAATGCTGAAAAAAGTTGTCAAAATCGCGGCCATGCGTCATCTTGGACAATTATTTTGCCGGAGATAGAAAAATGAAATTCATTGATAAAGACAGAGAATTTGACGATATCAGACCCTTCAGGGATGAAGAGGTAAAGGGTGTACTGGAGAGGCTGGCAGCCAGTTCAGGTTTTGAACAGGGCATGCAGTTTATGATGGGGAAGTATATTTCCCTGGCCGATGAGTCTGATAGAATAGATATAAACACTGATCTGAGAGAGATATTCAGCAGCCTCAATACAATTGATGATTTTCAGAGAGAGATAGTTCTTAAGCGTATGCTTGAACCGATGATCAAACATACTGTAGATGAAATTACATCGTCAGGTCTGGAGAATCTTTCAAAGAATGAAGCATACCTTTTCATCAGCAATCACAGGGATATTACACTGGATCCTGCTCTCCTCAATTATATATTACTGAAGAACGGTTTTGATACGGTGGAAATTGCATTCGGTGACAATCTTCTAATGAATGATTTTGTTTCCGACCTCATCAGGGTAAACAAGTCTTTTATTGTGAAAAGAAATCTTCCAATCATGGAGCAGCTGGGGGCTTCAAAACAGCTCTCCGGATATATAAACTATGTAATACACAGAAATCAGTCTGTGTGGATCGCACAGAGGGAGGGCAGGGCAAAGGACGGCAATGACCTTACCAACTCTGCAGTTATCTCCATGATATCCCTTTCCCGCAGGGAAGGAGACAAACCATTTGGTGAGTTCATCAGGAATCTTAAAATTGTTCCTATCGCAATTTCTTATGAATATGATCCATGTGACAGGCTAAAGGCACTTGAGCTGTACAATATAAAGACAAAGGGGAAACACTCAAAATCCGCCACAGAAGATCTTGTGAGTATGAACAGGGGAATAGCCGGTTACAAGGGAAGAATTCACTACAGCTTCGGAGACCCCCTCCTCGGGGATTACGCCAACGACAAGGAAGTGGCAAAAGAGCTGGACAGGTCGATTCAGGGCGGATACAGATTATGGCCCACAAATTATATTGCATACGATCTTTTAAGCGGTTCACCAGAGTATTCTGGAATGTATACTGAAGATGAAAAGAAGAAGTTTCTTGAAAATTCAGATAAATTTGCAGATGACGTTAAAAAGATTATTTATGAGATATATGCAAACCCTGTAAAAAATTTCATGCTTCACAATAAGTGAAAAAACAGACACTATTTATTTACTCTCCCGGATATTTATATATATTTTTGCTATATAAGGGGATTTCTGGAAACTAACTTTCGGATCTCCTCTTATGATAAAATATTGTGTAAAACAGATGTTTATTATTGCAAATACTAGTTTTTAAAGGTGTCCATAATAATATCAGGGAGAGAATAATTTGTTCAGAAATTCCCTTGCAGCCTTCACCATAGTATTGTTTCTTTTTATAAGTAATTTCTCCTACGGGGAAGAAATGCGTTTCGGTATTTCTCTGGGACTTACCGGGCAGTATGCCCCAATAGGCAACATGCAGAAGAATGCCCTGAGGCTCTGGGAGGAGAAAGTAAACCGTACAGGCGGAATACTCGGCAGAAAAGTCAAGCTTATAGTATATGATGATAAAAGTGATCCGGATACTGCTAAAGCAATTTACAGGAGAATGATTGTTCAGGAAAAAATGGATTTTCTCTTCCCGCCATATTCCAGCGGTCTTACAAGTGCAATCCTTCCAATAACAGAGAAATACGGATACCCAATGCTTCTCCATGGCGCCGCTGCTGACAGTATTTTCAGAAAAGGGTACAGGTATATTTTCGGAATTTTTCCTCCGGCAACGAGATATACTCTGGGTTTTGTTGAGCTGCTCCTTACCCATAGAATAAAACGCATTGCAATATATTCATCTGATGATCCATTCGGTGTGAACATCGCAAATGGGGCAGTGAGGTGGTCCAAGAGGCTGGGACTTTCAATTGTTTCAAGAAAAACATTTAAAAAAGGTACACGGGATCTCACTTTCCTTGCAAGGGAATGCAGAAATTTAAAGGCAGAAGCGGTTGTCATGTGCGGCCATTTTGATGAATCCGTAGATATGAGAATTGCATTCAAAAAAACCGGATGGTATCCCAGAGCATACTGGGCTTCAGCCGGCCCAGTCCTTAATAAATATAAAACAACACTTGGGGTTTTGTCGGAGAATACATTTTCCTCAACGCAGTGGACTTACCATGACAAACTTCCATTCCCCGGATCGAAGGATTTTTACTACAGCTTTAAGGGGAAATACGGAACGGAGCCATCCTATCATGCCGCAACAGCATATACAGCAGGAGATATTCTTACAGTAGCCATACGCAAGGCGGGGAATACAAACCGTGACCGAATACGAAAGATACTTTCTTCCATGGACAGAATGACACTTCTGGGGCGTTTCGGGGTAGACAGAACCGGAATGCAGATAAGATATTTCCATCTGATTATACAGTGGATAGACGGGAAAAAACATGTGGTATGGCCAAAAGAACTTAGTACGGCAAAACCGAGGCTGAAATGACCGGGAAATTGTTCAGGTTTACAAGATACCTTGCCTTTCGAATAATATTCCCCATCGTTATTACCTGGGTAGTGCTTGGGCTGGCCATGAATTATTATGTAAATGGTCTGGTCTATGATTTTATTTCCATGTCAATTGAAGAGGACATGACATGGTTATCCAGGGAGGTGCAGAATATATGCAACTCCTCACTTGACACGATGATTAAATCCGGTAAGTCCGGTGATGAAATAAATACAAAAATTATTCAAAATCGTGCCATGCTTGAAATCGAAGATCTCCTGCGCCATTACTATGCCGACGGAATGCTTACTGACATGAATAAGGATCTTCTGCTTACCACAGAACTGCCTGTTACTTCCGATGAGCTCTACTCGGCATATATGCCCGAGCAGCTTAACAGTATAATTATTAATGAGAAGATGTATTACTTTTCATATGTTTCCTTTGATCCGTGGAACTGGAGTATTTATATATTAAAACCTGCGGGGTCATATGACAGGATTAAAGATGAACTTCAGAATGTTTACCTGATAATTGCGGCCCTTCTCCTTCTGGCAATGGCTGTAATAATTTATCTTATCTATCTTGCGGTGAGTCTGCCAATCAAGAATATAATTTTTGATCTTAGAGACGGGAAGAAGCCTGAGTATACAGGTGCCTACGAAATTGAGTTTCTGAGTAAATCAATACATGAGATGATGGACAGTCTGGAAAGCCTGAACCGTGATCTTGAAAAAAGGGTCGAAATCAGGACAAGGGAACTTGCAGATGCAAAGGAACTTGCTGAAGATGCCACAAAGGCAAAGAGCCAGTTTCTTGCAAGAATGAGCCATGAAATAAGAACCCCCATGAATGCAATAATAGGTTTAACAAATATTGTTTTAAAGGGGCAGCTGCTTGAAGAACAGAGAAATCAGCTTACTAAAGTTGTGAGCTCTTCAATGCACCTGCTTGAGATAATCAATGATATCCTCGATTTCTCAAGGGTTGAATCAGGCAAGACTGAGCTGATGATTCATCAGTTCAGTCTCAGAGATCTTATGGACCGCATAATCAGTATGTTCAGGTTAAAGGCCATTGACGGGGAGATCGAATTCTTTTATATCATTGATAGTGATGTTCCGATTAACCTGAAAGGCGACTCTACAAAGCTCGGGCAGATATTGATAAACCTTATCGGTAACGCCGTTAAATTTACGGAACAGGGTTTTATTATTGTTAAGGTATTTTTAAAAAAAGAACTGGAACAGCAGAATGATGAAGTATGGCTCGGATTTTCGGTGAAAGACAGCGGTGTCGGTATTGCTGAAGATAAGCAGGATGAATTGTTTGAACCTTTCACTCAGTTGGATAATTCCATGTCGAGAAGGCATGAAGGTACCGGACTTGGTCTTTCAATTACAAGAAGTTTTGTGAATCTCATGGGCGGAGAAATAGAACTGAAAAGCAGGGTTGGAGAGGGATCTGAATTTACATTTCATGCGAGGTTTCAGATAAGTGACTGGAACAGGGATTATGTTATATTTCGTGCCGATGAATTCAGCGGAAAAAGAGTTCTTGTAATAGATGACAGCAGTATTTCATGTGAAATATTCAGGGAGATCCTTGAGAGCATGGGATTTACCGTTATAACGGAAACAGACCCAATTTCTGCATTATCAGATTATGCCACTGAAACCGTGGGCAGTGGTATTGCATTTGACCTTGTCATTGCCGACTGGAATATGCCGGGCATAAACGGTTTTGAGTTAATTAACAGGATTCGGTCTGAGTATCCTTCCGGGAATAATGACAGTGCATTCTTCGTTATTACAACCATATATGACGGAAGCGAAAAATTCCGGGATGAGTTAATCAAGGACAATGCTGTTCATGGAATAATTTATAAACCGCTTAATTCTTTTGAGGTTGCAAATTCAATTCACAGAATTTTTGGAAGAGAAAAATCAAAAAAAGAAATTATTGTCAGGGATGACAATACATCCAGAAATAAAAAATTCTATGATTATGGCAGGTCACGTATTCTTCTTGTTGAAGACAATGAGATAAACCGTGATGTTGCCGTAATAATTCTGGAATCCTACGGTTTTCAGGTGGAAGTTGCATTTAACGGTGAAGATGCGATTAAAAAAATCAGGGAAGCTCTAAGTGAAGACGAAAGTTATTACAAGGCTGTGCTCATGGATATCCAGATGCCCGTAATGGACGGTTATGAGGCAACCAGAATCATCAGAAATGACAGAACAATGAATCATCTGAAAGTTATTGCAATGACAGCCAATGCCCTTGATGAGGATAAAAGAAAATGTCTTGAAAGCGGCATGAATGATTATGTTTCAAAGCCCATTGATGAAAATGAACTGATTTCAAAACTGGCAAGGTACATAAACATCGATAATGAAGGCAATGACGTTGTGGCAGAACAGTCAGTACAAAGAAAGGTAAACGGCAATCTCCTGCTGAATTCGGAAAAGGCATTAATACTTTTTAATGGTAACAGTTCTTTATATTATTCTATACTTGAAAAATTTATTTCACAGAACGGAAGTTTTTATGAGAACCTTCTAAACCTGAAAAATAACGTAGCATACGATAAAATGGCTCTTGAGGTACATAGTCTCAAGGGAGCTTCAGGCAACATTGGTGCTGAAAAATTATTCAATACTGTCACCTCCTTTGAAAGCAAATTGTTGAATAACCGTGATAATCTGAATGATGATGATTATAGAGGCCTGGGAGAGGTAATTGAAAATACAGTCGCCGAAATAAACAGATTCCAATTTTCAAGAAAAGAAGAAATTCCGGATACCAAAAGTGAATTTAAGGAACTCGATTACGGAAGAATGCTTGAACATCTATCAGAACTTGAAGTTTATTTGAAATCGAATGATTCAAGGGTGGTAAAAAGTTTCATCTCCTTCAAAAAATCTGTGAATGCCGTACTTTTTCAGGAGGAAGTTGAAAAAATGGAAGAATATATATATAATTTAGATACGGAAAAGGCTTTAGGTGTTGTCAGCAGAATAAAGAATGATTTAGAAGTGAAGAGACAGGGGTAAATGGGCAATCGTAATAAAATTCTTCTGATAGACAGTGAACCGGAAAAAATTACCGGTTTGATGGAATTTTTCAAGACTAATTTTCAGTTTATAAATTCTGAAACAATTGCAGAATCTATAAATATTATCGATGATTTTGAGCCTGATGTTATACTGCTGGAGAAACAGCTCCGGGACGGTTCATATATTAAATTAATAAATATACTCAATGACCGGCAGGCCCATCCGCATATTCCTGTCATAATGCTAACAGACAGTCCTCACGATGATGATGAAATTTCTGTGCTTGAGTCCGGCGTTGATGATTTTATCAGAAAAGACGTAAATGAATATGTCCTCAAGGCCAGAATAAAGAATATCATAAAGATAAGGAAGGAGATACTGCGTAGAAAAATTATTGAGGAGAAAGTCGTGGGTTCGAGTATCTCTCTCGAAAACGAGATCAAGTCAAAGATATTTGAACTTGAAGAGGTTCAGGATGATCTTAAACTTTTTGAAAGCTCCTACCGCACAATAATTGATGACTGTAAAACCAGCAGCAAATGCAAAAAAATTCTCATAGTAGATGATAAACCTGATAATATACATATACTCATTGAAAACCTTGAAAAAGATTATGACCTTTTCTTTGCTACCAGCGGGAAGAAGGCACTGGAGATAGCATTCTCAAACCAGGATCTTGATCTTATTCTCCTTGATCTGATGATGCCTGAAATGAACGGCTATGAAGTATGCAAAAGGCTTAATGATCCTAAAACGTGGCACATTCCAATAATCATTCTTACTTCAAGTACACAGGAAATAGACGAAATTAAAAGTCTGGACATGGGTGCGGTAGATTACATCAGCAAGCCGTTTCATATCCCCATAGTTAAAGCCAGGATTAAAGTTGCTCTCCGCTTAAAGGAGGAGATGGACAAGAGGAAATATGTTACAAACAGGCTGAACAAGCTTAATCAGGAGCTGGAGTTCAAGGTAAAAGAGAAGGCAAGGGAGCTGCAGCTGGCCCATGACAGTCTGCTTGAAAGCGAAAGAAAATACCGGGAGATTTATGAAAATTCAGTTGAAGGTATATTTATCAGCAATCCCGAATCTGAATGCGGAGAGTTCCTCAGTGTAAGCCCATCTCTTGCCAGAATTCTTGGGTATGAATCCTCTCAGGATCTTTTAAGCAGTATTGACAGCCTCAGGGATCAGGTTTATGTTAACCGGGAAGACTTCGAACGCTTCAGAAAACAGATAGATGAAAATGGAGAGGTTTCAAACTTTATTGTTTCCTATTATAAAAAAGACGGTTCAGTCATCTGGGTAAATATCTCTGCAAGAACTATTTCAGATCCGGAAGAGAATAAAAAGTATTACCAGGGATTTTTAATAGATGTGACTGAGAATAAAAAAATTGAACGTGATAATACAATGCATATGGAGGAGCTGGCTCTTCTCAATAGCATAATTGCCAAAAGTCTAAAATTGACGAAGGCTGAGGCCATACTAAAATCCGCATGTAATGAACTTGGCACTTTGTATGGTTTACCTGTAGTTGCTGCTTTACTGTATAACAGTTACAAGGATGAAATTAAACTGGCCGAACAGTATATCTGTGATGCATATTTATCGGAAAAGATAAATACATTAATGGATGGCGCAAGATGCGGTATTTCAGACAGATGCTTTGATTTCTTTTCTTCCATAAAAACTCCCGAATATTTTTTCAACGAACAGTTCCCAGATGGATATTTAAAAGCAATACCCGGAATCCGATATTATCTTGTTGTTCCCATTGGATCAGCAAATGAATTTTTCGGGTGGATAATACTGTGTTATCCGAATCAGTCTGAAGCACAGGATTTCCACTGTTCATTTGCAAGAAGTGTATGCGACCAGATCGCGGGAGCACTGGGGAGAATAAAAATTGAGGATGAGAGGTTTCAGCTTGAAGCACTTTATCATCAATCTCAAAAAATGGAAGCTCTTGGTAAGTTTACAAGCGGGGTAGCCCATGATTTCAACAATATATTATCAGTAATAATTGCTGAGGCTGAAATTCTTAATTTTGCGGGCCTGCAACCTGATGAATGCACTAACAGTATAAAACAGATAATGAATGCTTCACGCAAGGCCGTCGATCTTGTTAAGCAGCTTCTTGCATTCAGCAGAAAACAGATTCTAAAAGTCGATTTGATTGATGTTAATGAGGTCATTGATAATTTCAGCAATATGATTGGGCGTATTATCGGAGAAAAAATTGTCATGAAGAACAATCTTCAGCAGGGCATCATGGAGATACTCATTGATAAGGGCCAGCTTGAACAGGTTCTGATGAACCTTGTTGTCAATGCCAGGGATGCCATGCCTGAAGGTGGAATTCTTACCATTTCTACAAGGCAGGAGTCAATAGGAAGAAAAAAAATCACCACTTTGTATAATATAGAAAAGGGAGATTATGTTGTCATCGAAATAAAAGATACGGGCAAGGGGATGGATGAAAAGACCATGCGGCATATGTTTGAGCCGTTTTATACAACAAAAGAGGTTGGGGCTGGTACCGGACTGGGGCTTTCCACGGTGCATGGCATCGTAACCCAGAGCGGCGGATTTGTAGATGTTGATAGTACACCCGGAGAGGGTACTGTTTTCAGAATCTATTTCCCTGTAATTGGTAACTCTGAGATCCAGGCAAGGATTATAGAGGAGAAAAAAACAGTACTTGGAGGAAAGGAAACAATCGCAGTAATTGAAGATGACGAGATTATGGCTAACCTGCTTAATGATATGCTTTCCGGCATAGGATACACTGTGTATATTACAGGTTCGGAAACTGAAATAAAAAAATTGATGAAAGATAAAGGTAGTGAAATAGATTTGATAATTTCGGATATCATCCTTCCCGGAAATAAAAATGGTGTTTCAATCTGCAATGATCTGCTTAGATATTATCCTGAAATAAGGGTTCTTTATATCTCGGGATACAGCGAGGATGCAATCAGGGAAAAGGGGGTTATGGAAGGCAGTTTCGATTTTATGAAAAAACCTTTTTCAATCAGTGACCTTGATGAAAGGATACGTTCAATTTTTGAAAGCTGAATATAATAATCTTATATTTAAAATATACTCCCTCTCTGAATTTGTGTAATTATTTTTCTGCTCATATGAAAAGAAAATTAGATATTATTTAGGATGCTGTTTTTTTAATAGCTGTATTTTCGTTGAGTAAGCATCAGAAATTTCATGGAAGAATATTATTGACATAAATACCTTGATAATGGTTCATTAGGTACCGAACAGTATTATATACCAGTAATCGAGGATAACATGAAGATCATATCAATATCAAATAATAAAGGTGGTGTCGGAAAGACAACCACTACTGTAAATGTTGCAGCTGCCATGAATATTCTGAAAAAGAAGGTTCTGGTTATTGATATGGATCATCAGGCACAGTCTACCTATCATCTCGGTGTAAATCCAAACAAGGTAAAAGATTCAGTTTTTGAAGTTCTTAAGGGGGAGAAGAGTTATAAAGATATTATAATCAGGACAAAAGGAATTGAACTTCTCCCGTCAAGCCCTGATCTGAAGGGCATTGAGTTTATACCGCTGCCTGCTAAGGAATTTTTGCTGAAAGAGGCTCTTGAGGATCTTGATGGGTATGATTATGTTCTAATAGACTGTCCGCCTTCACTCGGAGTTCTGACTCTTAATGCCCTTGCAATAAGTGATTATATTATTGTACCTCTGCAGGTTCAGTTTCTTCCTTTCCATGGAATGTACAATCTTTTTGAAGCTGTACAAATGGTAAAGAAGCGTATCAATAGAAACATAGAGATATCGGGAATTATTGCAACCATGTACAGTTCCAATAAAAGCATAAACCGTGAAGTTGTGGAAGAGACTGAAAAAAGACTGCCTGGAAAACTTTTTAATACCCTGATACGCGAAAATGTTTCACTCCAGGAGGCACCCAGCTGGGGAAAAACTATTTTTGAGTATAAGCCTGACAGCAACGGGGCAGAGGATTACATGGCATTGACAGAAGAGATAATATCAAGATTTAGCTGAAAATTAACAAAAAAATCACTGATGATTTTTATTTTTTTAATTATTATAATACTAAGTGAATTTGAAAATCACTCTTTAATTTTTGGAGAGTATCAAAATGAAGAATATTAAGTGCAGTACAATAGACAGTTTTTACAGGGATAAATTTTATCAGATTGTCAAGGATCTGTCAGATCAGGAAACATACAGAGATGTTTTTCATATAACCAAACATGACGTTCCAATGATTTCCGTTGTTGAGCTTGAAACTGCTATGGAACATATAAGAAATGTAATCTTTCCAGGTTATTTCAGCAATTCTGAGATACATACCGGAACTGTGGAATATTATACAGGTGCAAAACTTGACAAGATATATATGATACTTTCTGAGCAAATCAGAAGGGGATTCTGTTTTTTCTGCCCTGATGATGACAGCAGCGCCTGCAGCGAATGTGAGGCAAGGGCAAAAAATCTTACCACATGTTTCATGGAGACGCTTGTTGAAGTAAGACGCCTTCTGGCTCTTGACGCGAAGGCGGCATATATGGGTGATCCGGCAGCTCAGAGTATTTCAGAGACAATATTCAGCTATCCCAGTCTCATGGCCCTGACTTATCACAGGGTTGCCCATGAACTGTATAAACTTGAAGTACCGCTTATTCCGAGAATAATATCAGAAATGGCACATTCCAAAACGGGTATTGATATACATCCTGGTGCACAGATAGGAGAATTTTTCTTTATCGATCATGGTACCGGCACAGTTATAGGGGAGACATGTGTTATAGGCAGAAATGTCACCATATATCAGGGGGTTACGCTTGGTGCAAAGAGTTTTCCTCTTGATGATCATGGCAACCCGATAAAGGACATCCCCAGGCACCCGATTGTTGAAGACGATGTGACAATCTATGCAGGAGCAACAGTCCTGGGACGGATCACCGTAGGCAAAGGATCTGAAATCGGCGGAAATGTCTGGATAACTGATGATATTCCGCCGGATTCGAAGGTTGTGCAGGCAAAAGCCCCGGCAAGGATCATTACAAATTCATAGAAATTATTGCTGTCCGGGCTCTCTTTTCATAAAATTCTGTGCAGCGGCAAGTATGGGATCCCATACGGGAGAAAAGGGTGGGGCATAGGCTGCATCAAGATATGCAAGATCTTTAATATTCATTCCTGCAGTCACTGCTGCTGCTACTGTATTTATTCTTATGCCGGCATAGTCCCTTCCGCAAATTTCTCCTCCAATTACAGCACCACTATCTTTTAAAACAGTCAGTTTTACGGTAATCTCCGCAGATTCAGGGTAGTATCCGGCTCTGGAATGCCATCTTGTAACTTTTTCTACTGCAGATAATCCATTCTTTTCAGCATCCTTAAGGTTGAATCCGGTTTTGGCAACTTCAAGATCAAATACTTTAAAAACCTGTGACCCGATTGATCCTGGAAAGGATTCATTTCTTACACCGGCACTCTGCAGCCCGGCAACACGGCCCTGCTTGTTTGCTGTTGTTGCCATGGGAATATATTCATCTTTACCAGTTAAAAGGTTTTTGACAGTAGCACAGTCACCAGCTGCATAAACATCCTGTATATTTGTTTCTGATTTTTCATTTACGATGATTGCACCGTTGTATGACATTTTTAATTCTGAATTCCTGAGAAATTCTGTGGAGGGTCTTACTCCTGTAGAGAGAACCGCAAAGTCTGCTTTAAACTCCCCTTTGTCTGTTGCTACTGAGATACAATTGTTTTCATCTGAAAATCCTAGAATATCAGTATTTTGAAACAGATTTATACCGTTCTTTTTCAGCTCTTCCTGTATCTCCTGCTGTATTTCCGGTGATGACATAGGAGCGACTGATTCAAGTTTTTCTATAAGAGTCACATCCAGTCCCTTTGTTCTGAATGCCTCGGCAAGTTCCAGATTTATAAATCCACCACCTATGAGGATGACGGATTTTGCTGAACCATTAACAATTTTATTTTTAAGATCAATGCCATGCTGCAGGTTTCTCAGTAGAAAAATATTTCTGCTGTCTATTCCATCAATTGGCGGGATAAAGGGGTGAGCACCCGTTGCTATTATGAGTTTATCGTAGATAATCTCCTCTGAGATTGTATTATGGGTAACGGAAATAATTTTTCGTCCGAAGTCAACAGAAGTAACTTCACTATTAATATTGACATCAATATTTCTGGTTCTTGAAAATTTTTCCCTGTCAATCGCAAGCAGTGAAGAGAATTCATGGACAATGTCAGAGATATAGTATGGAATTCCGCATCCCGCATATGAAACAAAATTTCCCTTTTCGTAAACAGCAATTGACATATCCGGATTGATTCTTCTGGCCTGGGACGCGGCACCCATGCCGGCTCCATCCCCACCGATGACAATTAGATCGTAGTGTTTCATAAAAACCTCTGAACAAAATATTTATCATTAAAACAGGGCATCAAATTGATGCCCTGTTTTTTTTAGGCTTCGTTTTTCCACAAAGAGTGAACATTACAGTACTCACGAGCAGTAATTTTTACTGCATCGGTCTTGAATTCTGCTACTGGTGCATCTCCAGGTTTCAGGAATTTTGTGTAGGAAATGCCGTCAGCCAGAATTTCAATCCACTCAATATAATGCTTCTCCTCCATTGGATGAAGAGTACTTCCAACAGTTATCTTGTAACCGTCAGATGTTTTTTCGATAACGGGAACATGCTTTTCTGTACTTGAATCAGCAGTTTTCTCTTCCAGAACTTCCATCTGTTCACCGCAGCATGTCAGTGAAGATGAGCCCTGATGCAGTACTTCTATTATGTTACCGCATACATTGCATTTGAAAATTTGAAATTGTTTGTTCATAGTTGTCCTCCTGAATTAAATTGCTATTTTATTTTTAAAAATTTTGTATACCCAGATGGAGTAGACAATCACAAGCGGCATCCCCAAGAGCGCTATTCCAAGCATAACAGACAGTGTCAACTGGCTTGAAGATGCATTAAAAATCGTAATGTCATGAATATTTTTTATGGAAGATCTGACTAGAGCAGGGAACTGAAGAAAACCGGCAATTCCCCACATCGAAATAAATGCCATCGATGAAAAAATAAATGTCATCATGTCATTTTGCTTTTTGAAAGATCTGAGTGTGAAAGTTAAAAAGGCTGCATAGAAAAGTGCCGCAATCCAGGCACCGATGTTTCTGTAACTGTTTTCGACGAAAATAAAGGAGAGGATCATGGTGAATATGAAAAGAATTCCGCAAGCATAAATAACTTTTGTTATATATCTTTGAGCATTCTCTCGTACTTCTCCTGCTGTTTTAACTGATGCAAATGTCAGGCCCTGAAGAAGTATTGCAGAGAATCCGAGAAGACCGCATGCAAGCGGAAATGGTCTTAAAAGCGTGAAAAAAGTACCCCTGAATTCCATTGTGCTATCAAGAGGAACTCCCTGTATGACATTCCCAAGAGCAACACCAAAAAGTATTGATGGTATGATGCTGCCAATAAAAAAAGTTTTGGACCACAGCCTTCTGTTTGCCTGATCGAGAATAAAAAATTCAATAGAAACTGCCCTGAGTATCAGGCCGAGAAGAACAATCATTAATGCAAGGTAGAATCCGCTGAAGACAGTTGCATAAGCATGGGGGAATGCTGCAAAAAGTGCCCCGCCTGCAGTTATGAGCCATACTTCATTCCCGTCCCATACAGGGCCTATTGAATGAATCAGCTGTAGCTGTTTGTTTTCGTCAGAACCGGTCAGGATTGGAAAGGCAGATCCTATCCCAAGATCAAACCCGTCAAGCACAGAATAACCTATAAAAAGTATTCCTATTAGAAAAAACCAGATGATCTGAAGAACTGTTACTGTTTCCATGTTTTAACCTCCATTCTAGTACCCGCTGTTTTTAATCAGTTCCTTGGGCCCTTTATTTATCATCATGATGAGAAATCTGATAAAGAACAGCAGGAGAACTGAATAGAGAAGTGTGAACATTATTATTGTGGCAAGAATCTGCCAGGCAGGAACAACTACAGAAGCGGCGTTTGCTGTTTTCAGAACGTTGTATACAGCCCATGGCTGTCTGCCTATCTCCGCTGCCATCCATCCAACTTCATTTGCAACAAGAGGGAGAGGTGAAGTTATAAGTAAAAGTTTAATAAACCATTTTGTTTCAAAAAGTCTTCGCTTCCTGATAAGGTAAATTCCAATGAATGAAATGAAGGCAAAAAGCGATCCAAGCGCAATCATGATGTGATATGTTGTGAATGTAATAAAAACCGGGGGATGAGTATCCTTTGGAAACTCATTGAGTCCTTTTACTTTTGAATTTGGATCACCGGTCAGCATTATGCTAAGAAGTTTAGGAATTCCGAATTCAAAATAGGTCTTTCCATCTTTTTGGCTCGGAATTCCGAATACCGAAAGAGGAGCCCCGTTTTTTGATTCCCATAGTCCTTCAAAGGCCGCCATTTTAACAGGCTGTGTTCTGCCTACCTGAACAGCGTGCATATGCCCGGTTCCGAACTGCAGAAATGATGTGGCAATAAAAAGTATCAGAGATATTTTTAAGATTGGCTTTGCGAATTGTGTCTCCCTGTTTTTAAGTATATACCACGAACTTATTCCGGCTGTAAACATGGAACCGGTCAGCCATGAGGCAATAACAGTGTGAATGTATCTTTCAAGTGTAGAATGATTTATGGCAGCCTCAATGAAATCGATTAATACAGCCCTCCCTTCAACAATCTGAAATCCGGCAGGTGTCTGCATCCAGGAGTTGGCAATTATTATCCATAACCCTGAAAGGTGGGACCCGAAACATACCAGAAGCGCAGAAAGCCAGTATGTACCAGGGGAAACCCTGTCCCTTCCGTAAAGAAGAACACCTATGAAAACAGATTCGAGAAAAAATGCAAATACACCTTCTGCTGCAAGGGGTGCACCGAAAATATCTCCAACTATTCTTGAGTAGTTGGACCAGTTTGTACCGAATGAGAATTCAAGGACAATACCTGTGGCAACGCCCACAGAAAAGACAAGGGCGAGAATTTTTACCAGAAACTTATTTATGTCTCTGTATAGGTTAAGCCTTTTTCTGTAATAAATTGTTTCAATGTATAAAATAATTACAGTGAGTCCAAGAGTGAGAGGGGGAAAAATAAAGTGAAATCCTGCTGCTAAACCAAACTGTATTCTTGAAAGAAATACTGCATCCATGTAGACCTCCTAATCCATTTTCCCTGGTAGAATGGTTTGATCCGGATTATTCCGGATCAAACTCATCTTTGCCAACGCCGCAGAGAGGGCATACAAAATCATCTGGCAGGTCCTCAAACGCAGTACCTGGTTCAATACCGCTTTCAGGGATACCAGCCTCGGGGTCGTATACATAGCCGCAAACGCTGCACACATATTTTTTCATTAGATTTCTCCTCCGTGATTTTTTTTATTCAAGAGCTGCAATGAGCTTCTTTTTCATATCATTAATTTCATCCCTTGAAGGGATGTATTTAACCTTAAATGGGGTCAGCATTTCATAGCCGCAGGACGTAAGATTATCATGAACATGATCCACTCCCTGTCCTCCCCATCCATAGGATCCAAAAGCAAGCCCCTTTCTGTTTCTGGGGGCCAGCCCCTTCATGTAGGTTAAAAAGGCAGACACCGTTGGAAGCATATTGTTATTGAGGGTTGGTGAGCCGATACATATGTATTCCGCTTCAATAAGTTCTGTCATTATATCCGAAATGTGATTGGTCTGAAGGTTAAGGAGCCTGACCTCATACCCGCGGGTCAGAAAGACAGATGCTATTTCTTTTGCCATGATCTCAGTAGATTTCCACATTGTATCATAGATTACAAGTGTTTTTTTTCTCGTCAGGTTCCCTGACCATTGTCTGTAATTATCAATTATGTGCGGAACATTGCTTCTCCAGATAATCCCGTGACTTGGGGCAATTATTTCAATATCAATATTATCAAGCATCTCGAGTGTATTCTTTACCTGTTCCGAATAGGGAAGAACAATGTTTGCAAAATATTTTCTTGCCTCTTCGGTCATTATATCGAGATGATATTCATCATCGAATCTTTCAGAAGTAGCGATATGCTGCCCAAAAGCATCATTGGAAAAAAGAATTTTTTCCTCCTCCATATATACAACCATGTTGTCCGGCCAGTGAACCATTGGAGTGGGAATAAAATTAAGTGTCATATTTCCTGTGGAAATTTTTTCAGTTCCATTTATTGTTCTGATCTTCCAGTCAGCATTGTAATGCTCCATAAGTCCTTTTTGTCCGTTTCGGGAGGTTATGATTTCTGCATTGGGGATATGTTCCATAAGCCTTGGTAAAGCTCCTGAATGATCCATTTCAACATGGTTGCAGATTACATAATCAATCTCTTCCGGTGAAATAATGGCAGAAATCCGTGACATCATATCATCATAATAGTTGCTTTTAACGGTATCTATGAGCGTAACTTTATCATCTATAAGCAGATAGGAATTATATGTGGTTCCTCTCTGGGTAAGATAACCGTGAAAGTTTCTCAGATCCCAGTCAATGGCCCCGACCCAGAATGCATTGCTTTTAAGCTGAACAGGTTTCAAATTTTACTCCTAAAAAAAATAGGTACTTGATTTTTTGGATAAGGCAAATTTTAATGTATAATCTAATTAAGAACGAATATTAACAGTGTTTGATTTATTTTCAATTATTTTTTTTATTATTCACTATATTATATATATAATAAATCAATGCGACATTTTTTTGTTTTAGTAAGGAGAAGTTTTGTTTTGAAAAATCGGGAAAAATTTACATTCATGAATAGCATTACCTTTAAA
>QKCL01000003.1 GCA_003246895.1 Spirochaetota bacterium | reverse complement strand
CGACAATAAATATTTTAATTATTTTAAATAATTATATATTCATATTTATATATATGATGCCTAAAAAATAAATAGACAATATATGGCAAATCATACATTATTACCGTCAAACTTGTATTGACAGACAGGACGCCATCATAAACTCTGACAGTATTTCAGGATTTGCAAAGAATTAGTATGAAAATAAAAATAACCTCGCTTGGATGCAGACTAAACCAGTCGGAAATTGAATCAGTTTCAACTCTTCTTCAAATGAGAGGCCATGAAATAACGTTTTCAAATGACGCCGATATATTTATCATAAACTCATGCGCCGTAACACAGAAAAGCGAAAGAAAAACCAGGCAGATAATATATCAGGCCATGGGATTTACCGGAGAGAACACCCCCCGAAGAATAATTGTGACAGGCTGTTCCGGCGATGAGATTAAAACAGACCGGAACATAACATATATTTCAAATGACCACAAATATCTGATTCCGGATATAATTGATGAGAATATTTCAGCAGAGGAACTGGAGACAGACACTGCGGCAAGATTCAGATTCACTCCCCCCCTCATGAGCTCAACGAGCAGGGTGAACCTGAAAATCCAGGACGGGTGCGACAACTTCTGCTCCTACTGCATCATTCCCTTCCACAGGGGAACTCCCGTGAGCAAGCCCATGGACCAGGTACTGACTGAATTTCAAACCCTCCTGGAACATGGCTACAAGGAGATTATACTAACCGGAGTCAACATCGGAAAATACAGGCATGAAGGAGAGGGGCTCCCGGGACTTCTTGAGAGGCTGCTGAAAATTAAGGGGAAATACAGACTTCACCTGACTTCACTTGATCCGGACTGTACAGAGAACAGTCTCCTTGAGCTCTTTGCACATGAAAAAATGGTCAGGCACCTGCACCTGTCTCTCCAGAGCGGGAGCAACAGTGTGCTTGAAAGGATGAACAGGCCCTATACGGGCGAAAAGTATCTCCAGGTCGCTGACAAACTCAAATCAATAGACATGGATTTCAACTTCACTACAGATGTAATCGCAGGTTTTCCCGGTGAAAGCGATTCTGAATTCAGGGATACCTTAAATCTGATAAAAAACGTCGGGTACTCACACATACACACTTTCAGATTCTCCCCCAGACCGGGCACAAAAGCAGCCGTCATGGAGAGCCAGATACCTGAAATAGTCAAAACCGAACGGAGTAAAATAATTACAGACCTCTGCCATGAACAGAAGCTCAACTATTACTCCAGATTCAATAACAGAAAATCCACTGTCCTGACAGAGAAAACAGGCAAAGATTTTACAACGGGCCACAACGAATACTACATCCCAGTTGAAATAGGATCAGAACTTGAAAAAAACAGTTTCCATGCGGTCAACACCATCCTTGATGAAAAAAACTATGTACTCAAAGGGACACTGGTATAGTGAGTGCGAAAATGATCTCGGCAATCAGAAAAACATTAACCGTCATGACACTGTCTGCTATAATCGCTGTCTGCAGTATACAGTACACATTCTCACAGCCGGAACTGCCGGACAAATCCTCACTGCTTTATGAAAAGGAATATCTTGACAAGCAGAAATCGGATTTTATTTCAGATAACGGTAATCTTGTAATAAGTTCTGTAATAGTAACAGGCAATATCAAGACAAGGGAATCGCTCATATTAAGGGCTGTGGGAAACATAGAAGGAAAGTTTTTAACGGATTTTTCTCCATACGATGCGGTTAACAGGCTCAATGGCAGGGGTATTTTCAGTTACATAAACATCACATACATGAAAGATGAAAACAATGAGGTAATAATTGGTGTTCATGTTAAGGAGAAGGTCACACTCATCCCAATACCCATGTATATAGACAACGGCCATTCCACAACATACGGACTCTTTGTCATGGAAAACAATTTCCTTGGACTCAACAAAAGGATCTTCATAGGCGGAATGTACTCAACACTTTCAAAGTCTTTCATGGGGGGATATACTGACGACTCGTTCCTGGGCAGCAATTTTAACTACAACATCTTCTCGAGTTATGCAAACAGTGAAATTGAAACAGGAGACCAGGAAGAAAGACTATTCCAGAAATACAGATCTGAAAGCATAAACCTAAGCATGGGCTTTGGTTATTACATCAGCAGATATGTTAATCTCCGTATAATAAACGGCTACAGAAGTTCAGAAATTGACGGTGAATACAAAGAAAACCTCAATGAACCCGGCTCCGGTGAAAAAATATTTTCAGGATGCCAGATCGTCATAAACCGAATGAGATACAATGAATTCCTTAACTTCGGCATAAGAGGAAAAGTGGATATCTCAGAAAATTTTACTCTCGAAGACCCCGATTCGGAGACGGACAAACACTATACGACATCAAAAATCACGGCGGAATACTCTCATAAAATTCTAAAAAGCAACAAGCTCCGTTTTTTTATAAGCGGTGCGGCAGGAGATCAGCCTGTAATATTCCAGGACAGGATAGGATCCCGTGAAGGCTTTCAGACACTGCCAGGAGATATAATTGCCTCGGACTGGTACCTGGGATCAAAGACCTCATATGAAATTCCTGTCACAAAATTTTCATGGGGTTTTGCAACTGTTCTGGCGTTCTGGGAACAGGGCACGTTTAAGAATGCTGCCGATGAAAACATGGCATATTATGGGCCCGGAGCCGGATTAAGGCTGTACCTGAAAAGGGTTGCTATACCTGCCATAGGCTTCAACTATGCACGGAACATGAAAACCGGACTCAACCAGCTTTCATTTTCCGTGGGATTTGGAATATAACAGAATATAACCCACCTGAATCTGCTGAATAAAATCACAAATAAACTTGTCTAACTCAAAAAAAACCTTTAAATTAAAATAAATTTATATTATAAAAATATGCACAAATTAAAGTATATTTTACTATAAACAGTTTCAACTAAAAACACCTGAGGCATGAATCTATGAAAAACCTGAAAATTTCAACAACAATGATTCTCTTCACAGTAGTAATGATACTGATCTCAACTGTCACAATTACTGTATTTTCAACAATAAATACCAATGACATCAGCATTAAACTCCTGAAACTTTCAGCTGAAAAAAAACTTAACGGAGATGTTAAATCCGCATACTCATACATAACTACACACTTCGGCACCCTGGCATTTGACCCTGAAAATAACAGTTACAGGGATTCAAAGGGCAATCTCATTAACGGTCGATACGACATGGTCGACACAATACTCAAAGACCTGGGTGACACTGCTACCATCTTTGCCAAAAAGGGAGATGACTTTGTCAGAGTAATTACAAACATCAAAAAAGAAGACGGCTCAAGAGCGGTGGGAACAATGCTTGGGAAGAGCAGTGCCGCATACAGTACTGTAATATCGGGAAAAACATTTGTAGGAAAGGCCATCATCCTGAAAAAACCATACATTACCGCATATGACCCGATTTTCAACGGCAAGGGGGAAATAACAGGAATTCTCTATGTGGGTGTACCGGACATACAGGAAAGTGAGGAGGTTCAGACACATCTGAAAAACGTCCTCATGAAAATTACACTTATTGCAGTTATCATAATACTATTTGGAATTTTCTTCACATATCTCATAGTCAAAAAAAATATTGTAAAGAGAATAGAACTTTTAAAAACAGCCATGTCAAATCTGGCAAACGGAAAACTCCATGAACGTTTTGAAAGCGGTAAAAAAGACGAAATCGGAGAACTTATATCAAGCCTCAATGAAACGCTGGATAAACTGGAGGAGATGATTGCACTAATAATATCAAATGCAGGAAGCCTGTTCCAGTCAGCACAGGAAATCTCTATTGGCAACGAAAACCTGTCACAAAGGACATCTGAACAGGCATCATCAGTTGAAGAAGTTGCGGCCACAATGGAGGAGAACTCCTCCACCATTGCCAACAATGCATCAAATGCAATTGAGGCTGACTCCCTTGCACAGAAAACAAATGCCATGGCTGTAGAAGGCGGAGATGTAATGAAAGAGGCAATCGGAGCAATAAATGACATCACTGAATCGAGCAAAAGAATTGAACAGATCATTACAGTCATCGATGAAATAGCCTTTCAGACAAATCTTCTTGCCCTTAACGCCGCTGTTGAGGCAGCCAGAGCCGGAGAGCAGGGACGTGGTTTTGCAGTGGTTGCAAATGAGGTAAGAAACCTGGCACAGCGTTCAGGAAACGCTTCAAGGGAAATTGGCGAGCTAATACGCGAATCACTGTCAAAAGTCGAAAGAGGCAATACCATGGCACAGAAGGCAGGAGAATCACTGATTAATGATGTAACTGGATTTGTTGCTGAAATTTCAGCCGCCTCTGAAGAGCAGAGGCGTGGAGCCGATCAGATAAATGTTGCTCTCAATGAGATTGACACAATGACCCAGCAGAACGCCAGTCTTGTGGAAGAAACGTCAGCGGCTTCCGAGGAAATGGTTGCAATGGCCCAGAGCCTTTTATCAAGCGCGGAAAAATTTGAGATAAATACAAACTATGTAAATACTGAAATACAGGCACATAAACCAGGATACAAACCCGGTACAAGATTCAGCAGTGGGAACAAACAGAATAAACCAAAACGTGAAGAGATTAAATCAAGTCCCTTCAATGACACTGATGAATTTGAAACATTCTGATATTCAATGAAGCTTTATCAAAGGGATAATTTTATGCCGTATAAAATTATCCCTTCTTCCTTGCTGAAATTTAAAAAGTTATAAGACAAAGTCTTTACAGGGAATACTACTTCTCCTTCACAAAGGGCCATGCCATGAGGCCTCCTTCAAGAACCTTAACATTTTCGTATCCCACGGACTGAAGCAGCACAGCAGCTTCATACCCCCTCAGCGAAATTTTGCAGTAGGTTACGATTTCTGTTTTTTTATCTTCAGGAAGTTCCTTCAGGCGATTACGCAGGGTACCAAGCGGAATCAGGACCTCTCCTGCCCCCAGCCTGCTCTGTTCAAATTCATCAGCTCCCCTCACGTCAAGTATAAACATTTCATCTCTGGCCGTCAGCTTGTCCTTGAATTCAATAGAAGATATCCCTCTGAATAGACCTTTCATCTTGTTCTGCATAATATGCACTGTTGCTATACTGTGATCAATGGCAAGTGAATATGGAGGAGCATAAGGAAGATCATTATTAACCAAATCGTCTACGGCAAGGTTTCCACGTATGGCTGTAGCCCAGATAGCAAGCTGTTTGCTGACATCCCCCGGACCCAGGCACTGTGCTCCGAGGATCTTCCCTGTTTTACCATGGACTACAAGCTTAGTTACAAGAAGCTTTCCGTTCATATACCCGGGTTTGTCAGGACTTGCATTAACAACTGTCATATAGTCAAGTCCTGATTTTCTAGCTGCTGATTCAGACAGACCGGTCATGCCTATGCCGTAATCAAAAAGTTTGCATATACCTGTCTGAATTGTACCGGGGAAAACCGCAATGTTCCCCTTTACCGCATTTTCTCCTGCAACACGGCCTTCAAGATTTGCCAGGTCCCCATAGGGGGCCAGCACATTCTCCCCTGTAATCATATTCCGTATTTCACAGCAGTCACCAGCAGCATATATTCCGGGTATTGATGTCTCCATATGCTCATTAACCAGAATTCCTCCAAGATTACCTATTGCAATCCCTGCTTCCCTTGCAAGCCTGACATTTGGAGAAACACCGACTGCAACAACAGCCAGTTCACAGGGTATCTCTGTACCGTTATCGAGTTTTACTGCGCACAAAGATCCGCCGCTGCCGATAAATTCGGCCACGCCGCTCTTTGTTATGACATTTGCCTTGCCCTTTATATAATTCTCTACCAGCCTTGCCATCTCCCAGTCAAGAAAACTCAGCAGCTGAGGCATGAGCTCAATGATGGTGATTTCTATACCGGCAAGATTAAGAGCTTCCATTGTCTCAATACCGATGAGTCCGCCGCCGATTACAACCGCCTTCCTGACATTCCCGTCATCCCGGATTTTACGAAGGTAATCTGCATCCTGCATTGTCTGAAGATTCGTTATTCCATCAAGCCCGGCACCGGGTACGGGCGGCATCTTTGCCTTTGCACCTGTGGCAATAATAAGCCTGTCATAACTCTCCACTCCCCTCTCGCCGGTCGCAAGATTTCTGTATTCCACATTCCTGACATCAGGATTTATTGATGTAACCTCGGTATTGGTTTTTGTGACAATGCCCTTTGAATTCCAGTAAAAATCCGGATCACGTACAACTCCCGTAGGTGTACACAGAAGCATGTTCCTGTTGTCAAAGAATCCCCCTACGTAGTATGGAAAACCGCATGAAGCCATGGAAAGATCACTTCCCATCTGGAACATGACGATCTCCGAATTTTCATCCATTCTCCTTGCTCTTGCCGCAGCTTTAGGCCCGGCTGCGGAACCGCCTATGATAACAATTTTTTCAGACATGGATCCTCCTGAACATGGAAAGATGCATTAATAATAATTCAAATAATAAAAGAATCAAAAAAGGAATGAAAAAAATTTAAGAAGTTTAGTTTTGAAGGAGATCGGTGTTGAATCCCAGAATAATTCCTGAGAGTTTAAAAATGAAGTAGAGAATGAGAACAGCAAGAATCGACATGAGAACCATGTTTGCCCTGAACAGGAACCTCTCGGAAAATGATTTCTGAAATTTGTGCAGAATCAGAGCCTCAAGTGTAAGATAAAGGCCCAGTCCGAATGCACCGGAAAAAACAAAAAGCAGTTTCACCGGAATTGTGACAACATCAAACATCTTCAGGTCGAGAAAAAGTTTGAACCCCACAAACCACCATATAATCATTCCCGGATTTGAAACTGAAATTGTAAATCCGGTCAGAAAGGAGAGTCTCTTCTTATACACCACCTGACACTCACTGTGCATCATGTATTCCCTCTCTCTGAAAGATTTATATACAAGGAAAGAGAGAACTGCAATTCCCAGCGAATAGATTGCTATCTGAAAATCCTTCATAAGAAGGAAATGACCGAATCCGAAAAGAGCCAGAATCCCATACATTAGGTCAGAAGTAGCTGACCCCGCAGCAGTTGCGATGGCAGGCTTTGTATGACCATTTATGGTCTTTTTGATAACTTCCAGCTGCACTGCCCCCACAGGTATGGAGGAAACAAACCCGAGAAGAGTTCCAAAACAGACGGTTCCAAGTAGTTTAAGTATAAAAATAAAATTCATTATTTGAGATCATTCCCCAGCAGTAAGAGGTAACGTAAAAAAAATGTACAAAACAGTACAACTTTTTGCAGTCTAGATATAAACATATTTTTTGTAAAGGACTTTAAAAAAAATGTATTACTCACTCTCAACAGGCGCCACAAGCTCCTCGATGACTGAGAATATCTCATCCTTTATCTCCTTGTAATCACTGTCCACAACAGATACTTCCATGATGGGAATATCCCTGATGTAGAGATTCCCGGTGTTTGCATCAAGTGTAATATAATCTCCTTCATGGAGAAGGCTGTTGCCAAATATGATATCTCCATCCCGCGCACCATGTTCCCAGTTGATATCTGTTACACATGGCTTACCCTCTCCTATTGCCACAAGGGCAGCATGGGAAGTCACACCCCCTTCCTTGGATATATATCCGTAAAATCTTTTCTCGTCCACAATTACCTTTGTGGGGACATTGCTTTCTGTTAAAAATATGAGCGGTCCCTCATATCTGCCTATATTTTTATGATCCGTAATGATACGCCCACGCACAGCTCCTCCATTTACGGGTTTTCCCTGGGCAAGTACCGGAGCTTCACTGAGTGCCTTCCTGTCAAGATATGTACCTGTAATGTTTTTATTCAGGCCGAAAGCTGTTCTCTTTATGAGTTTATACTTTGTGTAGATGTTCTCCTTGTAAAAATCATAACTGTTTATGATCTGCGCAATGGGGGACTGTTTCAGAACCCGTGACTGAACGATATAGGTCTTGTCTCCCCGGATGGCAAATTCAATATCAGTTGGAAACCTCTGTATCCTTTCATCATAATATTTGAACTTTCTGAAATTTTCATAGTGCTCAGAATGAAGCCTTATGAAATCTTCTATCGTATTTGGACTTATGGTCCCATCTGCTATTACATCTCCGAAGAAGCCGTCACTGAATTCAATCTGTTCCTCATACTCGCTGCCGATCTTTCCTGTGCCGGGATTTCTCGTAAAGAACACACCTGAACAGTCCATGGCACCGAGAACAGGAAGGCACTGCTGTATGAGGCAGCCGGTCTGAAACTCGGATGGTATGCCCATATTTTTCATCTGTTTCTGTACCACTTCATTTTCAAAGGACTTAAACACCGCAACAGTCGAGTTGTAAAGCTGCTCAAATGGGTCAACAGGTAACGCGCCTCCGGTCATTTCATTTATTGTATTTTCTATTGCCTCTGCTATCTGCTTTATTATATAGAGCCCTTCCCGGAAAACTGAAACTACACTGTCAAATCCGGTCTCCCTGAGCACAGACCTTGTATTCAGAGACAGAACACTTTTAGCGTAACTGAGCATAAATGTAATGTATGCCTGATATGCCCTTTCCGGTTCCAGAAGTGTGATTGACCACTTTTCCACTATTTCCCTGTTGAGTCCAATATGACTCACCGTATCCATTATTCCCGGCATGGAAGCAACGGCTCCTGATCTGGCCATGACAAGCAGCGGATCGGTTTCACTCCTGAATTTTTTACCGGTTCTTTCTTCAAGTGATGAAATAATATACGAAAGTTCATCTCTCAGATCATCCACAGGAAAAGCACCTGATTTTACATGACTCCAGGTAAGGGTACTGAAACCGAAACCGGGAGGCACCGCAAAATTCTCCAGCACATGATCTGTAATAATTCTTGTGTTTCTTATCTGGGAATACCCCTTGCCTCCCATAAATTCAGGGTTTTCAAACTCGCCGTAATCAATATCCCGGCCTGTTCCGTATTCGAATACAAATGACCTCAGAGGGAGCTCCCTCCTGTTATTTATTATATCAAGTATCCTGTCATAGGGTTCCAGAAATTTTCTGTGCTCAAAACTCTTTACACTGTTAATCATATTGGCCAGAAGGTGTGTGCTCTTCTCTCGGATGGTATTATTCAGAATAGATGTCAATGCAGGAGAATTGTTCTTCTCCAGGAGTACAGATGCATAGAGTTCTTTCAGGTTGATAAAGTTATTCTCAAGCTCTGAATTCATGGCCTCAACGATACTGGGGAAATGGGCTATACGGTCAGGACGGACATCGAGCTGCCTCATTATTCTCTTTATGAGGAAGGCGAATCTTCCGAGAATTTTTGTGCCGTGCCCCACTGCCCGGGTACTGAATGCCAGATCTATTACAACTCTCATTGCCTCAATATATGTATCGTCTGTTATATATTTAAGCCTTCCATTTACCAGATTCGAATAATAAATAAATGACACCTGCTCAAGCAGGGAATCTGCTGTGATAAAGCTGAAGAGTATCTCCCCCTTGGACTGCATATTGCTGAAACTGATGTCATGGATGAGTTTCTTCAGATAGTACCTGAGCCTGCCGGGTTTAATTTCAAGCCAGTCGGAATCGGCTATCTTCCCCCTGGCACGGTCAAAATAACCCATGAACTCAACAAATGAATTCAGCTTCTCAAGTTCTGCCGTTCCGTATCTTTTAAGAAAGGTTTCCATTATTTCAAAAAATTCATTTCTCTTCTGGTGGTTTTTACTCTCCCCCTCGTCTGACCATGCTGTTTTAAGCTTATTCTTAAGGAATATGAGATCCATGAAAACCTGTGATGAAAGCATCTCATCCTTTGCATCCCTTGTTGCATTGACAACGGTACTCCCCTCAATGATTGCCGAGGGCTTGTCTGAATGAAGGAATTCCTCAAATTTTTCAATCTTGTGAATTACCTTTTCCGAAAGGTGCTGGTGTGTCAGTTTTCTTATATCGGATGCGATGGAGCCGAATATATCATCATATCGGAATTCGGCATCAAAATCGTGGGCGATATCACGAAGTTCTGTTATATCAATGCCGTATATCTTGAATTTAGGTATCTGAACGATCAGTTCATATATAAGCGTATAGAAATTCTCAAACTGCTGCCCCTGATAGCTGTTCAGGAAAAGTATAACATCCTTTTCCAGTTCTCCGAGAGATTCCGTCCGCTCGCCCTTCAGGGAGCCCCGGGTTTTCGTTTCGTAACGGAGGAAAAGGATTATCTCCACCAGTTTTTTCTTTATGAAATTGATATCATCATTGTGAACAAGGCATTTAAGCAGCTCGCTCACGTCATCAGCAAGTTTAAGATCCCTGTAACATTCCTTTCCGGTAAACATGGCAATCTCCTACATTAAACAAATAAAACAGCAGTTTTTAAAATAAGTCAAACATAAATCACAGAGGTATTTCCCGCCCCACGGTTACAGCAGCAGACAGAGGATGCCGTAAATTTACTTCAATTCATTATATTAGAGGATTAAATATTGACAGTGCCGGTAATAAAAGTAAGATTTAATAAAAAAGAAAAGGACCTGAAATGGAAATAGTAATAGCACTTCTGACCCTTACATTTCTCGAAATTGTACTAGGCATTGACAATATTATTTTCATATCTATCATAACAAATAAACTTCCCCGGAACCAGAAGACAAAGGGACGTTTTCTGGGGCTCATGCTTGCACTTTTATTCAGAATCATTCTGCTGTTTTCTCTCACATGGCTCATGAAACACATGACCAGCCCTATTTTCGCATTTCTCAAATGGCAGTTCAGCATAAGGGAACTTATTCTTATGTCAGGGGGAATATTTTTGCTGGCCAAGAGCACAGTTGAAATTCATCACAAGCTGGAACTGCAGGTTTCAGGGGGAGAAGAATCCATGAAAAAAGCCGGGTTCTTAAGCGTAATAATACAGATCGGCCTCATAGACATTGTCTTCTCCTTTGACTCAATTCTTACAGCCATTGGGCTCACAAACCATCTCTATACAATGATCGGCGCAGTTATTATTGCCATGATTATCATGGTCATATTTTCAGTAAAGGTGGCTGATTTTATTCACAAAAATCCGACCCTTGAAATACTTGCACTGTCGTTCCTTATACTCATAGGATTTATGCTTGTGCTTGAAGGCTTCCATTACGACATACCTAAGGGGTATATATACTTTGCAGTTTTCTTCTCACTCTTTGTAGAACTTCTAAACATGAGGCTGAGAAAGAAAAAACAGCTCAATCTTAACCATATAGGTGACAATACAAAATGAGAAACGGATTTATAATTTTTCTTTCGATATTTATTCTTGTTTATATTTCGGGCAATGTATATCTATACCGGAAACTCAGAAAATTTATTCCATCCAGGACATGGCCTCTCATCCTGTTCCGTACAGCATTCATTTTCTTCTCCTTTTCATTCATAGTTGCCGAGATTCTGGAGAAGACCGGAGTATACTGTTCGAAATTTCTTTTCATTGCAGGAGGCCTCTGGCTGGCCTTTCTTCTCTACTCTGTAATTCTGTACGGAATCTTCGACCTGGTTAAATTTATGATTTCTGTTTCCGGAACGGGCTTCTCTCCTGCCATTAAAAAAACTGGGGTATATATTTACATGTTTGTTCCTGTGGCTGCACTGTTAATTGTATTAACCGGAGCCTGGATTGCATCAACCCCGGTGACCAGGGTCATGGATATCACTGTAAAAAATCGGGAAACCAGACTGAAGGAGCTGAATGTAGCAGTCATCTCAGATATACATCTGGGCGCAGTCATAGGGAAGAATCACCTCCAGAGGCTCGTGAGGGAGATAAACCGTTTAAATCCTGATCTTGTTCTCATTCCCGGTGATTTTTTCGATGAATCCCCTGAACCGGTAATAAAAAACAACCTGGGCGGAATGCTTCAGTCAATCAGGTCAAAATACGGAATATATCTTTCAACGGGAAATCATGAATACATCGGTGGAGTGGATAAAGCCGAAAATTTCATAAACAGCCACGGAATGATACTGCTGCGCGACAAGGCGGTTATCATAGATAAATCAATAATTATTGCCGGACGGGAAGACCAGAGTATAAAAAGATTTTCAGACAAAAAGGGGCTCTCCCTTTCAGATATTCTTAAAGATACACCCAGAGGACTCCCGGTAATTGTCATGGATCATCAGCCACGAAGGATTGACGAATCTGTCAGTAACAATGTTGACCTTCACCTTTCGGGACATACTCACAGAGGCCAGCTCTGGCCCTTTAACTATATCACATCACTCCTTTTCAGGGTGAATTACGGATATGAAAAATTTAACAGTACCAGTGTCTATGTATCATGCGGTTACGGCACATGGGGGCCTCCGGTGCGGACTACAGCATTCCCGGAAATAGTTATCTTTCAGATAAGGTTCACCAGATAAACAGAATAATGACTGAAATAAATCTGAATTACAATTTACAATTGACCTTAATAAAAACAGATTGTATCAATAATATAAAACCATAAAGTAACATGGAGGCGACAGATGAAGGGAATAATTATTTTGATAATAGTTGGCCTTGCAGCAGGATTCCTGGCAGGCCTTATCAGAAAGGGGAAAGGTTTCGGCCTTTTGGGCAATCTCGTTGTAGGTATAGGCGGAGCACTAATCGGAGGGTTCCTTTTTCATCTTGCAGGTTTCAGAATGTACGGAATAATTGCACAGATAATCTCTGCCACAGTGGGAGCACTCATTCTATTATGGCTGGTTAGTAAAGTAAAGAGATGACAAATATACTGGAGGTCAGGGACCTCAGGAAACACTACGGCAAGATAAAGGCCGTTGACGGAGTAAGCTTCTCAATTAAATCCGGAACATGTTTCGGCCTTCTGGGCCCAAATGGAGCAGGGAAAACCACAACTATAGAACTCATAGAAGGTATTCTCAAAGCTGACTCAGGAGAGATTCTCTTCAATGGAAAACCAAGGGGAAGGGAATTCAAGGCAAAAGTGGGAATACAATTCCAGAACACGGAACTTCCGCAGTTTCTTTCAGTAATTGAAACTGTCAGGACATTCATGGGAATGTACCATGAACATGCCGATCTGGACTGGCTTATAGAAGTTTGCATGCTTCAGGACATACTGGACAGGGACAACCGGAAAATTTCGGGAGGGCAGAAACAGAGGCTGCTTCTTGCAATTGCACTTGCAAATGATCCGGAACTCATAGTGCTTGATGAACCCACCACCGGACTGGATCCACAGGCCAGACGCCATCTCTGGGATATTGTGGGCCACATAAAGAATATGGGAAAAACACTTATTCTCACTACTCACTACATGGAAGAGGCTGAAAAACTCTGCGATGAAATAGCCATAATGGACAGCGGGAAAATAATAGATTTTGATACAACTGAAGGCCTCCTTAAGAAGCATGGAGGCAGATCAACAATTATACTCCCGCCCGATATACCTGAAAGTATACTTACAGGTATAAGCTGTAAATGGTACAGAAAGGATGATTCTGTGGAGATACAGACAGATAAACTCAACAGCTGCATACAGGCCCTTGCAGCATCAGGAGCAGACCTCTCGGGACTCACAGTGAGGACACCGAATCTTGAAGATGTTTTCCTGAGTCTCACAGGTCACTCCCTCAGAACATAAGGAACAGATAATGCTTAAAAGAATATGGCTTCTGCTTATTTCACGAAACAAGGAATTTTACCGGGACAAGTCAGGTTTCGGCTGGAACATACTCTTCCCCTTTCTGATAATAGTTGGATTCAGCCTGCTCTTCAGCCAGGACGGAAAGAAACAGTACAAAATCGGAATCATTACGGGTAAAGCGGCGACCTCTGAAATTGCAGAACAGATATCACGGTTCAGGAAGACAGGTATATTTGATTTTGTGGACATAGACAGCATAAATTCAGGTATAACAAAACTCAGCCATCACAGAATTGACCTGCTCATAGATGAAGGGAGCGGCAGATTCTGGAACAGCACAACATCTCCAAAAGGACTTGTTGCAGAAAAGGCTCTCATTGCAAGCGGTTTTGATCCTGCAAAAATGGCAATGACAAAGGAGGAAGTGCAGAACATCCGGGAGATCCCCTATATTGAATGGCTCTTCCCGGGCATACTGGCCATGAACATGATGTTCAGCGCCCTTTTCGGAGTTGGCTATACAGTTGTAAGATACAGGAAAAACGGAGTTCTCAAGAGACTGAGTGTTACACCTCTCAGTGCATTTGAATTTCTGAGTTCACAGATTCTCTCCAGACTCTTTGTAATCATAATCACCACCTTAATAGTCTACGTTGGCTGCTATTTAATTTATGGTTTCACAAACAGAGGTTCCTACCTGCTTCTGCTTTCTGTATTCATACTGGGGAGCCTGAGCATGATATCCCTTTCTCTTACAATTGCATCAAGGAGCAGCAGTGAAGAGTTTGCAGGAGGAATTTTAAATCTAATATCATGGCCCATGATGTTTCTGTCGGAAGTCTGGTTTTCTCTGGAGGGTGCCAGGCCTGGAGTCAGGGTAATTTCAAAGTTCTTTCCGCTTTCACACCTTACGGAGAGTGCAAGAATGATAATGAATGATGGAGCCGGGCTTTACGAGATCCGATACAATATAATGGCACTTGCAGGGATGTCAGTATTTTTTCTGCTCATCGGATCCATACTTTTCAAATGGCAAAAGGACGAATAAAATATGCAGGAGAGAATTTTATCATAGAACTCTCCTGTAAATTTCAAAACCGTTTATATTCTTTTCCTTCCTGTACTTTGTACTTATATATTTATTAAGAACTTTCAGGGTTGAAAGAGGCACCCTGAAACCGGAAAGGCCATTTCCAGAAACATCCACGATCAGTTCAGGCTTCTTTCTTTCAAGTACTGCAACAAGCCCTCTCTCCTCACCGGCAGCCTGTTCAAGAGACTGAGCTGTACCAATATCATAATACCCTTTTATTCTGTAGGCAGTATTCTTCATCCAGAGTCCTGTTCCGCCCTGTCTTCTGTCGGCAAAATAGTTCAGATATGGGCCGTCTCCCCATACAAAAAGCCTGTCAGAGGATCCGGTATTATTTCTGATATAATTAACTGTTTCAAGATACTCCTTACCCGGAAGAAGGTAATGATTGAATGTCCCTGCCAGAACAGCCCTCGTCCAGTAAAGAACCCTGCCTTCATTGTAGAAAGCCTGCTGAGCAAAATGCCTTATGTATATATCCTTCATATTCCATAAAAAGAAGAAAAGACCGGGAATGGCAAGGAGCAGCGTAAATTTTCTTCTGAATACATCCATTCTGTAAAAATTCGGATTATTTATTGCCATGGCAGCCGCAATGGACAGGAATGGGTATGCAGCCATGTAGTAGTGGAAGTATATCCTGGCCCCTCCTCCAAATATCATTAAATATGTTATCAGGGCAAACAGTATAACCGCCGATTCCGACAGCCCCTTCCCTTTGAATCTGAATTTTACAAACCTGAAAATAATCAGTGCCGCGGGCACCCAGAGCACAAAATGCCACAGGCCGATCAGGGTCTGTCTGTGAAAAAATCTTATGAGCAGATCCGCAATGGTGAAATTTCTCCCAGGGGAACTGGCGTAATACAGAAGAGAAAGGGCCTGTGCAACTGCATCACCTGCCGGCTTGAAACCTGCAGCTTTGAGAACCAGAATGAGCCCCATGAGAGAAAATCCTGAAATGAAGAGAAACAGGAAATACCTGTTCCTGAGGCCGAACTTAATATATGGAATATAAATCACAATAAAAAAGGCCATAAACAGTATGAGAATTATGCCGTGAAATTTCACCTGCCACGCACAGAGCCCCATTACAACCGCAGCTGCAAATGACAACACTCTCCTGATTTTTTCAGATTCAATTGAAATAATAAACAAGAGAAGGCCTGCGGCAAGAAAAAGATTATATATAACTTCACCATTTGTAGCCATAAACTGCCGGTTGAATGAAGAAATGAGTACCCCATAGAGCATGGCGGATACTAATCCGGTATTCTCGCAGTCCACTCTCCTTCCAATAAGGTACAGGAAGAGTGATGTCACAAAAATAAAAAATATTGTCACAACATGAACAATGACCCATCCATGGCTCATTGAAAGAGAGTATGCCCCCTTGAAGATCAAATGATAGAGAGGTTTCTTGCTCTCTGAAAAATCCACTCCTGGTATATCCCCAGCAAGATAGTCGCGTGCCTGACAGATCGCTGCAAGTTCATCCACGTCGTAGTAGTCGTTAAAAAGTGTGGGCAGTCTCATTATAAAAATGAGACTGAAAAGAAACATGAACCAGAGGATCCGTCTGTTTTTAAAAAAATTCAAATTTTCTGAAATCATAACCTACTCAAATTTAAGGGCTTCAATGGGCTTCAGATTTGAAGCCTTCTTTGCGGGATAATATCCGAAAAATACTCCAACTGCAGTTGAAAAACAGAATGACAGCAGAACCGCAACAAATGAAAAAACAAATGTCCACTTCAGTGCAATTACAATAATCAGGTACATAATCAGCCCCAGAGCTATACCAACAGATCCGCCCACAGATGTAAGCGTCACAGACTCAATAAGAAACTGAACAAGAACATCTTTCTTTTTGGCTCCTATTGCCATACGTATCCCAATTTCCCTAGTCCTCTCCGTTACAGATACAAGCATAATATTCATTATGCCAACTCCCCCGACAAAGAGTGAAATCGAAGCGATCCCGGCCAGGAGAAAAGAAAGAGCAGTCATTATGTCCTCGGTCATTTTCAGTTTCTGCTTGCTGGTATTGATAAAGAAGTCATCCTCTGCATCACTTCTGAGATTATGCATCTGCCTGAAATATGACACAAGTTTCTTTTCTGCGGAGTTGATCATGCTGTCGTCCTTTGTGGCAAGGAGGAGTTCATTATACACAAATCTCCTGCCGAAAAAACGTACATTTGTTGTTGTATAGGGAATGATTACAATATTATCAAAGTCCCTTCCGGAAAAAGCTCTTCCTGCACGGTTTGCTATACCTATTATTTTCAAAGGTACATCATTAAGAAGTATATGCTCACCAATGGGATTCTGCCTGCCGAAGAGATTCTTTTTCACAGTCTCTCCTATAATTGCAACCTTTGCATAGGTATTTATATCCTCATCTGTAAAGGCACGGCCAGTTGCGACAGATCTCCCCTTGATTTCAAAGAAATCATTATTTACACCCCACACAACTGCATGAGTTAGTGAATTGCGAAATCGAAGAAGATTAGACTTTTCCGACCTGTAGCAGACAGGAGTTAAATATTTTATTTCAAAAATATCTTTTGTGATATTTGCAACATCATTATAGGTGAAGAGTTTTCCTCCCGGTTTTGTTTCAAGGGATATTCCGTTCTCTCCAAAATTTGTTACTTTATCTTTAACCTCAATCCTTGCACTGCTTCCGAGACCAATCATGAGAATAACAGATGAAACACCGATTATTATACCTATACTTGTCAGCATGGACCTCATCTTGTTTCTTCTGAGGGACCTGATCGCAGTTATAAGTGCATTTTTCAGATTCATAAAAACCCGGCCTATTTATAAATATTTTTTACCCTGTTTCTGTAAACAGATGGTGAAGCCAGCATTATTTCCACAAAACATGCCATCCAGCATTTGGGGCATTTTTTATAACCCTCAATATCTTCTTTGTATTTTTCTGAACGCGGATCAAATATCTCTTCCAGTGTTGACTCATTGAGATTGCCTATTGGATTTCTGCTGCATAAAGACACATCCCCGTTTGGATCCACAAAAATTTTATAAGTTCTGAAGAGGCCTGTAAGGTATGGGCAGAGTTTATCGGTTTTACCCTGAACATAGTTTGGAATATTTTCAAGAAATGTCCTTGAACATGATACATTCTCCCTTGTCAGAGCCAGATCAACCACCTTCTGCAGTTCCTCGCTGTACTTCAGTGTAGGCATATTCGGATTTTGATCCTGATAGAAGAAACTGTTCCACGGCGCAATTGTCTGGGTCCATCCGTATTTCTGTGAAATATCAAGAATTTCAGGTATCTGATGCAGGTTCTGGTCTGAAATAACTGTATTCATGTTCAGGGTTGACTTTGACCCCATTTCCTTTCTCATTTCAGTCACCATTTCTATATTTGCCAGAACCCTTTTGGAAACATTTTTAGCCCCCCTTAACCTGTCGGCAACAGCGCCGAGACCGTCGAATGAAGTGCCTATTCTGATGTTGTTACGAAGTGCAGCTTCAGCAAAGGGCCTTACTATTTTTTCAGAACCATAGAGATTCGAATTTACATTTACTCCAAAGGGAAACTTTTTCGCTGAATAATCGAGAATTTTATCAATATCCTTAACAAGAGAGGGTTCCCCTCCGGAAATAGTCAGGGATGCTATATTATATGGATTCAGTTTCTCTATCAAATTCACATAGGAATCAAAAGTTACCGATTCTCCCCCCCTTCCCGGAAGAGCAGCATTACACATGGGACACTGCTGGTTACATATATTTGTCACATTAAAATTCAGGTTAAAGACAACAGGCTTTTTCATTATATATCTGCCCAGATAGTGTGTTCCTATACGGACCTTGTTCCATAAACTTCTTTTAAAAACCTGATTTTTATTGCTCACTGCCATAATATACTCCTTAAAATCTCACTGAATGTATCCCCACCCACGGAGAACTTCCTTGATTCCCGGGCTGAGATTTATATCCTTGGTATCACTGTTCATTTCAAGCCAGTAATTTACCGGAACCCTGAAAAAATAAACAAAGCCCTTTTCCGTATCCGTACTTTCATAACCGGTACGTCCGGTAATCCTTGAAACAAAGAAGTCAGAAGGATCATTCAGGCTTATTACCTTTCCAAAGGGGTTATTTTTTTCAACTCCAATTTTTATCCTGTCTGAATTAACAGGTCTACCGTTTGAATATATACTAATTTTTAGTCTGCTTCTATAGGGTTTTGTTTCAAATGAAAAAATTCTGTTTGCACTGTCATTGCGAACCGCAAGTTCCAGTTTACCGGAAGATTTTCTTTTGTAGGAGATATTTTTGCCGAATACTTCGGGATATACTATTTCTCCTCCAATGGCCTCAATTTTTACATCCAGCCTCTCCCCGGGTTTGGAAAACTCAGGGAACTGCAGAAAATTAATCTCATCATAATCTCTATAAGAATTCATACGCAGAACTCTCATTCTTCTGAGGACATCCCGGTATTTTTCATCACTTACAAGGTTTTTAGTATTGAAATAGTCATTTTCAAGATCATAGAGATGTTCCGGCTGTTTTATATACTTAATGCCTTTTTTAACATCATATTTGTAAATTCCTGTAATATTCCACCAGTACTTGTATCTTCCCTGATATATAAAGCCGCGCATGAATCTTCCAACCATTGGAATAAACTCATGTGTGTACTTCATCTCAGTTTCAGGCTTTTCAAGAAGATTTTTGAACGAGCTGCCGCTGAATTTTTTCTGTTTTTCTCCGGTAGTTATATCAAGAAGAGTTGGTGCAACATCGAGTGTGCTGATGTAGGTTTCATTTTTCTTTACTCCATTTACTACACCGGCAGGGGGGATAACAATAAACGGAATTTTCATATAGTCACTATAGAGATGCTGCCCGCCCTTTCTTGCATAAATGGCATTTGGGTGAAAGGTAGCAACACTTTGCGATTCACGGCCGTTTTTCATAGCAGCAGAAAGCTGCCTTCCGGGCTTTTCCCTGAACAGAAAGGGTTCCCCCATGCTGTGATCTGCCGTAAGAACAACAAGTGTATTTTTATCAAGCTTCAGTTTTTTCAGTGTATCCATTATCATTTTGAAATTAAAATCTGCATATCTTATGTTGCCCCTGATTTTGGCAGCATCGATATTGAACATTGATCCCCATAGCTCATTTATAAAATACTTTGAAGGAATCCACTTGGGAGTATGCGGTATATTCAAATGGGTGTATAGAAAAAACTTTCTCTTCTGGTTTTCCTCTAAAAATTTTACTATATGCTTTATATTTGCCGGATACTCGGAAGTCTCCATGGTATAATCATGATTCTCATCAAAGCCCAGATCTGAACCTACACCGGAAACATTATGCCCCTGTGCATTGCAGGCAATCTGCTTTGTAAGGTATCCCCTTTTTGAAAGTTCATCACCAAGTGTGGCAAATTCTTTCTCATAAAATTTCTTCTGATTCTTAATAGAAACGATATTCCTGAAAACAGGCATGCGGCACTTAGTATAAATCTGTGAAGTCCATAAAGAAACTATTGAAGGCCTTGTAGTTTCCCCTTCTGTGGTCATATTGTAGAACAGTATGGATTTATCAAAATATCTGTCTATCTCCGGTGTCCTTACGTTATTTTTCCCCATTTCACTTATGGCTGCATCATAGCCCTTTTCCTTAAAGAGCTTATAATATTCATACAAATCAATATGTGGCTGACCTATTGTATCAAATATTATATAAACAATATTCAGTTCCTTTTTTAAAGGTTTCTTTTCTGCTTCAAATACACGCGGTGTACCTGCAAAGAAATAGGCATTATCATGTTCACTGGATTCAAACCTTATTTCAAGCGACCCCTTTTCTCTGGGTATAGCCAACTTAATCTTTTCCCACCCCGTATTATCTGTTATCACAGAACGTCCAGGATTCTTAAGATAAAACAGTACAGCCTTGAAAACATTCGAAAATCGGAATGCTTCAATATCAGGTTTTACTTCAGAACCGATATTTTTTTCATATAACTTCACCTTTTTTCCGCCCTGCAGTGAATATGAAACAACTACACGGCCGTGAAAATTACTGCTGCTGTCAATATTTGGAATAACCGCGTCAAATTCAAGAAATCTCTCCGACCGAGATTGTTTCTGCGTCCATCTGATTGATGAGTGATTCTTAATAACAGCGCAGTTCTTCTGATAAATATAATAAAAGGTTTTACCCGTCGCATATTTCAGGTTGTTCCGTGAATTATTTCCGTAAGGGTTTTCATCAATATAGATATCCCTGCTTTTCAGTTCAGGGTTAAGGAGATAATCCAGATCCTTCTTTTCAAGTGGGGAGGAGATTATGCTTTTACCGAGTTCTCTCACCAGGTCAGACTGGACCCGTTCAATACTATTACCGTTATATGTTACAGAATCAGCCTGTTTTAAAAGATAATCCTCATCATCGGGAAAAAAACAGTAATTATACCAGATAACGAGAAAAACAGAAACAGACACAGACAGAATACCGCATCCGATAAAAATTTTTTTTAATAAAGATGAAAATCCTGCGGTTTTTTCATGAATTTTCAGGAGCTTCACAGAAAGCCAGGCCAGAACAATCACAGAGAATATTCTGTTAAGATATGGGTATATTCCCGCAATTCGATCCCACTTCCCAAGAGTAAGCTTGAACAATAGCACCGCGACAACTGCCGGCAATATAATGTAAACAGCTCTCTTCATCCTTTCTGACATATCAGCTCCCGTAGATTTAAAACTAGTATAACAATTTAACCTATATGTAATAGCCTCTTCATCGCTATAATAAGTCAAACATAAAAAGGAATTAATTGAGCATGCAAAATCACCCCTGCGGAAATGGAGAGCAGCATAGAACAGACTGTTGCAAAAAAAATACTACCTGTGGCAAAAGCATAACACAGATAAATTTTCAAGTAAAATAAAATGAATGCCGGAACTTTTTATTGACATAAAAAAAGCATTCTTTCTAGTGAATAGTTATATTAACAAATATTTATAAATATTAAGGGGGAAACCCAAAGTGCCAAATAGAAGTGTAGATGTAATGATTACGGCTTTCAGGGACGGTTTTCAATCAGTATACGGTGCAAGAGTTTTTACTGAAGACTTCCTGCCCGCAGTTGAAGCAGCAAGAGATGCCGGCGTCAGATACTTCGAGTCAGGCGGTGGAGCAAGATTTCAGTCTCTCTACTTTTACTGCAACGAAGATGCATTTGACATGATGGACAGATTCAGACAGGCCGCAGGTCCCGATGCAAATCTCCAGACTCTGGCAAGGGGAGTAAACGTTGTAGGTCTTGAATCCCAGAGCAGCGACATAATAAATCTCCATGCAAAACTCTTTAAAAAGCACGGAGTGACGACAATCAGAAATTTTGATGCTCTCAACGATGTTGAGAATTTAATATACAGCGGCAAATGCATTAAGGATGCCGGACTGAAACAGGAAGTAGCGATAACGATGATGTCTCTCTCGCCTTTCTGGGACATTAAAGAAAATGTTCATACTCCTGAATTCTACTGCAATACACTTAAACAGATCCTTGATGCAGGAATTGACTTCGACTCAGTCTGTTTCAAGGATGCATCCGGTACAGCTACTCCAAAAACCGTATTCGACACAATTCAGCAGGCACGCAAAATGCTGCCGAAGGAAGTCAAACTAAGATTCCATACACATGACACAGCAGGCACCGGGACCGCATGTTATGAAGCGGCAATTCGTGCTGGTGCTGACGGAGTTGACCTTTCAATGGCTCCTGCCTCAGGAGGAACCTGCCAGCCAGATGTTATAACAATGTGGCATACACTAAGGGGAACAGAATACAAACTGGACCTTGATATACAGAAAATTCAGATTGCCGAGGAAGTTTTCAAGGACTGCATGAAAGACTACTTCCTGCCGCCGGAATCAAAGGCTGTTGAACCGACAATACCATTCTCCCCAATGCCCGGCGGAGCCCTCACAGCTAATACCCAGATGATGCGTGATAATAACACCATGGACAGATACCCCGAAGTAATCAAGGCTATGGGTGAAGTTGTCAGGAGAGGAGGATTCGGAACTTCCGTAACACCTGTCTCCCAGTTCTACTTTCAGCAGGCCTATACAAATGTCATGATGGGGCCATGGAAAAAAATTGCCGATGGATACGGGAAAATGGTTCTGGGATATTTCGGAAAGACTCCGGTAAAACCGGATCCGGAAATCGTCAAGATCGCATCGAAGCAGCTTGGCCTTGAACCGACAACCCTTACTCCTCTTGAAATAAATGACAAGAATCCCAAAAAAGGAATTCCTGCTGCGAAAAAAATGCTTACCGATGCAGGCATCACTGACCACAGTGATGAAAACATCTTCATTGCAGCAACATGTGGAGAAAAGGGGATAGCCTTCCTGAAAGGAGAAGCCACAATCGGCGTACGGAAAAACGGAATTTCAGATGAGCCTTCACAGAAAGCTGAAAAGACTAAATCAGCAGGGTCCATGGATCTTGAAACATCAGCTTTTGGAAATGTCAAAAGCATAAGTGTTGTAACTGGAATGAAAGTCAAAACCGGAGATACCCTCATTACCGTAATGGAAAATGGAAAACCCGTTGAGGTTTCTGCTCCATTTGACTGCACAATAGATACTGTTGTGGCAGTACCCGGTACTGAAGTAAAGGGCAGAGACACAATTGTAACAGTTATCAAATAAAATCTCCATCAAATGAAGGCTGCCTTTGCCTGCATTGAGAGTATCAGACTTTGTAATAAATCATATCAGGGAGGAATGCATACCGCATTCCTCCCTTTTTCTACCCATAAAACGATCAATCCCACTTCTTTTCATAAATCATAAAAAAAAGCGCTGGAAAAACTACCAGGGTCAGCAGTGACGAAACCGCCAGCCCGAAAATCAGCGAATATGCCAGCCCGGCCCAAACCGGATCATTGATAATAGTCAGAGAACCGAGGATTGTTGTTACCGAAGTAAGGAGAATGGGTCTGAACCTTGTGACCGCAGAATCAGAAATGGCCTCGACAATATCAACCCCTCTCCCCCTGAAACTTTTAAGGTACTCCAGAAATATTATTGAATTGTTAACCGCGATTCCGGCCAGCGCAATAAACCCGATCATGGAAGTAGCATTAAAATAAACCCCTGATGCAACTCCAAGAATCATGAAACCGGGCATTATTCCTATGAGACCGAGAGGTATTGTAGACATGACAAGAACCGGTTCACCGAAGGATCTGAACTGTCCCACAAGAACAGCATAAATAAACAGAACAGCTATGATCATGGCAATGCCAAGATCCCTGAAAACCTCAAGAGTCAGTTCCCATTCGCCGCCTATTGCAACGGATATGCCGGCTCCGCCTGAACCGGAATAGTCTGCTCCGAAAAGAGACAGATGTTCAAGCTTCCCCTTGCCGTCGTGAAGTCTGTAGACATAGAGCAGTTTAATAATATCTATAGCAGCATAGGTAACCGAACGCCCCGACATATCCCCGTAAAAATAGACGGTATTTCTGCCGTTTTCCCGCATAAGTTTATAGGGTGTTTTAATTTTTTCAACCGTAACAAGGTCCTTCAGTTTAATCCTGATACGAAGGTCATTATAGAGATAGATCCTGTCGAGTATCGATGGGTCCTGTCTGAAGTGCCTGTCAAATCTTATTGTAATGTATTCCTGTTCAATATTTTCATCATTGTGATAGACCCCCATGACAGCGCCTGAATATGCAGTATTCAGGCTTTTGACTATTCTCCTGGCACTGATTCTGCTCATAAAGGCCCTGGCGTGATTAACCCTGACTCTTATGGTTTCAGTTCCCTCCTCAACGGAACTGTCAGTATCAACAATGCCTTCTATCTTCTTGATTTTCGGGAAGAGATCCTCTGCAACCTGTCTTAAAAGACTCTCATTCTCCCCCTGAATTTTAACAAGCATAGTTGACTGTACAGGAGGCCCCGGAGGATCTTCTACAAGTTTCAGTTTCACACGGCCCTTGCTGACTGGGAAATTCAAAGCCTTCTCTTCAAGGACTGGACGCAGTCTCTCCACAATCTCCTCTGACTTAAGACTCCTCTTATCAGCCGTAACAAGCCCCACCCTTATGGTTGCCTGGTTATGCTCCTGTCGAGAAGATACGTTCCTGAAGAGCCCATTAAAATCCATGACTGGCGGAGTCCCCACATAGCTCTGAACCATAGCAACATATTTACTTTTTAACAGTTCCTTTTCAAAAAGAACTGAAGCATCAAATGTTTTTTCAAGAGATGTCCCCGACGGCATGTCAATATAAAGAAAAAACTGCTCCCTGTCGGCCTTGGGCAGCATCCTGAATTTGACCAGTTTTAATACAGGAAGAGACAGTGAAACCAGAACCAGAACAGCAATTACAGACATTGTCCTCCTGAGTTTCTTCCTGTCATTCATGAGCTGTCGGAGATAGTTACCGTAATAATCAACTATTCTGTTTCCAATGAAGTCAAATTTTTCCTTAATGTATGCTATTCTGTCTTTTTTGCGTGCATGATGATGAATCTCCTCCCTTAAGAGAACCGCAGCCATCCATGGATTTATTGTCAATGATATAAGGAGAGATGCAACAAGAGCAACCGGCACAAAGAATGGTATGGGCCCCATATAGGGCCCCATCATGCCGGTGACAAAAGCCATTGGCACAAAGGCCAGAATTGTTGTGACTGTGGACATGAACAGGCCGGGCCCCACTTCATTTACAGCGTTAATTACAATTCCCGATCTACTTCTCCTCTCTCCGTCCTTATTCAGATGGCGAACTATATTTTCTATTACTACCGTTGAACTGTCCACAAGGAGTCCCAGAGAAAGAATCAGTGCAAAGAGGGTTATCCGGTTTACGTTCTCTCCTGAAAGCAGAGCAACAATGAATACAACAGCCAGGGTCAACGGAATTGAGACAGCCACAAGAAGCGCCGCTCTCCGGTTAAGAAACAGAAACAGAATAACGACAACAATAACTACTGCCGTAAAAAGATTCACAACAAGGCCCATGATTTCATTGCGGGCAATCTGCCCTTCATCCACTATTACATCAGCCGTGACATTCGACGGAATAAAGCCCTTTTTAAGTTCTTCAATTTTTTTACGGACAGCGTCTGTTACATCGGATATATTCTCACCGTTTAGTTTTGCAATACTTATAAGGACTGAATTAGTGCCGGTTTTTTCAGCCAACCCCTTTCTCTTTGTCAAATGCCTTATGTAACTGTTTGTTTCCTCAACCTCTTCCTTTACCCTGGCAATTTCCTTAAGCCTTATCTGACCGTAGTCACCGGATATTATTATACTATTCTCAAGGTCTTCAGGCTTTTTTATAAGGCTTTCCGCCTCAAGGGGGATATACCTGTCCCGGCCCCTGATCTTACCCGAAGGCAGATACAGGTTATCTCTTGAAAGGGCATTCTCTATATCCATAATACCCACACCGCTGCTGGCAAGCTTCATGGGATCAAGATTTATATAAAGCCCCTTTCTCCTGCCTCCAAGAACATCTATTGTGGATGTACCCGGAACATTTCCAAGCCTGTCACGGAGCCTGAAGGCAAATTTCCTTAACTCAACCGGATTCATGCCGGATGAGGTAAGCGCAACTGTCATGACCGGAACATCCTCCGGATCGATTGATACAATTACAGGATTATCAATTCCCATGGGGATGAGATGCATGTTGCTTCTGATCCTGTCATCGAGAGTAATCTTTGCGGAATCAACATCCTCTCCTACATAAAAATTCACATTAAGTACTGCCCTGCCGCCGCCGTATGAGACTGAATATATATCCTCAATGCCCGGGATATTTGCCAGTACCCTTTCAAGGGGCTTTGTAACCTCCTCCACGACCTCATTCTTGGAGGCTCCGGGATAGTTAATGACCACCTGAAAAGAAGGAGCGGTAATTTTAGGATTATACTGCTTCGGAGTAAGAATAAAGGAGAATATTCCCCATATAAAAACAGATATCACAATAAGCAGGGAAAGGTTCCCGTTTCTGATAAATATCTGCGCCAGCTTTCCGGTCCAGTTCATAAGGCACTCCCTTTAGTTATTTAAGCATTTTACAATATTCTAAAATAATTTCAACACGTCAATCCTTTTTCAACAGAAAAGCCCCTATCCGAGGAAAAGGGGCTTTTTTTCGAGTTTTATAAGAAACTTTGTGAGATTGCTGAATTTAAAATGAATAAGATCACTTTCATGGTTAGGGGCTTTTACAATAAGGTCCGCCCAGTCAACCTGTTCGTCCTGAAGGACATCTTTAAGCTTATTGGGGCACCACACCGTTTCGACATCTGTAAAATTATGGGCATTAAGGAGAGCCTTTGCCCTTTCAAGGGATTCTCTGCCTTCCTTCTCCTTCTTGGAAGCCATTATTACACGGACCTTTCCAGTTGCCTCAGGAAGCCCCACCTGACAGTATCTCTGAAGAGCCCTGCCTGAAGGCTGACTCTCATCGATTATTATGAGAACTTTATTATGCTTCTGCCTGAGCCCCTTCTTTGCCGGGACAAGATATTTAGGGGTAACACTGCTTTCTATTATTCTTTCACTGGAGGAATTTGTCTCTGCCGCGGATCCAAGCCTGAAATGTGTTTTCATACCTATTACAATGAGGTCATGAAATCTTCCGTCTTCAAGAATCCATGAACTCGGCCTGCCCTGCTCATCATCTATAGTATACTTAATACCTTCTTTTTTGCATTTCGATGCAAAATTCTTTTTCAGGGTCTCAATATGCTCCTGGGCTTCCTTTATCTTGAAACTCTCAAGCTTCTTGTAGTAATGAATACCGCCGACTCCGGGCCTTCCAAGGGACTTCTTCAGTCCAAAGAGATTGAGAACCACAATGCCTGTTAATGTTGAATCATGCTGCTTTGCTATGCCACATGCATAATCTACGGCAGCTTCCGAATATTCAGACGTATCCAATGGAACAAGTATTCTTTTGATCATTTCCCAAACCCCTGTTAAATGAAAATATTATCAAACATATAGATAGATACACTAAAAATAGCCCTCATTAATCATTAAGTCAAGATATTTTACAGTTATACGACTTTTATTCACTTTTCATGTTATTTTATAATAAAAATCTCGTAAAAAAGAGTTATATCTGATAAAACAATACAGTGCTGTTTTCAAACCTCTTATAAATTTGATTATACAAAACCAGTAAATCAGTATCATGCCATACATCAATGAATTTTATTGAGAATGTAATAAAAAAATGTTAATCCCTGATTCCAACTGAACCAGATAGAAAAATTATAATTGCCAAAAATCTTTCCATCTTCTGTTCTCTAAATACAGCCCGCATAATTTTATTATATAAGTACTTGACACTGAATGCATCATTTTAATTAACTGGTTAATTAGAACATCTATGAGAGGCAGCTAAAATGAACATCTGTGAAACCCGCAGAAAAATACTTCTGGCAGCAAAAAATGAATTTGCAAACAGAGGTTACAACGGAGCGAGAATGAGCTCAATTGCCACACTCGCAGAAGTAAATCAGGCTCTTCTTCACTACCACTACAAGTCCAAGGAGAACCTGTACCTTCAGGTTTTTGAAAAATTTATTGGAGAGAAAAAAAGCAGCATCGTCATGTCTGCAAGTGAGGAGATAAAAAACTGGTTTGTAACGCCGGAAATTGAGCTCTACGCAAATCTATATCTCCACATACATGCACATCTTCTTTTTGTTGATGATGAACTTGAACGTCTTATTTCCAAGGCAATAATCGACAAAAGCAATGAAATAAAGAACATAGCCAGAAACTATTTTATCCCCCACATGGAGACCATGAAAAGGATAATTGAAAAAGGCCGGAAGGAGGGAGTCTTTGAAACAACATGCCCCGAACTTCTCATACTGAATATTTTCACCTTTTCCAGCGATGTTCTACAGGCTGAATTCATTTTATCCGGTGGAGAATGGCAGGAGAAAATATATACCGATAAGGAATCAAAAATACTGAACCATATTATTGAAACAACATTTAAAAGTCTCCGCCCTGCAGACGGGAAACTCGATATTCCTGAACTTGACGGAGAACAGATGACTTACATAAATTCAGTTTTAGACAAAATTAAGAAGGAGAGATTCAAATGCGAATAAAAAGCCGGCTTGCAAAGACAATAATAACAATAATTCTTGCCCTTCCAGCCACAGCCGCCCTGGCTCAGAATGATTCAATTGTTCCGATGGAGGTGGAACTTGCTGACGAACCGGCAATCATAATCGGCAGTATGAAAGTAACACTTTCTGACGCCATAAAAACTGCAATAGAAAAAAACCATGATCTTCTGAGCGGTGCATATGATCTTGCAATGTCAGATTCAGATTACAGTAAGTACCTGAGCAAATACTCTGCTTTTTTTCAGGCTGAAGGCGGAGTAACGAAGCTGAAAAATCCCGAACTCTACTGGTCCGATGACCCCATAGAGAGAAAATCAACAGATATCTCCGCATCTCTAAGCAAAACATTTGAAAGCGGAACAACATTAAGCGGCGGATATTCACAGTCAATAAGCAGAAACAAATGGGCATTTACCGGAGCCCCGGACAACATCTACAGCCCCTTTTTCTTTGCATCCATACAGCAGGAGCTTTTAAAAAATTCATTTGGATACACAGACAGAAGACAGCAGAAAATCCTGAAGAATGCCGCAAAAATGGGAGAAAACCAGATCAAGTATGCGCTCTCGGTAATTGTAGTTGGAGTTATAGCAGACTACTGGGATCTTGTGGTAAAAAAAATTCAGATGAACAACTCAAGACTCATGCTTAGAGAAACCAAAAGGGTAAGAAATATTGTTTCAGGAAATGTCAGGCTGGGCCTTTCAGAAAAATTCATACTCAACTATTGGAATGCCCTTGTGGCCTCATCGGAGGCTAATCTTGCAGGTTCAGAACAGAGATACAGGGATTCCCTGAGAAAATTTCTGCAGGATGTGAATCTTGATACAAAGAATACACTGGAAGGGAAAGCAGTGCTTTCAAATAAATTTGTTAAAATTGATGAAGAGGAATCTCTTAAAACAGCTTTTGAAAAAAGGGTCGATTACAATAATGCACTTTTGACACTGGAGAATGCCAGATATCAGCTCGAAATATACAGCAACAACGCACTCCCCTCGCTGACAGGAAAAGTAACTGTTTCCACAGGTGATTCCGTGGGGGATCTTGATGAATCATACGACAACACGATGTCACTCAAATACCCAAAAATTGATGCAAGAGTCGCCCTTACTTATCCGCTGAATGATACTGCCCAGAAGACAAATGAAAGAAATGCCAGGTGGGGAGTTAAACAGAGCGAACATCAGCTGGACAAGTACAAACGGATAGTTAAAGATGATATTAAAAGCAGAATTGAACAGATATCAACAAACTACAACCTCTACCAGAAGGCCAAGGAAGGTCGTTTTCAGGCCCAGACATACTACATGAGGCTTCTGAGCAGTCTGCGTCGGGGAAGATTTACGGCTTCAGATGTACGGGAAGGTCTCGACGGACTCATCAGCAGCAGGGAAGCGGAACTTCAGACTCTGGTTCTATATAACGTTTCGCTTCTACAGTTTAAAGTATCAAAGAACGTTCTATTTGAAGAGTTCGGCATAGACATTAACAAGCACCTGCCGAAGAAATAATAGATTTATTAAAGGGTTATCTCTGATAACCCTTTCTATCCATCCTTTCATTCAGCTTTCCAATAAAAAATGAACATGTATATGTCAGCCCGAAGTACATGACCATTATAATTATCCATACCTCAAAGGTACGATACGTTGAAGCCATCAATTCCATTCCCTGAAAAGTCAGCTCCTGCACAGAGATGACAGATACTATGGCAGAATCCTTTATTATTGAAATAATCTGTCCTGCAATGGCAGGAAGTATTCTCCTCAATGCCTGGGGCAGAATAATATACCTCATCTGCTGAAACATGGAGAACCCCAGGGAGTCAGAGGCTTCCCACTGTCCCCTGTCAACGGATTCAATGCCGGCTCTGAATATCTCCGTCATATATGCCCCTTCGTATATGCCCAGTGTAAGAATGGCGGAAAGGAAAGCCGTAAAAAGGGATGGTTTACAGAAAAGCATTTGAACTATTTCTTCAGAAACCGGAGAGAGATCCGACATTGCTTCATCAATGCCAAACCAGGCCAGAACCTGACTGCTGAAAAAAAAGTAAAATATAAATACGAATACTATTGATGGTATATTTCTCACAGTCTGAACATAGATATAGGATATTTTTTTAAGAAAAAAATTTCCGTATACTCGGCTGACCCCGAATAAAAAACCGAGAACTGTTGCAATTATCCCTGACCATATACTGAGCCTCACTGTTGCAGCAAGTCCCTTTACAAGGATACCGGGTACATAGCCTCCTTTATCCGCATCAAATCTGAACAGATACTGCCGGATAACTCCCCAGTCCCATCTGTACTCAAGGGAATAACTGACTCTGTAGACCACAAACCCGATAAAAATAACCAGAAATGCAAAGAGCGCCAGGTCGGGGTACTTCAGCCCGGCGCGTGTTTTAGTTTTACTCAATCTGCCCTGCCCACTTGCGTGTTCTGAACCAGTAATTCTTTCTGCTGTCCAGGAACCCGCCGGACCATTTTTCATCAATCCATTTATTCAGCACTTCAACAGATTTGCCGTCGCCTTTCCTCAGGGCAAATCCGATGGGCTCTCTTGTAAAGGTATCTTTAAGCGGCAGATATAATTTTTTACTGTATTTGAGTGACTGAAATTCAGGCAGCGGTGCTGATGCCACTACTGCGTGTGCCCTCCCGTTGAGAAGCTCCTGAACGGCCTGGGATTCATCGTCAAAAAGTTTTATACGGGCCTTTGGAAAATATTTCTTTGCCGCTTCTGCCGCGGTTGTCCCGAGCCTCACGGCTATAATAATCTCCTGCCTGTTAAAATCCTCAAGGTTCCTGAGCCCGGGAGCGTTTTTCATATTGGCAACAATAGACATTCCCGAATACTCATAGGGCTTTGTAAAATCCACCTTCTTCTTCCTTTCTTCGGTTATGCCCATTCCTCCAATTATTATATCAAACTTCCCTGTGAGCAGAGCAGGGATTATCCCTGACCATTTTGTGGGTATAAATTCCACTTTTACTCCAAGATCCTTTGCCAGTTCCTTTGCGACATCAATTTCAAATCCAATGAGGCTGCCCTTTTTATCGTTCATAGCCCAGGGAACAAATGTTGACATTCCCACTCTTAAAACTCCCTTCTTCTTTACAGAGTCAATCATTGGGCCTGTGCTGCTGCCCTTCCCGCATGACAGAAACAGCAGACTGAAAAACAGTAATGCTAAAATTCCGGTTTTCTTCATTTGCATAATCTCCATTTATATTTATTAAAATCAATTCAGCGCAGTTCAATCCTCTTTTCCAGGCTGTCCGAAAAACGGGACAGAGATAAAGTCAGGAGCAGATATATTGCGGCAACAGTAAACCATACCTCGAATGTCAGAAAGGTTTCAGAAATTATCTCCTGCCCTCTCATTGTAAGATCAAAAATTGAAATGGTACTGACAAGAGCCGAATCCTTGATAAGCGAAACCCCCTGTCCCGTAAGAGGAGGGAGGACACGCCTGAGAGCCTGAGGCAGAATAATATACCTGTATGCTGTCATCCTGCCCATACCGAGACTGAAAGATGCTTCCCACTGCCCTCTGTCTATTGAAGCAATCCCTCCCCGTACGATCTCAGCCCCGTAGGCACCTTCAAAAAGAGTAAGAGACAATACTGCCGAGGCGAATGCCCCTATACCGAATATGGGAGCCAGTACAAAATATACAAAAAATATCTGTATGAGGAGAGGTGTATTCCTGATAAGTTCAATATATATGGTTGAAACAGCTCTCGACATTAACGAATCGGAAAGCCTCATCATTGCCGCAATTACAGAAACTGCAAAAGCCGGGACTATGCTAATGGCGGAGATTTTCACTGTCACCCATAGCCCCTGCAGAAGCAGGCCGGCTTTCAGTCCCTTTTCATCATAAGTGAAGATATAACGGGGGATTCTCTCCCACTGCCAGTTGTAATCAATACTCTGTGATCCGATAACCAGAAGAGCGGCAGCAGATGAACCATACAGTAACAATTTGGCAATGCGCCGTAAAAATGTTCCGGTTTTTACTGCAGACACGAAGCTGCCAGACATCACCCCTTTCCTGTTATCTTCAGCCATCTCCTGCCTTTTACTGCTCCTGTTCTATTTTTTTCATTATCTCAAGAAAGGAATTAATGGGATGAGCCCCGGTTAATTCATATTTTTCATTTATTATTATTTTTGGAACTCCCGTAACGTTGTATCGTTGAGCCAGATAGGGGAAAGTATTGGAATCTATCATCTCGGCCCTGATGTTTTCATTCTCCAGTGCGAGCCTGTGGGAGGTGGAAACTGCACCCGGACAGTGTGGACATGCAAGGCTTACAAAGACCTTTATATCAATCTTGTTTTTTACAGATTTGATTTCATTCAGAATTTCATCAGGAATCTCCTCTCCGTGACCCGAAACCTCAAGCACGGTTCCAAGAAATGAATTTATCTCATACCCTCCTGGAACCCCGTAATATTTTATTCCCAGATCGGTTCCGTCTTTGTCGAGGATGACTATTGCCGGAATTTTATCAACTCCATACTCCTCAGCAACAGTTTTGTCTGTTACAAAATTATATGTTTTCTGTGAAAGCTTTTCAGAAAGAGATGATATCTCATTAACAAACATGCTTGCTTCCCTGCACATGGGGCACTCGATCTGCTGTGTAAAATACACAAGTTTCACATCATCTTTCATTTCATTCAGGATTTCGGTTAACTGTTTTCTGACTTCATTTTCAAAAAGAGCCATAGCTACTCCTCCTCATTAAGTTTTAAAAGGTAATCCCATGCCGCAAGAGCTGCCTTCGCTCCCTCTCCTCCGGCAATAATTATCTGCTTGTATGCAACAGTTGTAACGTCTCCTGCAGCGAATACCCCTGTAAGAGATGTCCTGCAATTGCAGTCAACGGGAATCTCCCCGAAGCGGTTCAGTTCAAGCGATGGGGGAACGAATCTGCTGTTTGGGTCAAGACCTATCTCAACAAAAACTCCTTCTGTTGCAATCTCACTTACTCTGCCTGTTCCAAGGTCTCTCAGTTTCACTCCTGAAACAATGTCTTCACCGAGTATTTCCTCGACAATACTGTTATAGATAAATTCTACGTTATTAAACGAATTAAGCTTTTTAACAAGAACAGTATCTGCCGTGAGTTCAGAGAGATTCTGTATAACAGTAACCTTTGATGCCAGTGGAGCAAGATCTATTGCTGACTCAACTCCTGAATTTCCTCCGCCGACCACTACAACATTTTTCCCGGCAAACAGGGGCGCATCACATACAGTACAGAAGGCAACCCCCCTGCCCGTGAGCCGGTCCTCACCCGGAACTCCGAGCCTTCTCCATGACTTTCCCGAAGCAATGATAAGAGCTTTGCAGGAGAAGCTTCTTCCGTCACTGAAAACTACCTTTTTAATTTTACCTTCAGAAAAGGAGACAACTTCGGCACCCTCATCATAACCGATTGGGAACTGGTGAACCTGTTCCCTGAACTTTTCAACAAGATCTACTCCGGAAATATGCCTGTAGCCCATATAATTTTCAACATCGGATGTATCAGCGACCTGTCCTCCCAGAGACTTTACAACTATACCTGTAGAGAGTCCCTTTCTCATGCAATAAACAGCAGCAGTTAATCCAGCAGGGCCTCCTCCTATGATAAACACGTCATATAGGGCTGACTGATCAAGAGGTAAAAAATTCTTTTCCGAAACAAATGATGCAGCGCTGAGTTTGAATTCCATTATACTACCGCCTCTATGTCATTATTAACAAAACAATTCAGGAGAAATATCACTTTCTTTTACCCGCGATAAAAGTAATATATCAAATGAAATACACTTAGCAAAGCTCTGTATGTAAAAATATAATAAAAAAAGCCATGATATTTATCATGGCTTTTTTCACTTCTTTTATTTGCTATATCTCGATGAGTTCATAATCGGGGTCACCGAATCCGATTTCACGTGCATACTCCATCTGTATTCTGTATGGAATATCATGTCCTGCTTCAGAGAGTTTCTTCCCGAGTTTTTTCTCGACCAGATCCAGAGAAGCCGCATCCGCTGCAACCGGGTCTGACGAAATCACAATCCCTATATCTGAACAGAGCTCCTCATAACCTGTCATGCAGTCGCAATCCTTTGAAATACGTGTAAGCAGATTTATGTATATTGAGCTCTTCTCATGAAGATTATACACCCCCATTGCATGCTCGGTTACTTTTTTCTGAAGTTCCTCATAGGTAGCGCCCCAGTTATAGCTCACGGCATCAAACCTGCACACGGCAAGGCATTCTCCGCATCCTATACATTTATCCTGGTCTATTACAGCTCCCTCTGCACTCATTGATATTGCCTCAACGGGGCACCATTTAACGCACTGCCCGCAGGAAGTACACTTCTTCTGTTTCACAGAAGGCTTTGCCGTTGAATGCTGGACCATTTTCCCTCTCCTGCTTGCGCAGCCCATTCCCATATTCTTTAACGCAGCGCCAAAACCCGCAAGAATGTGACCCGTAAAATGTGAAAGACATATGAAAGACTGGCACTTGGCAAAGAGAGAGGCTATTTTTACAGATTCATATATTCTGCCGTTCACGCTGACTTCAGTCTCCTCATCACCAAAAAGCCCGTCTGCCATTACTATGGCCATTCCTGTATTTTCAAATCCGAATCCCTGTGACAATGCGTGCTCTGTATGTATTGCAGCATTATTCCTCTGGCCCTTGTAAAGTGTCGACGTCTCAGTCATGAAAGGCTGGGCCTTTCTCTCCCTGGCAAGATCTCCAAGAGTTTTAAGAAAAACAGGTCTCGGATAACCTGATTTCGGCGTCTCGCCGAAATGGGTCTTTATTGCCACCATGTCCCTCTCCTGAATAAAATCCATAAGACTGAGACTATCAAGAGCATCCCTGAGCCTCAGTGCCAGTTTGTCATCGTTATCATCTTCCCGGGATTTTATAAAGTACACCCTGCTCATGTCATCCCTCCAGCGATTTTAGTTTATTTACTTCATCTATAATAATAGACCTTGCCTTTTCGGCAGTTTCCTCAACCGAAAGTGACGCATAATCCTCATAGGCCATTTCACCAATTACCTTAAGGTAAAGGTTCTGCCTTCCTGTATATTTCAGCGAATGCTTTGGCAGGGCCTTGCCTGTGCCGTGAATTGCAATGAGAAGAATTGGTTTCTTCATTTTGTGGGCAAGATGAAAAGCCCCTGCCTTGAATTTCATTACTTCAGTAGTCCTGGACCTTGTACCCTCTGGAAAGAAGAACACGGAGCTGCCCTCATTGAGCCTGTCTTCACACTGCTGCATCATCTTCTCAGTGCTGTTTTTGTTGCCCCTGTCAATTCCAATGTAATCATTGAGATACATGTTCCATCCGATAAAGGGAACCTTAAAAACTTCAGTCTTGGAGATCCACTTAAAATGTTTGAACAGATTGAATGACAAAAGAATATCAAGCTGCGACTGATGGTTGGCAACTATCACATAGGTTTTGCTGTTATCAAATTTCTTTCTGTCTATTACTATTGTTTTCCATCCCGGAAACAACCATACCGGGATTGAACCCCAGGCACAGGCAAAAAGATGAAGGAGCCTTTTTCTGCGGTCGAAAAGATGCGAAACAACCCAGAGAGGAGCCGAAATACAGAACATGAATACAGAAAGAACCACTAATACCAGCAGTATCCAGACTGTTAGAATTTTATTTATAATAGCCAATTACATGACCTCCCAGAAAAAATCCACCCACCTGTCCGGTTCGACAAGTTTTGCATACATCACTTCAGCCTCCCGGATCTTTGAGACAAGACATATGGTATCAAAATCAACATTGGGATACATGGAATGAATTTTCTTTATTGTATTGCCGCTGTCATAGATATCATCACAGAGTAAAAACTTGCCTTCTATAATATCGGGCTTTATTCCGATCTGGAAACGCCTCTGTTCCTTCCCCGCGTAAGATGATATTTCTATATACGATATGGGCAGCTTAAGGTGCTGGCTCATAAAGTAGGAGAGAAAAAAACCTCCCCTCAAGGGGCAGAGTATGGCCTTGTACTCGTCCCTGTTATCCTGTACCTTTTCCAGAAGCGAATAGCTCAGCTCCACAAAATCATTATAGCTTATATTTACGTGACTCATTTAATTCTCCTGATATTGTTATAAAAATAAAGGGCTCCTTGCCCGGTATTTCAACTACTATTAAGTCTAAAGTTGAAAGTAAAAAGTCTCTGCTCAAAAACTTTAGACTTTCCGCTTTCATCTTTCAACTGCCCTACAACGAATGCGTTTTACAAAATTCATCATAATCGGCCAGATTATCCTTCAGAAGTTCCGGAACATTGAGCGAATAGGGGCATCTTGATGCACATGCGCCGCACTCAATGCAGTTACGTATTCTGCCCATCTTCTCCTTCCAGTCCGGAGTGATAAACTGCTCGTATGGAGCCCTCCTTAAAAGAAGCGACATCCTGGCAGCATTGGGTATTGGAATATCAGCCGGGCACGGGAGACAGTATCCGCATGACCTGCAGAAACTGCCGCCAAGCTCGGATTTCTCCTTCTCAATCATCCTGAGCATATCGTCGTCAAGAGCCGGAGGGGTATTCTCATATTCAAGAAACTCATTGAGCTCCTCCATTTTCTGCATCCCCCATATTGGAACAACGTTTTCGTACTGCCTGAGAAATGCAAAGGCCATTTTTGCGGAGGAGAGAAGCCCCCCGGACATCCCCTTCATGGCGAGAAGTCCGAGATCGTTTTTTCTGCATGCTTCAATTATCGAAAGATCCCTCTCGTTTGATATTGCGTTTAGAGGATACTGTATTGTGTCATAAACACCAGATTCAGCCGCGGTCCTTGCCCTGTCAATTGAATGATTTGTAAAACCTATAAAGCGGGTCATGCCTCTTTTCTTTGCCTCAAGAAGAGCACCATAGAGACCATCCTCATCTTCCGGATCAGGCAGGAGTCCGGGGTTGTGAAGCTGAAGTATATCCACATAATCAGTTTTCAGATTTTTCAGACTTATTTCAAGGTCAGCAAGCACTTCCGACTTTGTGGTGCCGACACTTTTGGTTGCAATTATCAGATCCCTGCGGATTTCAGAAAATGCATTCCCCAGTTTCTCTTCGCTGTCTGAATACATCCGGGCAGTATCATAAAAATTAATACCTGCATCGAAAGCCGAAAGCAGTATTTTTTTTGACTCATCAAAACTTATTCTCTGTATGGGCAGCGCCCCGAAAGATGTTCTGGATACTTCCAGTCCCGTTTTCCCGAATCTAACATATTCCATGGTGTCTCCCTGTTATACCTGAAATTAATAATATCCTGCAAAACAACATGTCATCAGCCTTAGACACGGTACTGTTCAAAGAATAATATTATGAATACATTTCTAGGAGATTTCACAAAAATTAACAAGAAAATTTCTCAAAGGGGCCTGATTTTACTTTTTTTCTCAACAACACCTTATTCCGGTGCAGCAGAAAATGGACTACATAAAAAGTGCCCTTCATTGCCTGCATTAAGAAAACATTAACAGGCAAGTGCATGGAAACGTAAGAATAAGAAAAACAGTCACATGACATATCCCATGCAGCATCCGGTAATACTCTTTATGAAATTCCGATTCCGCACCAAAACTGCATACTGCTCCCTCTGAAAAATACAATACCGTAAACATAATTAGCTCAGCAGAAATTACTTTTTTGTGACAAAAAAGCCCACATGGGCTCTTTTTTTTGACACAACACCCTGCCTTTTGCTGCATAAAACCGACACATATAAGAATTTTATCTATTTTTATTGACACTGAAACAGAAATCCCTTTAGAATACCACCAAGCAAAATAAAAATGGAGGGCAGCATGAAATTTTTTAAAAAACTGCTGTTAGTTTCAGTCTTAACAATGATAGGAGCCACTTCACTATGGGCAAATTCCTATCGGGTAGTAACAGAACTTCCAAGCAAGATTTTCATTAAAAGTGTAGGGTCCCATACAAGCATGGAAGCAAAGGGTAATGAAATCAAACTTCACACCCTCAACACAAACAACAGAAATCAGCAATGGTATGCATTCAAAAGCGGATCAGATGGAGAGTACAGACTAAGAAACGCTGGCGCAGGCAAATATCTGAATATCGAAACCATAAAAACAGGTAAACTCATCAAGAAGAATCACAAAATTCTTGGTCTTAACAGCAGATATACAAAAGTCAAATTCCTCGCACTGAACGATACAAGTTTCCTCATAAAGGTATCAGGAAATGAAGTAGCAGATGCCCAGGGAGGAGCCAAGGCATATCAGCAGGGTCAGGCTGTAATTCCATACGGACTAAACAATGGTGCAGGCCAGAAGTGGTACATCTACTATGAAGAAGGCGGCCGCATAAAAATGTTCCATCTCACAAATTATGCCAGAGAGAAACAGTCTGCAAGTAACGGCAGAACAAACGGCGGGGACCAGCCAGTAAATAACGGCGGCAGCTCAAATACTCTCAGCCAGTCTCTGAACAATGTTGCCATTGCACCGTATATGCATAGAGCAAATGCAGGCCAGTTCAGGTCTGAAAACAGCGGCAATATTCTTTCAGAGTACATAAACAAACAGGACGAAGTGGGCAGACTCAATTTCATTGAAAAAGTCATAAGCTCCGCTTGCAACAACAGTGACAACAGCTTCAGGACAGCCGTTTACAATGAGCTTAACAAAGCAAACATCACCTCAAACGGTTTTGCGGCGAGACTTCTGAAAGGCCAGCTGAAAAAGAATATTCTCAAATATCAGCAGAAAGAGAAGTACTATCCTGCCAAGGCAGCCCTCGGGAACCTTAGCAAAAAATACAACTAATGGAAATACTCTTTTTTTCGAAGAGACTGCCCTGAAAAAGCAGTCTTTTTTTTTATCAAAAAATAATGGAGGGCAGCATGAAACTAAACAGAAAAATACTGTCCCTGTTAATTATTCTGTTAACAGGAATGACATCCCTTTACGCACGAAGCTACCCCGTCGTAACAGAACTTCCAGGTCAGTTCTTTCTCAGAAATATCGGTTCAGATACATGGATGGAAGCCAGGAGCAATGAAATCAGGCTATACAGAGGGAACATAAACAACAAATATCAGCAATGGTATGCATTCAAAAGCGGTTCAGATGGAGACTTCAGGCTCAGGAACAATGGAGCAGGCAGGTACCTGAAAGTTGAAACCAGAAAAACCGGAGGAATTATAAATAATAAACAGGAAATTTTAGGCGTTTCAGGAATCTATACAAAGGTCAAATTCCTTGCAATAAACGACACGCGCTTCTTTATCAAACTCGACAACGGAAAAGTTGCTGATGCAAAGGGAGGCGGAAAAAAATTCCTCCAGGGACAAGAAGTAATTCCATACGAGCTGAACGGCCATTCAAACCAGATGTGGTACATCTATTATCTGGAAGGGAAAAAATTAAAGCTCTTTAACTACAAAAGCTACGGCAAAGAAAAAAACTCTGCACAAAACATCGTAAATCAGCCTGTAAATAATAACAGCGACAGTTCAGAAAATAAACTGTCACGCTCTCTCAGAGAAACAGCAATCAGCTTCTATATGAAAAGAACATGCTACAGTCAATTCACAAATGACAACAAAAACAACGTGCTGCGTAACCACATCAATGGCCTGCGCCAGGCTGCACAGTACAGATATATCATAACTGTTTTGAAATCGGTAATTGATAACAGTGACGCAGATTTCCGCAGGGCAATATACTCTGAAATCTACAGTGTGAATACAGCATCATTACCGGTAATCTACAAAACAGCCATACGAAACAGGGTTCAAAAAACACTCACAAAAGAAAGTAATTCTTCAGGGAAAAGCTACCTTGAAAGACTGATGATAAAATTTCAGTAAACCCTGACACATACATAAAACGAAAACCTCCGCAACAGCGGAGGTTTTCTAGATTCCGGATAAAATTACCACTCCACTTCCATGGTAATTTTGCCTAAACTATTTGACAAATCAGTTAAATAATTAAAATGAACATCATATATCAAAAAGTCAGTTAAACCAAAAATCAGGAGACAGATGAATGGATAAATTCTTTCAGCTTTCCAAAAACAATACTGACGTAAAGACAGAGGTAATTGCAGGAGCCACTACATTCCTTGCCATGATGTACATCATCGTGGTAAACCCGGGAATACTAAAGGCTTCCGGCATGCCCTTCAATGCAGTCCTCACTGCAACTGTTCTTGTGTCAGCTTTCAGCAGTATAGCAATGGGGATCTATGCTAAAACTCCCATTGCCCTTGCTCCGGGAATGGGACTCAACGCATTCTTCACATTTGGTGTAGTAATGGGAATGAAGGTGCCGTGGCAGACAGCACTGGGTGCAGTATTCTGGTCAGGTGTCATCTTCATAATTCTATCAGTATTCAACATAAGAACATACATAGTAAAGGCCATCCCGAAACAGCTCAGGTATGCAATTGCTGCAGGTATCGGGCTCTTTATTTCGCTAATAGGCCTGAAACAGTCCGGCTTCATTACACCGAACCCTGCGACAATGGTTGGTTTCGGCGGTTTTAACGCCGTTACAATAACATTTGTCTGCGGACTTGCCGTTACTGCTGTTCTCGTAACAAAGAGAATAAAGGGGGCCATGGTAATAGGCATAGCTCTTACCACGCTCATGGCAATACCTATCGGAAGGTCATGGGGAGGAGATACTCCACAGGTTGTGTATCATGGAATATTTGCAATGCCCGACTTCAGCCTGCTCTTTCAGCTTGACTTTGTCGGATCACTGAAGCTTGCAGTTATTCCGGTCATATTCACATTCCTTTTCACTGACATGTTCGACAGTATATCCACATTCATAGGTGTAGCTGAAGCAGCTAACCTTGTGGATGAGAAGGGTGAACCGAGAAACGTAAAGGAATGTCTCATCGTCGATTCAATTTCCACAACAATTTCCGGCCTCTTCGGAACAAGTTCCGGAACAAGCTACATTGAATCAGCTTCCGGTGTTGAAGAGGGAGGACGCACTGGTCTTACAGCTGTGGTTGTTGGGCTGCTTTTTGTACCCTTTATGTTTTTTTCACCGGTACTCTCAGTAATCCCGGCGGTTGCAACAGCTCCCATACTCGTCATTGTTGGAGCATTCATGATGAAACCGGTTTCAAAAATAAACTGGGATATACTTGATGATGCCATACCGTCTTTCCTTGCACTTATACTTGTGCCGTTGACATATTCCATAACGCAGGGAATCGTCTGGGGATTCCTGAGCTGGACAGCCATTAAGCTATTTGAAGGCAAAACTGATGATATATCTATCACACTCATAGCAATTGATATACTCGCTGTCGTTGCCCTGGTACTTTAAAAAGGCCATTAATAAGGCGGAAACGGATCCGCCTTATTAAAATTTAAATATTCCATTATCTCAAACAGTACTTGACTTTTCCGCACTTCCCCGTACCTTATATTAAAAATTCCATTTCAGGAGTTAAAAATGAAAAGAAAATTATCTGCATGTTTCATTACCATGTTTTTAATTTCAGTAGTGACTTCATGCACAACAATACCGGGACCAATTGACAGCAAATACCTGATTGAAAAAACCGATACTGAATCAAAAAAAATAGAAGAACTTGAAGCAGCGGTAATATCCAGGCACAAGGTTAAAATCTCTGCAGAACAGTCCCTGAAGGATGCAGGTCCGGTTGTCAAAAAACTCGAAAACGAAATAGAGCTCCTTGAAAAAGAGAAAAAGATTCTGAAAGACCAGTATGAGCTGTACATGGACAACAAGGATGCAGTAAATGCGGAGAAGAAAAAAGAACAGATAACAGATAACGGAAACAGACTTTCAAAGAAAAAAGCTGAACTGGCATATTCAAGTGCAGACCTTAAACTCAAGGAAAAAGTATCTGACTTAAGGACAGCTGAACTGGCCCTTGCAGTTGCGGAACTTAACTACTATAAATCCAGAATTGCTGAATCCTACAGGGAAAGAACAGAACCTGTTAAAAATGAAAAAAGCCGCTTTGAATTTATGGATAAACTCATGGGTAAAGACAAGGATGACCCATACGGATACAAAAAATACAAGACCTTCCTTGATAAACAGAAGAAAGACGTTGTAAAAGCAGAGAAAGAACAGAAAAAGGCTGAAGTTGATCTGAAGGCAGCAGAAAAAGAACTGTCCGGATTTAAACAATGAGGTAACACTTTATGATAAAAAAAACCGTTTTTTTTGCAATCATGGCAGCTGTATTACTATTCACTGAAAACAGTATTTTCGCTGACGTGTTCTACACGCCCGGTGAATATAACGAACTGTATAATGAAAAAATTGCCCTTGAACTGCAGATCAAATCCCTGAAAAAGCAGTACGGCAATGAAAGGGGTGATCTTCTCGATAAGATCAGATCCCTTGAAAACCAGATTGAAACCCTGAAGAAGCAGTACGCATCCCTCCAGGATAAATGCAATTCAGATAAAAGCCTTTGTGAAAAAAGAATTTCTGAGCTTGAGAAAAGAACAGACATACTGAAAGAAAAGGGAAGCGAAAGGGAGAAAAGCCTCATCGACGAGAACAGGGCTCTTCAGAACAGATGCAGCACAGACATTGAGAAACTGAAAAAACAGCTCGAAACAGAAAGGGAAAATCACATAAAAGAACTTGCTGGCCTGAAAGAAAAACATGAAAAAGAAATATCAGGACTGAACTCCATCATAAACAATCTCAATTCAGAACTTGATGAATTGAAGAAACTGAACTCAGAACAGAAGCAGAAACTTTCACGCATGGCCAACCAGGCACAGGAACTTGAAAAACAGCTCAATGAAGAAATAAAAAAGGGTGAGATCAGGCTTAAGAAATTCCACGACAGGTTGATTATAAACATCGATGAAAAAATCAGCTTTGATTCAGGCAAGGCCGTTCTGAAAAAGAATGTTCTCCCGTCACTTGAAAAAATCAGGAAAATACTTACCCAGTATCCTGAATACAATATTATTATTGAAGGCCACACTGACAATGTACCCATAAGCACAAGAAGGTTCCGAAACAACTGGCACCTGTCTTCGGCAAGGGCTCTGGCAGTACTCGATTACATTCTTGCAGATAAGGACCTCAACCCTACCCGCTTCACTGTATCGGGCCACGGCGAGTATTCGCCTGTCATGCCTAACAACACAAAGGAAAACAGGGCATTGAACAGAAGGGTGGACATAGTTGTTATCCCTATGCTCAAGGCATCCAAAGAATAATTTACTTAAAACAAACTGTCTTCCACGGGGTGTCTGTCTAACAGATTCCCCGTTTATATTTGAAAGAATAACCGCCTTATAAAAACACCCTCACTATAAAATACAAATATTACTTGCGTCATAATTTCTGAACTATTAATAATGAACCATCAATAATAAGCCGGAGCATAAAATGACACCAGAAAAGATAGCTGTAAACCTGGACAGTTTAAGGGGAAAATCTCCTCTTGTACATAACATAACAAATTTCGTTGTAATGAACAATACAGCCAATGCCCTTCTTTCAATCGGAGCGTCTCCTGTCATGGCACACGCTGTTGAGGAAGTTGAAGATATGGTTTCCATCTCCTCCTCCCTTGTAATAAATATGGGAACCCTCAGCGACAGATGGGTTGAAGCAATGATCCTTGCAGGGACAAGAGCCAAGGAAACAGGGAAACCTGTTGTATTTGATCCGGTTGGAGTGGGCGCGACAAAATACAGAAACGACACAGCAGCGGCAATTCTGGAAAAGTGCAGGCCTTCAATAATCAGGGGTAATGCATCTGAAATACTTGCCCTTGCAAAAGAAGCTGTAAATACAAAGGGCGTTGACAGCACTGCATCATCATCCAGTGCAGTGGAGGCGTCAAAATCACTGGCCATAGAGACAGGGGCAGTGGTTATTGTGAGCGGAGAAACAGACTACATAACAGACGGTACAGGATTGTATTCTGTAAAAAACGGTTCTGAACTTATGCCGAGAGTTACAGGCATGGGATGCACTGCCTCGGCAATTGTGGGGGCATTTGCAGCCGTAGACCGGGATTACATGACCGCTTCTGTTTCCGCAATGGCTGTCATGGGAATTGCAGGAGAGCTCGCCGCAGAAAAATCTTCCGGCCCCGGGTCCATGCAGATGCATTTCATTGATGAACTCTACAGCCTCGACCGGAACAGGATTATTGCCCATGCAGAATTCTCAAAAGAAATTTGACCTGAGCCTGTACCTTGTGACAGCCAGATCCCTTGCCCATGGCAGGGATCTGGAATGTATAGTAAGGGAAGCAGTAATGGGCGGAGTTACCATGGTCCAGCTCAGGGAAAAAAACATCAGCAAAGATGAATTTATTGATGCCGCGATATCAATGAAGAAGGTGCTGATGCCTTTTAATATTCCTCTCATAATAAACGACAATATTGAAGTTGCCCTTTCATCAGGCGCAGACGGCATTCACATAGGCCAGTCAGACATGCCATGCACTGAAGCAAGGAATATACTCGGAGAGAAAAAAATAATCGGCCTCTCAGTTGAAAACATGTCACAGATAATAGAGGCAAATGAACTGGATGTGGATTATATAGGCCTCTCCCCCGCTTTTAGTACACAGACAAAGAAAGACACATCAAAACCATTCGGCCTGGACGGCATTAAAGATGCAATGAAAGTTACAGGCCACCCTGCAGTTGCCATAGGCGGAATAAACAGAGACAATGCGGCTGACGTAATTGCCGCAGGAGTGGACGGAATCGCGGTTGTTTCTGCGATCTGCGGTTCTCATGATCCCGGAAGTGCGGCACGGGAGTTAAGGAAAATAATTAATATCAGTTTTGCAGAATACAAAAGGCCATAATTTTGTATTTCCAGCAACTTTAAGATACTTAAAAATGTTTTTAACCCGGATGCATATTATCATATATAAACAGCTGTTAACTTTTCAGTTTTATGAAGGAGATAAAAACTTTTAATGAAGACAATCATGACATTTATTTTTTCAATTTTAATAATAGGCAGTGCCTACGCTGCAGATGATGCAGGCAAAACATTCAGAAAGGCTGCCGATGATATTTCCGCCATCAGTTCAAAACTGAAAAATAAAACTGTTGCAGTGATCCCATTTGAGGCACTGGGGTTTTCAGATTCACATTACGGTTCCATATCAACCGCAAAGTTCTCTGCCGCACTCTCCGAAAAAGGCAGTCTCACACTTGTGGAGAGGGAAAAACTGGATTCAATCATGAGGGAGAAGGAGCTCTCGATGATCGGCATCATTGAATCCAGGGACGCACAGAAAATCGGAAATATTCTATCGGTTGATGCTGTAATTACCGGAAGTCTTTACCGTACAGAAAAAGGCGCGGAAATTACAGTAAAGGCCATAGACACAAAATCAGGAAAAATTATCAGGGTCGTTTCCTACAGCTACTCCTACCATGACAGCGGAAAAAAGAACAAAGCCTCATCTCCATTTCATGGTGTATGGAAAGTAACTTCAACTGCGCCCTATCTTCTGGAAATGGATATGAAATATGAAAAGATCGAATTAAGGGATGACGGTTCATTCTCGCTGTTTCTTGTGAACAATTCAGATACCTTTGTTGAAATCAGGGGGAGATACAGAATCGAAAAAAACAGCATAGACTACAGGCCCATGCAGATGTTTTTCGATGAAAAACCTGTTGCATTCAAAAAACTCACCAGAGTTCTGGAGGGAACAATTTATCTGAACAGGGGACTCCTTTTTTTCAATTACACAAGCATGGGGAAAGGATCAAGATCAAGGCTTGATGCAATGGACAAATACTACAGATGCACTGCAGAAAAAATTAAATAATATTTCAGTCCGAGCCGTAAGCATACATTCTGCCCCAGAATCCTGCTGAACAGGTTTATATGCAGCAGGATTTTACCATTGAGAAATATATAACGCTAAAACACTACGGCCCGCCCTTTCGCGCAGGAAACAGACAGGATCTGCTCCTGATATTTTCCATAGATTAAAAATAAAAGAGAAAATATGTGCATTTTTCTATCTCTTCATGGACATAAAGTCACGGGCTGAAGAAAAGGTCTTGATTTACCATGCAGAAAAAGGTATTATAATAAAAAAGACAGGGAGAAAGGGGGTCGACTTAATGAAAATCTGTTATAAAGACAGACACTGCGATAAAAGCTGCACCTGCCGGGACTGCAAAAATTTCATGGCCAACGGATTCATGGACGGCAGCGGTGACTGTTTTGGACACAGGGTATCTGAAACAGGATACTGCAATCTCTTCATAAAAAAAGAGAACGGAGACAGCGGCAACCCATAAAAATCCGGATAACTCACCTGTGAACAGGAACTCCTCAAAAGCCCATTGAAGCAGAATTCAGAGGGAGATTTCTTCTCCCGCTGCAGAACTGAACAGAACACCTGAACCGGTACTCCCGTCATTATGTAATTCTTTATTTCCATCAACACTCCCCGCCCGGATACTTCGAAGGGGGATTTTATGTATACAGGATACCTCTAGATCACCTGACTGATATGCATTGCGATAAATTTACCGTTGCTGTCGCGCGAAGCTTTCTGCATACGTGCAAGGCATGCGGGGCATTCCGTTACAACAATGGCTGCGCCGGTCTTCTCAATGTTCCCACGCTTCTTTTCAAGCATCCGTTCAGAAACCTCCGGATAGTCCAGATGAAATGAACCCGACCCTCCACAGCAGACATCCGCCCCTGTCATCTCAACATATTCCCCGGCCGACTTTAACAGTTCCCTGGGCTGGCTCCTGAGCCCCTGTCCCCGGCCGAGGTGACATGGTTCATGGAAAGTCAGGCGCACGCCCTCCCTCTGCTGAGGCCTGTAACCGGCCCTGGTCAGATACTCTGTAATATCCATTACCTTGCTGCTGAACTCCTCTGCCCTGTCCCTCCACTCAGGATCATCTTCAAAGTACTGTGCAGTGTGCTTCAGTGTGCTGCTGCAGCTGGCGCAGTCCGTTACAATGATATCAGTATTTTCATAGAGCCGGATATTCTCCTTCGCAAGGTCAATAAAATCGTTGCGCATGCCGTGGGCCAGGTGTATGAGACCGCAGCATTTATTTGCCAGATCCTGTATTTTTCCCGGGGCTGTTTTTTCAAGAAGCTTTATAGAACTTCCGGCAGCGTCGGGGAACATCATGTCCATGCCGCAGCCGTGGAAATAGGCAACTCTGCTGTCATGAGCAATTGTACTTTCCCATGGAACAACAGGCTGACCAAGCAGCGCAGGGCCGGCATATGCAGCCGTAAAACTGCTGCGCCTGTTTTCATTGGGAACAAGCCCCCGGGGAACAAAACGGTTTATGTGGAGGAAACGCATAACCGCCATGGAAAATGCAGCCAGCTTCACAAGGGGCCTTGTTTTCATTATAGTACCAAGCATTCTGTACTTCGCAGTGAGGCCGCCGAGCTCATCTGTGAGATGCTGACGCAGTGCAATCATTACCTCATCTGTCCTGACCTTTGTGGGGCAGTTCTCTGCGCATGTACGGCAGAGGAGGCAGAAATTGGCAGCCTTGAGCAGTGCAGGAGATGCCTTGACCACACCCGCAGCAAGGCCAAGTGTGAGGTTATTCTTTCCCCTTGCCGCCGATGATTCTATATCGATCTCCCCATAAAGGGGGCATACTGTTGTGCAGTTTCCGCACCGGTCGCATTCACGGGCTATTGCAGCCGCATCAATGAGGAGTTTCTTCATTTCAGCCATGGTCAGTTCCCCTCCTTAACGGGTTGTTCCCATATCTTTCCCGGGTTCAGAATCCCTTTGGGGTCAAGGGCTGCCTTGATTGCCTTATGCGCCTCAATGCCCGCAGTACCCAGTGCTTTTTCAGTGTATGAACGTTTGGTTATGCCTATGCCGTGCTCCCCGGAAAGAGTGCCTCCAACCTGAAGAGCAGCGTCAAAGATCTCTCCGATTGCAGTATGAACCTTGCCTGCATGTTCAGGGTTTGACATGTCGCAGAGCACTGAGGGGTGGAGATTCCCGTCCCCTGCATGGCCGTATACAGCAATGGTTAAACTGTATTTCTCAGATATGTCCCGTATCCGGCGCACCATATCCGGGAAGGCATCCCTCGGCACGGAAATGTCTTCGCCGAAACGGTTCGGAGCCATGGCTCCCACTGCCGAGCTTAAGCCCCTCCTGATTGACCAGATATCATCGGACTCGGCCTGGTTTGCTGCAGTGCGCACCTCAATTGCGCTGAAACGTCGCGCAGTCTCCTCAATGCCGGAGGCCTGTTTCTGCAGAGCAGCATCATCCTCTCCGTCTATCTCAATTATTACACAGGCACCGATTGCAGGGTCTATGTTCAGGCTCCTGTGCCGGGCAACGGCCTGTATGCTTGTGTGGTCCATGAGTTCTGCAGCTGCAGGGACAAGTCCAGACTGGAGCATGGCGTGAATTGTGCCGCAGGCCTGTTCAATGTCCGGAAACATGAGCTGCATGGTGTTCCGCGCCGCGGGCATTGGTATGAGCCGTAGAACTATCTCCGTAACAATCCCCAGAGTCCCTTCTGATCCCACAAAGAGCTGTGTGAGGTTATAGCCTGTAACATTCTTTATGGCCTTGCCCCCTGTCCTGATCACAGAACCATCCGCAAGAACCACCTCAAGACCCATGACATAATTATTTGTGACACCGTATTTTACCGCACGCATGCCCCCTGCGTTTTCGGCAATGTTTCCGCCTATGGTTGAATATTTCCAGCTGGCAGGGTCAGGCGGATAGAAAAGCCCCTTTTCGGCGCAGTGATTATATAGCTCCATTGTGCGCATGCCAGGCCCAACTGTGACCATCATGTTGCGCTCGTCAAATTCTATAATTTTGTCCATGCGGGTGAGTGAGAGCGCAATACCTCCCGAAACCGGAATACTTCCGCCTGTTCGTCCGCTGGATGTGCCCCGGGCCGTGACAGGTATGCCCATTGACGAGGCCAGGGACATGACGGCAGATACCTCTTTGGTATTTGCCGGGCGTACAATTACATCGGGCTGGTTGCTTTCGGAAAACTGCACAAAGGATGAATCGTATGAGTACCCGAACCGGTCGATCTCTGAGTCCAGCACATACTCACTCCCCACAATGGCGCGCAGTTTATTTTTTATCTCTTCTGTAATCATCTTTTCCTCCGGTAGGTTTTTCTCCGCATGGGCGGTTTATGATTTTATAACAGCTTCCGGCATCTGTCAGATACCGGGTTCTTTCTTTTTAAAAGGAGATTATACCCTCACCCATCCGGTTTCTGTCAGCAGCGGCACTTACAAATTCTGCAGCGGCACCGTCCCGTTAAGGCATGGAAGGAGAAAATATCTCCTGTCAATTGATCTGATATTTCACTCAAAGAGTCAATTAAATATTAATTTCAGTCAGGGATATGAAGGAGATATAAGCCTTTACAGGTTCAGGGGAAATGGATGATCCCCGGAATGCATCCTTCCTCTGGAACCGTAATTTCATGAAAAACCGGTAATTCACACCCCGCATATTGATTGACAAAAGTACCGTTCCGGAGAGATGACTCTTATTATTTAATATGAGGGATGAGATGAATCCTTTACTCCTTTTTACTCCGCCTGCACAGCCGTCCTATATGCCATTCGGCATTTCTGTACTCAGCCAATATGCAAATGAAAGAGGAACTACTCTACCGGCTCTTGACCTTAACATGACAAGCTGGAACCTTGAAGTCGGAAAAGACACGGCAGCGAAAAGATGGAAATCATTCACCCGCAATGAAGAGGGGAATTTCTATAACCCTGAAAGTTATCTCGATAACCTCAGGTGGAGAGGAGAGGCCTTTTCATGGCAGCAGAAACTGGAGTCCCAGTGCAGAACCTTCCTCAACACCGGAAACCTGCCGCCCCTTCTTGAAGAGCATTTTCTGGAACATGTCAGGTCGATTCAGACGTTTCAGGCCGACACACTGTTATTCTCCGCAATGTTTCTGCCCCAGCTGTTATACATACTTGCATTTACCCGGTTTCTGAAAATGTACAAATACGGGTTCACCGTTTACTGCGGCGGCGCGGCATTATCCGCCCTTGACCTGAATCAGTTTTCAGGTATTGATTTCATAGACGGTTTTCTTCAGGGAGAGGGGGAAGAGGCAGTACTGTCTCTCCTCACAGGCACATCCATTGAACCCACACACCCAGTTCCCGGGATGGCCGACTTTTCATATTTCAATCTTGATGATTACTTTACGCCGGAACCTGTTCTCCCCGCTGCATTTTCAAGGGACTGCAAATGGCGCAGGTGCAGATTCTGCGCACATAATTTCAGCTTTGCCGGGTACAGGGCCAAGGAGATTTCCGCCTTTTCCGATGAACTTGAGCACTATAAATCAAAATATAACTGCAGCTCCTTTTATCTCACAGACCAGTACATAAATGGAAGCGATGCAGTAAAAATCGGCAATGAACTCTCTTTACGGAACAGTTCCATTTCATATCACTTCATGGGCCGGCCATACGAAAAGGACTTCAATGCCGATTCATTTGACACTCTGTCAAGGGGGGGCTGCGCATGGATAAGCTGGGGAGTTGAATCAGGCTCGGACCGCCTGCTCGACATCTGCGGCAAGGGAACCAATACCCCCGGCATTGAATGGATACTTGAAAATTCACATAACGCCGGCATTATCAATATGCTCATGATGATATTCGGCCTGCCGGAAACATCCCATGATGACTTCAACCGGACCATTAATTTCTTAAACAGGGTTTCCCCTTTCACGACATCAATGACAGAGAGTAATTTTGTGCTATTTGAGAATACACCCTTCGGGAAACAGGGTTCAAGGTATAATCTCCGCATGGAAGAACCGGAAACGCTCTGCATGATTTCAGGCAAACCGGTTTTCACATACCGTAGAAACTTCTCACAGTTATACGAAAACCAGTGGCATCCTTCCGCAGGCGGGGATGAACTGGCACGCTGGGATAAGATAAAGACATGGGTAATGCCGCCATCGGTTTATTCGTACCTTCCGGCCGAACATTATCTTCTTTATGCAATTCATGCCCGTTCCCGGTCACATGGAAAGGGCCTTCCCGGGGGAAGAGCTGCGTGAGGCATCGTATGTATGGTTGGGCGTCCCCATTCTTTGTTCTGAAATGGGCGTATCACGATACGCCCCTACGATGATGTTTCTGTTTATTTCTGAAATGAAATACCCTGTATTTATTCTCCATTACCTTCTCCCATCTCCTGAATGTAAAAAGAGAGGTACTCTGTAACTTGAACTTTTTCAAAGTTAATAGAAGTGCATGTTTTACAAAACATACAAATAATTATAAGGGGTATTACCGAATACCCCTTATAGATCCCCCGGCCACTCAAGCGCCGTGGCGGCTTCGCCTCATTCGCCAGCGAGGCTCTCTGGCTGAATCCTGAATTTTTTCTGTATTTCAATACATTGCTGATATATAAAACCTGCAGGTCCTTTTACAGCCCAAACTGATTGTATTCGGGTTTGTATCGCCTCCATGGCGGACAAACCCGGCTTGAGCATCCTACTCAAGCTTCTCTGCTCTACCACTGCACAATTTTTAAATCTGCCTATACTGAACTATAAAAAGTACTGAAGGCCGTCTTTATTATTTCTATTAGCATATTTCAGCATAAACTACAAATCTATTTTATTCGCCACCAAGGACAGTTGTGGCAGTGATGCTACTGCAGAGAAAATTAACATTTTATAAATCGTCATGAAACGATAATTATTGTAAAATGTTTGGATCCATTGACAAGGTTTTTGATATTTGTTCTGCCCTATAATAAATTTTATCAGGACCGAATCTTATGTTAAAATGTTGAGCCTTTAAAAGGTTATCTAGTTCTTTACTCAATGCATTCTCAAACCAAATTTTATTCTGATTAACAAAATGCACCTTAATAATTCCAAAATACTTTTTCTCAACTTCATTATTGTTCTCAATCTCAACATCAATCAGAACAACCTTTAAGTTAAATATCGGGTACTTACCACTAATTTCCGTAATACGAAGATTTTCCGAAATATCATAAATCGCACCCATATATTTTTTCCCTGTAGTAATTACGATATAACCATCAGATACTTTATAATGCTTCCCATTCAATGTTAAAGTCGAAGCATATTTCTCATTAACGATCTTCCCAAGATTCCAAACTCCTAAGTAATAATTCATCTTTTGCGGACTATCACAAGAAATACAAGCAATTGATATTATAAAAAACCAAACAATTCTTTTAACCATAGTTACTCCTCTTTGGGTCTTATAAAAATATATTGTATTTCTAAAACCTTTCTTCTCTTATTATGTCATGGACCATTCGTTGGTTCATTTATAGAATTCCCGGGCCTTTGCTTTGTGTCAACAAAGATGACGCGTTTTATGCGACCTTTTTCAATTTGTTTTTCTGACTGACTTCCGAGTTCAAAATAACCACATTCTTGCTTTCCCATATCCTGATTTTATTTCCCCATCGTTCAGGATTTTTCTCAATAG
>QKCL01000073.1 GCA_003246895.1 Spirochaetota bacterium | reverse complement strand
ATGAACTCCTGCACACACATTATTACAAAAAATAAAACCATATAAATCCGGGAATTGACAACTTCCCGGATTTTAAGTCATACTTTAAAACCTTCCGCCTTCTCCTTTAGAGTCCTTGAAAGGATTTTAAGCCCGTCACTTGTTGATGCAATTTCTTCCATGCCGGCAGTCTGCTCCTCTGTAGCTGCTGAAACAGTCTGTATCTCATCTGACATGGCCCTGCTTCTTTCCTGAATTGCATTGGTTGACTCCATAACCCTCCGGCTCATCTCTGAAAGTTCATTTATTGCTCCGGTAATGGAAATTACCTGATTGCCCATATTTACAGAGTACTTCATTATTTCCGAAAGTATTTCACCGGTTCCGTTTACAGTCTTTGCTGCAAGTTCAACAATTTCACTGTCATTGTTGACAACAACATTAGCTTCCCGAACTTTCTCCTGAATTTCCTTGATAAGTGAATTAATATCTTTTATGGAAGCCTGCGACATTTCTGCAAGTTTTCCCACTTCATCAGCAACAACCGCAAAACCTTTCCCTGCCTCTCCTGCCCTTGCAGCCTCTATGGCGGCATTCAGGGCAAGCAGGTTTGTCTGCTCTGCTATTTTCTGTATGGTGCTTATTATCTCATCCATCTTGCCGGAACTTATATTTATATCATTCAGGGAATGATTCATCTTCTCGCTGCTTTCTTCAAGTTTTTTCATGTTGGAGATTGCTTCACTGACTTCACGTTCACCGGACGATGCACTGTCATTGGTCAAACCGCACTGTGTGTTTATATCCCCGTAACTCACAACTATACCGTCAATATTTTTGGCGATCCTGTGAATCGCCTCATTTACTTTCACTATCTCCTCAAGCTGTTCCGCTGACCCTGATGCCACATCTGATGAGGCAATCGCTATACTTTCAATTGCCTTGACAGATTCCTGCGAAGTCAGGGAGAGCTCTTCAGCAGATGCAGATGTCCTGTCCGCATGATCCTGAACACTTGCCACAAGCGCCTTGAGACATTCAACAGTGCCCAACAAGGCATTCTCAAGTTTCTCCTCGGAATTACTCACTCCCTGAAGATCAATGGTGGTGCCGAACATTCCTCCAAAGACACTTCCCCGGTAATATGGCACAGCAAGTACAAGGGCCAGCTTGTCACTTGTCTTTGAAATAACAATATCGGATATCTGTGTCTTCCCGGTTTCAACAAGTTTTGAAAAGTATTTGCGGCCGCTGAGATCTACAAGGTTGCCCAGTGTATTAAATATCATCATACCCGTTGAGTCTGTTATAAAGAACAGGGCAATTCCCCTGTGTCTCTTCAGAAGAAGAGATGAATCCCTTTCAATTGCACCAAGAGAATATCCATTTTTTATATACTTTTCAACTATTCCATCTATGGATGATTCAATCTTTTTTATATTTTCAATTGTGCCAGTGCCGATTCTGCTTTCTATCCTCAAGTCACCACGGGCAATCTTTTCAATATCTGCTACATATTTTTCAATAGTATTATGGTCAGTTCTGGCAGCAAAAAGATCCATGAGAATCATGATGAATGCATAAGCCGGAATAATATAAATGAGAACAATGGAACTGAAGGGTTTTATGAAATACCCGATACAAAGAGAAACAGGTAATATGACTGTAAAAAGATAACGCAAATATCTGATAATCTTTCCTGAAAACACTAAACACTCCCGATTAAATTTAATTATTGCACTTTAAAAAGTATTATTAAAAGTAATCGGCTGTTACCACCCTGAACCTTAAGATATTTATGCAGATCTTGAATCAAAGTTTAAAACTGTCGGCCTTCTCCCTAAGACTCTTTGACAGATTCTGTAAAGTCACACTCGTTGAAGCTATCTCCTCCATGGCCGCGGTCTGCTCCTCTGTTGAGGCAGAAACATTCTGTATATCATCAGATACTTTTCTGCTTTTCTCCTGAATTATCTTCGTGGACATTACAACACTGCTGCTTCTGCTGGAAACTTCTGTAATCGCACCTGTAATGGAATTAACCTCTTCACCCATTGTATTTACATATTTTATAATCTCCTCAAGAATAACACCCGCATTGTTTACTTTTGAGGAAGCATCACTGACGATTGAACTGTCCTCCTGAACGAGCCTGTTGGTTTCCGAAACCCTGAGCTGTATCTCCTTGATGAGACTGTTTATATCCTTTATCGAAGACTGGGACATTTCCGCAAGTTTCCCCACTTCATCTGCAACAACCGCAAATCCCTTCCCCGCCTCTCCGGCTCTGGCTGCCTCAATTGCAGCGTTCAGTGCAAGCAGGTTAGTCTGCTCTGCAATTGCCTGAATGGTGCTTATTATTTCATCCATCTTGCCGGAGCTGTTATTTATCTCCTGAAGAGCCTCATTCATTTTACGGCTGCTCTCTTCCAGATTGGCCATACTCTGAACAGCAACCTTAACTTCCCTTCCGCCTGAACTTGCACTTTTATTGGCCTCTTCACAAAGACGGTTAATCTCTCCGGTATTGCCTGCTATAGCATCAATATTGCCGGCTATATGTTCCATTGCTCCAGAGGCTTTAAGCATTTCCTCAAGCTGATCCTCCGAGCTTGTTGCCACATCCGATGATGATATTGCAATATTTTCTATTGCCTTTGCCGATTCATGGGATGTAAGAGAAAGCTCCTCTGCAGATTCAGCTGTTTTTTTTGCGTAGTTCTGCACACTCATAACCAGAGCTTTCAGGCATTCTACAGTACCTAGAAGTGCATTCTGAAGCTTTTCACTGAAGGAGCTGATACTCTGAAGATCAATTGTAACCCCGAAAATCCCTCCGAAGACTCCTCCTTTAGAATAGGGAACAGCAAGGACAAGCGCCAGTTTTCCTGTTACCTTTGATATTATTATATTTGAAATCTGTGTCTTCCCGGTCTTGACAGCTTTCTTAAAATATTCACGTTCGGCATTACTGACCAGGTTGCCCCTGTTGTTAAAAATCTGCATACCGGTTTCATCTGTAATAAAAAAAAGTGCAATCTCCCTATATTTTTTTATAAGGCGGGGGGAATAGTTTTCCACAATATTTCGGTCATAACCGCCTTTAGCAAACCGTTCCCTCAGCTGCTCAATAGTTCTTTCTATGCGGGATATATTTTTCTGCGTAGCCCCTCCGACTTCAGCATCTATTTTCAGATTGCCTGCAGCGATTTTTTCAATATCCGAAACATGTGTTTCGATACTGATCCTCATTTTCCTTGAAACCATAAAATCTGCCGCTGCAACAAATACCAGAAAAATCAGGAAAGAAACAAGTACCGCAAATGTTTTCAAAGGATAATAATTATTTAAAATCAGGAGCACTATTGCCGGTAATAGTAAAACAGGATACTTGAGTCTTTCAATTATCTTGAGAACATCCATGGGACCTCCATTACTGATTGTGCTGTTATTTATGGAAAGAACTGATTAAAAAAATGATATTTAACAAAATTTTACAGAAATGAATAATTATTACAACCCAAATTTTACAGAAATGAATAAAATCGATAATATAAGCATAAAAAACCACCTGAATCATTCTACTTCCATCCGGTATACTCTCATTCCAGAGACTATAATGAATGATAAAAAATTCAATAACCTCACATATTTGCTAATAATTAAAAATAAATATATCACAGTAAAAAATTAATTTGACAGATTTGGTCAGGGGCTTTAATTAACCAGATAGTTAAAAAATGACTCCTAAGTCATTCTTATAACTTATCAGTCATTTAAAAAAAAAGGCAGTCAGAATGGGCACTTCAAACAAGCGAACCTGGAAAAGCAAGATAGAAGAACTTGCAAGAGAGAACATTCTCAATGCAGCAATAGAACTTCTAAAAACAGAGGGGATTCAAAAGCTGACAATGGACAACATTGCCCAAAAAGCCGGAATTGCCAAGGGAACACTGTATCTCTATTTCGCAAAAAAAGAGACTCTGCTTAATGAAGCCATTAATCAAACTTTTACCCCTCTCCACAACGACCTCATTTCAATTCTGAAATCCGATTTGCCGCCCGATACAAAACTCAAGGAATTTATTTTCTGCAATATCAGCTTTTTTAATAATAACATCGAGCTCATGCACCTTTTCCGGGAATTAATGATAAAATTCCCCGTAAAACGGAAACATTACTGTATGGAGGAAAGATACAGTGCCATAATTTCAGCCCTCACTGATGTTTTTCGTGATGGAATTAATCAGGGAATTTTCAAAAAAATAAACCCCGCTAACGGTGCTGCAATATTCTTTGAAGCAAAGAACGGAATTCTTATTCAGCGTTTTAAGAATAAGACTGAAGGAGTTGTAAATGAAGACGCAGATGAACTGATATCAATTTTATTCACAGGGCTGCTGAAGGATCAAAATTCACATACATAAAAATTCCCTACCATGGGATTAACAAAATAGAACAAGAAGTAAATATTTACTTAACTATAAACAGGAGGGTTTCATGCTTTCTTATGAACTGTTTTCCATTAAGTCAAAATGGAAAAAATTTACACCTTTTATTCTTATACTGTTTCTTGCAGCACCTTTCTTCACGGCGTGCAAGGATACAAAAACACATTTTTCTTCACCGACTCCGGTTGTTGAAGTTCTTGAAATCAAGCCTCAAAGAATAATTTTAACATCAGAACTTCCCGGACGGACTGTTTCATACCGTGTTGCCGGCATTACCCCCCGTGTTAACGGCCTGATACTCAAGCGGTATTTCAGGGAAGGAGCCTATGTTCAGGCCGGCAGCCTTCTATATCTCATAGACCCTGCGCCATTCAAGGCGTCTCTGGATAATGCAAAAGCTGCACTTCAGCAGGCTGAAGCAAATTATACTGCTCTTAAACTCAATGCAGACCGCTTAAAGGAACTTCTTCCCGATAAAGCCGTGAGCCGACAGGAATATGACAACGCTCTTTCTTCGCTCAAACAGGCGGAAGCTCAGATACTTGCATTAAAAGCTCAGATCAAGACCGCTAATATCAACTTAAGCTATACAAAGATCACAGCTCCCATTTCAGGTAGAATAGGAAGATCTGCGGTAACAGAAGGTGCTGTAGTAAGCGCATATCAGGGTACTCCCCTTTCTACAATACAGCAGATGAATCCCATATATGTGGATGTACCAAGATCCACAAGCGAACTTCTTCATCTGAAAAAAATGCTTAAAAGCGGAGCAATCAAAGACCGCGTACAAGGAATCAGACAGGTTGGCCTTATTCTGGATGACGGGACAGAATACAGACACAAGGGAGACCTTCAGTTTACAGATGTAACAGTTGATGAGTCAACAGGTTCAGTTATTCTAAGAATAGTTTTCCCTAATCCTAGTGGTGACCTCCTGCCAAACATGTTTGTAAGAGCCATCGTAAAGGAAGGAGTTAACAGCAACGCCATTCTCATCCCACAGCTGGCTGTAAATCGTGATACAAAAGGAAATGCATACACTTTTCTTGTTAACGAGGAAAATAAAATCGTTCAGCAGCCTCTTCAGCTTGAAAGATCAATAGATGATAAATGGCTTGTTACATCAGGACTCAAACCCGGGGATAAAGTAGTAATAAGCGGCATACAAAGAATCAGGCCAGGCGCAACAGTGAAGATCATGAATGAAGAAAAAACTGACGGCCAGAAAATCATGACAGAAAAAAGCAAACCCATACCTGTAAAATCCAAATCGGGGAATGGAGGAAAATAATGTTATCACAGTTCTTTCTTAAACGCCCTGTCTTTGCGTGGGTAATAGCCATTGTCATAATGGCTGCAGGCGTACTGGGAATTCATAATTTACCGATTTCCCAGTATCCGAACATGGCACCGCCTTCTATTTCAATTTCTGCAACCTATCCGGGTGCATCCGCAAAAACTGTAGAAAACAGTGTCACCCAGATTATAGAACAAAAGATGACAGGTTTTGAAAACCTCATCTATATGTCATCAACAAGTGACTCATCAGGATCTTCACGTATTGAGTTGACCTTTGCAGCTGGAACTGATCCCGATGTGGCATGGTCCAAGGTTCAGAACAAACTGCAGCTTGCGATGACAAGCCTTCCGACCGTTGTAACTAATCAGGGAGTAACGGTTAACAAATCTACCAGAAATTATTTGATGATAGTAGGCCTTGTATCTGAAGACGGCAGCATGGACAAGAGTGACCTTTCCGATTATGCCAGCAGCAACCTCCAGAGCATCCTGGCAAGGATTCCGGGTGTAGGAGAAGTTTCCATATTCGGTTCAGAATACTCCATGAAGATATGGCTCAATCCAGTAAAGATGACCAATTACGGTCTCACAGTCTCAGAGGTTCTGACCGCACTCAAATCATATAATGTTGAGGTTTCTGCAGGACAGTTCGGCGGACTTCCGGCAGTTAATGGACAGCGTCTAAATGCTTCTATTGTTGTACAGAACATGCTGGCCACTCCCGAAGAATTCGGGAAGATTCCCGTAAGAATAACCTCCAGCGGGTCAAGAATACTTATTAAAGACATCGCGCGGGTTGAACTCGCCGGTGCCTCCGAAGACATTGTTACACGTCAGAACGGAAAACCTTCAACAGGTATAGCTATAAGAAATGCACCGGGAGCTAATGCGCTTGATACTGCAGATGCTGTAAAGGCTAAACTTGCCTCCATGCAGAGTGTCCTTCCAAAAGGAATGAAAGTAGTTTACCCTCTCGACACAACACCGTTCATAAAGGTTGCCATCGAAGAGGTAGTAAAGACTCTTGTTGAAGCAATCTTTCTTGTATTCATTATCATGTGGCTGTTCATGGGGAACATTCGTGCTACACTCATTCCTACCATTGCGGTACCAATCGTACTTCTTGGAACCTTTGCGGTTCTGAGTTTCTTTGGATACTCGATAAACATGCTTACAATGTTTGCCATGGTACTTGCCATCGGACTTCTGGTGGATGATGCCATTGTTGTTGTTGAAAACGTCGAACGGATAATGTCCGAGGAAGGGCTATCCCCGCGTGAGGCTACAGCAAAATCTATGACTGAAATAACCAGTGCACTGATCGGTATCGGCCTTGTACTGTCAGCTGTTTTCGGCCCAATGGCTTTTTTCAGCGGATCAACAGGTGTTCTATACAGACAGTTTTCGATAACAATTGTAACAGCCATGATGCTGTCTGTTGTGGTTGCTTTGATACTCACTCCGGTACTCTGTGCAACCCTTCTTAAACCTGTTAAGGCTGGCCATGAGCCGAGCGAAAACGCCATATTTTTCCTCAGGCCGTTTTTCCGGGCCTTCGACAAAATGTTCTTTGGTCTTCGTGACTCATATATCAAACTGGTAAGAAGATCGCTTTCCAAAAAACCGAGATATATATTTATATTTTTACTCATTGTTGGTCTCATGGGATTTCTGTATATGCGGATGCCGACATCTTTCCTGCCTGATGAGGATCAGGGGAGCATCATGGTACAGGTTAAACTGCCCACCGGATCTACAATGGAACAGACCGAAAAAATCGCAAGTCAGGTAAGAGAGTATTTCTTAAACAAAGAAAAAAATACCGTTGAATCATGTATGGAAATACTTGGATACGGTTTTTCAGGACGTGCCCAGAATACTGCCATGATGTTTGTCAAACTCAAAGACTGGGATTTAAGAACTAAAGAGTCCCAGAAAGTAAAAAGCCTTATTGGAAGAGCCATGGGTTATTTTTCCACAATAAACAAGGCCGTAATCTTTGCATTTGCTCCTCCTGCGGTAATGGAGCTTGGTACAGCGAACGGTTTTGATTTTCAGCTCCTTGATCAGGGAGGCCTTGGCCATGAGGCTCTCACAAATGCAAGAAACCAGCTTCTCGGCATGATGGCAAAGGACCCAAGAGTAACAAGGCTGAGGCCAAATGGAATGGAAGACGTACCTGAATACAGAATAGACGTGGACTGGGAAAAAGCCGGAACACTCGGATTGAACATAAGCGACATTCACAGTGCGATATCAACATTCTTCGGAAGTTCCTATGTAAACAACTTTGTACTGTCGGGCCGGATAAAAAGAGTGTATGCCCAGGCGGATGCCATGTACAGAATGAACCCAAATGACTTGAGAAATATTTATGTAAAGAATAACAAAAATGAAATGGTTCCATTCTCGTCTTTTGCGGTAGGAAGATGGGTATACGGATCTCCGAGACTTGAGAGGTTTAACGGATTTGCTTCTATGAACCTTCAGGGAAACACAGCCCCCGGAGTCAGTTCCGGAGATGCGATGAAAGCCATGGAGGAGGCTGTTGCGAAGCTTCCCACAGGTATCGGATATGAGTGGTCAGGACTTTCATATCAGGAGAAGAAGTCAGGCTCACAGACAGTAATGCTCTACGGATTTTCTATATTTGTAATATTCCTCTGTCTTGCCGCTCTCTATGAAAGCTGGTCAATTCCTATTGCTATTCTGATAATTCTGCCTCTTGGCGCAATCGGAGGTATCATAGCGACAAGCATTAGAGGGCTATCAAATGATGTTTACTTTCAGATTGGATTCCTCATTACACTTGGCCTCACAACAAAAAACGCAATTCTTATTGTCCAGTTTGCCCGTGATGAGTTCCATAAGGGAAAGAGCCTCGTTGAAGCGGCAATCGATGGAGCAAGACTCAGATTCAGACCTATCCTTATGACATCTCTGGCATTCGGGTTTGGTGTTGTTCCTCTGGCAACCAGTACAGGAGCGGGAGCGGGAGCGCAGATTGCAATCGGTACAAGTGTACTAGGAGGGATGGTAACTGCAACCATTCTTGTTGTAATATTTGCGCCTTTCTTCTACGTCCTCATCGCGAAACTCATGCTGCGCAGGAAGAACCCTGATGATAGAATCATCAGTAAATTGGAGTATTAATATGAAGAAGAATTATATAATTATAGTATTAACATCCGCTCTTTTCATGAGCGGATGTACCATGGCTCCCAAGTACAAGAAGCCTGTGCTTCCTGTTCAGGGAGACATGCCTTCCGGGGAATCATATAAAAACCTTAACACCAAGGGTTCTGACATAGTCTCAAAAATAAAATGGAAAGACTATTTTACTGACGAAAAACTGCAGAAAGTCATAAAAATGGCTATCGACAACAACAGGAATCTCAGGATTGCCGCCCTCAACGTGGAAAGGACAATGGCCCAGTACAGTATCAGCAGAGCCGCGATTCTTCCATCTGGTGGAGTTTCCGGTTCAATGACCAGGACACACACACCTGCAGACCTTTCCTATTCCGGGAAGGCTGCAACAAGCAAACAGTACAGTGCAAATGTGGGCATAACTGCATGGGAACTTGACTTCTTCGGCAGAATACGTAGTTTGAGCAAACAGGCCCTTGAACAGTATATGGCAACTGAACAGGCACAGCGGGGTGCTCAGATCACCCTTATCTCATCGGTGGTCCAGGCATACCTTTCCCTTGCCGCTGACAGGGGAAATCTGCAGATGGCACAATCGACTCTAGATACATACAAAGATACGCTCAAGCTGACACAGAAACGCTTCAGTGTAGAACTTGCAACTAAACTGGACCTTAAACAGTCAGAAAGCCAGGTCCATTCTGCAGAGGCTAATGTCGCTCTCTACACACAGCTGGTTGCACAGGATCTGAATGCACTGAACCTTCTTGCCGGTAAACCTGTGCCTGAAAACCTTCTGCCTGAAAATCTGGACAGCATCGCAGCTTTTAAAAAGATTACCCCCAATCTGTCATCGGAAATACTTCTCAGCAGGCCGGATGTAATGCAGGCCGAACACAATCTCAAGGCGGCATATGCATATATAGGCGCCGCAAGGGCTGCATGTTTTCCAAGTATATCCCTGACAACAAGTGTAGGTACAGCAAGTCAGGACCTGAATAAACTATTCGGCAGCGGACAGAATACCTGGACATTTGCTCCGCAGATAAACATTCCGATTTTCAACCCTTCAGTGTGGATAAACCTCAGGGTAAGCAAGGTTGATCAGAAAATTGCGCTGGCACAGTATGAAGGAACAGTTCAGGCAGCATTCAGGGAAGTTGCCGATACTCTTGCGGAATACGGCATGGTGGGCAAAAGGTTTGAGGCCCAGGTGTCATACACAGATGCCATAGAGGAAACATACAGGCTTTCAAATGTAAGATATACAAAAGGCATAGACAGTTACCTCGTGGTGCTTGATGCTCAGCGTTCTCTTTTCACTGCGAAGCAAAGTCTCATTTCTCTTCGACTTACAAGACTTAATAACCTTGTGAAACTCTATGCAGTTCTCGGCGGTGGTGGAGAAATTGAAATAAAGAAAAAGGACAAGAAGAAAACTGATAAAAAATCCGGCTTGGAAAAAAATGCCCATGACAGTTCCGGAAAGGAAAAAACTTCAGATAATGTTTCTTCCACGAAAAAAGAAGAGAAAAAAAACGACAGGCAGAATGAAGCAGGAGATATAAAAAAGTAACCGCCTTTTTACCTGTATCATATTAGATGCCAGGGAAAACTCCCTGGCATCTGTCTATAAATCAGTTTTTGCTAACCTTGGTATTTCCCTTTTCAATCAGTATCCATGATGACCATGCGCCGATATTTCCAGACCCGTATTTAATCCAGCAGTAGCCGTTTTCTCCCCAACCGGTACCCCAGGAATTTCTAACAAGCCATGCGCCCTGGGAATCATCCCATCCGACAATTACAACTGCATGATTGGTATTCTCCGTTGCAACATTGATATCAATGACTCCTCCCTTGTATCCTCTCCACTCATCAGTAACCTGAACCGAAGTTGACACAGGTCCGTATTTACACAATGCCTCCTTGATCTCTTTGACTGTGGGCATTTTACTTTGTTCACTTACCCATCCCCATTTTCTTACCCTGTATGGATTTTTAAATGTCCCGTAACACTTCTTGTCCTTTGCCTCATAGGGAAGTTTTTTCTCCTGAAGATGGCTTATTGTCTTTAAGGATTCAAAAACACGCTCAGACCTTCCCCCATTGCAGCTTCCTGCATCCCCCTTTGAATCTGTAGCGCAATCCACAATGTACTGTTCTGACAGGTCAAGTTCAGTTCCTGTCACTATCTTGTAGACTCCTTCATAAACAGCTGTTGATGCAAATGCCCAGCAGCTCCCGCAGCCAACCTGATTCTTTATGGCTGTCATTTTGCCATTATCCCTCCAGTTAAAGGCTTTCATTCCCGGGTTTCTGATAATTGAATTACTTATATCCGAGGGTTCCTTGTCATTTTTCATATATGGTGCATATTTAAAATCCGGCCCCTTATTCAGCCATCCCGTAATCTCATCCATTTTTTTGTCAATGACTGAGGTAATTCCTATCCTGAACCTGTACCCTTTTTTACGGGCTGATTCCTTTAACCTCTCCGCTTCTTTCTTTGCAAAAGCCGCCACTTCCTGTGCCCTTTTCTTTACCATGTCTTCGGTTGTTTTCTTTTCATTGCCGTTTGCAATTATAATAAACTCCCACAGCGAATTTGCGGTTCCGTACATTCTTCCCTTCAGGGGTGTACCGTTTTTGCTTGCTATACCGGAAGCGGATATGAACTTGCCGTCTTTTCTTGAAATTATATTAAACCTGTTTTTACCTTTATTAACTATTTCCCAATGGTAATTCGTGTCATTATTGATATTTCCTGAACCTTTCAGCTCCAGCTGGGTACTGCTGTTATATGCATAAAATCCTGTGCCGCTTTTAATCAGGTAGTATCCCAGGTCTTCTTTATTGCTGGTTATCTCCCACAATGGGATAAACTTATACCTTCTATCCTCTTCCGGAAATTTCTGAAATTTATACTTCATTTCATAGAGCTGAATTTTCTTTCCCTCGCCCTTTATAATGTAGCCCTCTCCAGGCACATCCCAGAAATTTCCCATGTCGTTTTTATTTTTCTTGCTGATTGATCTTATCGCAACCCATCGTGAAGTATCGGGAATTTTTGTGTCGCCCCATGCGTATATATACCTGTCCCAGCCTGCGGTTACTTCCACCGCGTCTTTCACCTTATGAAAGGCTTTGTTGAAAATACCTGCCCTGCCGGCCTCTATTAAATACCACTGGCACCACTGACTCTGATTGTCATTGCGGAGAACCAGCTTTGTACCGTTTGAAAATGAAGACGCAGCAGTACAGATTATCTTGTTTGCTCCGTTATCCTTTGAATATATCTTGTACTTCCCGCTGCCCATATGAACAAATTTGAACTTCTGGTTTGTGTTTTTTCTGAGTTTCCAGTCCCATACTCCCACCTTTGCACCGTCCTTTGCCCCTCCGAAGACATCCACTGCGCCCTTGAAAATTCTGCCGAAGGCCGAATTCTGGGGAGCTACATAATACCATCCTCCGCCGGAACCTGTAAGCATAAATTTCCGGTCTCTGCCGTTATCCATACTGTAGAGCTGAATCTCGCTCCCTTTTTTGAAACCCGGATTATTGCCGGGCAGATCCCAGTATCCAGCGTCTGAACCCTCTGCCGGAACGGATTTTATATGGTAATACCTGCCTGAACTCTGCGCAAATATGTTCACTGACCATAAAAGCAGAATCCCAACATATAATATTCTCCTCCATGAAAACATAAACAAACCTCTTTTTTTATTTTTTATTTTGCTTCCGGTAAAATTATGCACTGTCTCGAGATGAGAATTCAAGGAATAAATCAAGAATCTCCTCAGGTGAATCTGAAATTGTGATGAGACTGTCACAGTCATCATCGGTGGATAGTTTTTTTAGAAGTGGATATACCGGTTTATCCTCAGACCAGTATCTGGTGTTGTAAAAAATCATTGGGCTCACTATATCATAGGTATTGTAAAAATTCTGGGTAAAATCCTGAAAAATTTCCTGAACCGTGCCGGCGCTGCCCGGAGTATAAAGCACGCCCCCCTTTGCAAATGCCAGCAGTCCCTCCTCCCTTACGCTATTTTCAAAATACTTGGCAATCATTGAGGCAAATGGAGTGGGAGGTTCATGGCCGTAGAGCCAGGTTGGAATCCCGATATCATAATTTCTATGGGACTTTCTCGGATACTTTTCCATTACCCGGAATGCAGCCGAAAGCCAGCCCATATCCCTGTAAACCGGTGCCTCTGAAAGTATGTCAACGGCATGAAGCATTTCATCTGCACTGTAGCCGTTAAACCAGGCGCCCACATGTGTTGCCTCCATTGCTCCGGGGCCGCCTCCCGAGAGCAGAAAGAATCCCTTTTCTGAAAGTTTTTTGGCAAGAAGACATATACTTTTAAAATCTTCACTACTCCTTGACATGCTGTGGCCGCCCATTATTGCAATAACCTTCCTTGGATTGACTTCTCCAAGGATATCCATTAAAGCGTCGGTTATGCCATGGTCATGAAGCCTTCTTGCAAGTGTCTCATATATGTTTCCTGCGGAATTCTTTCCGTTTTTAATGTAATGGTCATATATTTTCCTGTCACTGGTCCGTGAGTAACTTTCGGGATCGGACGGGTCAAATCCGTCATAGATTGTCTCTTTTGTGTATAGTTTTGAAGGATAAGTCTGGAAGGGCACGTCCATTGACGGAAAAATCAGATTCCCTGTTTTAAGGAGGTTATCGCTGAATTTTTCTCCCATACTGCATCCGAGAAAAATGCAGTTCGAAAAAACTCTCCCTTCAAACAGATACTCACAGTCTGTAAAATCTATACTCTGAAATGCCCTGTCCTCTATTTTGCCTGACACTGCCGCAAGCCTAAGCAGCTCATCTGAAGTTTCTATCTCTATCATGGCTTCCCCTGAAAAGAAGCGCTACCTCACGTTGATATATATGTATTCGTCATCCTCTGCGCTGTAGCGGGCTTCATAAATTTTGTCTTTACCGTTTGTTTTCGACGTATACATTGCTGCATCTATGAGATTAAAAAGGTCAAGAAAATTACTTACCCCTTCATTTCCCCCTGGAATTAATTTTATCATTCCTCCGGAGAGGGTCACGGGGATTTTTCTGTTTGACCCGATATTGTAGATATACTCAGACAGGCCGTGCCTTATCCGCATAATGATGGGATATACATTCTCCTCATCAATGCCGTTTATTATTACAAGAAACTCCTCTCCTCCCCATCTGACAACATAGTCGTTTTTTCTGGAGAGTTCGGTCATTTTTTCCCCGATCTGTTTTAATACAATATCTCCGGCTTCATGGCCGTATGTATCATTAATTGATTTAAAATCATCCACATCAAACAGGACAATGCATATCATCATTCCCTGATTCAGCCTTGATATGGAATTCTCGTTATTCATAATGAAACGGTTTAGATCCTGAAGAATAAACCTGTTGAAAAAATGCCTGTTCTTAAGGCCTGTGAGGGCATCTGTCCATGAAAGATTTTCGAGTTCCTTCCGGTAGATATAGTTTCTTCTTGATGCCAGCTCTATGATATATGTAATAAAAAATCCTATTATTACCATGCTTGCCAAAAGGGAGAATTTAAGTACAATAAATTCAAATCTCTGGTCAATAAAAATTGCATCCAGTACTATGGAAACAACTGTGATTAAAAGCCCGGAAATAAGTGCATGATGAGATACAATCTTCCCGAACCCGTAGAGAAATATGAGCACCTGAACCAGCCCGAAAAAATAGTATCCTGCCAGTTCTGTGCCCCTTGCTATATACTGCATGAGTGAGATTGAAAGAGCAACAACGGAACATGTGACAATGAGAAGAAAATTCCCTTTTCTGAGAAAAAATTCAGTGTATGTCAGGGCATATACAATAAAAAGGAAGGGGAAAACCAGCCCAAAACGGACAATTACAAAATAAAAGAAAAATTCAGGATAAACAATTAAATCAACAAGAAGAAAGGAAACATAGGTTACAGATGATATAACCAAAATGAGCCGCAAATATCGAAGATTAAGATGAAAGAGCCTGAAATTGGACTCTTCTTCATCATCAATAAACTTCAGGGGAAAATATTTCAGAATATATTTCATAACTATAAAGCTGTCCTGGTAAATGCCCTTAATTATTATTGATTACTTTTGATCCTTGAAAAAAAATTGCATTTGTTTTATAATATAATATAAAATACACATAGAGTGACTTTTTTAAAGAAAAAAACAGGAATACCATGAATGATAAAATACTGAACATAAGTGACCTGATAAATGACTTCGACAGGGTCTATTTTGACAATCACAGGGAATTCTACAGCCGGCACGGAATTTACCCCTCAATCGCAGCGGTTTTGACGTCACCTGACAGCGGCTCTGTATCATATATGAAGGGAATAAGAAAATTCTGCCTTGAAAACGGTGTAATTTTTTCCGATTACAGCACCCGGTCCCCGCAGGAACTGGATGAGCTCATAGACAGCCTGAATGCAGACCGGTCTGTTCACGGAATAATGGTAATGTACCCCACACAGTATGGAGATAAGGATAC
>QKCL01000079.1 GCA_003246895.1 Spirochaetota bacterium | reverse complement strand
CTGTAATTTGATATCTCATCACCGTTCATTTTGATCTGTGCAATATCAAGCATGAGTTTGGTCGGATGTGAATCATCAGAAGAGGATGTCAGTTCGACCACAGAATCGTCCTGTAAAGAACTTCCGTTTATAGATTGAGAGAAGAGGGTCCATGCCGGAATGTCCTCATTCTCCAGGGTTCCCTTTATGATTATCCTCAGGTTACTCGATGTTATGTCAGTAAAAATCGGATCATTACATCCCAGTAAAGTCAGAATGGTTATTGCGATAAATGTTTTTATAATTCGAATCATAATTATTTTCTTATAAATTTAAATTTAGGTACATGGAAATTCCGGCATTGAAAAAGTGACCATTTCTTTCAGCACCTTCAATATGCTTTTCATATACAAGCAGATAGTCAAGCCTGAGAGCAACATTAAGCAGCTTTCCGGCAGGGAAAGAAATCTCCAGACCAGTAGTAAAAAGAGGATCCCACTGAGTAACATTATCAGGCTCCATATGTACACGACACCCGCCTGCTCCAGCCTTAAGCTGAAACCTCAAAGGCAATCTTAAAGGCAGCAGATAAAGTAGATTTCCATATACCGGCACAAGATCTAACTCATTCAATGTTTTATCGGATTTATAAGGCTGATACGATGCCTCCAGACCAAGTTTCCAGTTCTGAAATGGAAGATTGTACCTGAAAAAAGCACCTCCTCCAAGTCCGGTATCTACAACATCGCTTGTCTCATAGACAGGTGTAATTGGTCCATACCAGACACCTACCTGCGGTCTTGAAAAATAATTTTTTCTCGAACTGTATGCAAACAGATCAGAAAAGCTGAGAAGTATAAAAAAGAGGAGTAAAATCTGAATTCTTAATTTCATTATAAGTCTGGAAACGCTCCATTAATTTTATTTAATACAGTAAGTTATTGTTTTTATGTCAATAATTAAAAAGCAGAAATATAATTTGATAAAGGAGGATCATATGTAACCTTTTTTAAATAAAGTCCTGAAGGATCAGCTGTTTTCCCGGCGTAATCCCTGTCTTTTTTCTCAAGTATATATTTCATATATTCAGCCGGTTTATCATCATAGTACATCTCTATTACTGTCCCAATTATTATCCTGATCATGTTATGCAAAAAAGCATTGCCTTTTATATTAAAATAAATATGTTTATTTAGTCTGGAGAAAGTTACAGTTTCTATTGTTCTAACAGTTCCGTTTTCCAAAGATATTTTTTTGCAGAATGACGCAAAATCATGTTCACCATTAAGAAATGAAACAGCTCTATTCAGGTATTCCACATCCAGCGGCCTGTTTATCCAAAGTGCCCTGTTTTTTATAAAAGGACTGGATGTATGATCGTTGTATATTATATATTCATATTCACGTGAACATGCCGAAAACCTGGCATTAAAATCTCTATTTACGATGTATGCATTTTTAACAAAAACATCTTTCTGCAAAATTCCGTTTAATCCCTTTACCATTCTTTGAAGATTGAAATCATCTTTTATAATATCAAAATGGGCAACCTGACAAAGGGCATGAACTCCTGCATCTGTACGCCCGGAAGCTGTAATTCTTATATTTTCTCCAGTGAGGATAAAGATTGCTTTTTCAATTTCAACCTGTATGGTTCTTCCGTATGGCTGAGCCTGCCATCCATTAAACATGGATCCGTCATATTCAATTTCAATTGCATATCTCCCCATCAGACAGCATCTTCCCACTCTTTAAGCAGTTCATTGATCTTATCATACAGAATCCTCGTTTTTTCCAATAGATCGCTGGGGGTAGATTTTGAAGATTTTCCAATACCGAACAATCTGCTTAAATACTTTTTGCTGGTATTAAAATTTTCAATTTTTTTGTTAACATCCTTCTCTCTTGCGCCAAATTTAACAGTGAGGATTGCAGAAACATAAAGAATCCCTTCATATCCCCAGTTTTTATCAGCATCAGGCCCCATATTCCCTGCAGCATCAGCCGGCTCTGCCCCGCTTTGAAGGACATCCAGCAATCTGAGATAATACTCATAGGCCTTCTTATAGAAAAACAGAGAGATCTTCTTGTAATTTTTTTCAGGATATTCTTTAGACAAATCATTAAAAAGCCATGCACCTCTTAAAGAAGAAACCGCCTTTTTAAAGGTAGGAGCAGCATATTTCTCTCTTGAATTATAACAATCTACAGCCAGCATGTACGATGCGGCTCCTAGTTCAAGATTTCTATCATTGGAAAAATCAAGAACCCCAAAAAATTTTTCTATTGCTCCTGATCTTGCAGCTTTTGAAGTCTGCAATTTAATTATTTCAGGATCCTTGAGGTTTTCAAAATCCTTTGGATATGAAGTATAAAGACATGATGGACATACGTTGAGTAAATATACAAGAGGGTATATCTTCCCATACTTCTTACTCTCCTTATATTCCCTCCTTAACTCATCAGTGAGTCTGTCAGCAATCAAACGCCCCCCTCCAGTGAACATCTCCTCACGATAAAACTGATGTCTGCAAACGGGACAGGTTAGCGGATTCTTTTGTCTGAATGTAATCTTCTTGTTTTCCATCACATACTCCATAAAATCATATTGTATATTATTTAATTTATGGCTTTTTTTTCAATTATATTTTATTTTTAACATCAATCTGTGTTTTAAAGTTCGAACAGATCAATGCCGAAAATAAATATGGTATTATATAAAGAAAAAGGAATAATATAATGAAAAGAATAATATCTTTTATATTGATGCTGTTATTCACGGTTACCACTAAAGGTAATCTGTATTCAATTTCAGTAGCAGAACTTTCGAGCAAGAACTACAGGTTTACCACAGAGACAATTCGAGACATGAAAACTATGATCCGAAATTTCAAGAATGCTGATTATGAAAAAAAATATGACGAAATACTGAAAAAATTTGAAGATGCCTGTCATATACATTATTCAAGAGATTATGACTCTTCCACAGCGAAATTCTATAATATAAAAATTGATTTAATGAATCTATTGGAAGAAGTGGCAAATAATTATATCTCCCGCACCACAGAACTGCTGAAAACATCATCTATTGAAAACAAATCGCTCGATGTTTTTATAAACTTTGGAAAAAACAACTCATATAATCTATACTTCAAGAAACCATTCAATCCACTTAAAGATGTAAAGCCCTACACAAAAGATTTCCAGGCTAAAGACTTTCATTACTTCAAGGATGCAGAGACTATCGAAAGATATTTAAAGAATGGATACTACCACCTCAGCATGGCCAAAGCTCAGATGAATGATTCAGTTATACCGTACCTTAAAAACAAAAAAAGAATTAAAACCTTCGGGATTAACTATATTATTGATAAATATCTTAATGCTATAAAATTATGCAGAATTGCCAAAGAAAGCGGCATTGAAATTTACAGAATCAGCAACTACCACAACACTGGTCTTATTTTGGAGAAATATAACATTACTGTGTCTCAGATAACTCCTATTTTCGATGATAGAATCCCCGAAAAATACAAGGTCGATGCAATTGACAACAGGAAGCTACTTATGGAGATAGAAGAAGAAAGAAGGAAAAAGGCGCTTGCTAAAAATTAAAAGTAAGTCAATATAAACTATATAAAACAAAACCCGCATATCCATGCGGGTTTTGTTTTATATAAAAATGAAATGTAATTTTAAAACTATTTCTTCCTTTCAACAAGTTCGATAACAGCCATTTCAGCAGCATCGCCTGGTCTCTGTCCCAGAAGATATATACGAGTATATCCACCATTTCTATCCTTGAATCTTGGTGCAATATCATTAAATAATTTTGTCATAACATCACGGTCTTTAATAACCTTTAAAACTTCTCTTTTATTATGAAGCTGTGATTCTTTTACTTCAGTCTCATTACTTTTCTTTGCTCGAGTAATAAGTTTTTCAGAAATTTTCTTAAGTTCTTTACATTTCTGTTTTGTTGTAACAATTTTTTCATGCTCAAAAAAAGATGTTACCATATTATTGAACATAGCCTTTCTATGAGAATATGTTCTTCCAAGTTGTCTTACGCTATTTCTGTGTCTCATCTTTAAAAAACCCCGTTTAATCCTTTAATCCGAGGCTTAAATGATAAGCCTCTAGTTTAGTTTTTATCTCAGTTAAAACAACATCGCTGAAATGTTTGGATTTCCTTATTTCATCCTCTGTCTTTCTAACAAGCTCTTCGAGAATTGATACATCCTGATTTTTAAGAGTATTGTATGCTCTTACAGACAGCTCAATTTCATCAATAGACTTCGCAAGAAGGACTTTCATTTTTTCAAGTCCTTCATCGACAACTTCTACTTCTTCCTCAAGCTCTTCCTCAAAATTAATAAAAATGGACATATGATCTTTTATTATTTTTGCCGCGTAGGCAAGAGCATCATCAGGCGAAATAGAACCGTCAGTCCATATATCAAGAATAAGCTTATCATAATCGGTTCTTTGCGCGACCCGAGTATCTTCAACTTTTACATTTACTTTTTGAATAGGTGAAAAAATAGAATCAATTGGAATAACTCCTACTGACTCCATATTCAATTTATTCATTTCTGCCGGGATATACCCTCTTCCTCTCTCAACCTGTACTTCCATATCAAGATTACATGAATCATTAAGAGTTGCAATCTTTAGATCCATATTCATTACCTGTACATCAGGATCTATATTAAAATCAGCACCTGTCAATTCTCCGGCACCGCTTTTCTTGATATGCAGAACCTTTGGGATCTCACCCTCATATCTGAACCTTAGCTTTTTAAGATTCAGAATTATCCGTGTAACATCCTCATAAACACCTTCAATAGTTGAAAATTCATGAGGAACTCCCTCAATTTTTATAGCTGTGATTGCTGCACCTTCAATTGATGAAAGGAGGACACGTCTCAATGCATTTCCAACAGTAAGTCCATATCCTTTTTCAAAAGGTTCAGCAATGAATCTACCATAATCAGGCTTCAATTCATCATGCTCAAAGACTATTTTATTAGGTCGTTTAAAGCCCTTTAGAAGATTTTTAGGGGCCATCTTTACCTCCAAAATTTATAAATAACGGCTATAAAAATTAAAATTACTTAGAATACAGCTCAACAACGAGTTGTTCATTAAAGCTGTCTTTTACATCAGCTCTAACAGGAATTCTTGTAATTTTTCCAGCTTTGACTTCATAATCAACATCAACCCATTCCGGTTTTGAAGCAATAGCCTTTGAAAGTTTTATCGATTCTTCAAGAATAATATTTTCCTTGAAGTAATCTCTTACTTTTATTTCATTTCCTTCACGAACAATTATTGAAGGAATATCAACAACACGATCATTAAGCATAATGTGTTTATGCTGTATTAATTGTCTAGCTTGAGACCTTGAAGAAGCAAATCCCATTCTATAAACAACATTATCCAGACGTCTTTCAAGCTGAGATATCATATTATCACCAGTTACACCAGCCATACTGTTTGCGTGATGAAAATTAATTCTAAACTGCTTTTCAAGAAGTCCGTATGTTCTTTTAATCTTTTGTTTCTCTCTCAGCTGTACCGCATAATCAGACATCTTGGCTCTTCTTTTCTTAGGAGGTCCTGGAGGATATTTTTTATTTCCCTTTAAAGGACATTTATCAGTAAGACATCTCTGCCCCTTGAGCATAAGAGGTGTCATTTCTCTTCTACATAGTTTACATTTTGGTCCAGTATATTTTGCCATTATAAAATACTCCGTTATACTCTTCTACGTTTTTTAGGTCTACATCCATTATGAGGAACAGGTGTAACATCTTTAATTTTAGTTATATTAAGACCATTCTGAAACAATGACCTTACCGCCGCCTCACGTCCAATTCCAGGTCCTTTGACATATACTTCAATAGTCTGAAGTCCTGCGATTTCCTTAGCATTATCTGCAGCTGTCTTGGCAGCCATCTGAGCAGCATAGGGAGTTGATTTTCTCGAACCTTTAAATCCTTCCCCACCGGCAGTTGCCCATGATATAACATTCCCTTGCATATCAGTTAATGTAACGATTGTATTGTTATATGTTGCTTGAATAAATGCTTTACCCACAGGGATATTTTTCTTTTCCCTTTTTTTGCCTTTCTTCTGTTTCACTTAGGTTACCTCTTATTTCTTTTTCTTTCCGCCGATAGAAACTCTACGGTTGCCTTTTCTTGTTTTGGCATTATTCTTGGTATTCTGTCCGCGTACTGGCAACCCTCTACGATGCCTGATGCCTCTATAGCAACCAATGTCCATCAATCGTTTTATATTCATGGCAATCTCAGTTCGGAGATCACCCTCTACTTTCAAATTTTGTTCAATATAATTTCGAATTTTTCCAACTTCATCTTCACTAAGATCTTTAACTCTTATGTCCGGGCTTATCCCGCAATCATTAAGTGCCTTTTTAGATGTTGTTAATCCTATACCGAAAATATAGGTAAGTGCTACTTCAACTCGCTTATTAGTGGGTAAGTCAACCCCTGCTATCCTTGCCATAAAGTCCTCTTATACTATAAATAATTAGTGTTTTTTTACAGTTCTTATTTTTTGTCTTTGTTTATGTCTTGGGTTGCTACTGCAAATTACTCTAACAACACCATGTCTTTTAATAACCTTGCATTCACTGCACATTTTTTTTACAGATACACGTACTTTCATTTATCAATACCTCTTACTCAATCAAATAGCCATATATCGTTAACATTGCTATATTGTCAATCTGAAATTTTTTTTTATCATTTTGATCTATATGTGATTCTTCCTCTATTTAAATCATACGGTGAGAGCTCCACTGTTACCTTATCTCCAGGTAGAATTCGAATGTAATGCATTCTCATTTTTCCAGAAATATGAGCCAAAACTATATGATCATTATCAAGCTTTACTCTAAACATTGCATTGGGTAAAGGCTCAATAACAACTCCTTCTACTTCAATAGGTTCTTCTTTTGCCATTCTTTTCTCACTTAAATTAAAATCTTGATTGCAGTTTTTTCTTAGTACCCAAAAAGCCATCATAATGTCTCATCAAAAGCTGTGATTCTATTTGCTTAAGAGTATCCAAAGCAACTCCAACAATGATAAGTAGTGAAGTTCCTCCAAAAAGATAGGCCATTTGCATAGGCACCTGTTCTGGCCATATTCTTACAATAAAATCCGGAACAATTGAAATAAGAGCCAGGAAAATGGATCCCCACAATGTCAGTTTATTCAATACTCCCGATAAATATTCAGTAGTATTCTGCCCGGGACGGATACCTGGAATAAACCCACCATACTTCTTCAAATTGTCTGAAATCTCATTTGGATTAAACCTCAGTGCGGTATAAAAGAAACAAAAGAATATAACAAGTGCAGTATATACTACAATATAAGGAATCTGTCCTGGAGAAAGCCAATACTGGAATTTATTCAACAACACATTAGAACTGGAACCTATCATTCTAATCATTTGCGAAGGAAATACAATTATAGCTGAAGCAAAAATTATAGGGATAACACCAGCAGCATTAACTTTAATTGGAATAAACTGGCTAGTACGCTGTGTCTGAGAAGTACCAACAGTTTTCTTTCCGTATTGAACAGGAACACGCCTTGTGCCAAGTGTCAGCAGGATTGAAGAGGCAACGACAAGGAAAAATATACCAATTAAAATTATTCCAACTATAGGCTCATTGGTATCTCTTATCTTTTTTACAGTCTCTGTAAATGCCTGCGGCATACGAACAACAATACCCGCCATTATTATTAGTGAAATGCCATTGCCAATTCCTCTTTCTGTAACCATTTCACCAAACCACATAAGTACAATTGTTCCGGTAACAATGGCTAGAACCGCTACAATTACGAATGACATGCCTCCATCGGCAGGAACAACTGTTGCTCCAGTACTGGTCCTCATTGATTTCATCCATACAGTCAAACCGAAGCCCTGGATAGTACATAAAAGTACAGTACCATATTTAGTATACTGACTTAATTTTTTTTGACCTTCGGGTCCCTCTTTCCCCAATTCATCAAGATAGGGGAAAACGACCTTCATTAAATCAATTATGATAGATGCAGAAATATAAGGCATGATTCCAAGAGCAAAAATTGTAAAACGTTTTAAAGCTCCCCCGGCAAAGAGATCAAAAAAATCCAAAATCCCGGAACTTTGAGCTTCACTAAAGTAATCTTTAAGAGCTTCAACATTTATGCCTGGAATAGGAATATGAGCTCCTATCCTGTATACTACCAAAATAAAAATTGTGAAAAAAATCCTGTTTCTCAGGTCGGGTATTCTTAGTATATTAGCTATGGCACTTGACATTTATTTACCTATATTACTTTTTATTTATAACTATAGCTTCGCCACCAGCATTTTTTATTTTCTCAACAGCACTTTGAGAAAATGCATCTGCTGATACTTTAATAGCTTTAGTCAAATCACCATTGCCAAGTATCTTAACGGATTTACAGGATTTTCCAATTAAACCCTTTTCAGCCAGTAAACTTGGTGTTACTTCCGCAGCACCAAAAGCCTCAAGATCAGAGATATTAACAATATAAAAATCTTTTTTAAATACATTATTAAAGCCCCTCTTAGGAACTCTTCTCTGTAAAGGCATCTGACCACCTTCAAACCAGGCTCTTCTCTTGCTTCCCGATCTGCTCATCTGACCGTTCATACCACGACCGCATGTTTTTCCACCGCCAGCTGAAGGTCCGGTACCGACTCTTTTTTTCTTTTTTATACAATCAGGTTTTTTTATACTATAATTTTCCATTACAGATCTCTCTAGACTTATTAATTAATTTCTTTTACTTCTACCAGATGTGATACTTTACTAATCATACCTCTGATTATTTTATTATCATCATGCTGTCTTGTTGAATTTATCTTTCTCAAACCCAACGCAACAAGAGTCTTTTTTTGATTCGGGTTAATCCCGATATTACTTTTAATCTGTTTAACTACTAATTTTGACATAATTATTACTCCCAAAGTTTAGAAACTGGAACTTCCCGAGATTCAGAAGCTTCACGCAAACTTCTTAACTGTTTAAGTCCATCGAGAGTTGCTTTTACTATATTGATTGGATTTCTTGATCCCTGGGATTTAGTCAGGATATCATGAATACCTGCTTTTTCAATTACAGAACGAACAGTAGCACCAGCTATAATACCTGTACCTGGAGCAGCCGGCTTAAGAATTACTTTTGCCGATTTAAACTGCCCGATTACCTGGTGCGGTATTGTATTTTTATGAATGTTTACTTTAAAAACATTCTTCTTTGCATCTTCTTTGCTCTTATCTATTGCATCAGGTACTTCATTTGCTTTTCCAAAACCAACACCAACATGTCCATCACCATCTCCAACAACAGAAAGTGCATTAAAGGAAAATCTCCTACCACCTTTAACAACCTTGGCAACCCTGTTTATAATTACAACTTTATCTGCTAATTCTATTCCTTCAATATTAGCTTTCTTTCTTATTATCTTCATAATAACTCCTAGAACTCCAAACCATTTTCGCGAGCTGAATCAGCAAAAGCTTTAATTTTGCCGTGATATAGAAACCCATTTCTGTCAAAAACTACAGATTTGATATCCTGAGCAACAGCTTTTTCAGCTATTATTTTACCAAGTACTTTTGCCGCTTCAATATTTCCCTTATTTTTCATTTCAGGAAAATCCTTGGAAAGAGTAGACATTGATACTAGAGTATGCCCTTTAAGATCATCAATTATTTGAGCAAAAAAGTTCTTATTAGATCTTGAAATACAGAGTCTTAGCTTTGTTTTATCAGTCTTAAGTTTATTTTTTACTCTTAATCTTTTTCTGGTAAATCTTACTTTTTTTAATTTTAACTTATTCATGGTTATTTACCTGCTTTACCTGCTTTTTTCCTTACATACTCGTCTTTGTATCTGATTCCTTTACCTTTATATGGCTCTGGTGGTCTCAATTTACGAATATTGGCAGCTACTTGTCCAACCTGCTGTTTGTCGCTACCTTTTACATTAAATTTCGTAGCTTCAGTAACTTCTAGTGTTATTCCGTCAGGTGCTTCAAAAATTACAGGGTGAGAAAATCCGAGCTGAAACTGTATATTCTTACCCTGCTGTTGTGCCCTGTAACCAACACCAATTATTTCAAGTTCTTTTACAAATCCTGTACTTACTCCTGTTACCATATTAGACAACAAGGATCTAAACAGACCATGATAAGCACGCTGTTGCTTGTTATCAAAATCAGCAATCGATACTTGCAGATTTGATTCTTCAATTTTTGCCGAAACACCGTTAAGCAATGCAATTTTCTCTTCCCCAAGCGGGCCTTTTACAGTTACATTTTGGCCGTCTACAGAAACTGTTACACCATTTGGTATTTCTATTGGTTTCTTTCCTATTCTAGACATAATTTCTCACTCATCCACTATGATATTTCGCATAAGATCTCGCCACCAACATTCAGCTTTTTAGCGGCCTTATTTGTAATAACACCTTTTGGTGTAGACAATATCCATATACCGATATTATTTAATACTGGCTTTAAATCTTTTGCCTGCATATAAACTCTTCTCCCAGGTTTACTTATCCTGGTTAAATTCAAAATTGCAGACTGATTATCAGAACCATATTTTAAATATATCCTAAGAATTTTTTGCTTATTATCTTCAATAATTTTATAGTTTTTAACAAAACCTTCATCTTTTAATATTTTAGCTATCGCAACTTTCATTTTTGATGAAGGAATATCTACTTTTAAATGTTCTGCCTTAACAGAATTTCTTACTCTAGTTAGCATATCTGCAATTGGATCACTAGTAGCACTCATGTTATTTACCACTCTCCACTTTAATTTTCTACCAAGATGACTTTGTTACACCAGGAATTTGTCCTTCACTGGCAAGCTTTCTGAAGCATATACGGCACATATCGAATCTTCTCATGTACCCTCTAGGCCTTCCACAAATACCACATCTATTGTGTTGCCTAACCTGAAATTTAGCATCTCTTCTATGCTTTGCTATCATACTAGTCTTTGCCATTGTAGTTTACCCCTGTTCCTTAAAAGGCATTTTGAACTCTTTAAGAAGCGCAAAGCCTTCTTCTTTATTTTTAGCAGTTGTTACAATCGTAACATTTATGCCATGTATTTTTTCAGTCTTATCAAAATTTATTTCAGGAAATATAATCTGCTCTCTTATTGAAAAATTATAGTTTCCGGATGTATCAAACGCTTTAGGAGATATTCCTTTAAAGTCCCTTACACGAGGTAATGCAATGTTGATTAATCTGTCAAGGAATTCATACATTTTATTCCCTCTCAGAGTAACACGGCATCCAACTTCATATCCTTCTCTTATCTTGAAATTGGCTATTGATTTACTGGCTACAGTCTTAACAGCTTTTTGACCTGTTATGGCAGTGAGTTCGTCAATAACTGAATTTAGATAATTTGCATTAGAATGGGCATCTCCCATACCAACATTAAGAACAATTTTCTCAAGTTTTGGAACTTCCATGATGGATTTAAAATTAAACTTTTCCATCAAGTTTGATTTGTATTTATTATTATATTCTTCTTTTAATCTTACTTGCATGGTCAATACCCTTACTTATCTATGCTCTTCCCACTTTTTTTACTGATTCTGTTTTTAGATTTATCAGTAATTTCGATTCCTACACGGGTTGGTTTCTTGCTTTTCTCACAAAATAACATCACATTTGAAATATGAATGGGGAATTCAATATTTACCATTCCGCCCTGGGGGTTTTCCTGTGTGGCTCTTAAATATTTGGTTTTCTTATTGATACCTTCAACAATCACTCTGCTGCTGTTTGCATCAATTTTAAGGATTTTTCCTCTTTTCCCCCTATCAGCACCACTGACAACTACTACGTTATCATTTACCTTAAGTTTAGTTTTGTTGTTCACAACTTTAACTTTTTCCATTTTTATAAATCCTTTTAAAGTACTTCAGGAGCAAGAGAAACAATTTTCATGAAATCTTTTTCTCTAAGCTCTCTGGCAACAGGACCAAAAATCCTTGATCCTTTAGGTTCATTTTTAGCATCAATGATTGCAACAGCATTATCATCAAATCTTATGTATGAACCATCTTTTCTCCTAACAGGTTTTTTTGTTCTTACAACAACTGCTTTTAAAACAGATTTATTGTGAACTTTTTTTCCTGTTGAATCTTTAAGACCATATGATGGTTGGGAGTCTTTTACTGCAACTACAATTATATCACCAACTGATGCATATCTCCTTTTTGACCCACCAAGGACTTTAATACACATTACTTTTTTAACGCCTGTGTTATCAGCGACTTCAAGTATAGTCTGGGGCTGTATCATGACTAACCTCTATTTAACCTTTTCTATAATTTCAATCAGTCTGTATCTTTTATCTTTTGATAAAGGCCTTGTTTCTTCAACTCTTACAATATCTCCAATAGAACATACATTCTTTTCATCATGGCCCTTAACTTTCTTTGTAGTTTTTACAGATTTTTTATAAAGTCTGTGCATAACAAGATCTTCGATTTCAACTACAATAGTTTTATCCATCTTGTTACTAACTACTTTTCCAATCAATTGTTTTTTATTCGATGCCATTTTATATCATCTCCGCAAATTATTTACCCTTTTGGGGTTCTTTTCCCAAGTTGATATTCTCTCTTCAATGTTAATATTCTTGCAATTTGTTTCTTAAGAGAGTTAATTTTCTTTGGATTATCAACTTTACTAGTTACAGATTTAAATCTTTCCTTACGAAGTGATTCTTTAGAATCAGCAAGACTTTTGTCAAGTTCTTCGTTTGTTAATTCTTCTAATTTACCTTTCATATCTCTTATGCCTCTGGCTCACTCTTTTTTTAGTCAGCAGAAACTACTTTTGTTTTAACAGGTAGTTTATTTGAAGCGCTGAGCAATGCTGTTCTTGCAAGCTCCTCTTCAACACCTGCTATTTCAAAAAGTATTCTACCTGGCTTGATTCTTGCAACAAATCCTTCAGGATTTCCTTTACCTTTACCTTGCCTGGTTTCTGCTGGTTTTTTTGTAAATGGGTAATCAGGAAAAATTCTAATCCAGAGCTTTGCTCCCCTTTTTACCTTTCTATTTATTGCTACCCTTGCAGCTTCAATCTGTCTGCTTGTGATTTTGCCCGATTCAACTGATTTAAGGCCGAATTCACCGAATGATACGTCTGTTCCTCTTTCAGCAGGCCCAGTCATTCTTCCGCGATGTACTTTTCTGTGTTTAACTCTTTTTGGCATTAACATAGTAAATAACCCTTACCTACCTGGTTTTTCTTTTTACTTGATATTTATCTTCACTATCATCCTGATCTTTTGACAGCACATTTCCGTTATACAACCAGACTTTTATTCCGGTTAGACCAAATGTAGTAAGAGATTCAGCAAAACCATAATCTATATCTGCTCTTAGAGTATGAAGAGGAACTCGTCCTTCTTTATATATCTCTGTTCTGGCCATTTCAGCATTATTAAGTCTGCCTGATATAACTATTTTTATTCCAAGAGCTCCGCCTCTAATGGCATTTGTTATTGCCTGCTTAACTGCTCTTCGATAAGGAAACCTTGATTCTATCTGCTGAGCTATCTGCTGAGCTATGAGAGATGAATTTCTTTCAGGTTTTTTAACTTCAACGATATTTATATATACAGTCTTGCTTGCAAGTTTCTGAAGCTTGTTTTTTAGTTCTTCAATATCAGCTCCCTTTTTGCCTATCAGTACACCTGGTCTTGAAGCCTGAATATTTACATTTAAACGATCAGGAAATCTCTCTATTGTTACCTTTGCAATTCCTGCATTTTTCTTTTCTTTAATAACAAATTTTTTTATTCTAAGATCTTCATGCAGATTTGATTTGTACTGCTTTTTTTCATCATACCAAACAGAATCCCATGTTCTATTGATCCCTAATCTGATTCCAATTGGATTAACCTTCTGACCCATATTCTTATCCTTAATTAATTTTCATCTGACAATATTATAGTGATATTGCATGTACGCTTTCTGATCCTGTTTGCACGGCCTCTTGCACGCGCCTGGAATCTCTTGAGAGTAGGACCTTCATCGACTGCAATCTTTTTTATAAAAAGTGCATCATCAATTATATCAGGATTCTGAACTTTTGCATTTGCACCACTTGAATGAAGAGCTTTAAGGATAATTTTTGCACCCTTCTTTGGCATATGTTTAAGTACATCAATCGCTTCTGGCAAAGAGAAACCTCTTATTTCATTAGCCACTAGTCTTGCTTTCTGAGCTGACAATCTATTGTATTTTGATACCGCTGATGCTTCCATTTATTACCCTCTTATCTATCTCTTCTTAGCTACTTTATCATCTTTACTTGTATGACCTCTGTAGTTTCTTGTAGGAGAAAATTCACCTAGCTTATGACCAATCATATTTTCGGTTACATAAACAGGTACAAAGGTCTTTCCATTATGAACCATTAATGTATGCCCGATCATTTCCGGGAAAATTGTAGATCTTCTCGACCATGTTTTAATGGTTTTCTTTGAATTACTGGAATTAATTTCTTCTATTTTCTTGAATAATTTAGGATCTACATATGGTCCTTTTTTTATCGATCTTGCCATATTAGCCTTTCCTTCTCTTAATTATATAATCATCACTGTATTTGTGTTTCTTTCTGGTTTTATAACCTTTAGCAGGAACACCTGTAGGAGACACTGGATGTCTTTTACCAGCTGATTTACCCTCACCACCACCAAGCGGGTGATCAACAGGGTTCATGGCACAACCTCTGACTTTTGGACGTTTATTCATCCATCGTGAACGTCCAGCCTTACCAACAGTAACATTGATATGATCTTTGTTTCCGACTTCACCGAGAGTTGTGTAACAATCCTTGTGAATCTTCCTAATTTCTCCTGAAGGAAGTTTGACCAGGCAATAGTCACCTTCTTTAGCAGTAAGAACTGCTGTTGTACCGGCGGATCTTGCTATCTGACCGCCTTTACCTTTATGCAATTCTATATTGTAAATATTAGATCCAAGCGGGACATTCTTTAAAGGCATTGCATTGCCGGGCTTAATTTCAACTGTTTCACCTGAAACGATCTTATCCCCTACTGCGAGAGAATCCGGGGCAATTATATATCTTTTTTCACCGTCAACATACGAAATCAGTGCAATATTGGCAGATCTGTTTGGATCATACTCAACAGATACTACATTCCCTGGAATTCCAAATTTATTTCTTTTAAAATCGATTAATCTCAATTTCCTTTTGTGACCACCACCTCTTCTTCTAACACTGATCTGTCCTTTAAAACCTCTTCCGGCATCACCTGTTTTTCCTTTAGTAAGCGGCTTATGAGGATTCTCAGAAGTGATCTCTTTTTTTTCAAGAACAGTCTTGTATCTTTGAGTTGGTGTTATCGGTCTAAACTTTTTTATTGCCATTTTCTTTACCTTTTAGAATAACATCAAGTAATTATTTTTCATCAAATATTGCAATTGAATCACCAGCAGTCAGTGTCACAATTGCCTTTTTCCAGGCAGCTCTTTTCCCAACTCTATAACGAAGTCTGCGATTCTTTCCGCGAACATTTACGATATTAACCTTTTCAGGAGTAACTCCAAAAAGCTCCTTAAGTGCCTGCTTTACCATCAACTTATTTGATGACATGGCTACTTTAAAAACATATTTATTATCTTCCATAAGCGCAGTTGATTTTTCAGAAATAACCGGCTTAATAATAACATCATTTGAATTCATATTACTTCACCTTGCCAAATTTTTCATTTATTTGATTAACTGCACTTTCTGTAATAACAAGCTCTTTTGAGTAAAATATATCCCTTCCGGACAGTCTGTTAACATTATTGTACTTAAACCATGATATATTTCTAATAGCTCTTTTCAGTAATGAATCGTCAGTATCATTTTTACCGGAAACGAGAAGCCCCTTTGTAATTGATAAAGCCTTTCCGATCACTGCAACGTCTTTTGTTTTCCCATCAGCAATAGAAAAATCCTCAACAACCTTTACAGCACCAACTTTTGCTTTTTGAGAAAATATTGAAATAAATGCAGCTTTTTTCATCTTTTTGGGAAGCTGGATCCCATAATCCCTTGGTCTTGGACCAAATACTGTACCACCACCTCTCCAGATAGGTGATCTTGAAGAACCTGCTCTTGCACGACCAGTTCCTTTTTGTCTCCATGGTTTTGCACCACCACCACTTACAGCTGCTCTTTCCTTAGTAGCATGTGTTCCCTGCCTGAGATTAGCATTTGCAGCTTTAATGTACTCATATATAAGAACATCATTTACTTCTGCGCCAAAGACTTCATCAGACAGTTCAATCTGTCCAAGCAGGTCTCCTTTTATTGAATATTTATCAACTTTCATCTTCTACCGCCTATTTCTCTGCAACTTTGATTAAAGAATTTCTTGTACCTGGTATTGCGCCTGAAATAAGAACGATATTCTTTTCAGCGATAATTTTAACAATTTTCAAATTTTTTACAGTTACATTCTTGTTACCAAATCTACCAGGCATCTTTTTCCCTCTCCAAACTTCACTTGGATAGGCACAAGCACCTATTGAACCGGGAGCTCTATGGAAGTGAGAACCGTGAGTTGTTCTACCACCACCGAATCCGTATCTTTTGATTACACCTGCAAAACCATGTCCCTTGGAAACACCGGTCACCTGCACAGTTTCATCTTCATTAAAAATAGTACAGTTTAATTCACTGCCCACCTGCAACTCTTTATCGAAATCACCAACTTCTGCAAAATATTTCTTAGGTGAGATATTTTTCTTTTTTAGATCAGCAGCTATAGGTTTTGTAAGTCTGCTTTCTTTCTGATCCACAAATCCCAGCTTTAACGCTGAGTAACCATCTTTCTCTTCTGTTTTCTTTTGAACAACAACACATGGACCTAATTCACATGCTGTTACAGGCACAACCGTTCCATCTTCTTTTATAAATTGTGTCATGCCAATCTTTCTTCCTATTAGTGCCTTTTTCATCACTTTACCCATCACTGATTTATATTATTCATCATTTAAGTAATCCTGCAAACAGGAATACTCATTTATTATTCATATATATTAACTAGCAAAAGTTAATTCTTTTATTAAGATTTAATATCAACAGAAACTCCCGCTGGAAGTTCAAGTTTCATCAACGCTTCTACTGTATCTGAATTCGGTTCAATTATATCGATTAATCTCTTATGAGTTCTGATCTCAAACTGCTCACGCGATTTTTTATTAACATGTGGAGATCTCAATACGCAAAACTTTTCAATTTTTGTAGGCAATGGTATGGGACCTGCAATTTTTGCTCCACTTCTGTTTGTAGTTGAAACTATCTTCTCAGTTGACTGATCCAACAATTTTGCATCATATGATCTCAACTTTACCCTGATTCGCTGTCCTGCTAGCTTCGTCACTTTTGTCACCCTATTTTTTTTAGATAGCAATTGCCAGGCAAAGCCTGGCAATTGTTTGGTATATCTTCAGTAAATTTATTACTCAATTACCTTTGTTACAACACCCGCTCCAACAGTTCTTCCACCTTCACGGATTGCAAATCTGAGTTCTTCTTCCATTGCAACCGGAACAATAAGAGTTACAGTTACATCAACGTCATCACCTGGCATAACCATTTCCACACCAGCAGGAAGCTCTATACTACCTGTAACGTCAGTTGTTCTGAAATAGAACTGAGGTCTGTAGTTTGCAAAGAAAGGAGTGTGTCTTCCACCTTCTTCTTTCTTAAGAACGTAAACCCTGCCAGCAAATTTAGTATGAGGAGTAATAGAGCCTGGCTTAGCAAGTACCTGACCTCTTTCAACGTCTTCTCTTCCCACACCTCTAAGAAGGCATCCTACGTTATCTCCAGCAAATCCTTCATCAAGAATTTTTCTGAACATCTCAACACCAGTACATACTGATTTAGCAGTAGGTTTAAAACCGATAATTTCAATTTCTTCACCAGTTTTAATAACACCTCTTTCAATTCTTCCTGTTACAACAGTACCACGTCCTGTAATAGAGAAAACGTCCTCTACTGGCATAAGGAATGGCTTATCAGTATCCCTTGTTGGCTCTGGAACATATGAATCAAGAGCTTCTGCAAGTTTTACAACAGATCTGAACCACTCATCATCTTTATTGCCGGCTTCTGCAGCTTCCATAGCCCTAAGTGCTGAACCTGGAATTACAGGAACATCATCTCCTGGAAAATCATTACTGCTTAACAGCTCTCTGATCTCCATTTCAACAAGCTCAACCATTTCATCTCTGTCAGATGGATCAAGCATATCTACTTTATTAAGGAAAACTACCATATATGGTACGTTTACCTGGTGAGCAAGAAGAACGTGCTCTCTTGTTTGTGGCATTGCTCCATCCGTAGCAGCAACTACAAGTATCGCTGCATCCATCTGAGCAGCACCAGTAATCATGTTTTTAATATAGTCAGCGTGTCCAGGACAGTCTACGTGAGCATAATGTCTCTTATCTGTCTCATATTCCTGGTGAGAAGTAGCAATAGTGATACCTCTCTGTTTTTCCTCTGGCGCGTTATCTATCTCGTCAAAGTTTACAGCCTTTCCTGTACCATACTCAACATGAAGTACTTTTGTTATAGCAGCTGTTAAAGTAGTTTTACCATGGTCAATGTGCCCAATTGTACCCACATTAACGTGTGGTTTGGTCCTTTCAAATTTTTCCTTAGCCATTATAAGTCTCCTTAACTTTTTTAGTGTTTACACATAATTACATTTATCGAGGCCTAAAACCTGCAATTTTCAAAAAAATTGCACTGTATCTACACAATTAACCCGCAGTCAAAAAAACATACGAGTTTTTGAAATAAAAAAAAATCTCGTTATTCTGTCAAGTAAAAATACGAAATTTTCGCTTTATTTACCAATAATACAATAAAGATGTATTTTTTCAAAAAAAGATTAAAGTTTTATTTGATAAATTACATAAAACAAACTTAAAAAATGCTTCCGTTTTGTAAAATAAAAAATATATTTTTTTAAATTAATCCGCTAAAACGGCCCAGTATTCTGCTCATTACAGTCTCCGGAACCTGTTCATAATGAGAAAATATAAGTGTGTGACTCGCGCGTCCCTGACTCATTGATCGTACAGAGGTTGCATAACCAAAGGTCTCAGAGAGAGGAATCAGTGCATCTATCACCTTTAACTCATTTCTTATATCTATATTTTCTATCTTACCACGTCTAGAGTTTAAATCGTTAATTATATCACCGGTATATTCATCCGGCAGAACAACTTCAAGCTTCATCACAGGCTCCATCAAAGTCGGAGAGGCAATCCTTGCCGCCTCTTTTAGAGCATGATTTGATGCAATTCTGTATGCAGTATCCACAGATTTAGTCTCATCATAATCTGCACCGAGAACTGCAACTTTTATATCATCCATCTTATAACCGGCAATTACACCGCCCTGCATGGAATCATTTAAACCGGCTATTATCTCCTTCAATATCTGCTCTGGTAGAAATGTTTTAATTTCATTTTCCACTACCAGACCTGAACCTGATACACCGGGAAAAACTGCAATTTTTACGTGCCCAAAACTTTCTTTTCCGGCAATTGGTTTATCGTAAAGATGCTCAGCCTGAGCAGTCGCCGTAACAGTTTCCTTATATGTTACCTGCGGTTTACCGATATTTGCAGGTATGTTAAATTCCCTAAGAAGTCTGTCAACAATAATATCTAAATGAAGTTCACCCATACCTGAAATTATAAGCTGTCCTGTATCTGGATTAACTTCTTTCTTAAATGTCGGATCTTCCTCTTCAAGCCTCTGGAGAGCATTGTTGAGCTTATCCTGATCAGCCTTTGACTTCAATTCAATTGCAATGGAAATAACCGGCTCTGGAAAATCCATCCTCTCAAGAAGCAGTGGAGAATCAAGAGAAGTTATTGTATCACCGGTTCTGACATTTTTTAGACCCACGAGAGCAATTATATCGCCGGTATAAATATCGGTAACATCCTCGCGGTGATTCGCATGCATTCTCAAAAATCTGTTTATTCTCTCTTTCTTGCCAAGAGATACATTCAGCACCTGTTCGCCGGACTTCATCATTCCGGAATAAACACGCATAAAACACAGTTTTCCAACATGCGAATCCGTCATTATTTTAAAGATTAAGCCGCAAAAAGGCTCTTTGTCGTCCGCTTCACGCTTAACCATAACTGTTTCATCATTAATATCATGACCTTCAACAGCAGGTATATCCTTAGGAGAGGCCAGATAGTCAACAACAGCATCCAGTACAGTCTGAACCCCTTTGTTCTTTAGCGCTGTACCGCAAAAAACAGGAAAAAGATTACTTTTAACAGTGGCATTTCGGATGGCCGACTTAAGTTCCTCAACAGAATACTCCTCTCCTTCAATGAACTTATGCATTAATTCATCATCAAATTCAGAAACCTTTTCAACAAGTTCTTCATGCATTTTTGAAGCTTTTTCAAGCAATGATGAATCAATATCCCGTACTTCTATATTTTTCCCTGTTGGATCGTCCCATATGAGGGATTTCATCTCAACAAGATCCACCACTCCGGAAAAATCACTTTCAATGCCGATGGGCATATGCATTGGCAGTGGATCTGCATTAAGCTTTTCCCTGATCATATCAATACATCGGTAATAGTCAGCTCCAATACGGTCCATTTTGTTTACAAAACATATTCTGGGTACATGATATTTATCAGCCTGTCTCCAGACAGTTTCCGACTGGGGTTCAACACCGGCCACACCATCAAAAACTGCAATTGCCGAATCAAGGACACGAAGACTTCTTTCAACTTCCATTGTAAAATCAACATGGCCTGGAGTATCAATAATGTTTATATTGCAGTTTTTCCAGCTGCATGTTGTTGCAGCAGCGGTAATGGTTATACCCCTCTCCTTCTCCTGAACCATCCAGTCCATTTCAGCAGTCCCTTCATGAACTTCTCCCAGTTTATGAGTCTTTCCTGTATAATAGAGAATTCTTTCAGTCAATGTAGTTTTTCCGGCATCAATATGTGCCATAATCCCTATATTCCGCGTTCTGCTGATCGGCAGATTCCTAGCCATAAAAAACCCTTACCTAAATATGATCACATTTCTAAAACAAAGCAGATCTTACTGCATAAATTTACAAACTCTGAGAGTAAAATATTCCCATCAAAGGAAAACAGATTTCCTCATAAATAGCAAATACCAGGTGTAGGCCTGGTATTTGTCTTTAAATATCTGATAATTATATTACCATTTAAAATGAGCGAAAGCCTTGTTGGCTTCAGCCATTTTGTGAGTATCTTCTTTCTTCTTAACTGAAGATCCTGTATTGTTGTATGCATCCATAAGCTCTGACGCAAGACGCTCAAACATTGTTTTTTCAGATCTCTTTCTTGCATTGATAATTATCCATCTGATACCAAGAGCCTGACGTCTTTCAGGTCTGATTTCAACTGGTACCTGATATGTTGCACCACCTACTCTTCTTGATTTTACTTCAAGGAGTGGTTTTACATTTTCAAGAGACTGAACAAAAACCTCAACCGGATCTTTCTCAGTTTTCTGACTTATAATATCCATTGCCTTATAGAAAGTTGTTTCAGAAACACCTTTCTTTCCGTCATACATCATGCAGTTTACAAATTTAGAAACCAATTTGCTTCCAAATTTAGGATCAGGCAATACTTCTCTTTTTACTGGTCTTCTTCTACGCATAAATTTTTTCCTCTTATCACTTTTAAGAACCTAAAATTAAGCCTTAGGTCTCTTGGCTCCGTACTTGGATCTACCTTTTCTTCTGGCATCAACACCAAGAGAATCCAGAGCACCCCTGATTATGTGGTACCTTACACCCGGAAGGTCCTTTACCCTACCGCCTCTTATCAAAACTGCAGAGTGTTCCTGTAGGTTGTGACCAACTCCTGGAATATAAGCTGTAACTTCAATACCGTTAGTCAATCTGACCCTTGCAACTTTTCTAAGCGCAGAGTTTGGTTTTTTTGGAGTAAATGTCATTACCCTTGTACAAACTCCTCTTTTTTGAGGGCACTGTTTCAATGCAGGAGATTTTGATTTTTTGGTTTTATTCTCCCTGCCATTCCTTATTAACTGATTAATTGTTGGCATTTTAACTCCTAAAGATTATTACATAATAATTTTCATAACTAAACAAAAAAAGACTTAATATGTAATGCTTATTTTTAAGCTTTTTTTGTCAAGAAATTAATGGGACTATCAGCTTTCAGCCCCATTTTCAGCACTTTGTATTTCGGCAGTTTCAGGTTTAACCTCTGCCTGAACCTCTTCGGCTTCAACAGCCTCAGACGCAACTCTGTCCATGTCTCCAGGAACTTCCTGGTAAACATCTATATTTCTGTATATCCTTGCACCGGTTCCTGCCGGAATCAGGTGTCCGATAATAACATTCTCTTTAAGTCCTCTCAGGTGATCCTGTTTTCCCTTAATTGCAGCATCTGTCAGAACTCTTGTTGTTTCCTGGAAAGATGCAGCTGACAGGAATGACTCTGTGTTAAGAGCAGCTTTTGTTATACCCATGAGCACAGGCTGAGCAGTGGCAGGTTTACCACCTTCTGAAAGTACCCTTTCATTCTCCTCAATAAAATCAAATTTATCAACAACCTGCTCTATTACAAAATTTGAATCACCCTGGTCTGTAACCTTGACCTTTCTAAGCATCTGGCGAACAATTGCTTCAATATGCTTATCATTAATTGCAACACCCTGAAGCCTGTACACCTCCTGAATCTCATTAACAAGGAATTTCTGGAGTTCCCTTGGTCCCTTGATTTTGAGAATTTCATGCGGATCTACCGGGCCGTCATCAATTTTTTCACCCTTGGCAAGCCAGTCCTTGTCCTGCACCCTGAGGAATTTTGACACAGGAATAGAGTATTCCTTCTGTGTTCCATCCTCAGCAGTAATAATTATCTTACGTTTATTCTTAACCGTGTCACCGATTGTAACAATACCGTCAATGGCAGACAGGGTTGATGCATCTTTAGGGGTTCTTGCCTCAAAGAGTTCCGCAACCCGGGGAAGACCGCCTGTAATATCCTTGGTTTTTTCAGCTCCCCTCGGTATTTTAGCAAGTACAACACCGGCATTAACAACTTCACCGTCCTTAACCATAAGGTTTGCACCTTTTGGAAGAAGATATGTTGTCGGTTCACTGGAATCACCATAAACATTTACACTAGGCTGTAGTTTTTCAGTTTTATACTCTACTATAACCCTCTTCATTACATTTGAAACAGGATCAACTTCTTCGATCAAACTCTTGTTTAGCTCAACATCAACGAATTCAACCCTACCTGATATCTCTGTAAGAATCGGCTCAAACCATGGGTCAAATTGAGCAAGAACTTCATTTGCCGAGTATGGAATCTTTGCAGGCTCAAATGACATCGTGTCTTTATTGAAATCAAGATTAATTACAATCTCAGTACCTACATTTATCGGAATTGAATGAGGATCACCGAGTATATAAGCACGCTTTTTATCAAGTTTAAGAAGACCTGTATTGGGTGCCCTGTATTCATCACCTTTCGATGAGGTTGCGAAAACTTTACCGGCATAGACCTTTTCACCTTCAACAGAAACAAATTCAGACTTAGCATCTATTTCCATCTCGGAAATAATTCTCTGAATTACGAGATAACCCCTTCTTACGGTAATTATCTTCTCATCCTCTGTTTTAATCATTTTGGATGTTATTTCTTTCAGAAAAACAGGATAATTCAGTTTGATTTCACTCTCTTCAACAGAAGTAGATGCAATACCACCGATATGGAATGTACGCATTGTAAGCTGTGTTCCAGGCTGACCAATTGACTGAGCTGCAATAATACCAACAGCTTCACCTTTTTCTACCGGCCTTGAAGTGGCAAGGTTCCTTCCGTAACATTTTGCACAAACCCCGTATTTAGATTCACATGTTAGTACGGATCTTATTTCAATTGAATCAATTTCGATCTCATCTATTTTATTTGCAATAATCTCATCTATAATCTCGTCTGCCCTGGCCAGAACTTCACCGTTTACAGGGTTTATAAGATCATACAGAAGAGTTCTTCCAAGAACCCTTGCGCCAAGGGACTCAATCATTGAATCCCCTTCCTTTATAGGATAAATATCTATACCTACCGTGGTTCCGCAGTCATCCTCTGTTATGAGAACATCCTGGGCAATATCAACAAGACGTCTTGTGAGATAGCCGGCATCCGCTGTTTTAAGGGCAGTATCTGCAAGACCTTTACGTGCACCGTTTGTAGAAATAAAATATTCGAGTACAGTAAGTCCTTCTTTAAAGTTTGCACGGATTGGAACCTCAATGATCTCACCGCTTGGTTTCGCCATGAGTCCCCTCATTCCGGCAAGCTGTCTTATCTGCTGTTTACTACCCCTTGCACCTGATTTAGCCATAATGAAAATCGGATTGTGTCCATCAAGATCCTTTTCAAGTTCCTCAAACATAACATCAGCAATTTTCTCATTTGCCTCTGTCCAGAGGTTAATTACCCTGTTATATCTTTCCTCATCAGTAATGAAACCGTTTCGGTATTCATTTTCTATGCTCTCTACTTTTTTGTCTTCATCGGCAACAATTTCCTGTTTTGCCTGAGGAACAATGATATCCGACATGGAAATTGTAGGAGCAAAATGTGTGGCGAAACGGTATCCGTTATTTTTTATCATATCCAGCATTTCAACTGTTGTATTGGAGCCATAGTCCTTGAAAACATCAGCAATAATACCGGATAGTTTTTTGTCTGTGATTACCTCATTCACAAATGGATAATCCTCAGGCAGGAACTCATTAAAAACAAGCCTTCCTGCCGTTGTTTCCACAAGCTCATTACCGAAATAGAAATTAATTTTGCTTCTATACTTAAGCTGATTATGGTCAATGGCCTTTGTTACTTCTGCAATATCATCAAAATACTTACCTTCTCCAACACCACCGCTTATCATGTCTGTGAGATAGTAAATCCCAAGTACAATATCCTGGGACGGAGTAGTAACCGGATGACCGTTTGCAGGAGACAGAAGGTTATTTGTCGCAAGCATCAGTGTCCAGCACTCGAGCTGAGCCTTAGGTGACAAAGGTACGTGTACAGCCATCTGGTCACCGTCAAAGTCTGCATTATATGCATGACATACCAGCGGATGCAGTTTTATCGCCTTACCTTCAACAAGTGTTGGTTCAAAAGCCTGAATTCCAAGTCTGTGAAGGGTTGGGGCACGGTTTAGAAGTACAGGATGTTCGGAGATTACCTCCTCTAGCACTTCCCATACCTCTTCTTTCTCATTTTCCACCATTTTCTTGGCGGATTTTATATTCTGTACAAAATCCTTATCAACAAGCCTCTTCATTATAAAAGGTTTGAAAAGTTCTATTGCCATCTTTTTGGGAAGACCACACTGATGCAGTTTCAATTCAGGTCCCACAACGATTACCGAACGTCCTGAGTAGTCAACACGTTTACCGAGCAGATTCTGCCTGAACCTTCCCTGTTTACCTTTAAGCATATCACTGAGCGATTTCAATGGACGGTTACCCTTGCCTTTGACCGCTCTTTTTCTCCTGCTGTTATCAAAAAGTGCGTCAACAGCTTCCTGAAGCATTCTCTTTTCATTTCTAACGATTATTTCAGGTGCACGGAGCATCAGGAGTCTCTTGAGACGGTTATTTCTGTTAATAACACGTCTGTAAAGATCGTTAAGGTCTGATGTTGCGAATCTTCCTCCGTCAAGCTGAACCATAGGTCTCAGTTCCGGCGGAATTACCGGTACAACATCCAGAATCATCCATTCCGGTTTGTTCCCTGATTCCTTGAATGATTCTATTATTTCAAGTCTCTTGATCAGTTTCTTGTCAATTTTCACTTCTTTGGCGGATTTTGCGTCAATCTCCTGCCTGAGAGCCCTTGAAGCTTCATCAAGGTCAATGTTTGCAAGCATTTCACGGATAGCTTCTGCTCCCATTCCTGCGACGAATGCATCACCGTGTTTTTCATAAAGCTCATAGTATCCTTCTTCATCAAGGATATCTCCGACCTTCACATCATCAGCTTCCGCTTCGCCCGGGTCGATTACAATATATCTTTCATAGTAAAGGACAGATTTTAGCGCGTTGACTGTTAAATCAAGCAGAAGCCCCATTCTTGAAGGTACAGACCTGTAATACCAGATATGAGCGACGGGTGCAGCCAGTTCAATGTGGCCCCCCCTTTCCCTTCTTACCTTATAATGTGTAACCTCAACACCGCATCTGTCACAAATTACGCCCTTATATCGTATGGACTTAAATTTTCCACAGTAACATTCCCATTCCTTGGTTGTTCCGAAAATTCTCTCACAGAAAAGTCCGTCTCTCTCAGGCTTCAGAGTCCTGTAATTTATAGTTTCCGGTTTCTTTACTTCACCGTATGACCACTCTCTCATCTTGTCAGGTGATGCGAGTCTAATCTGAATAGAACTGAAATCGTTAAAGTCCCTCATGATTGTTCCTTAGCATTAAAATTTTTACATCAATAATCCGGTTGTTGCCGGCAAATAATTTTACAGAGATTCCTCATTCTCAAGAGTTTCGATATGTATCTTTCTCTTCTGTTTAGAGAATCCCTCACTCCATTCCGAAAGACTTATTTCATTGCAGCCTTCGTCAAAGATTGTAACATCAAGAGCAAGCCCCCTGAGTTCCTGAATAAGTACATTAAATGACTCAGGGATACCGGGAGAGGTTGCATTGATTCCCTTGACTATTGCTTCATATATTCTTGCCCGTCCGAGCATATCATCCGATTTAACTGTCAGAAGCTCCTGCAGAGTGTATGCAGCTCCATAGGCCTCAAGAGCCCAAACCTCCATCTCTCCAAGTCTCTGGCCTCCAAACTGAGCTTTACCACCCAGCGGCTGCTGTGTAACAAGAGAGTAAGGACCGGTTGACCGGGCATGGATTTTATCATCAACCATGTGCGCAAGCTTAAGCATGTATACATGACCGACCATAACTTCATGTTCAAAAGGCTGTCCGCTTCTTCCGTCATAAAGTGTTGACTTTGATGTTGTAGGCAGACCCGCATTTGCAAGTGAATCTTTTATATCCTGTTCATCGGCACCGTCAAATATAGGTGTCTCCATGAGGACATCCAGTTCATGAGCAGCCCAGCCAAGCTCAGTTTCAAGCAGCTGACCGAGGTTCATCCTCGAAGGAATACCGAGAGGGTTAAGAACTATATCAACAGGAGTACCATCAGGCATATAGGGCATATCATAAATTGGGGCTATTCTTGAAATTACCCCTTTATTACCATGCCTACCGGCCATTTTATCTCCAACCTGTATCTTCCTTTTGTCCGCGATGTACACCTTAACCAGCTCTTCAACACCTGGAGAAAGCTCATCGCCGTTTTCCCTGGAAAATCTCTTAACATCAACAACTATACCTTCTACACCATTTGGAACTCGAAGAGATGTATCCCTTACTTCTCTCGCTTTTTCTCCAAATATTGAATAAAGCAGTTTATATTCAGGAGTCAGATCCTGTTCTCCCTTTGGAGTAACCTTACCCACAAGGATATCGTCAGGCTCAACATATGCTCCCACTCTTACAACTCCGTCCTCATCGAGGTCACGGAAAGCCTTGTCATTCAGGTTTGGTATGTCTCTTGTGATAATTTCACTTCCAAGCTTTGTTTCCCGCGCTTCAATCTCGAATTGTTCAATATGAACAGATGTATAAACATCCTCTTCAACAAGTCTTTCCGACAGAAGTATCGCATCCTCGAAGTTGTATCCCATCCAGGGCATGAAGGCAACCAGAATGTTTTTCCCAAGGGCAAGTCTACCATTATCAGTGGCAGGACCATCGGCGATTACTGTGCCGTTTTTTATCTTCTGCCCCTCTTTTACAACGGGCTTCTGGTTAAAACATGTACCCTGATTGGTTCTTTTAAACTTCTGAAGTTTATATTCATCAACTTCACCTGAAGATGTTTTTACCCTTACCAGAGAACCATCGGCAAAGATGACCTCTCCTCCGCGTTTTGCAATCTGAAGGACACCTGAATCATATGCAGCATATGGTTCAACACCGGTACCAACCAGCGGAGCTTCCTCTACCAGGAGAGGAACAGCCTGACGCTGCATGTTCGATCCCATGAGTGCACGGTTCGCGTCATCATGTTCAAGAAATGGTATAAGACTTGTTGAAACAGAAAAAACCTGGTTCGGAGAAACGTCCATATACTCAATTTCCTTTGGTTTTTTGTATGGGAAATTCCCTCTGTTACGGCAGGGAATAAGATTTCTTACAAAGTTACCCTTTTCGTCAAGGATGGCATTCGCCTGTGCTATATTATAGTTATCCTCAACATTTGCTGTCAGATATTCTATCTGCTCCGTTACCCTTCCTTTATCAACTTTACGGTAGGGAGTTTCAAGAAATCCGTATTCATTTATACGGCCGAATGTACTTAATGAAACAATCAGACCAATATTCGGACCTTCAGGTGTTTCAATAGGACACATCCTTCCATAATGCGAAGGGTGTACGTCACGGACTTCAAATCCCGCTCTCTCTCTTGAAAGACCTCCCGGTCCGAGAGCATTCAGCCTTCTCTTGTGAGTAAGCTCAGCAAGCGGATTAGTCTGATCCATGAACTGTGACAACTGGCTCGAACCAAAGAACTCATTTATTACCGCCGATATTGGCTTGATACTTATCAGCGCCTGAGGTGTAATAACGTCAAGATCCTGAATTGTCATTCTCTCCTTTATTACCCTCTCCATTCTCTGGAAGCCAACCTTGATCTGATTCATTATCAGTTCACCAACAGATCTGACCCTTCGATTTCCGAGGTGATCTATATCATCAACGATTGTGTACACATATTTCTTTACCTTCTTCCCTTCAACCTTGACTTCATGCTCATATCCGGGAGCTTCAGCTATAAGATAAAGAATATATTTTACTGTATGTATTATATCATCTTTTGTAAGAGTTTCATTTTCATCAACAAAACCGAACTTACTGTTGATTTTGTATCTTCCAACAGAACTCAGACTGTAACTTCTTGCATTAAAAAACAGCCTGTCAAGCTCAGCCTGTGCATTTTCAATATTTGTCGGCTCTCCGGGTCTTAATATTGCATGAAGGGCAAGCATGGCCAGTTCTGAATTTGTGAAATCATGATTTTCATCAACCTTAAGATTTTTCTTTATAAAATCCGGTTCAACCGCAAAGGTAGTACTCAAATATGCATCTTCCTTTTTATTTGGAAAATCAATAAGTTCAACAGAGTCTACAGATTCTTCTTTCAATCTGTCTATAATGTCTATATTTATACGTTCCGATGCCTCAATTATGACTTCACCGGTTTCTTTGCTGTAAATGTCAGACGCAACCCTTCTTCCGTTAAGGGATTCATAATCCTCTTCTCCCGCCAGAGCCACTTTGGATATATCATAAAATGTCTTTATGATCTCCTCATTAGTTTCATAACCGAGAGCCTTTATCAGCAGAGAAACAGGAAATTTTTTCTTCCTGTCAATACGACCTACTATAAATCCCTTGTTATCCATTTCAAATTCGAGCCATGATCCCCTGTCAGGTATAACCCTTGAGTTATAAACACGCTCATCTTCCTGATAGAAGAAGAATATTCCCGGAGATCTGTGCAGCTGGTTTACAACTACCCTTTCAGCGCCATTTATAATAAAAGTACCCCTCTCTGTCATGAGCGGGATATCCCCCATATAAACAGACTGTTCCCTGACCTCCATACTCTCCTTACGGATCAATCTGATGGTAGATTTCAGAGGCGCGGCAAAGGTAACATCTCTTTCCTTGCATTCATATTCTGAATATTTTGGCTCGCCAATCTCATAATTGACAAACTCAAGGACAACATCATCATGAGGGCTTTCTATTGGGAATATCTCCTCAAAAACAGCCTGAAGTCCCTGCGGCTTTTTCTTTGCCACTTTTGACTGCAAAAACCACTCATAGGATGTTAATTGAATTTCTATTAGATTCGGAAGGTCAATTTTAGAATTAATCTTTCCGAAATTGACGACTTTCTTTGACTCGTGCATTGATATATGAACCTTAACCTTTATTATTATTTAAGGATATGTATGTTTCTGAATTATACAATTTATACAACTAAGCTTTGTTAAATTCTGGCTAAAATTTAAAACTCTTTTACTAATACCAATAGGCTTGACCTGAACAGATCAAACCTATTGGCTATTAATGCAAATTATAAGAAATACTATGTTATTCAAATCAACCAAATCTGGTATGGTTTACTTTACTTCAACAGTAGCACCAGCTGCTTCGAGCTGTTTCTTAATTTCTTCAGCTTCTTCTTTAGAAACTTTTTCTTTCACAGCTTTTCCGCCGCCCTCAACAAGCTCTTTCGCTTCTTTCAGACCAAGACCTGTGATTGCTCTGACTTCCTTGATTACTGCAACTTTTGCGTCACCAAATCCTGTCAGGATTACATCAAATTCGCTCTTAGCGTCTCCAGCACCAGCTGCATCACCACCGGCTGCGGGGGCTGCTACAGCTACAGGAGCTGCTGCTGAGATACCGAATTTTTCTTCCATTGCAGATACAAGCTCAGAAGCCTCGATTAGTGTAAGACTTCCAATAGCATCCAGCAATTCTTCAACACTTAGTTTTGCCATCATTTACTCCTTTATACTTAGTGAATAACTTCAAGTTAATACGCTCAATGGCGCAAAAACCTATAAAGAGTCAGGCATTGATTCAAATGGTTACAACTGAATATAACCTGAATTTAACCTAAACCACTTTTATATTCAAATAATTAATTATTATTTGCTTCTGCTACAGCCTTTATACCTCTTGCAAGCGATGCCATAATCTGATTCATTCCAATGGCAATGCCTGAAGTGGGGCCATTTATCAGAGACATAGTCTGAGCCAATAGCACTTCCTTAGATGGAAGACTGGCTATTTTCTTAATCTGTGCCTCATTGTAAACAACTGAATCAAGAACTCCTATTGAATAGGAGAATTTCTCCTTTGATTCAGAAAATTCCTTAAGAACCTTAGCTGTTTCACCAATCTGTTCACCGGCAAAAGCAACTCCGATTGGTCCCTTTAGATATTCGTCAATATTCTGATAACCTGCAAGTTCAAGAGCTCTCTTAAAAAGGTTATTTTTTACAACCTTGTACTGAGAGTTTTTCTCACGAAGTTTGCTTCTGAGACCAGCCAGTTCATTAACCTTTACTCCTGAATAATCAGTAAGAATAAAGTTAGCGTTTTCTTTTAGTTTCTCAACAAGAGAATCAACTTCTTCTACTTTATAATCCTTAGCCATTATCTGTCTATCCCCTTATGATTAATCTTGATTCCAGGGCCCATTGATGTACTGACATGCAATGATTTAATATAATTTCCCTTTGCATCAGAAGGTTTATCTTTTAATACCTGATTAAAAAATGCCTTAATATTATCAGCCAATGAAGCATTTTCAAATGATGATTTACCAACCATCATATGGATAACACCTGTTTTATCAGCTTTATACTCAACACGTCCGCCTTTAAGTTCTTTTACTATATCCGATACATTTTCGGTTACAGTACCAGCCTTTGGCTTCGGCATAAGTCCCTTTTTACCAAGAATAGGACCAAGTTTTCCCACTTCCTTCATCATATCAGGAGTAGCAACAACAGCCTGAAAATCAATCCAGCCCTCTTTGATCTTGTCTATCATATCATCGGCGCCTACATAATCTGCACCGGCTTCAGTTGCCTCTTTCTGCTTGTCGCCTTTACAAAGTACGAGTACTTTTTTCTGTTTTCCGGTACCGGCAGGAAGAACCGCGGATCCACGGATATTCTGCATGCTTTTATGAACCACTTTAATTGAGAGATCAACTGACTCGTCAAATTTTCCGAATTTTACTTCTTTCATTAGCGTAATAGCTTCTTCAAGACCGTACAGGTTAGTTTTATCAACTTTTTCCCTGGCGCCTGCTATATTTTTTCCTCTTTTCATTCCATTTACCTCTTTATCACTTACACCGAAGACTAGTCATTAACAACATCAACGCCCATGGATCTTGCTGTTCCGGCAATAATATTCGCACCGGCCCGCACATCATTGGCGTTAAGATCAGACATTTTCATTTCCGCAATCTCTTCACACTGTTTCATTGTTATTTTGCCAACTTTAATCTTATTAGGCTCTGTCGACCCCTTGCCAAGACTTATGGCCTTTTTAATCAATGTTGAAGCAGGAGGAGTCTTTGTAACAAATGAATAAGTTCTGTCTTCATAGACAGTGATAACAACCGGAGTAATAGTCCCCTGCTGTTCTTTTGTCCGGTCATTGAAAGCCTTACAAAATTCCATAATATTAAGACCAGCCTGTCCAAGCGCAGGTCCTACCGGAGGTGCCGGATTAGCCTGCCCTCCAACTATCTGCAATTTAATTTCTTTTATAATTTTCTTTTCTGCCATCTCTATACCCTACAATTTAATCAGAATTTCTGAACTAATATTTAAAATTATAACTTACCAACCTGAAGAAAATCAAGGTCAACCGGCGTGGCTCTACCGAAGATTTCAACCTTAACCTTAAGTCTTCCCTTTTCTGGATAGACCTCTTCGACAATTCCTGAAAAATTACTAAAAGGCCCTTCTATAACCTTGACATGCTCTCCTACTGAATACTCAACCCCGAAGGCAGGCTTTTCACCAGTTTTCTGTTCTCCGCCAAGCGAATCAAAGAGAGACGCAACTTCCGAATCCGAAAGCGGCTTAGGCTTACTGGAACCGAATGCTCCGACAAAATTGGTAACACTGGGAATACCTTTTACAATAGTCCAGGTTGCATCATTCAGCACCATGCGAACGAGAACATATCCGGGAAAAACCTTTTTGGAACGGACTTTCTTCTTCCCGTCCTTAACCTCCTGAACTTCTATGGTAGGAATCCTTACCTCGCTGATTTCTTCAGTGAGACCAAGAGATTCAACCTTCTTTTCAAGAGCAAGCTTTACCTTATTCTCATGGCCGGAATATGTATGTATTATATACCATTTTTTAGACATATTTAGTTCATCACAACCTTTACGAGTGCCATCAACCCGCTATCAACAAGCCACAAAAAGATAGATACAAGAACAACAGCAACCACCACAACAACAGTAAATCTGGTCACTTCATCCCTGTCAGGCCAGGTAACTTTACGAAGTTCCTCCCTAGATTCAGAAACAAAACCAACAAACTGCCTTATTTTAGATACCACCCCGGTCTACTCTAGGCCTTTGTTTCTTTATGTACTGTATGCCTTCTGTCAAACTTACAGTATTTTTTTATTTCAATTTTGCCTGATTGAGCCTTTTTATTCTTTGTAAAAGAATAGTTTTTCCTTTTGCACTCCTGGCAAATGAGTAAAACCACATCACGCATAACAATTCTCCACACTTATATATAGTAAACCATGTGCAAACTAATCCCACCCCTTCCCAAGTCAAGTATTTAATACACTTTTTCCGGGAAAGTTATAATTAGTTTTAGCATAGCCCACGACCAGAATCGAACTGGTGACCTTTTGCTTACCATGCAAATGCTCTACCGACTGAGCTACGTGGGCATTTTTATCTTAGAAGCAGAATGTAAGATTAAAAAAATGCATGCCGTAATGTCAACAATTAATTCTGAATATTTAGATTCTCTTTATATTAATAAATAAATTACAACAAAAAATCAAAAAACACTCATTTTATTCTTTACTTGCACTGTTTTAATCCAAATATAATCTTTTTTATATGGAAGAAAACAGAAACAATAACGAAACCGAAGAAGAGATCTACAGATTCGATATTACAAATGAATTTATACAGACTCTCCCACTTTCGGGCTATGAAGGAGAAATTCTCCTCCTTGACAGGCAGGATCAGGTGTTTCCTGCAATAAAAAAGATCAGAGAACACAAAATCATAGGAATCGACACAGAGTCGAGGCCCAGCTTCCACAAAGGAGAAAAGCACCCCATTTCCCTTGTCCAGATTGCCACACCAGATACAGTCTATCTTTTCAGAGTCAACAAAACCGGAATGACCGATGAAATAAGAAGACTGCTTTCTGACAGAAGAATTCTCAAGGTCGGAATCGGACTGAGACAGGAACTTACAGAGATTTTCAGAGATAAAAGACCCAAAGAGGGAATTGCCGACCTTGAAGTAATCGCCAGACATAACGGATTCAAAAAAAGAGGGGCAAAGGCTCTTGCTGCACATTTTCTTGGAATCAGAATTTCCAAAAGCGCCCAGACAACAAACTGGGAAAGAGACAACCTGACAAAGAAACAGATCGATTATGCCGCCACTGATGCATGGATTTGTCTGGAAATATACAAATGCATGGTCGAATCGCCTGAAATTGAAATCAACCCTGAAAACATCAATTAGTTTGACCTATTCACAAACCGGGCTCTTATTTCAAAATTTGCACAATAGGGATACACGGGCAGCTAAAAGTAATTGACCTATTGTCCGCAGTCCTTTTCAGATATAAAAAAAATCAGAGGTGAAAAAATGAAGATAGCTGTCGCCGGAACAGGTTATGTGGGACTTTCAATTGCAGTGCTTGCTTCACAGAAGCACGAAGTAGTTGCCGTTGATGTAATACAGGAGAAGGTGGATCTCATAAACAAAAGAATCTCCCCAATTGAAGACCACGAAATTCAGGATTTCATGAAAAACAAGGAACTGAACCTAAAGGCAACAACCGACGCAAAAGAGGGCTACAGCGGCGCAGAAGTAATATTTGTCGCAGGTCCGACAGACTACGACCCCAAAAATAACTACTTTGACACATCAATTATTGAACTTATTTTCAGTGATATATCAAAATACAACAGGAATGCAATAGTATGCATTAAATCAACTGTGCCCGTTGGGTACACCGCCCAGACAAAGATCAAATTTCCGGAACTGAAGCTGATTTTTTCTCCCGAATTTCTCAGGGAAGGCAAGGCACTCTATGACAACCTGCACCCTTCAAGAATAATTGTTGGAGAAAAGTCCAAGGACGGGGAAACTATAGCCAATATCCTTAAAGAAGGCTCCCTGGACAGCAACACTCCGGTACTTTTCACATCTTCCACTGAGGCTGAAGCCGTTAAACTTTTTTCAAACACATATCTTGCCCTGAGAGTAGCCTACTTCAATGAACTTGACAGTTATGCCCTGACACACAACCTAGACACAAAACAGATCATTGAGGGAGTAGGCCTTGATCCACGCATAGGGAAACATTACAACAATCCTTCATTCGGTTTCGGAGGCTACTGCCTCCCCAAAGACACAAAACAGCTACGTGCAAACTATGAGAATGTTCCAAATAATATAATAAAGGCAATCGTTGACTCAAACAGAACACGAAAAGACTTCCTGGCTGACCAGATAATCGAAATGAAACCAAAAAAAGTAGGTATTTTCAGGCTCGTTATGAAAGAAGGATCTGACAATTTCAGGGCCTCGGCAATTCAGGGGATAATGAAAAGAATCAAGGCAAAGGGCATTGAATGCATCGTCTACGAACCGGTACTTAAAGAAGATAACTTTTTCGGCTCAAAGAAAATTGACTCCCTCGATGAATTCAAACGTGCATCTGATGTAATACTTTCAAACAGGCTCCATCCTGAACTAGAAGATGTTGCAGAAAAAGTTTTCACCAGGGATCTTTTCACAAGAGACTAATTTTTTAACGCAGGAGGTTTAAAGCCTCCTGCACATAATACATCTTCAAACTCACTTGACAAAAACCATATCCGAATCATCGCACCACAATCACATGGATAATTCTTTTATAACAATTCACAAAAAAATATATCCTCCTTAAGTTTTTCAGAAAAAAACATTTTCCATACATTTTTCTTATGAGACATAAAAAATAGTGGTCTAAACACAGAATCAATGCTAATATTTAAACAGTTCTCCAGCAGACAGGAGGTCATATCAAAAGAAAGAATACCAATTATCCGGCAAATCCTCTTCCGGAAATAAACCTTACCGCTTCTCACTATGGAGCGGCATTCCACTTTTTTACAACAAGAAAGTCAGCACATGACTGCCGTTCTGCCTTATTAAATCTTAAAAACTTTTTCCCGGAGTATATCTAATGATAAACAGCAAAAAAAAATTCATTCTGGATACCAACGTCTTGCTCCACGACTATCAGTGCATTTATAACTTTGAGGAAAATGATGTCATCATTCCCATAGTCGCCCTGGAAGAACTGGATAAATTCAAAAGAGGCCACGATACAATCAATTACCAGGCCCGTGAATTCACAAGAATTCTGGATGAAATTGCAGGAGACAAATTTGACATCAACGGTATTGCTCTTGGCCCGGGACTTGGTAAACTGTATATTGAAACCGCCAAGCCTTTTTCAGAAAAGATAAAAGAATCATTCAGCGAAAAAACCGCAGACCATAAGATCCTGGCCATTGCAGACTTTCTCAGGGAAAAACACCCTGAGATACCCGTAATTCTTGTAAGCAAGGACATCAACCTCAGAGTAAAGGCCAAATCCATCCAGATCCTTTCTCAGGATTACACGACCGATAAAATCGCAGACATAGACACAATATACAAACCTGTACACAGCGAGGGAGGACTCACAACTGATCTCATAAACAGATTTTACTCAACTCCCGAAGGACTGCCGGTTGATGAAGTGCCCCTTAAATCAGCTCCATGGGCCAACGAATATTTCATCCTGAAGAACGGCCAGTCAAGCGCCCTGGCATACTTCAATCCTCTCCAGAAAATAATGGAAAGGGTTGAAAAAAAATCCTTCTACGGCATTGAACCGCGAAATGCTGAACAGACATTTGCACTCCATGCCCTTACCCGTGAAGACATACAGCTTGTGACCATGACAGGCAAAGCCGGTACAGGAAAAACACTATTGGCCCTTGCCGGGGCACTGAGCCAGAGAAAACTTTTCAAACAGATATTCCTGGCCCGACCTATTGTACCTCTATCAAACAAGGACCTTGGATTTCTGCCGGGAGACATCTCACAGAAGATAGACCCATATATGCAGCCGCTTTTTGACAATTTATCAGTTATAAAAAACAAATTCCCCAGCGAAAGCAAGGAATATCAAAAGATAGACAGAATGGTCCAGGAGAACAAACTTATTATCACACCACTTGCCTATATCAGAGGACGAAGTCTTTCTGACATATTCTTCATTGTTGACGAAGCCCAGAACCTGACTCCCCATGAAATAAAAACCATAATAACTCGTGCAGGAGAAGGGACAAAAATGGTTTTCTGCGGAGACATAGAACAGATTGATACTCCATACCTTGATACATGTTCAAACGGGCTTGCATACTTAATAGAAAGAATGAAGGGGCAGGAGATTTTCTCACATGTTCACCTGGTAAAGGGAGAGAGAAGCTATCTTGCGGAACTTGCAAGCCACCTGCTGTAAAACCGAAAATTTCATGGCAGCAGATTCCTCTGCCATGAAATTTTATTCATTTATATAAAAAACATCCTGCTAGTCCAGAGGAACATATTTATCAAAATTGGCCTCATCAAAAGTGCCCACACGCCTGTATGTCGCCATGGCAGCCTCAATTATATTAAAGCCGAGGGCCGCCCCTGTTCCCTCTCCCAGTCTCATACCAAGATCAAGATAGGGCTTCATTCCAAGTGCCCTGAACACAGCCCTTGTTCCGGGCTCAGCGGAACCATGGGATGGAAAAATATAATCCTTAACCTTCGGTTCAATAAGAACAGCTGCCAGTGCAGCAGCGCCGGAGATAAATCCATCCATTAGTACCGGAACCCTGTGATAAGCTCCTCCAATAAACACACCCGCAAGGCCGGCAATATCAAAACCCCCAACCTTTGCAAGAATATCGATACCATCTGATGAATCAGGCCCGTTTATCTGCAGTGCTGTCTTCACAACCTCTTTCTTGTATTCAAAGGCCTCTTTAGTGAGCCCGGCCCCCCTGCCAACAAGCTCCTCAATATCCCCGCCTGTAATGGCGGCAACCACCGCGCTGCTAGTTGTGGTATTTCCGATACCCATCTCGCCGGTACCGAGAAGATTGTATCCTCTGGCCTTGAGCTCTCCGACAGCCTCTATGCCTGTTTCTATTATTCTCACCGCTTCTTCCCTGGTCATTGCAGGGCCCTCGGTAATATCCCAGGTGCCCTTTCTCAGCTTTTTGTTTATGATGCCGGGCACATCTATATCTGCATCAATACCCACATCAACAACATGAAGGTCTGCTCCCGCATGGTCCGAAAGGGAATTCACTGTTGTTATTCCCCTTGTGAAATTTATTGAAACCTGTTTTGTTACATCCTTTGGGCACGAACTCACACCCTTGTCCGTGACTCCGTTATCTGCGCACATTATTATGATACATTTTTTATCTACTGATGGTAGAATACTTCCGGTAATCCCGCAGACCCTTCTGACGATCACCTCAAGCTCTCCCAGACTCCCGATTGGTATTGCCATATTGCCCAGCTTCTCCTGAGCCCTTTTCATAATTTCATCATCGGGCAGTTTTATACCCTTCAAATAGTCCCGCAGATTCATAATCTCCCCCCTGAAAACCCATGCTGGATATGTTTATGAAAAAAATTTACATGCTTTTTTTCAAGTAATAAATTTGAAACATACAGATCAATTGTTAACCCATCGACCACAAAACAGGTTGACAAACAAACAACCGCTTCTGACAATGAAATAAACGGAGCAATAATATGAAAAGCATATTTATAACAGGAACCGGAACTGATATAGGAAAATCCGTAGTTACAGCGGGAATTCTGCGCAATCTGCTCAAAATGGGCATAAACACAGCCCCAATGAAACCTGTTCAGTCAGGAGCCGCTGTTGAACCGGACGGCACCCTCTCCTCCCCGGACATCTCCCTTGCACTTGCGGCATCGGGGTACTGCATTCCTGAAAATGAAAAATTCCATAGCTGTCCATACATATACAGAGCAGCAGCTTCCCCCCATCTTGCTGCAGAAATTGAAAGTAAACCATATCCTGACCCGGCAGTAATAAAAAAATCTCTGGAAATACTGTCAAATAATCATGATTTTCTAATCGTCGAAGGAGCCGGCGGAGTAAGTGTACCCATTACCGATTCCCTTACCACCATAGACCTTATAAAGGAGCTGGATACCCCTGTTCTCCTTGTAGCGGCAAACAGACTTGGATGTATAAATGACGCCATAAATACAGCATACATACTAAAAAATAATCATATTAAAATTGCTGGAGTGGTCATGACCAACACCTCCCCTGAAACGGATGAAAATGACTTTATCAGACGCGACAACACCGTTACCATCGAGAAATTCACCTCAGTAAAAGTTCTGGGGGAGATAAAATACATAGACGGACTCAATCCCATGGAGAATGAATTCTGGACGGAACTCGACCCCTCTTTTAAAAAAATATGCCGTTCGTTATTAACAGGAGACTGCAATGAATAAACCCGCCTCAGACAGAATAACAGAATTTGATAAAAGACACATATGGCATCCATACACATCAATGATGAATCCTCTTCCGGCCTTTACAGTTGAAAGCTGTGAAGGAGTATACATAAAGCTTGAAGACGGCCGCAAACTCATAGACGGAATGTCCTCATGGTGGTCGGTGATACACGGCTACAACAACCCTGTGCTGAACAGGGCGGCCCATGAACAGCTGGATAAAATGAGCCATGTTATGTTTGGGGGACTCACACACAGGCCGGCAGTTGAACTTGCAGAGCTCCTGATAAAAATAACTCCTGAAAAACTGCAGCATGTATTCTTTGCTGATTCAGGGTCTGTCTCGGTTGAGGTGGCAATGAAAATGGCCATACAGTACTGGCATGCAAAGGGAAAGCCCGAGAAAAACCGGATGCTCACAGTCATGAACGGCTACCATGGAGATACATTCGGGGCAATGTCTGTGTGCGATCCGGTAAACGGAATGCATTCAATGTTTGAGGGTGTACTGGCAAAAAATATTTTCGTGGAAGCCCCGCAGTGCAAATTTGATGCACAGTGGAATGAAAAATACATAAGCCAAATGAAAAACGCTCTTGCTGAAAACCACGAACAGATAGCCGCGGTGATAATTGAGCCTGTTGTACAGGGTGCGGGCGGCATGAGAATATACTCACCCCATTATATAAAAAGACTCAGGGAGCTGTGCAGCGAATTTAATGTTCTGCTCATCGCAGATGAAATCGCAACAGGTTTCGGAAGGACAGGAAAACTCTTTGCATGCGAATGGGCAGGCATAACTCCTGACATCATGTGCCTTGGAAAAGCAATTACGGGCGGGTACATGACACTTGCAGCGACGCTTGCCACAACAGATGTTGCTGAAGGAATTTCCGGAAACGGCGGTGTGTTCATGCACGGCCCCACATTCATGGGAAATCCCCTGGCTTGTGCGGTTGCAGTTGCAAGCATAAGGCTTCTGCTTGAAGAGGACTGGCAGGCGCGTGTTCTTAAAATTGAATCCATCATGAAAGAAAATCTTTTTACCATAAAGACTGTTCTAGGGGTAAGAGATATCCGTGTTCTGGGTGCCATAGGTGTAGTTGAGCTTGAAAATTCTGTTGATATGGCCGAAATTCAGAGAATGTTTGTAGATAAAGGCATCTGGGTAAGGCCATACGGCAGGCTTGTTTACATAATGCCTCCCTTCATCATTTCAGAAAAAGAACTAAACACACTTACAGAGACAATGACAGAGGTAATCAGGGAGTATCTGTCACTTTAGACAGTGCTCCTGGTCATACCTTCTCTGAATTACCCTCTTCACCCTCTCATAGAGATATTCCGGAGAAATATTTATGGCGCTGTTTATAAACTGCAGTGCCTTGCCGAAATTCTTCTCCCTGTATGCATACTTTGCCATGAGATAATGGAGATTATGAAATTTCATGTCATGATAGATGGCATTTTTAATAACGCGCTGAGCTTCGCAATAGTTGTCCTCTCTGGCAAAAATCTCCGCCATATCAATATAGGCATAGATAAAGTCCGGATTCAGGCTTAACGCATGCTTAAGGCAATCCATGGCTTTCTGATTATCACCATTGCCGATCCAGGATCTTGCCATATCATAGTAATTCTCAGCTTCAATGTAACTTTCATGTCTCATATCAAACCTCGAAAAAAGATATTGTAGTCAATTTCGGCATCTTTTTAACACATACTGCATAATAATAGATAAATTTTTTGTTTATGTTTCAACAAAAGCACTTTTTTTAACACATTTTTAACCTTCAAACACCAAAAACCCGATACAGTCAGATATCATGTTCCAGCCCAGTCTGAACAGCACAAGATTCATCAAATATGGCAAAAAAAAGAAGAATGAAAAAGTGAAAATTTCAGATATCTGAACCGCCCGGCATACAGCCCCGCCCCGGAAGAGGCATTTACAATTCACATGCATTGAGGAGATCATGATTTTTAATTATCCCGAGGTCTCTCGGTGGCAAAAAAGGGGGATCCTATTACAAATATAGTACCTTGAGCACTTATGGCCCTGGGAGATTATCAGGGAGCAATCCGCCTCGGGATGACCGTCTGAACCGGTACCCGAAATTTAAAATTTATCATTTTTTCTGAAGGAGAATTGCTCCCGAAGCCATGACTTCAAAACATGAGACCAGGGCAGACTAAAAGAACGAATCAGATATGTACATAATCAAACCTCCTTTTCACAGCAGTAAAAGGAGGTTTCAAAATTCTTAAGATTTAAGTTTAACTAGAAAACATCAAAACTCTTGTCAATTTCAGGCTCAGTACCGCCTATTCTTTCCCCGCCAGATCTGTAAAGCCTGCCTTTGCCATTCGATTTATCCTCCACTGTAGCATGCTTCCCGGCACTTACGGTTTCTTTAGCCGGATTACCGGATTCTTTCTCGTTAACTTCTTCCAGCCCTCTTATCCTGAACCGTCTGGTCATTGACATCAGTTCCATGGCCTGGGATGCCATCTCCTCACTTGCCGCAGCCGTCTCCTCTACAAGGGATGCGTTCTGCTGTGTGGCCTCATCCATCTGCGTTATTGCAGTACTTATCTGTTCAATACCCCTGCGCTGCTCCTCACTGGCTGCCGCAATTTCCGACACAAGCTGAGACGCTGACTTTATGGAATCAACTATGACCTTCAATGATTCTCCGCTCTCATTGGAGTATTTTGTGCCTCTTTCAATTTTCTCTATGGAATCCTTGATGAGATTTTCTATCTCCTTCGCAGCACTGCTTGACCTTTGCGCAAGATTACGGACTTCTCCTGCAACGACAGCAAAGCCTCTTCCCTGCTCTCCTGCACGCGCCGCTTCTACCGCAGCATTCAGAGAAAGAAGATTTGTCTGAAAAGATATGTCATTAATGACGGAGATAATTTCACTTATTTTCTTGCTGGCATGGCTTATCTCATTCATGGCGTCAACAGAACGGCCCACCACTTCGCCGCCGCTTTCAGCAAGATTATTTGCCTCCACGGAACTCCTGTTTGCATCTTCAGCATTGGCGGCATTCTGTCTTATTGTAGCTGTTGTCTCTTCGATTGCCGATGCTATCTCCTCAAGAGCAGATGCCTGCTCGGAAGTTCTCTGGGAAAGATTCTGGTTCCCTGCAGAAATCTCCTGAACAGCCTGACTGAGGTTTCTTGCAGAATATATTATACTATTCATGACCTCTGACAGACTCTTTATCATTAAATCAACTGCCTCTGCCATTTTCCCCACAGCATCAGTCCTCTTTCTGACCGATTCGTCTATTTCAACAGTCAGATCCCCCTTTGAAACCGACTGAAGTCCGGATATCATCTCCATGAGATCAGTGTTGTCTGATATTATTTCAAAACCTCCGCTGGGATTCCCATTTGCGTCAAACAGTACTCCGCAGCTTGCCCTTATTGGAATTTTCCGCCCGTCCCTGGTGGTTGCCTCTGTTTCGGCTATGAGATTACTTCCGGTTTTTATACAGTTCTTAATTGTACAGTCAGGAGTACCGCATACCGGGGTTCTGCACAGATCACCGCAACTCATTTTCCCGATAACCTCCTCCCTTGTGTATCCGAGAGCATTAAGTGCTGCATCATTTATGTTCTGAATAGTGAGATGGATGTCTGTCCTGAAGGCCGGGTCCGGCATATTATTCAGAAAGCCTTCATCAAGCTGTGTAACTTTTGACAGTATTTCAAAACCGCCTGTTATTTCACCATAGCTGTCCATGAGAACTCCGCAGCTTGCACGAAGCGGTACTCTGGAACCATTTCTTGTTTCTGCAACAGTTGTTCCGGTTACAGTACTTTTTCTTTCCATGCAGTTTCTGATGGTGCAGTCTGAAGTTCGGCAGAGGGGAGTTTTGCATAAATCTGCACATGACATTTTACCGACTACTTCTTCTCTGGTGAATCCGAAGACAGACAATGCCGCATCGTTTATTCCCTGAACAACCAGATTTGCATCTGTTCTAAAGACAGCTTCAGCCATGTTTTCCATAAATCTTTCGTCAAGGTGATTGGGGTCTGATATGGTTGCAATTGCACCAGCCGGTTTTCCGCTTCCGTCATTCATGACGGATATGGATAGTCTGGCAGGGAGTTTTCTTCCATTTTTATTTTCCGCAACTATCTGCCTGGCTACGGGTTTCCCGGAAAACAGGGCTCTCTCTATGGAGCAGCTGTCAGTATCGCATAATCCGGTTTTACAGAGATCACTGCATGACATTTTTCCGATAACGTCATTTACGGAATAACCGAAAAAACTGAGTGCATTATCATTTATATACTGCAGTTTCTTGTCTGTATCTACAACAAAAACTCCTCCGGGCAGACTTTCAAGAAAAGGCTTTCCTGATTTAACGATCGATTTTACTGAGCTATTGAACAATCCCATAGTTCTCTCCATAAAATTAAATTTTAAAAGCCATTGAAAAAGTTATATTTTTAAATTTTATAAAGAAAAGTGAATGGGATCAAATTATTCTCACGATTTTTTAGTATTATTTACACTGAATATACAGGAAATTCAATGTTTATGCACACAACTGTAACAAACAGTTTACTCTTAACAGCCTTAAAAAAGGAAGCTGCTACAGCTCTGTTGCATCATATCCGGCTTCATCGATTACAGATATAATCTCTTCCGGGCTGAGTTCTGTTTCAACAGTTACGGTTTTGGAATCAAGATCCACAGATAGAGATTCTATCCCTTTCCGTGACACCAGGGCTTCTTCTATTCTCTTTTTGCAATGACCGCAGGACATGTCCGGTACAGTAAATCTTAGTTTCATAGTCACCTCTTAAAATTCTTTATTTTTTATTCGCTTCGAATTCAGAATTACATTAATTGAACTGAATATCATGCACGACTCGGCTATGACAGGGCTGAGCAGGCCTGCAACAGCAGAAGGTATAGCCAGTAAATTGTAGAAAAATGCCCAGAAAAGGTTCTGCTTAATTTTTCTGATGGTATACTTTGATATTTCAATGGCCTTTATTATTGATACAAGTTCACCGCCTGTAATAATTATATCAGCACTTTCAATGGACAGGTCTGTTCCGGAGCCGATTGCAATGCCCATATCCGAAGCCTTAAGTGCTGCGGCATCGTTGATTCCATCTCCAACCATGGCTACACGCTTCCCATTTTTCTGTTCATTCTGAACGGCAAAAAGTTTTTCATGAGGCTTGACACCGGCAAAAACTTCTTCAATGCCAAGGCTTGAAGCAACAGATTTTGCAGTCTCTTCATTATCCCCCGTGAGCATGACAGGCACAATCCCTGAGGCTTTTATTCTTTCAACCGCTTCGTGGGCATCATCTTTTAAAGGGTCTGCAATTGAAACATAGCCGGAAACCCTTCCTGACTTTCTCAGTTCAACAACGGTTTCCCCTCTTTTCATCATAACCGAATAGAGCTCAGGATTCTCCGGCCTTCCAAAGAAGTAATGCTCTCCATTACAGAAACATGACATACCCTCTCCTGCTGTTTCTTTTACTTCGCTTGCTTCCATGGTATTTCCGTTTTTAAACCTGGAATAATATTTTAGAACCGCTCCGGCAATGGGATGAACAGACATCTCCTCCATTAAATAAACCACTTTTGAGTCTTCCTCAGAGATAGTAGCGAAAACAACTGACGGTTCACCTCTGGTTAGAGTTCCGGTTTTATCCAGAAATATCTTTTCTATTTCACCTGCCCTCTGCATGGCTTCACCGTTTTTTATGAGAAGCCCCCTTGAAGCAGCTGCACCCGTACCGGCAATAAGAGCCATTGGAGTCGCAAGGCCAAGCGCGCAGGGACATGCAATAACAAGCACAGCGACAAATACAAAAACTGCCATGGAAAGAGGCTCCGAATCAACCGGAATCCATGGAAGATAATGGGCTGCCTCTTTCAAAACCGGATTAAAGACATCATATAGAAAAAACCAGATCAGAGATGACACCACAGCAAAAATGAAAATCAACGGAACAAAATAGACCGTTATTCTGTCCGCCAGGGCCTGAAGCGGCACCTTGGACGACTGGGCATCCTCGACCATCTTTATCATCCGGGCCAGAAAGGTATCCTCTCCTGCCCTTGTAACCCTGAATTTTATGAACCCGCTTTCCAGGACCGTCCCGCCTGTGACCTCAGCTCCTGAATATTTTTTCACCCGGTCCGGCTCACCAGTAAGCATGGACTCATCGGCATAGCCTTTTCCCTCTACAATCTCTCCGTCAAGAGGAATTCTCTCACCGCTGCGCACGGCAACCAGTGAATCAACCTTAACAGACTCAACCGGAACCTCAATGGTTTCATCGCCGTAAACAAGCGTGGCATGTGTGGACCTCATGGACATGAGTGACCTTATTTCAACCGAAGCACTGTATTTCAGCCGCGATTCAATGTATCTTCCCAGAATGTGGATAAAGACCAGCATGACTGAAAGCGCCCCGAAAGATACAATATTCGCTCCTGCAAGTTTTATTCCCGAAGTGAGCCAGGCGGAGAAAGCCCCCAGGGCAACAAGAGTATCCATGTTCGAGTGCCCGTGTGCGGCCGCGATAAAGGCACTTCTGAATATTTTTCTGCCGGGCAGGAGAAATGCTGCAATTCCGAAAACAAATTCAATTATATGATATCCTGGAACTTTCACGCCGGCCATATGGAATATCATCAGAACAGTAACAGGGAAGAAAAGGAGAAACGAAACCTTAAGTGATTTAAGTGCCTCATTAAAATCCTTCTCAAGAAGTGACTTCTCCTCATATTTTTCGATAAATCCATAACCGCTTTTCTCAACAGCTTCCCGTATTTCCTCAATGCCTGTATCTCCATCAGCAATGACATAGGCCTTCTCAGTAGCCAGGTTTACCGATGCAAAATGAACCTTATCAAGTTTATTCAGATTTCTCTCAACTATTCTTACACAGGATACACAGGTCATTCCCTCGACACCGAAAGTGAACCTTTTCTCTTCATTACTTTCATGATCGCTGTTCATAAACAATAACCCCGGTTATTTTAATTCATTACTATTATATAAAATACTAAAATTTCAGTTAAAAGGGTATCAAAAAATACCGCTTCTCAGCATCACAAGAGTACAACCGTACTCAACTTCAATCCCCTTCTTCTTTGCCATCTGGCCGAATTCACTGTTTTCAGTACCCGGATTAAAGATAATTCTTTGTGGAGAAAGGGAAAAAATATAGTCGTACCATTCCTTCTGATGCGAAGGATTTATATACATTGTAACTGTATGAACATTATCAATTTCAGGCTTTGAAAGAAGGTCAACAATCCCTATGCCTGAAATTTCACCGGAAACGATGCCCAGAGGAACAACAGTGTGTCCGTAATCATTTAAAAGACTCACAGCCTTATATGAAAACCTTGAACTGTTCGGGCTTGCACCCACAACCACTGTTTTCCTGTCTTCCATGGGCATATCTCTCACATTTAATCAGTTTTTCTTTGAAGCTTTTTTCCTTTCGATCTCATTGAGTATTTTTTTCCTCATGCGGATCGATTCAGGAGTTATCTCAAGAAGTTCGTCATCTCCAATATATTCAAGGGCCTGTTCCAGACTGAAAAGTCTTGGAGGTGCAAGTTTTACAGCATCATCTGATCCTGCCGCCCTGACGTTTGAAAGTTTCTTTGTTTTACAGACATTAACAGTAAGGTCATTTTCGCGGTTATGCTCTCCCACAATCATTCCCTCATATACTGCTATTCCGGGATTAATGAACATGTCACCCCTGTCCTGGAGCCCGTCAAGGGCATAGCCGTTTGACATTCCAGGTTCGTTTGCAATGAGAACCCCCCTGTTTCTGGAAGGAATATCTCCCTTGAAGTACTCATATTCATAAAATGAATGGTTCAGTATACCGGTACCGCGTGTTTCAGTGAGGAACTCATTCCTGAAACCGATGAGTCCCCGTGCCGGAACCCTGAATTCCATACGGGTATATCCGTCACCGCCCTGTTTCATGTTTGTCATTTCACCCTTTCTTACTCCGAGCTTTTCAATAACAACTCCGGAAAACTCGTCTGCAACGTCTATTACCGCAAGTTCAATAGGCTCTGTCTTCTTGCCGTTCAGTTCCCTGTATATAACCTTGGGTTTGGAAACCTGGAATTCATAGCCCTCCCTTCTCATATTCTCGATGAGTATGGAAAGCTGCAGTTCTCCCCGGCCCTTTACAACAAATTCATCACCATTTTCAGACTTTTCAACACGGATACTGACATTGGTCAGAATCTCCCTCTGAAGCCTGTCCCAGATATGCCTTGCTGTCACATATTTTCCTTCCTGTCCCATGAAAGGCGAATCATTCTGCATGAATGTCATTGCCAGTGTAGGTTCATCAATATCTATAAGCGGTAGAGGATTGGGGAATTCCTTGTCGGAGATGGTTTCACCAATGTCAACTCCGTCGAGGCCGGCAATTGTAACTATATCTCCTGCATATGCCTTTTTGATTTCAGAACGCTTCATGCCTTCGTAGGAGAATATCTTTGTGACCCTGCCCTTCACCTGCGAGCCGTCACGTTTCAGAAGAAGAACATCATCACCCTCTGAAACCTGGCCGTTATGGATACGTCCTGTTCCCATTCTTCCCAGATAATTGTCATACTCGATCGCAGAAACAAGAAACTGAAGAGGAAGGCTTATCTCTCCTTCAGGTTCATCAACGTTATCAATAATTGTCTTGAAAAGAGGTTCAAGGTCTACACCCTCATCCTCAACTTCATACTGGGCAATTCCGTTCTTTGCGGATGCATATACAACAGGAAAATCGAGCTGTTCATTTGTGGCGTTAAGTTCAACAAAGAGGTCAAAGACCATGTCAAGAACTTCGTTGGGCCGGCAGTTGGGACGGTCGATTTTGTTTACAACAACGATCGGTTTAATTCCAAGTTCCAGTGATTTTTTCAGAACATATTTTGTCTGCGGCATGGGGCCTTCAAAGGCGTCAACAAGAAGCAGCACAGAATCTACCATCTTCATGATCCTCTGAACCTCTCCTCCGAAGTCCGCGTGGCCCGGAGTATCAACTATATTTATTTTAAAGCCTTTATAGCTTATTGAGGCGTTTTTTGAAAGTATGGTTATTCCCCGTTCCTTCTCAAGGTCGTTTGAGTCCATTACCCTCTCGTCAACCTTCTGGTTGGTTCTGAATACCCCGGCCTGTCTGAGCATACCGTCAACAAGGGTTGTTTTTCCGTGGTCAACGTGAGCAATAATTGCTATATTTTTGATTTTTTTCATTATTTTATCCAGAATTTAAATTTACCAATGGTCTGTTACTGAATCATATTAGACCCCTGTTTTATACAAGTAAATTTTTATTATATTTAAATTTTAACATAATCATAAAACATGCACATAGGGATAAACTTAAATCTAAAATCAACTCTACATTTTTTCACCGTTTAAAGGATTAAGAATAACTTCACTGCCGCCGGCCTTTATCTTCACTTTTCCCTGCTCAACCCTGATTGTACCGTCATTTATAATATTCTTTTTCCAGATAACGGGCCCCTCCTCCTCTGCGCAAAAAATGTAATCATCCGAAGCAACAAAGAGTTTTTTCCCCACACGCACAGGATTATCGAGGAGTTTCCCTTCCCACTTAATCTTTCCGTCTTTTATAAAGTAGACATCATATCTTGTAACAAGAAGCCTTCCCTCCGGTTTCGGCTCTGTAATTGTTTTCTCTATTACCTTCTGTATTTTAACTATGACAGGTTTGGGCTTCTCCTTCACCTCAATTATTTCCCTGTTCTCGCTGGCAAATTCCGAAGCAGCAAACTTCTGAATATCCTGTCTCTTTACGATTAAATCATTTTTATTCACCGAAACCACCTTTGAAAGAACATCTTCCTGGGAATTACC
>QKCL01000043.1 GCA_003246895.1 Spirochaetota bacterium | reverse complement strand
ATATGCTTTCAAACCAGGAATATCACTGGTACCGAGATGAGCTCAATCATTTAAGAAAGATGAAAGAATATGATATATTTTTAAAGGGAAAAGGAATAAAAATAAGGGATGTAGCATAATTTATTGACATCCATCATAGACGCTTCGCTAGATGGATATCATGCCCTTTGGGTGCACAGATTTCAAAAGAAGATGAACACAGATGGTTCTATGTCAGTTCGTTTAAAAAAATATTTCTTATACCATCATTATTTCCATAATAAAACCGTTATTCCGGATATCTGCTGAATCGACTGAATAATCCATCTGTGCAAATCCATTCCTTTATCTGTGTGAATCTGTGGAAATCCTTTCACAGGGAACACTCCATTCCGCGGCTCCTTTAGCTGGTCTTCAGCTGGCCTCTAGCTGGCCTTCAGCTGGTCATGGGAATATGGAGAGTATTCGGGAAGATTCATGCCTCAACATGGTTTTATCCGAGATTTATGTCCGCACATTGCTATGAAATATTAACCCTGATAATAAAATTGACAAAACTATAATTTGTTAAAAACTATATGAAATGCTTTCTCATGCTTTTAACAGTTTTGCTCTCCTGTACATCACTCTTCACCAGAAAATTTTCTGAAAGGGCAGAGTAAGGATAATGAGAAGAAATGGTATATGAAAGAAAATAATATGAAAAAAGCCCTTGAACTGGAAGAGTTAAGGAAAAGAGTTGATGAGCTGGAGAAGGAGATCGGTAAAGTCGGAGACATGGTTGACAGATTTGGTCATGACTACAAGTTCCTGCCTCCTCCTGAAACTTTCTTTAAATGGAGAGAAGAGAAGGAAACGACTCAGGCCCGGCTTGTAGAGCTTGTTGATACATACAGATCTCAGAATCATGAAGTTATTGAACTATGGACTTCATGGCATCAGAAGGCATGTGAGTCCATTATCAGGGAGAATGAAGAGCTTCAATCGAATATTGAAAAAAGAAAGAGTTTTGTTATTCCGAATTCATTGCCTGCTGAAATCCAGTCAGATAAAGATAAAATATTATACTTGAGTGTGCAGGAGAAAACGGCTAAGGAGCTATTACACAGACTGCGTAAAATAGATACCGGGAAATGCAGCTACTTCTCCATAAACACTTACTATTTATACGATTACTATGATCTCATGATACTGGAGTAAATTTAAAAGATTATGAAAATTCTATTTCACTTCCAAGATCATCAATCATCTTACTGACAGTTTCCATCATCTTCGGCATATGGTCATTGCATATATTAAAAACCACTTCAGAGTTCAAATCGAAATAATGATGACTTAAAATATCCCTTACCCCCTTGGCACCCTGCCAGTCAACTTCGGGATATTCTTTCAGGAAACTGTTCTCAGTGAGCTTATCAATATGCTTCAGACTCTCCCCTATCGCAATGAGCATCATACAGATCCCGTCAAGCATATCAATACCATGTTCTGAATCATACATAAAGAACGTCCCGGTCTATCCGCTTTTTAAGAAAGGGATTCATTTTCTCTCTGTAATGAACAATATCCACTTTCCGGTGATACTGGTTTTCAAGGTCTTCTTTTATATGTACCATGGAATAAAGATCAGGCTTCTTCATTTTAACAACAATATCTATATCACTATCACTGTTGCTTTCTCCCCTTGCGACAGAACCGAATACTCCAATTGCAGTAATTCCATACTCATTTTCAAACTGGCTTTTCTTTCCGTTCAGTATTTTAAGGGTCTCAGAAAGTGTTAAAATATCCTCTCTCATGGAAACTCCGAAATTATTTGATTGTTTAATATTAACTGGATTCAAGGTAAAGTCAATTAAATTACAATAAAGGCGGGGCTAAAGATGAAAGATGAAAATTCCTGTTTAAAACTTTAGACTTTAGACTTTTCTCTTTCAACTTTAATATGATTGTTCTCTGAACATAAAATTTCTTTATCCGTGCAGATCTTTCATATCCGTGGTTAAATATTTTTCCAGAGAATGGTCATTCTTTAAATTCAGAACCCCCATTTCGGGGGTGGCGAGCAGAAAATCCGGGAAGGCGGTTAGTGACCCGAGCCGGGGGATCTTTCCCCCATCATCTCCAGCACAACCTTCAGATTCTCCCTGTTCCCGTAATCCTCTTCAACGGGAGTCTCCATGATAAAGGGAACCTCATGAAGCCTTTCATCTCTGAGGAAAAAACCAAGCGCCCTCTCCCCGATCTCGCCCTTTCCAATATGTTCATGCCTGTCGACCCTTGACCCGCACTGTTTTTTTGAATCATTGAGATGTATCAGTTCAAGGTTTTTAAGCCCCACTGTTTTGTCAAAATTTATAATAAGTTCATCGTAGAGTTTCTCATTCGAAAAGTCGTACCCCGCGGCGAATATATGGCATGTATCGAGGCAGACTCCAAGTCTTTCCTTGTAGTCCGATTTTTCAATTATTGCGGCAAGGTTTTCAAATTCATGTCCAATAGAAGTACCCTGCCCTGCCATTGTTTCGAGAAGTATCTTTACCTTTCCCGGGTTCTCCGAAAAGATCCTGTTCAGGTTTTCAGAAATTCTTTCTATGCCTGTATCAATTCCTGCGCCCTTGTGATTCCCCGGATGCAGAACAAGGGTGGGTATTCCAAGGGCATCGGCACGGTTCATCTCCTGAGCCATGAGAAGCATGGACTTTTCAAGGTTCTCACCCTCTCCTGCAAAATTTATAAGATAACCCGTATGGCCGTGAATGGAGAGATTAGCATTTGATTTCCACAAAGACCTGAACTTCTCTATATCTTTCTCTTTTAATGGAGGAGATTCCCACCTGTTTGAATTTTTCAGAAAGATCTGAAAAGTCTCAATCCCCAGATCAAGGGCCTCCCCGATAGCATTGAATACACCGCCGCTTATGGACATGTGAAAACCGATCTTCTTTTTCTGCGCCATACTATTTACTGAATTTCTCCATTATCTCTTCAATTGTCATACCCTCAACGGATATACGCTTGTTTCTCCCCTTTTCGCCTTTTTCTATGGATACATTACCCTTTGCTGTTTTCAGGGCCTTTGCAATTACCTCAATGCATTCCTTGTTGGCCTTTCCATCTGCAGGCGGAGAATGTAGAAAGACCCTGATCAGGCCGTCCTGAACCTTTACCATGCTTCTGGATGACTTGGGAGTCACTACTATTTCAAAAAACGTTTTTTCCATAACACCCATAAGAATATCAGGGTTTTGAAAATATTGTCAATTATTACTTCTTTAGATATTCCGCTTATTGACGGAATGAACTATTTTCACTACTTTATAGATTAGTTTCTCGCGAAAATATATTTAAACTGCATACTTTTTAATCAAAAATTAAGAAGAAATATAGATAGGCACTTTTAAGCTTAAAATAACAAAAACCGGAGCTTCATCAATGATCAAAAACACTATTCTAAGAAAACTTACGATGAATTTTATTATATCTTATTATTCATTTTCCTTAGTATGCTACATGCTGCTGCTCATAGCCGTGGGAGTCCATAGTTTTATGTCATTTGCACTGGACGTTCTGCCCATGACAGCCCCAACTCTAGTACTTATACCGCTGACATTTTTTCTCTATTCAAAAAAAATTGCTGTCATTGACACCACAGAGAATCCTGACCAGTCACAGATCAGATACGGCAGGAGATATGCCGTCACAGTATCGGTTATCTATTTTATCCTGCTTTTAACATCAGTAACACCTATCGGTTTTATTCTGCTTGATAGAACAATAATATCAACCTTCTATCAGCTCATTTTCATCTGGACATTATGTATGTCAGTGGCACTGGCCGTAATATATTATCACTTTTACAAAGTAAAAATTGTACTATACCCAATTTCAGGGAAAATACAGATACCTCCTCTCAGTGTTTCCCAGAAACTGCTGGCTCCCATAATTCTCTATGTGACAATACTGCTCCAGTTCACCGCAGTAGGTATATACAAGATAAATGTGACCCGCACAGAACACTATTACAAACAGAACGCTTCCTCCCTTTCACAGAGAATGGTGTCAGACCTGCAGGCGGGAATGGGGAATATAACAACAGAACTTCAGACAGTCCTTAACCACTCCTCCATCGATTCAATGGGTACAGCAGAGGCTGCGGTATTTGCCAAAAAAATCCTGAATAGCTCAGGCAATAAATATATGGAAGGGATTCTTGTTTCAAAACCCGACGGTACAGCAGTAACACAGGATGGAAAGACCATAGACATTTCATCGAGAGATTACTTCAAGGAAATGAAAAAAAGTAAAAAATTCCAGTGGTCGCCTCCGGTAAAAAGCCTGGAAAGTGGAAACACGACAGTTGTGTGCATTGTTCCGCAAATAAGAAACAATCAGATAGTTGCTGCCATTGCTACTTCAGTAAAAGTGGAATTTTTCGAAAAAATTATCAATCTGGATCTCGCCTCCAGTGAAAGCGGCCAGCAGACGAAGGATATTACATATATTGTAACAGATTTAAACGGATACATAGAGTATCATTCTGATAAAAATTATATAGGACGGGAATTCACCAAGTCTTACAAGGATGACAATGGAAAGAGCATTGAAAAATTTATGAACGAGGATGTCAGCCATTATCAGAGTTTTTCCATAGCCGGAACCGGATATGAGGTAAGAAAGTATATCTTAAAGAGTACCGGCCATATCATAATTTCTATTTTTGAAAAAAGGGCAATGCTCAGGGAGATAGACAGGGTAATTGTTACCACCCTGCTCGCTCTTTTACTTATCAATGCAATTATGATGACTGTACTTTATAAAGTCGGAATCAGTTTTTCCCGGCCAATCAGAAATGTAATAAGGCTGCTGAGCAAAATGTCAAGCGGTGACCTTACCGAAAAAGAGACCAACCGCCTTCCAGATGAAATAGGAAGCATGCTTGAGGGGATGTCAAACTTCCAGAATAAACTTACCGAGATTGTAAATACATCCCTTAGCGCTTCTCACCAGCTTGCGGCATCTTCCGAGGAGCTGGCATCTACAAGTTCGAGCCTTTCATTAAGCGCCCAGCAGCAGGCTGCCTCTGTTGAGGAAACAACTGCATCTCTTGAACAGACCACTGCGTCTACTGAATCCATATCAAACAGCGCCAACCTGCAGTCTGAACAGTCCAAAAAAACATTTAATGCAACAAACGAACTCAGTAGTATTGTAAAAACCGTAAATAAAGCCGCCAATGACGCCCTTTCAATAGCAAACAATACTTCCAAGGAAGCTGAAAGGGGAAACAGCCTCATGGGAAACACAATAAAAGGAATCAATTCCATGGAAAATAATTCCACAATGATTTCTGAGAAGGTAACATTGATCAGTGATATATCTGATCAGGTCAACCTTCTCGCACTGAATGCAGCAATAGAGGCAGCAAGGGCTGGAGAGCATGGCAAGGGCTTTGCAGTAGTTGCCGATGAGATAGCAAAACTGGCAGAGCAGACTGCAGAATCAGCCAAAAACATAACCCTTCTTGTTGAAAAGGGGGTTGAATCCGCCAAGGGCAGTATAAGGGATGTCAATGAAACATCCTCTGCACTCAACAACATAATTGACTACATAAAAAAAACAGAAGCATACGTAAAGGAAATAGCAAATTCAACAGACATTCAGAAAAAGCAGAGTGAGGATGTCCTCCGTGCGACTAAGGAGGTCATGGAAATGGCTAATAACATTTCAGTTGCAACACAGGAACAGACATCAACAAATAATCAAATTGCGAGCTCAATGAATCATCTCAACGAACAGACTCAAATGCAGGCAAGCGGTGCAGAAGAGATAGCCAGTTCCTCTGAAGAAATAAGTGCACAGGCTGAAGGCCTCAAGGAGATTCTGTCTTTTTTCAAAATAAGTTAGAAAGGAGAGGGGGATATCCTTTCCCCCTCATGTTTCCAGTAATCATGTTATATTTTTTTACAGCATTCATTATGAACTTCTATTTCAAGGTACCTGCAGATCTTTTCAGTCACTTCCGGATCACAACATCCGGCATCCAGAAACTCATTCAGGTATTCAGAATCTATATTAAGATCATTGATCAATTTTTCTTTAATCTTCTCATTATCCTCAAGAAGTTCTGCAATGCACATTGTCTTCCTGCATACATTGCACTGGTCACGGTATGCGTCCTTAAATGATTCACTGCAGTTTTTGAGATTGAACAGTTCCCTGAATGTTTTTGGATGCATGGTCATGATTATTCCTCTCCTCCATATGCAAGGTATGAATTACGAAAGTCCTGCGCATGTTTCATGTATATGTCAGGGACCCTGTCTGTGGTTTTATAAAAGGCATTGAACATTATAATTTTTTCTTCGTCATAAAAAAAATAAAGAAACCTGCCGTGGTTTCCCGAAAGCTTTACCCGAAGTTCATGAATACCGCAGCAGAGTATATCTGAATAGGGTCTGGGAAGTACAGGTCCGGTTTCTTCCAGAAGAGAAAAGAATCTGAAAATCTTTGCCTGATTTTTTTCTGAGCAGTTTTCAATAAAATCAATTACCGGGCACGATTCGGAATCATGTTCGCAGAAATGAATGTTCCATTTTTTGTCCATGCCCGAATCATTCAGCAATAAACCTGTCCTGTCAAGAAAATGTACCAATACCTGCTGCTATTTATCGAGCTTTTTAAAATACCATTCTATATAGTAATCAGCAACAATTTCCCCGTCTTTATCTGTACCCTTTGAATTAACTTTCAGACGTACGGACTCCCCTGAACTTGCAGCCAATTCTATAGCTTTGGCAATTTCTGCTCCTTCAGTACATCTAAACTCTACTCTGCCGGTAACCCTTTTCAAAAATTTTCCTTCTATAGATGAGACCAGCATGGAAGTATTATTCTCCAGCCTGTTAATATGGTACATTGCAAGCAACCCTGTTGAGGCTTCAGCGGCCATAGACTGAACTGCAAAATACATGGACCTGAAAGGATTCTTCACCAGCCACCTGTACTTCACTGAAACTGTACATTCTTTTTCATTGAAACAGACAGGACGCAGGCCGGCAAGAAATCCCATTGGAAGATTTTTCAGCAGAAATATTCTGAAGCGCCAGGAACCTGTAAAAATTTTATTGTATCTTTTTATTACGCTCATAATAAACCTGTTCAACTGACTTAAAATTCAAATTATACTAAGTATAATAATCTTTATAGTAAATTGTTTCTGAAAATGTAACATAATTTATATAGTACATAAAAATAATTTCCCGGAAGAGGCAGTCACATGACCAGGCTTAAAACTTTTTTAAAAACAACACTAATGGGCGGAATAATAATTGTACTTCCGGTTGCTATTCTTATTCTTATATTTAAATCTCTTTTTGATATTGTTACAGGAGCGGTTCAGCCCCTTACATACATGGTATTAAAATATTTCAGACTCCCTGAAATCGTAGCCGATATTTTTGTGATTGTTACAATACTCATGACCTGCTTCTTTATAGGTATCTTTATCAAGACAAGAATAGGGAACTTCACATACGGCCTCATTGAAAAAAAAATTTTTGCTGTTGCTCCCGGCTACGGAATGATAAAAGAGATTGTGATGCAGATTCTAGGGAGAAATAAATCAGCCTTTTCCCGTGTTGCCCTTGTTAAACTTTTCAACAACGATACTCTTGTAACAACATTCATAACAGATGAACATGAAGACGGTTCATTTACTGTGTTCATGCCCACAGGCCCGAACCCCACTTCGGGTAATATTTTTCATCTCAACAAAGATTCTGTTTTCCCTGTTGAAGTAAGTGTTGAGGAGACACTGCGCTCTATTATTAGCTGCGGTGCAGGTTCCGCTAAAGTAGTTGAAGCATATAATAAAAAGTACGGCAAAAAGAAGAAAAAATAAAAAGTCAAAGCTCCATTCTTTATATTTACTAACATAATAAATTCATATCCTGGATGCGGATTATTCAGATTATGAGTGTTGAAAATATGAAAGAACAACAGGTTACTAACACCTTTCCAAAAATTCTGATAGGTTTCTGTTCATGCCTTCCGGGAGATCAATGCAGATACATTACTGATAATTTAGGCAAATACGCAGAGTTTTATTCTTTGTGCCCGGATTCTGAATTGGGACATAAAATTCCCGGAGAGTCAGTGTGTCTTATGAGGCACTTATTATCAGAAAAATCATCAAAAAAATCGACCGGACAGAAGCTCAGTCTGCAGTCAGGCAAATCAACGGATTTAAAAGAATTACCCTTGTGCGGTTTCATATTCAAATCACCTTCACGCAGCACCGGCATGGAGCGGGTTAAGGTTTATTCCGAAAGCAGCGGTACCACCCATAAAAACCGTACGGGTATTCTTTCTGATTTGCTTATTAACAGCTTTCCATATATACCTGCTGCAGATGAAACAAGTCTGAATGATCCTGTAATAAGAGAAAATTTTATGGACAGAATTTTTGCCTACGCCAGATGGCTGGAGATGATGCAGAACCGGAGAACATCTTCAGATTTTCTCCGGTTTCATGAAAGGCATAAACTTACGCTCATGGCGCACAGTCCATCTCACTACAGGGAAGCAGGTAGAATTACCGGAAACCTTAAAGCAAAAGACCTTGACTCAGCATTGGCAGAATATCTGAATATTTTCACGTCCGCCATGAAAATGAAAGCCACAGTCGGGAAAAACCATAACGTGCTGCAGCATGTCTTCGGTTATTTTAAAAAAAATCTTTCATCTGAGGAAAAGGACACTGTCGCTCATATTTTCAATGATTACAGACAGAAACTTATCCCTCTTATAGTACCTGTTACCATTATGAATTTTTTCGTTAAAAAATTCAATTCATTATATCTGTCAGAACAATACTACCTGAATCCATTCCCGGCAGAACTGAAACTGCGGAATTATACATAAAAAAGACTTAAGCACTTGACACTTAAGAATTTTAGTATTATATTAAATAATAGACTTTTTTAAATAGGAGACTAAAATGAAAACTATAAATGACGATAAACATGACAAATATGCAAAACTTCCTCCATGCACATATGCATTAAATCCTGAAATGGCCAGGAATGATGAAATTGATGAACCATGTGACGACAACAGAGGGTAACTACAACTAAAATAAATATTGAAATACTGGTGCCGCTGCTTTATGGTGGTTAACCGGTATTGAGATATTTATTTATATTTTTTTAAGGTAGAAAGATGAAGATTACTGTACACCCCAACGGACCTTTTATGGTTAATTCTTATATTGTATCAAAAAACAAATCAGCTGTTATAATTGACCCCGGTACAGATACATCATTTTTTATCAAGACCATCAAAGGCAGCAACCTTAAACTGGAAGCCATTCTTGCAACACATGGTCATATTGACCATGTTCAGGGTGTTAACGAGTTAAAAAAAGAGTTCCAGGTCCCATTTTATATGAATTCAAAGGACATGTCTCTTTTAAACGGTCTTTCCATGCAGGCAAACATGTTTGGAGTAAAGGATCCGGGTAAAATTTCTGTGGAAGGAGAGCTTCCATCCGGCGGTGACATGGAATTTATAGGGCTTAATTTTGAATTTTTTCACACCCCGGGTCATTCAAAGGGTTCAGTTTCAATAAGGATTGATGACACTCTTTTTGCAGGAGATGTTCTATTTAAATACTCCATCGGCAGGACGGACCTACCTGGAGGCAACTTCAACGAACTGATCAGTTCAATCAAAAACAAACTTTTTATTCTGCCCGACTCAACAAAGGTACTTTCGGGACATGGCCCTGCAACAACAATAGGCACTGAGAAAAAACAGAATCCCTTCCTCAGATAGAATTGTGAAATATTTCTACTGCCTCTTCAATCGTATCGCACATCTTGATGATTGAACTGACCTTTGTCAGTTCAAGAACTTTTCGGATTTCATCTCCTGCACATGCTAAACAGAAATTTGAATCTACGGTGCTGTTTATACTGAGGAAAATACCGATTCCTGTGCTGGTAATTATATTAACATCTGACAGATCCAGAACAACTTTTTCAATTTTATTTTTCTCTATGGAATCATTTATCTGATCCTTAAGTTCCGGAATATCCAGAGTATGGAGCTCATTCATAATTATTCTTATTACAAAAAGTCCATTCCCCATATTTATCACTCTTATCATATATCACACCCCAACCTGTAATATACGATAAAAGTCTTTACAGAGTCAATTTTAATTTGCCTCATAATCTGCGGTAAAATCATAATAAATAAATATGAATTACCGGCTGTTTCAGCCTTGAAAGGGAAGTTTTAATTGACTATTATCTGTAATATAAACTTGACTAATATACAATTGCCGGTAGAATACTACCAACATAAAGGTCAGATAGATTAAAATGAGTTTACTTGAAAATTTAAAGAAAAATAATATTTTAGTTAACCCTGAATCCCGTAACAAATGGGATCTAATAAGGGAATTGGTGTCTGTGGCTGTAAAATGTAAATATATTGCAGCAAATGATTCATCTACCATTACAGATGCTCTTATAGAGAGAGAAGAATCCATGAGCACAGGAATAGGTAACGGCGTGGCAATCCCCCACTGTACCTCTCCACATGTTAATGAAATAATTACAATTCTTGCTGTAGCTCCCGGCGGAATCGATTTTGATGCCATTGATAATGAAGTGGTAAAAATTATTGTACTGCTGATTGTTCCGAAGAACAAACTTTCACAGCACATAAAGACTCTTGCGAATATTGCCAAAATGCTCAACGACGAAAGCCTTAGAAACAAGATACTGTCCCTTAAAACTCCAGATTCTATACTTAAAACCCTGAACAACTACAAGAACCAGTAACGAAAAGATGGAAGACATAACCAGAATTTTAGACTCAAGAAAAACATCTGAAGATGATATTGTAAATGAATCGGGGCTCCGGCCCTGCTGTCTCGATGAGTTTATCGGACAGAAAAAGGTCAAGGAAAACCTGAAGGTCTTCATAGAATCTGCAAAGCTCAGAAAAAAATCTCTTGATCATATACTTCTTTCAGGGCCTCCCGGGCTTGGGAAAACCACGCTGGCTTTCATAGTTGCCCATGAAATGGGTGTAAATATCAAGGCTACTTCAGCACCTGTAATAGACAAGGCAGGAGATCTGGCTTCAATTCTCACGGGCCTTCAGGAAAATGATGTTCTGTTTATAGATGAAATTCACAGATTATCCCCGGCAATTGAGGAGATTCTTTACCCGGCAATGGAAGACCGCTCAATAGATATAATTATAGGCCAGGGCATAGGTGCCAAAAGTATAAAACTAAATCTTGAACCATTCACTCTTGTGGGGGCAACAACAAGAACCGGACTTCTCACCGCAGCTCTTCGGGACAGATTCGGCATACCTCTGAGATTTGACTACTATGATTCAGATGAGCTAAAAAATATATCAAAACGTACAGCAGGAATTTTAAATATCCCAATAGAGGATGATGCGGCATTTGAAATTGCCAGAAGGTCACGGAAAACTCCCAGGATTGTAAACAGGCTTGTAAACCGGGTTGCAGATTTTTCTGTGGTTAAAGGTAAAAAAACAATAGATATTGAAACAACAAAATATGCCCTGCACCAGCTTGACATCGACGAAAAGGGGCTCGACGATATGGACCGCAAAATACTGAGGTCAATTATTGAAAAGTTCAATGGAGGGCCTGTGGGGCTCAAAACAATAGCAATTTCTGTCGGGGAGGAGATGGATACAATTGAAGATTACTACGAACCCTTCCTTGTCCAATCAGGGCTTCTAAAGAGAACATCCAGAGGAAGAATGGCTACACATGCTGCATATGATCATCTGAAAATCGACTCAAAAATATTATTGGAGCAGGAAACATTATTTTAACTTGATATAAACTTTCCTGTTTCGCGGACCGTCAAACTCACAGAAATAAATACCCTGCCAGGTTCCCAGAACCGGTCTGCCATTTTCAACAATTACCATTTCTGAACATCCCACAAGAGTTGATTTAATATGTGAGTCCGAATTCCCTTCTGCGTGAGAAAATTTCAGATGATTAAATGCCAGAGAATTAAGCCCCTTCTCCATATCAGACTGAACATCTGGATCCGCATTTTCATTAATTGTAATACCGGCTGTTGTGTGCGGAGTAAAAATAAGACAGATGCCGCTTAAGGCATCCATCTCCTTCAAAGCCATTATTACATGGCCGGTAATATCAATAAATTCATTTCTGCGTGCAGATTTTATATCAATTGAAAGCATCAGCTATTTTCCCTGAAACTTCCCGTTTTTGAATAATCCATTCTGGTAGACACTTCCATCGGGCCTGTAGAGAATTCCCTTGCCGTTGAAAACTCCGTTTGAAAAGGCTCCCACATACTTTATCCCTTTTGAATTTGTGTATGTGCCCTTTCCCTCAAATTTTCCATTTTTAAAAGTTCCATTATATGATGCGCCGCTTGTATATTTATACAGTCCCTTACCCTCAAAGACACCATTTTTAAACTGTCCGGTATATGTATTTCCCGATTCATCCTTAAAGGTTCCCTGACCTTCAAATTTTCCATTTTTAAAGGCTCCCTCATACTCAAGCCCCTTTATGTTTCTGTATTTACCTTTTCCGTGGAAAAACCCATTGCTGAAGGTTCCTGTATAAGCTGATCCATCTGCTCCATTGAAGATTCCCTTTCCATGAAACTTTCCGGTTTTGAAATCTCCTTCATATGATTCATCCTGAACAGTCGCAGTGTATTTCTTAGAAAGACTCTCCTTTGTAAAAACAATTTTTCCCTTACCGTGGAAATACCCCTTGCTGAAATTACCAGCGTACTTTGCCCCTTCAGAAAGAATCAGCTCTCCACTGCCGTTTTTAATGCCATTATGAAATTCTCCGGAATACTGGTCTCCATTTTTATACCTGAACTTCCCCTTGCCCTCAAGCTCACCGTTCCTGTAAAGACCCTCACTGGTTTCACCATTCGAAAATTTTACTGACCCCTTGCCATTAAGCTTTCCCTTACTGAATTCGCCCTTATACATATTTCCATTACTGTCAACATAGGTTCCCTGACCGTCCATAATTCCGTTTTTGAACTCACCATCGTAATGAGCTCCGTTGCTCCACTTGTAAGAACCCTTGCCGTTTTTACACTCTCCACTCACACAGTCTGCATAAAGACAGATAGACGACATTAAAAAAGCGAAAATTGAAGAAACAATGACTTTTCTTTTCATAACTATACCCCGAATTAATTCTATTTATATTTAAATAAATTCTTTCAGATTTTCCAGAATTTTCAATATATTTTTTTCTTTTAAATACTCACCGGTCCGTTCATATTCCATGAGCATTCTTTTTCTGATTTTTCTTTCAGGCCATGTCTTTTTAATTTTATCTATTTTCATAGCATACATTTCCACTATATATGGGATTCCATCTCTTTCATAGGTGTATTTACCTATTACTTCATTTCCCACTATCCCCTGAATACCTGCTTCCTCATAGGCCTCCTTTGCGGCGGAATCCTGTGAACTGAAACCGGGTTCGATAAATCCCTTGGGAAAAATCCATTTCTTTCCGCCTACGCTGCTGACAACAAGCACTTTAAGAATCCCCTCATCATAATAATATGGTATAACACCGGATTGTTTTATGGGAATTTTTCTCTTTACTATGCACTCTTCCATTTTAAACCAAGTTCATCCAATTTTTTTACCAGAGCAAGACTGCTGTTGAGAAACATGGAATCATCCGAAATCTCTTTTCCAAACCAGTCCGGGATGGAAAATTTTTCACAGTTCTTTTTTTTGTCAAATACTACTTCTGCCATGGTAAGGCCGAGAAGATTTCCCTTATATTGATCAATCATTATCTTGTAATTTCCAAAATACATTACATTCCTTACCTTAACAATACGTCTTCCCTGTGTGGAAGGCCAGAGGTCCCTGAACTGTTTTTTCCCAATTCTTGAATTGTATTCCATTACCCCATTATCACAGGTCTTTCCTATGGAAATAAAAAAATTCTTTTCAGCTTTCGTCAGTACCACCTCTCCATCATCCGGATTCATTGAAACATATCCCAGCTTCACTTCAAAGATCTCGGAAAAAGCCATACTCTGATCGAATGAAAATCCATCTACGATAAATCTTCTTACAAATTCTGATTCACTCATAAACTATCTCCTTACTTATTACAGATGTCTAATGATGAATCAAAAAACTTTGCCTTTCATCAGTTCATCTGCCATTATTTTTTTCTCCTGTGAAACTATATCAATTAATCCAGAAACAGATTTCCCTGTCTGACTATCTGCACAGAATGAACTCTTCTGAATCTCCATGAGTTTTTTTAACTGAACCACACAATCATTATATCTACCAAGTTTCTGCTGCATTTTTCTCGCATTTTTTACCTCTATATTTGCAGACCCTTTTTTATCAATGACACTGATCATTTCCGAAATATAGCGAAACGCTTTGAATGACTTCCTTAAACTGTGAATATTCTTATCTGTGAAGGCGTTCTTTAAGGCTTTTTGTGAAGACTTTACTTTTTCTTTTGAAACAGACATCAAATTTTTTAAGAGATCTTTTTTCCCTATTTTTTTCCCATATTTGCTATTCCTTATCTTACGGATAATTGAAAAAAATCTGAACATGTCTTTCAGGAAATCCGTTCCTTTAATGAAGGTTTTAAATGATTCTAGTTCCTCCTGAATCTCTCCATGCAGATAATCTAACAGAATCTCTGTTTCACCCACAGAGACGTCAGAATTGGTCTGCTTCAATTTATTTTGAAGAACCTGGAGATCCCGCAGGTTCCCGGATATCCTTAACATGTTTTTTAATATTCTTTTTAATTCACAAAAATTTTCATTGTTCTTTATCTTCAAAAAAACAGATATAACAGCCATTGCTCTGCGCGTAAAGACCCTGAAATCGTGCAAAAGATCATCATCTCCTGCTGAGATAACATCATATGCAATTATCAGAGATCTGCTAAAATAGTTTTCAATAACATCAATTACAGAATCAAAGGTATTTTCTGAACATAATAAGTTGACATTACAGTCTCCAGTTTCATTCCCGGGAATATCTGAAAAATTTTCCTGCAGAACACATGACTGCCTGCTGCTCATAAATCCACTGATAACATTTATCAGAAACTCCAATATGGCTTTTGAAAAAACAGTTTCAGGGGATAATTCACACATCAAATAGCAGTTAAACGGAAGGTTCGGGAAGCTGATTAAGTCAAACCTGATGGATATATTATCAAGGCTGTCTTTTAAAGTAAAACTGCTGGCATAGTAACTGCCAATGCATATTTTCTCCATTTTTTTTAAATCTATTTTATATTTACTGAAAAATGTTAATGCTTCATCAGCATCCTTACAGCAGACAGTAATACAATCTGAACAGATGTCATAGAAACAGTATTCTTTCTCTTCCGACATACGATGAAGTAATTTTTTTTTAAAAAGATGCCTGGAGCAGTCATAGCATAAAATTTGTATTTCTTCATAACCGGTATATTCAACTGATACAGCTTCATCGGCCCATACACCAGTTGATATCAGGGGAGCAGATTCATTAAGATTAA
>QKCL01000054.1 GCA_003246895.1 Spirochaetota bacterium | reverse complement strand
ATGAGATTGTTGGTGAAGCCGAGAATGGAAATGAAGCGGTGGAATTGTACAAGAAGCTGAAACCGGATCTAGTGACTATGGATATTACAATGCGGGAAAAGGATGGAATTGAAGCTGCTGATGAAATTCTTGCCATCGATTCTAATGCAAAGATAATTATGGTTACAGCCCTTGGACAGGAAAGTCTTCTTACAAAGGCTATTAAATTAGGTGTTAAAGATTTTGTTGTTAAACCATTTCCGCCGGAAAGACTCCAAAAAGCAGCAGAAAAAGCTTTATCTTAATATATACTTTGAAAACAGTACCCCAATTCCCCTTTTTTTAGAAAAGGGGATACTTTTATTTAAAAAAATCGAGAAATATGTCTGAAAATATTGTTAATAATGAGAATGGTGCTGAAAAGGCTTACATTGTAAGTATAGAAAAATTCAGCGGTCCCCTGGATGTATTGTGGAATCTCATTAAGAAATCCAAAATTGATATTACCGAAATCTCCATTTCTGAAATTACAGAGCAGTATATAGGTTTTTTAAAGATAATGGAGCAGATGGATGTTAAAATAGCCATAGAGTTTATTATGCTTGCGTCGGAACTTCTGTTTTACAAGAGCCGGGCCTTGCTTCCTTCCGGAGATGTTGAAGATGAATATTTTACACAGCCGCTGCCTCCTGAACTGATACAGAAACTTCTCGAATACAAAAAATATCAGGTTGTGTCTGAAGAACTAAAGGATAAGTATTCCAGCCAGAACGATGCCTATGTTCGTCTTAATGATCTTAAAGAACTTGGTGAAGAAGAGTATTATTTTGATGTGTCTCTTTTTGATCTATTAAAGGCATTTTCCAATGTTCTGAATGAAACACATGAAGTTGATACCAGGGAAATAATATTTGACGAAATACTGGTGAGCGACAAAATTGAGCATATAATCGAGATGCTTAAAGAAAAAGATAAGATTGAATTTACTGAAATTTTTTCTGATCACCCTTCAAGGGCGGAGATTATAGCCTCTTTTCTTGCAATTCTTGAAATGTCCAAGACAAGGATGATAAAAGTCCGGCAGGAAAAGAACTTTGGCGTGATATTTATTTTCAGGCAGTTTTCATCACAACAGTTAAATCATTAAGCACCATTAAAGGTTACTATGACTGAAAAAGACAGCAATGATCAGATAGAGAATGAGGAAATGGAAGATGAGAATGAGGTAGAGCATGACCTCATGGGCTTGTTTGAATCCGTTTTTTTCCTCAGTAACGAACCAGTTCCAATAAACTTTTTTGTTAAAAACTTCATGATAGATCCCACTCAGGCGAAAATAATAATCGATAGTCTTGTTGATGAGTATGAGGAGAGGGATGGCGGTATACGTCTGGCTGAATTGTCCAATGGCTATCAGTTTGTAACAAATGCACGGTACGCTGAGCAGTTAAGGCATGCAATGGGCTTGAAGAAGAGAGAGAGCTTGTCCAAGGGGATGCTGGAGACTCTTGCAATTATTGCCTACAAACAGCCTCTTGTTCTTGCTGAAGTTGATGAACTCAGGGGGTCTTCTTCAAGGCTCATGATTGCAAATTTAATGAAAAGAAATCTTGTTAAACCTGTTGGGAGGATGGATCTGCCAGGAAGACCTCTTGCCTATGGCACTACTGACGAGTTTTTAAGATTTTTCGGATTAAATAAATTGTCTGATCTTCCAAAATTATCAGAAATAAAAGAATTTTCATTGGATAGCGAGTAGTATGAATGAATCTGTAAGAATCACTGTAGCGGTGGATGGCCCTGCTGGGTCTGGTAAAAGTTCTGTCTGCAGAAGGGTTGCAGTTGATCTTGGAATAAAATATATTGATTCCGGTGCACTTTACAGGGCCGTAACCTATTATTTTTTGAAAAAATATGGTTCTGTTGACAATGTAACAGACATAAAGACTGATCTGTATGATATTAATTTGATTCAGAATTTCAGAAATGACGGTACAGTAGCGGTTATTCTTAATGGACATGACGTCAGCAGAGAAATAAGGGATGAGAGAATAACTGGGAATATCGGCTTTTTTTCAGACAAACCTGTTATCAGAGATTTTGTAAATGCCATGCTAAGGGGCTGGTCTCACCATGAGTCAATTATAATGGATGGCAGGGATATTGGCAGTATTGTTTTCCCTCATGCTGATGTAAAAATATATCTTGATGCTTCAGTACAGGTCAGGGCTGACAGAAGAGTTAAAGAATATGTTGAAATGGGAAAAAATGTTGACGAAAATTCAATCAGAAATCAGATTATACAGCGTGATTTTGAAGATATGAATAGAAAAGTTGGTCCCCTAAAGAGGGTGGATGATGCTATTTATATTGATACTTCTGAATTGCCATATGATTCGGTTGTTGAACATTTGAAGAATATAATAAACGATTTTAAATGAATATGAACAAATAATTAAGGTGTAATATAATGAGTCAATTTACAGATGAGAATTTCGAAGCTATTGACATGGAGTTAGTTGCTGATACTGCTTTAGAAAACATAAGTCCTGGTATGATTGTTAAGGGGGAAATTGTAACAATTGATACTGACTATGCATATGTAAGTGTCGGAGCTAAGTCTGACGGCAGAATTTCTCTCAGTGAATTTGATACAGTTCCAGCGGTTGGAGATATATGTGAGGTTAAGCTCGTTAGCAAAAAACTTGTTGATGGGGTCTATGTTTTTTCTAAAAAAGCAGCTGAAAGTGAGCGTGAGTGGCATAATTTTGTTGAATACTATAATGCCGGGAACAGCAAAGTGAAAGGTAAAGTGGTTTCTGCAACCAATAAAGGAAAAATTGTAAGATGTCTGGGTGTAAATGTTTTTCTTCCATACTCTCTTACCGCAGATTTAAAAAATATTACAGAGTCTGATACTGAATATGATTTTTTGATTAAAAGTGTTGATTTTAAAAAGAAATCTGTAGTTGTTTCAAGAAAAGATCTTGTAGAAGAAGAACTTGAACATAACTGGAGTTCTTTTATCGAAAAGTATACGGAAGGTGATGTTGTCCAGGGTGAGGTGATGAAGTTTGTTGAATTCGGAGCCTTTGTAAAGGTTGCTGGCATCGATGCTCTCCTTCATAGAAATGACATGTCATGGAAAAAAGTGTTCAAGCAAAGAAAAATTCTGAAACAGGGCGAAATAAGAGATTTTAAAATTTTGTTAATAAACAGGGATGACAGAAAAGTCTCTCTTGGTATCAAGCAGCTTGTTGAAGATCCATGGTTAAACGTTGAAAAAAATTACAGTCCTGGGACAGCTGTTAATGGTACTGTAGTCACAATAACTCCAATAGGTGCATTTGTAGAACTGGAAAATGAAATAGAAGGTTTCCTGAGTAACAGTGAACTTTCCTGGACAAAGAATAATGCAGATTCAAAAGACTATTTTGAAAAGGGGCAGCAGGTAAAACTCGTTGTTCTACAGTTAAACAAAGAGGATAAAAAGATTTCACTTGGATACAAACAGCTCCTGGAAAATCCATGGAATTCAATTGACAGCCGTTTTTCCGTTGGTTCTATTCATGCAAAGAAGATAAAGAAAATTGTAAAATTCGGGATGTTTGTTGAGCTTGAAGACGGTATTGATGGACTGATTCATATCAGTGATGTTTCCTGGGATGATGATATAAAAGACTTGAATTCTCTTTATAGTGAAGGGAACGAAGTGGAGTTCAAAATACTTGATATAAGTAAAAAAGAGATGAAAATATCATGCGGGATCAAACAGCTAAAAAAATCTCCATGGGAAAAAATAAAGGAAAAGTATCCTCCAAGAACAAAAGTACATGGAACTATATCAGGTTTAACAGATTTTGGAATGTTTGTGAAGCTTGAAGATGATATTGAAGGGCTGGTTCATATTTCTGAAATATCCAGAAACCGTATTGATAACCTTGGAGATTATTTTAAAGTAGGGGATTCTGTTGATGCTGTTGTGCTGGATGTTGACGTTAATAAGAAGCGGCTCTCTCTCAGTATTAAACATTTTGAAATAATGTCCGAAAAAGAAGAATTAAACAAAATTTTAAAGAAAACAAGCCCAAATACTGTTACATTGGGTGATATGATCAATATAGACTTCGGAGATAAAAAATAGATGACTGGTAAAAGAAGCGATATTGATATTAAAAGAAATATCATTGAAACTGAGCTGATGACTGCAAAATCATTTTTTAAGGCTAACCGTAAGGTTGTTCTATCTGTTGGGGTGGTTGTTCTGGTTGCTGCTGTTATTGCATTTTCTGCATATGTATTTATTGACAGTGCATCAAGAAAGAACCTTGTAAAATATGAGAAATTTGCTGAATTGTATAGGTTAAATCAGTCCGATGAAAAGGCAAAAGCAAGCGCCATTGAAGGATTAAAGAAAATTGTCGCTGAATCAGGTTTTGGTATTGCCGTAGAGCTTTCATGCTATGAACTGGGCAATATTTATTTTGATAAGGGCAAATATGATGAATCAATCAGTTATCTTGACAGATTCATTAAACAGGCGAATAATGATAATATATTGAAGTCAATTGCAGTTAATAAAGTTGCTGTTTCCTATGAAGAATCCGGGAAAATAGATGAAGCACTGACTTTTCTTAACAAATATGATTCATCAAGTAGCAAGGGAATCGTAAGTGACCAGATTCTTTATAATATTGGGAGACTTTATCAGAAAAAAGGGAATAAGGTTCAGGCGAAATCAGCGTTCGAAAGATTGATTAGTTCTTTTCCCGGCTCAATTTTTACAGTTAGAGCAAAAGAAAGAGTTTTTCTTATTGACAGTAAATGATTGTTTTTTTTAGTATTCTTTTACTGGATATATATTTGTCTCTGTAGGGTTCTACGGAAGGCAAAACCCCTAAGTTTTAAATAGAAATTTTGGGTTTATAAATTTGATGATATATGGAGTGGCAAAGTGGCAGTACCTAAGAGAAGAAAATCGAAATCAAAATCCCGCATGAGAAGATCTCATGATGCTATTGGTGTACCAAATTTGAGACCATGTCCCAAATGTAGCGCCTATGTCGCCCCACACAGAGTTTGTCCTGAGTGTGGCTATTACAAGGATCAGCTTGTAATTGAAAAAAAGGTTAAAGTTAGCGAATAATATTTTGTCGGTTTGAATAATAAAAAAAGGGATCTTGTTTTGGATCCCTTTTTTTATTATTTATTGAATACTATTATATTTGACACTTAATAAAAAAATTTTAAAATTAGCGAATAATTTTAAAATGAGAAGAATATGTCGGAAATCACAGAAGTTATTAATGAAATTATTATAAATAAACTTGATATCAAGGAGCAGAGAATTTCTGAAGATGCTCAGCTTTTTGAAGACTTGGGTGTGGACTCCATAGATATTGTTGAGCTCGTTATTTCATTAGAAGTCAAATTCGGGATTGAGATACCTGATGAAGACATTGTAAAACTTAAATATCTTAAGGATTTGTATAAATATATCGATTCACGAGTAAAAGAAATGGAAAACTGATCCCCATGATTATGAGAAATATCCAGAAGGAAGAGCAGAAAAAAAGGTATAAACAGTTAAACAGATTACAGAGTCAAATCAAGGTAAAGTTCAGGAATAAAAGCCTAATTAACAGGGCATTGATTCACAGGTCATATGTGAATGAATCAGGAAACAGCAGTATTCAGGATAATGAAAGACTGGAATACCTTGGAGATTCAGTGCTGGGACTTATTGTAAATGAATATCTCTTCAAGAGATTTGATGAGTATCCCGAAGGGGATCTCGCTAAAATTAAGTCTGCGGTCGTTTCTGAAGCAACACTTGCCAAAGTTGCTAAAGAGATAGAGTTAGGCAGCTTTCTCCTCATGGGCAGGGGAGAGGAACAGAGCGGCGGCAGAAACCGTGTCTCAATACTTGCTAACTCATTTGAAGCATTGATCGGTGCAGTCTATCTTGATTCAGGGCTCAAGGAATCGAGAAGGTTTATTCTCTCCCTATTAAAGAAAGACATTGAAAGAATAGATAGTATGACATATTTAAGGGATCCAAAGACAACTCTCCAGGAGTATGTTCAGAAAAAATACAAGGAACGTCCTGTCTATGAAGTTGTGGATGAAATTGGTCCGGATCATAAAAAAGAATTTATTGTGAGACTCCTCATTGACGGCAAGGAGGTTTCAAGAGGTACCGGAAGCAGCAAACGTAAGGCTGAAATGACTGCTGCTGAGCTTGTATTAAAGAAAATCAATGAGGATGGGGGAAGTTTTTAATGGACCCTAGCAGCAATATCCGAATCAGAGTAGCCGGCCTTATTCTTGAAAATGACAAAATCCTTTTAATTGCCCATAAGAAAAACGGAGAAATTTACTGGCTTCTTCCCGGTGGAGGTGTTGATTACGGTGAATCACTCATTGAAGCTCTTGAGAGAGAGTTCCAGGAGGAATTAAATATAAAAATTAAAACTCAGAGTGTGGCTCTTATTTCTGATTCAATTGATCCATCAGGAGACAGGCATGTGCTGAATATCTGTTTTTACTGTTCAATTGATGATGGAGAGCTCAGACTTGGCATTGATGAAAGACTTCACGACTTCGATTTTTTTTCAAGGGATGAGATATCCGGTCTCATTATACATCCTCCAATAAATGATTCCCTTATTAACATACTTGAAAGAAACGAGGATTGTCTTTATGTAGGTAAACTGTGGAGTGAATAATATTTCATGATAAACAGAATTAATTATACTGTGCGGCAGGAAGGTGAATTAAGAGCCCTGGAGATAACCGGGAGTATTACTTCGGTAACTGCAAAGCAGTTTTTACAGATTGCTGAAAGCTTTTTGAAGGATGAAAATCTGATTATTGACATGGAGAATGTAAAATTTGTTACTTCTTCCGGGATTCACTCCATGTTGTCTGTTAATTATTATGCCCGCATAAATGGTAAAAAAATTATTTTTTTATATCCCGATGAAGACTTAAAGTCACTGATAAATTATTCTGATAATTATGGTCATTTAATTTTTGCTGAAAGTACTGAGGAGTGCAGGACAAAAATGGAATACTTTGACTGATTAAATATTGTCAATAAGCTGAATCTCAGGCCTGCCTGTAATGATGTTCTTTGAAACTGATGTATTCGCTCCAAATATTTCCATTATCATTTTATCATTGATATCAAAAGGACTCACATCACAATGAATTCTCCCTTTTTTTAAAAAAATTATTTTATCACATACAGAACATATAAAATTTATATTATTTGATTCAATAATTACTGTTTTTTTTGCGGTTGAAATATAGTTTTTGAATGCCATAATAATAATTTGAAGCTGATCAATATTTAAATCACGTTCCGGTGAAGACAGTACAAGTATAGGACACTGGCGGTTAACGGCCTGAGCAATCATTGTTAGCTGTAATAAGGAAGAGGAAAGATTTTTCAGTTTTTCAGATTTTACTGCTGAAAGTCTGAAGAGGTTGACCGTTTTTTCAGTGAAATCCCTGTCCTCTCGGCTGTATGGGGAAAGAGTTTTTTTATAAATTGCCCGGCCCTTTAATATAGTATCAAAGACAGACGACTCCATGTTAATTCTGCAGGTATCCTGTGAAAAGAAAGATATAATCCTGTTTCTTTCAGAACTTTTAAGTTTCAGTGTATTTATGCTGTCAATAATAAGTGAGCCTTCTATATTACGGTCCGGAATGTTTTTCATGGTTTCAACAAGAGATGTTTTGCCGCTGCCGGCGGGACCGGAAATTCCTGCGATTATTCCATCCGGGAATGTCAGAGATATACTGTCCAACACTTTTTTCCCAGATGCGGAGAGAGATAGTTTGTCAAATATAATCATTGAGCTTTTGTTCCGTTTAGAGATCCGCCTGAATTTTTTTGGCCTGCACTTCCGCTATTAAGTTCATTAATAATTTTTTTGAGATTATTGTCCTTGCGGGCTTCTGAAAGAGCTGCTGTATCATACATCATATCTTTTAAAACTACACTGGCCTGTGACTTTCTGCTGGAATAAAAATAGGCTTTGGCAAGTGTAACCTTATCTAGATTTGAAGGTGAAATTTTTTCAAAATATTCTATTGATTTATCGTAATTTTTAACAAAGTAATGCGATTTTGCCAGTACAAGCATCGTGTCATAATCATTTGAATACTCTGAGATTTTTGAAGCAACAGTAATTGTCCTTGAATATTTTTCCTTTTCGAAGAGGGACTTTATCAAAATTTTAAAAGCCCTGTCGTATAACCTCATCTTTTCATGGCTTTCATTCTGTACTTTTTCAAACAATCTGTCAAAATATGAAATATATTTCCAGTCCTGCTTGTGATAATATATGCTTCCCATTTGAAAAAGAACCGAAGGTTCATCAGGTGCCATTTTATCGGCAATTTTCAGAGTATTTAGAGCTTCATCAAATTTTGACTGTTTTATATATATGGCAGATAGAAGGAGATAGGTATTTGTATCTCTGGTCTTTGATTTTGTAACTTCAACAAAATCCTTTTCCGCCGAAATGTAATTACCGGAGCGGTAATAGGATTCCCCACGTTTAACGAGTGTCTTAAATATCAGTCCCTGGTCAATGAATCCGTATTCAATTACTGCATCGAAGTTTTCGGCAGCAGCAGAATAGTTGCCGTTTTTGTAGTTAAGATCTCCCAGGATTAGCTGAATTTCTGCATAATATGGTATTCTGTATGCAATCTCGCTCAGATATCTCATTGCTTCTGCTTCGTTGTTGTTATTGTATGCATGCATGCCTAGTTCAAATTTTGGAGCCAGAAATGAGCTGTCAATTGCTGATGCTTCCAGAAAAAGGGCGTGTGCCTCGGCTTTTTTGCCGCGTTTAGACTGTTCAAGTCCGTTCTTGTACTTCTCGATTGCGCTTTGATTACTTGTCCATAACATCTTGTTAATCAGACTTTCGACTTTTGATCTGGCTGAACCGTCCCGTGTTTTGCGCCACATTTCCCTGCAGTAATGTACAACTTTACCATAGTCATTACGCTCTTCAGTGAGTACAATTAGATTCCAGTAGGCATTGACCATGTATTTTTTTGTCATGCTTTTTGTTACTGCTTTTTCGTAATATTCAAAAGCTGACTTGTAGTTTTTGAGAATTTTTTCAATCTCACCCATGAAATAGTATGAATCACCACGGTCATATTGTTCGATATCCTTCAGAAAATACTCTTTAGCCTTGTCATAATTTCTGTATATATATGCTGTTTTTCCCCTTTGAAAATTTGCAGATGCCCACAGAGGTAAATATGACATTACCAGAATAATTATTGCTATTTTTTTTATCATGGTCAGGTAGTCCCGTTTTTTTATAGTATATCAATATTTTTTTTAATGAAATTATCAATACTTTTTTCAGCAGACCTTGTCCATTCTCCTGCTGATCTGATAATCCTGTAGTCAGTAATCTCTTTTGCATTATATGACAGGCGTTTTTCATTATCATTTATAAAGGCACAAAAGAGATATTTTTTCCCGGAGCGGCCGTAAAAAATTCCCGCGAGACCGCTTGCGTAATAAATCGTGCCTGTTTTGGCAAATACCCTGTATGAATAAGACGGGCTTCGGAAACGTTTTAAAAGGGTGCCGTCATAGCTGGCTACCGGTAGAATATATTCAAGATTCCTGCCGCCCGGTTTTACGAGGTCCAGGTATCTGAGAACTGCCAGAACCTGAACTGGAGTGCATCTGTTTTCTGTAGTCAGTCCGCTGTAGTTTTTTAAAACAAGCCCTTTCCAGTTTATGCCTTTAAAATTATTTTTAAGAAAACCTTCGATGCTGCTTTCTGTCCCGGCACTGCCTGAAGCAATGGAACCTATAGTTTCAGCCTTGAAGTTATTGCTGTATTTCAGAATACCGGTAACAATATCTATGAGTTTTTTGCTTTCTACTGTGGAGATAGTTTTTTTGCCTTCATCAGACCCGGAAACAGTATTGCGGATATCAATGCCCATATTTTTGCATAATTTCAGAAAAACCATGGCTGTATATTTTCCGGTGTCCTTAACAGGGAGACTGTCTCCATTAATAATTCTGTTTTCAGGATAGTACCAGTTTTCGGTTTCTCCGCGGCCTATAAATTCAGCCTTGCTGTATACTCCGGATTTAACTGCCTCCTTGGTGCCTATTACTATGTTGCTGAGGGATGGTACTGAATAAACCATGCCTCTGTCTTTAATAATCCTGATCTTGTTGAGATCAAGGTTAAGTGAACCGTAGCCGCTGTTGTAGTAGGCATTTTCCGGCATTGTACCTGAAACATGGTATTTCTGAGTGACATCCCCGCTGCAGTATACGAGATTTCCGGTAACCTTTTTTATCCCTGCCTCCTGCAGTGAAAGAACCATTTTAATAAGGTCATTTACAGTGAGAGTGCAGTCACCGTGACCGACAAGATAAATGTTGCCGTTAAGAGTTGAATCCGAGATATCACCGGAAATTTTAAGCTCTGTTTTTATCTGTAGATCCGGGTCAAGTGAACTCAACGCATAAAGCGCAGTGAACAGTTTTGTTACAGAAGCCGGAATGAACCGGTTCTCCATGTTGTGCTGTCTTACTATTATGTTCTTCTCTGTATCGTAAACAGCATATCCTGAAAGGCTCCCGGCTGGGCAGCCGCTTATTCCGGAATGATCATTTTTCGGAATCTTAAACTCTATTGCAGACATTGCAGGCTTGTCTTTTGAGCATGAAATAAGTGATGAAAAAATCAGTATTGCAGTAATCAGGTGTTTCATAAATTCCTCATGACATTTTTGTCGGGCATTCCATATTCATTAAATGCAACTCTCAGGCTCAAATAAATATTAAGTGATACAGAAACCAGTGTAGATGAAAATATGGCAGCCATTATCGCGATCTGGTATTTGATTGCAGTCATGGGAAGGGCTCCTCCAAGTATCTGTCCGGTCATCATTCCGGGCAGGGCAACCAGTCCCATGGTCGCAACAGATGATATACCGGGATTCATTGCGGCACGGATGGCATCTCTTGCATAGGGTGCAATAGCCTCGTGTGGTGCTGCACCCATCATTATGTAGGAGAGAAAAATCTTCTCCTGCTTCATTATTGATGAAAAGAATCTTTCAAGAGCAACGATATTTGACCTGAGGCAGTTCCCCAGAATCATACCGGATATTGGGATGAAGTATCGGGCGTCATAGACAGGGTCTGGTGTGACTATTACCAGCATAAAATAAATCATTACCGAGAAGAGTGCTGCAGTGAGAGAACCTATTCCCGTGAGGAAGAATTTTTTACCGTTAAGACCCGCATTGGATATTATATTAAGGTTTGCAACGATTATCATGGCAAAAATCCATGCCAGGTTTAGCCAGAGGTTGTTGAGGCGGAATATTACTTCAAGATAAACACCTACAAGCATGAGCTGTGCTGTCATCCTGGAAAAGGCTATGATGGTTCGTTTCCCGATGTTCAGCCCAATGAGTCTGCTCAGGAGTACAGTAATAGCAATGAGGACTGAAAGAGTGGAAAGGCTTATGAATGATATATCTATATTTTTCATTTTTTCTGCAGGCCGGTGTCTCTGTATATTCTTCCATTTCTTAATTCAATTTTTCTGGTACATGTTGATATCCAGTTTGAATCATGGGAAATTGAAATTATTGTGTATTTTTTTTTGCCGAAGAGCTCTATAACAGCCTCTTTGCTCTCAGGGTCTAGGGATGATGTGATTTCGTCAAGAATGAATATCTCTTTGTCAAGAAGCAGTTCACGGGCAATTGCCAGGCGTTGTTTCTCTCCTCCAGAGAGCTGAGAGGAATCCTTTTCCAGTAAAGATTTATCCAGTTTGAGGCTTTTGAGGAGTTTCAGTATTTTTTCCTCATCAGGTTTTTTATGCCGGTTTTTTCTGAATGTAAATGGAAGCAGAAGGGATTCCCTGAATGTGGGAGCCCCTGTTACAGGCTCCTGGGAGATATAGGATATTTCTGAACGGAGTTTATTTATGTTTTCACATCCTACAGCCGCGCCTTTAAAGAAAATTGTTCCGCTGGTTGGTATATTGAATCCCAGTATCGCAAGCAGAAGGGATGTTTTACCCGCTCCTGATGGCCCTGTGAGGACAATGTGTTCACCCCTTGTTACAAGCAGGTCTATGTCTTCTATTACCGATGTGCCGCCGTTTCTGTATGTGAGCTTTTCTGTCCTTAAAATCTGGGTCATCCTGCTTTCCAAAATTTCTTTGCTTGTGAACTTTTTAATATTGTTTGACTTATAAGTAAAGGGAAATATTCTTAAGCAAGTTAAATTCAAAGGAAAAATTCATGGCCTCACTTTTAAAGTCAACTGGAATTGTTGCCGTTTCAACACTCTGCAGCAGGTTCCTTGGTCTCTTCAGGGACATACTGATGGCCTCATATTTCGGTGCAGCAAGAACTGCTGATGTGTTCTATATTGCTTTCATGATACCCAACCTTTTCCGCAGACTTGTTGCAGAAGGTGCGCTTACAATATCCTTTGTGCCTGTATATACGGAGTCACTTCACAGGGAAGGAAGAAAGGGAGCCCTTGACCTTGCCCAGAAGACAATGACAGTGCAGTGTCTTGCGGTAGTTTTCATTATTGCTGCCGGCATGTTTTTTTCTCCTGAAATAATGACTCTATTTTTTAAAAGATTTGATTCAGTTGAGACATTCGGTCTTTCGGTAAACCTCACCAGGTTCATGTTTCCATACCTTTTTTTCGCAGCATTTGTGGCCTTTGCCATGGGCTATCTCAATTCACACGGACATTTCTTTGCCCCTGCATTTGCACCGGTTCTTCTTAATGTAGGCATAATTTCAGGGATCCTTGTTTTCAGCAGGTTCTTTGAAACACCCATATACGGCGCTGCTGCGGGTGTGCTGCTGGGAGGGTTCATGCAGATGCTGCTGCAGTTTCCCTATATGATAAGGCATGGATATAAATTCAGGATTTCTGTTGATTTCAGACATGAGGGGATAAGGAAAATATTCAGAATGCTTGTTCCTGCGCTATTTGGAATCGCAGTTTACCAGATAAATATTCTTGTGAATAACATGCTGGCAACGATGCTTCCGGAGGGTAGTGTTACATATATATATTTTACCAACAGGCTCACTGAGCTTGTTCTCGGTGTTTTTATTGTGTCCATCGGCAGTGTGATCCTTCCGGAAATGTCAAGGCTCAGGGTAGGAGAGCGGACTGAGGAATTCCGGAAACTTTTTTCCGATTCACTGTGTTCCGCACTTTTCCTTGCCATACCGGCAGCCACAGCTCTGTTTGTGGTGGGACTTGAGATACTTTCTGTTTTCTTTATGAGAGGAAATTTCACATTTTCAGATACGGTAAACACATATCATGCTCTCATGGCGGCCAGTATAGGAGTGGTCTTTGTATCGGTTCTGCGTATAACTACTCAGGCATATTATTCAATGAAGGATACAAGGACTCCTGTAATAAGTGCCGCTGTGTCTTTGTTTGTAAATATTACTCTGGGTTATATACTGATGCATACATCTCTTAAACATGCCGGCCTGACACTTGCAAATTCCATTTCATCACTTGTTCAGATGGGAATTCTTCTTGTAATGGTTCAGAAGAAGGCAGGCGGCCTTGATATGAAAAGAATTTTTTCCTCTGTCATCAGGTTTATATTTGCATCAATTGTCATGGGGGTTGTTATATGGAAACTTGCTTCTTTTGCTGACTGGGAGAGGGATACGTTTTTATACCGCACATCTATTCTTGGAATCATAGTAGGAGCCGGCGGGAGTCTCTATTTCATTGTAAATATAATGACCGGAACAAGGGAAATGATATTTCTTGTGAACAAGTTTAAAGCAGTTTTAAGAAGGGTATCCGGGAAATGAAACAGCATTCCTGCAGGCACTGTAGGTCAGTACATAATACTGAACTGAATTTCTCTGGAGAAAAATCAGTTCAGTATAGTTTAAATTGTCCTATGCGCTTCGTTTCTGGGCTTTGAAGAAAGCGAAGGGATTGTATGTTTCAGTTCCAACAATGTCTGTGTCTTCGTAGTATTTAAGTTTCTTAACAACAAGTACTGTCAGTGGTGTCATGAGTACTTCAATGACAGTTTTAAGTATCCACTGTGTGAGTACGAGTGACACAAGAAGTTCCACAGGGAAAATTCCGAATAATACTCCTGCTCCAACAAAGACAGATGTGTCCAGAAATTCACCGGCAATGGTCGATGCTATGGTTCTGAGTGGAAGCCATCTGTGTTCCGGATCCCACTGAATCATCCACTCTTTCATTCTTGCCATGATGAATGAGTTTGCAAAGCTTCCCACAAGGTATCCTGCCATTGATGAAAAAACAAGTCCCGGAGTGGCTCCAAGCACTGCGGCAAATGCCTCCTGATGTGTGAAATACTGGCTGTGGGGCATACGTACTGCTGTTACAAAAATGGCTGCTGCCAGTATATTGAAGCCGAAACCGTACCAGATAACCCTGCGGGCAGTGTGGTATCCCCATACCTCAACAAGAATATCTCCGAATATATAGAGCATTGGGAAAAGAAGAAGTGTGCCTGTGTCAAGCGACCAGGTAATGCCGAGAAATTCCGTTTCAAAAAATTTCTGTGCAACGATGTTTGATACGATGAGCAGACCGACAAAACCTGCTATGGCAGCTTCGAGGAAGCTGAATTTTTTTTCGGACATGACTGTGTCTCCTAGTTTTTATTTTTAACGAGCGGGGGTGTCTAGAACCGGCTCGGTATATTGAAATATACAAACTGTTTATTAACGGGTAAATAAACAGAATAAGGAGATGTCAATATAACAGTGGAATGAGTCAACAGTTATTTTAATATTTTTTTGATGCGGTGCTGTCCTGACTGGTCATGAGGCCCTGGCGGATGCGTATTCCAGAAAAAATTCCCTGAGCCTGTACATTTCGGGATTGCATGGGAGAGAATCGCAGAAAATGTTTATGTAGTTTTTTTCAAGAACATGTTTGTAGCTGAATTTAAAGTTCATATCCTGAATCCAGTTCAGGATCGTCAGTTTCATGTCATTGACTGTTCTGCGTTTTGTGTAGCAGATTGTCCTGCCCGCATAAATGTCATCGATAATTTCCTGTGAATATTCATCCGTGTCAGGCAGATGAAGCAGAACTTCCTGTGCCTGACTGTTACCGTTGAGGTGGCTTAATATTACATTATAGATGTCAAGTTTATCGGAGTCACGGATTATTCTGGTCAGGAGATTCTCAAACTCTCCACCTGGCTCAGTGTTCATCTGGTTGTGCTGTGCTACAGCATATTTTATAGCTGTCTGTATTTCAGGGCTGAAATCTGACAGTATGTCTAGTTTATCAATTATCTCTGCACCCAGACTGCCGTGGTCCACAGATGAAGCATCCCTGAAGGTATGAAACTGCCTGAACTGTTCAAAACGTCCGATGTCATGGACAATTGCGGCAGTAACGGCAGCCTCTGTGAATTGATCTTCGATGCCTTCTGTGCGGCAGATATTGCTGCAGAGGTCTTTAACTCTCATGGAATGATCGCGTTTTAAAATGTAGTGGTAGTCATCAGATTCATTGCCTGTTAGAAAAGAATCCGCGTAGGTAAGGAAGGCTTTTTCTACATTTCTGTTTTTCATCATTTTATGGTGTTAATCTATTCTTATATGTTACAGATCACGGATTTTATCTATCCAGAGAACCGGAAATAAAGTAATATCAGCATAAAAAAGTTCCGGAAGTGATGTCAAGTCTGATATGGTTATTTTTTGAAATCAAAATTTGAACAATAATCCTTTAAGCCATGGTCCACGGAAATAAGATTGGTCTTTTTTTAATGATTACAGATAAAATTTTTTGAAATAATGCCTGGTATTGGAAATTATTTCTGGACAAATGTGTAAAAAGTGACCGTATCTATGCATAGAATCGCAGTTCATGCCTGAGGAGAGATCAGATGTTCCCTCAATGGATTCTGCGCAGTTATTATAAAATCTTATGAGGAGTGCATATGTCAGGAAAAAGCAATTTTCAGAATCTGCCCGATGAGAAGGGCTTCTTTGGTGAATACGGCGGGAGTTTTATTCCTCCGCAGCTTCAGGAGATTATGGATGACATAACAGAAAGCTACATGAAAATAAAGGAGGACCCGTCCTTTCTTGCTGAACTTGATGAGCTTTACAGGGACTATGTAGGAAGACCGAGTCCCCTTTATTTTGCAAAAAATCTCTCTGCAAAGCTTGGAGGGGCAAAGATATACCTCAAGCGTGAAGATCTGAATCACACAGGAGCCCACAAAATAAATCACTGTCTGGGAGAGGCTCTCCTCGCAAAGAGAATGGGAAAGAAGAAACTCATTGCAGAAACAGGTGCCGGACAGCATGGTGTTGCTCTGGCTACAGCTGCGGTAACAGTGGGACTTGAATGCGATATCTACATGGGAGAAGTCGATATTGAGAAGGAGCATCCCAATGTTGTGAGAATGGGAATTCTCGGCGCGAAGGTTGTACCTGTTTCTCATGGAAGAAAAACCCTGAAGGAAGCGGTTGATGCGGCATTTGAGGCATATCTCACAGACCCTGTAAACCAGTTCTATGCAATAGGTTCAGTAGTTGGCCCTCATCCATTTCCTATGATGGTACGGGACTTCCAGTCAATAGTAGGAAGGGAGGCAAAGGGACAGTTCAATGAAAAGACAGGAACCCTTCCTGATTATATTGTGGCAGCTGTGGGCGGCGGTTCAAATGCAATGGGTATATTCACGGCCTTCCTGGAAGATGAGAGTGTAAACCTTGTTGGGGTTGAGCCTTCAGGCCTGAGCTTCAAGGACGGAGAACATGCTGCAACCCTGACAAAGGGTAAGCCGGGAATGATTCACGGATTCAAATGTTATCTCCTTCAGGATGAAAACGGAGAACCACAGGAGGTTTATTCTGTTGCAAGCGGACTCGATTATCCCGGAGTGGGCCCTCAGCACAGTTATCTGAAAGACATCGGAAGAGTGGAGTATGATACAGTCAGTGATGCCGAGGCAATAGACGCGTTCTTTGAAATATCAAGAACAGAGGGGATCATTCCAGCAATTGAATCAGCACATGCAGTGGCCCAGGCAATAAAGATGGCTCCGAAACTTTCATCTGACAAGACAATTCTTATTAACCTTTCCGGACGCGGTGACAAGGACATAGATTTTGTAGTGAAGAAGTACGGAGCAAAATACGGACTCGGAAATACACTTTAAAAATTGAGGCACCTGTTTTTCAGGTGCCTTTTCATATACTTTTAAGCAGACTATTTAATGAATTCATCAAAACTTACTATATGCCCCCTTGCCAGCGGCAGCAAGGGGAATTCTCTTTACGTGGGATTCGGTACCGGTGCGGTACTTGTCGATGCCGGGATATCCGGTGCAGAGACTGAACTCCGCATGGAAGCTGTCGGGCTCTCTCCTGAAAGCATCAGAGGAATTCTCATAACACACGATCATACGGATCATATAAAGGGCGCAGGTGTTCTTTCCAGAAGGTACGGCATTCCGCTTTATATTACAGAAAAGACTTTTGCTTCATGCAGAAAACTGGGTAAGGTAAAAAATTATTTTCTCTTTAACGCAGGAGATTCCTTTAGTGTTGATGAACTCCATGTAAGTTCCTTTTCTGTCTCCCATGATGCGTCGGATCCTGTGGGGTTTAGCCTGGACTTTGCGAACTGCAGAATAGGAATAACAACTGATCTTGGAGAGGTAACAGACCATGTCAGGGAATGTCTTAAGGGGAGCAGCCTTCTCTATGTTGAATCAAACCATGACCCGGCGATGCTCATGAACGGCAGCTATACAATGTATCTGAAGGAGAAGATCAGAAGCAGGGAAGGGCATCTTGCAAACTCTGATACAATGGATCTTGTTCAGTCTCTGATACATGACGGCCTTGAGCATCTGGTACTTGCCCATTTAAGTGAGGAGAATAACTGCCCCAAACTTGTGAGGGAAATGTTTTTACCGATAACTGAACCTGCAGGCATAGAACTTCACATTGCAGAGCAGGGCAGGCCCGGCCGTATAATAAACATAAATTGCCTGGGATAATGCAAAATTTTGTGATGCATACCGGAAAATTAACCGGAAAATATATCATGATTTTGCAACGTTAACAGCATTACACTCCCAGTGACCCCAGTATCTGGCAGAATTCATAGAGCTTTTCAGAAAGAAGATTCGCCTGATCCTCTTTGTCGTGAACAGCACGGAGAAACTCTCTCCTGGCTTTTGATGCTTTTGCACTGCTGCGGTCTTCCTTTGTGGATTCCTCAATAACGGTTTTCATGTGTCCGAAAATAACTTCAGTTTCCTCTGCCGTAATAGTATCGGGAGTGTTGTCGAAAATCAGAATCAGATGCGTCAGGTGCTCATTTATGTCCTTTTTCTGAAGAGAGCTTAATACCCTGGATGCTGATACAGTTTTTTTTAGTTCAAGTATCGGGTCATTCCACACTTTTATTCCTCCGGAATATGTTTCTTGCCTTAATATTGCAGAATTATCTGCTCAAAGGCAATACATTTATTTTTTATGTGAGGCAATTATGTAAACTTTGTGGAATAATTATGGTATTTGCGGAGATTTTAAATGTTAAGCCTTACCTGCTCCCTATATTTACAGGAGCCGATAAGGCAGGCCGGTTTTTGTAAATTAAATCTAGTTAAGTTTTTCCGATGCCTTGAGGGCAAGTGCTGCAATTGTGAGGCTCGGGTTGACTGAACCTCCAGAAGGCATTACACTTCCGTCTATTACATAGAGATTATCTGTTCCCCATACTTTACAGTTCTGGTCAACAACAGATGTCTCAATGTCTTTGCCCATTCTGCAGGTCCCAAGGCCGTGGGAAAATGTTTCTATGGGCATATTGTAAAAGAAAAGCGCTCCGGCTTTCTTCAGTATTTTACGGGCCTCAGTGTAGAGGGCCTCCCTTGCCGCGATATCCCTCCGGTTATATCTGTGATAGACCTGCAGGTTCGGCATGCCGAATTCGTCCACTGAATTTTTGTCTATGAAAACACGGTTTTCGTAGTCCGGTGTGTCCTCTGCAATGCAGAGAAGGTTTATGAGGTAGTCGGCAACCATTGCGGCGATGTTCTTCAAGCCCATGGGTGCGTTTGCCTTAATAACCCCTTTGCCTATATTTGAAACGTCCTGTATCATTCCCCAGGGTCCCTTGGGGTAGGCATCATCTGTTTTGCCGCCATGGTAGAAATCCGGTATGCCTATCTGTTTCTGCAGAACATTTTCAGGGTTTGCCTTTGTTGGGAAGACCCCTGCAACAACACCGTTTATATGCCTCATGAGATAGCGGCCTATGTTTTTGTTCCCGGTCAGTATATCAACTTCAGATGCAAGGAGCAGGTGCGGAGATGAGAGAGCTCCTCCCGCAGCAACAATATTCTTCGCCTTTATTGTAGACTTTTCGCCTGTATTTTCATCGACAATGTCAACTGATACGGCTCTTTTTTTCTCAAAGTTTATTTTTAACACCCTTGTCTGCGCAAGAATATGAAGCCCCTTTTCCGCGAGTTCAGGCAGAACCATAACAGCAATGTCGTTCTTGGCTTCAATTTTGCACAGGTAGTGGTCGCAGGTGGGGCAGAGAATACATTTCTCCTTCCCGTATTTTCCGCTGTAGTTTATGGCCATTGGGAGAAAGAAGGGATGCAGCCCAAGTTTTTCAGATGCGGCCCATATTTTTTTTGAGGGCCTTGAAAGGGCAGTTGACGGTTCATGGAGATAATCTCCTGCAATAGGAGGCTCTGTTATGTCCTTCTCCTTTATTCCGGCGATGCCGAGTATTTTCTCGGCGGATTTATAGTATTTGGTGAGCTGCTTGTAGCCGTATGGCCATTCTGTTGAGGAATCCCTTTCTTCTGTTCCGGCAACCGGGGCTCCTAGAAAGTCTTCTTCGCGCATTCTGAATGATACAGCGCCGTAAAGAGTTGACATGCCTCCCACTGTATCATCGGCCCACATCTCCTCAATTTTTCCCTTCTTCTGATCTACAAGAAAGGGTGTTCTGCTTCTGTACATGGGGTCTTTCAGGTGAAGCCTGACTTCATCCCAGCAGGAATCATCCCTTACAGGCCATTTTCCCCTTTCAATGATGAGAACGCTTTTCCCTTTTTCAATGAGGTTTTTGGCGGTCATTGCACCTCCGAAACCGGAACCGACAATTATATAGTCATAATTTTTTTTAATTTTCATGTCTTTCATTCTGAAATACCCCCCTGTTGTCTAAGTGAATGGCGGTGAATCATATTATGTATGGCAATTGCCGCAGGGCCGCCATGGACCCGGGGCAGTGAAGAAAAACAGCTTGCCCTGCCGGTTTAACAGCAGGACTGCCGCAGACTGAATTTGACCTTTCAGCTGAAAGGCCAGAATCCAATAACGTAAAGTCTCACATAGAGAACAAGGAATGCTCCTCCCTCAAGGATCCATGTCCATGACTGCTGGTAAGTACCCTTGAAGCTGACCCATCCGAAATAACCTGTATCTGCCCAGAGATTGAATGTATATCTTTTCTTTGAGAATGGAAGAAAAATCGGAATTCCAACACTGCTTGGCATGTCAGCCAGGTAGTGGAGAAATATACTCAGCCAGAATATATATCCCCATGCCGGGTTTATAAACCATGTTATAAGTCCGGCTAAAAATCCCACAATGAGTGAGTGGGACCATGTACAGTGAAATTTTTTCGGAGCAAGCCCCGACATGATAAGAAAACCGTCAAAGTTTGGAAATTCATGGGCGAAAATTGCCACGAGAATACTCTCAAGTGACAGTGCCTCTATCTGTCCGCCGCTTAGTTCGGGCGCAAATGATGCTATGGTCAATGCAACTGCTACGTGTCCTAACTGCATCTAGTCCTCCAGAATTTTTATAAAATCATTAAAGTTTTTTAAATCGTCAAAGTAGTAGTCCGGTTTTTCATTTTTGAGTTCATCAATGTCCGACCAGCCGGTTCCAACTGCTACAGATACTGAACCGGAAAATTTTGCGCATCCAATATCGTGAATGGTGTCACCGATAATGTAGATGCTGCTGAAATCCATGTTCATTCCATGAATTTCCGAGATACGCCTTCTTGCAACTTCCGGAAGACCGTTTCTGGTTTCAGCATCGTCTCCGTATGCGCCGAAGGTAAAATACCTGTTGAGGTTGTGTTTATCCAGTTTGATTCTGGCACCCTCTGTAAAATTCCCCGTAAGAAGTCCCACAAGGATATTGTCGTTTCTGCTGAGCTCTTCGAGAATTTCAAAAATACCGGGATAAACGGTTACCTCGGCTTCACTGATATTCTTTTTCAGAATTTCAAAGTACACAGACTTGAACCTGTCCATTTCTCTCCGGATGTTCTGTACCTGAACATGATGTTCGGCCAGAGCTTCCTTTATAATATTCGGGTCTGTCTTGCCCTGAAACTGCACATGTCTCATTGTTCCGGAGGTTCCGAATACCTCTTCAGAAGCCTGAAGAAGGGACCGTTTTCCCGCTCCGTTACAGTTTAGAATTGTGCCGTCAATATCAAAGAGTACAGCCTTAATTGCCTTTCTCCTTTTCTTCTTCCGCAATAACCTTTGCAACCTGGTCCGCAGGGTCTTCTTCCTGAATATAAAAATTTATTTTCAGATATCTTTCCTTGACCTTTTTGGGGAAGGGGTCAAAGAGCATGGCAATACCCATTGAAGGGAAAAATGAGAAAAAGTACAGCATTGCTATCTGTCCCTTTGTGAATGGCCTTGCATCAACCTGGAATATAAAAATAATCAGAGCCGACATGAGTGCTGCAAATATCAAGGCCAGAATAGGCGTTCTTTTTAACATAATTATTCCTTAATTTAAGTAGTTGGGGTCAGGTTAAAACAGCGGGAGCAGGATTCAATGATTTTTTAGTATTAATTCCATAAATTAGTTCATACAGGTGTAATTGACACCTGTATGAATCTGTTTATTTTATTTAAATGATCGTTCAAAAAGTTCTTTGATGGCATCTATACCCTGTGGAGTGAGATTCCTTGTGCCGGTTCCGCAGAATGATTTTGTGTTTATTACGGGAACATCCTCTTTCCAGTGGCTGTCGGACCAGGAATACCAGAGGTTTTTGTCCTGGTCAAATACACTTACGGGTTTGTGAAACATCTTTGCAAGTTCAACGCCCCATCCGGTTCCGCCCTTTACTGTTTCATCCTCCTGTATCCAGCCCACTGCAAATACCTGTTCGCTGCTGTTCACCATGTGGTATATTGACTGGATCACCTTTCGTATCTTTTCAGCTGAGGCATATCTCCTGCCCATATGCTTTGATACAATCTCCATGCTTATGTCTCCGGCCCTGAGGGCTTCATCATCAAGATGGGTCAGACTTGCGTCCCTTGAAAGGTCGTGCCCTTCAAAGGTAAATGTGACTTCCCTGATTCCCGATATTTCGGCGTTTTTGCCGAATTCTGCCTCTGTTCCCTTGTGCCCTCCGCTGTAAAGTATGACTTCTTCAGGTTTTGTCATGGTATTCTCCTACAATAAGCATAAAATTTTCATGGCTCTGGAATATATTTATATCTTTAAGCCGGGATTTGTCAATGAATTCATTTTTTTGGCAAATTAATTACTCTTTATGAAAAATAAGGTTCTTTACAAATATCAAATGGGCTAAAATATGTCAGAAATCAAGGTAATTAAAAGCTATCAGACAGGTAATCATTATGAGCAAAACGGGCTTCAGAAAGAGAAGAAAGGAAAAGGACAAGCTGTCGGTCAAACTTCTGCCGCTGAGTCTTTATCCTGAGGAATCGGTAATAACCGAGTTTCAGGGGAGGAGAATTTCAAATATTCTCATAGATTTTGCCAGCCCCTATGTATCGAAAATAGAAGAAGGTAATTTTGTACAGTTCAAGATCATGCTCTATGTGGCAGCACTGGCATGGAATTTTTCATATTTCAAGACACGTGAAGACAGGCGCGCGGCACTTGAAAATTATCTCCATGGCCAGCCGATCTTTAATGAGGCCAATAAAGAGGGATGGTTTAATATAGTGGAGGTCCTTGCCGCGAGGAAGCAGCAGGGGTTCTGGCAGCATAACTATGTAATAGGCGCCCTTGATGTATTAAAGGGAATGAATGAGAGCAGTGTCATGGCCGAGGCAGTTCCATATACTCTCATAGATCTTCCGGCAACTTACGGTTTAAAAGAGGGGGCTGCTGAGTAGTCTATGAAGGAGATGGAGTTCCCTGGAACAATTGTACTCATCGGATCATCAACCGGAGGGATACCGATCATTGAGCATCTTCTTGAAGGCCTTGACGTTGAGACTGTTGCCGTTCTTATAGCGCAGCATATGCCCGAGGGCTATACGGAACAGTGGGCCAAAAGAATGGATAATCACTGTAACTTTCTTGTGAAGGAGGGGGCAACAGGAGATGTTGTGGAACCGGGGAGGGTCTATGTTGCTCCCGGGAACAAACATCTGGTACTTAGCAGCAGGGAAAAGTATACCGTTGAAATTAACGATGAACCTCCGGTAAATCTTTTCAGGCCGTCCATTGAAGTCCTGTTCGGGTCTGCACTTGTATACCCTTCAGATGTAATAGTTCCTGTCATGCTTTCAGGGATGTGCAGTGACGGTGTTAAAACCATGAGAAAACTACGTGTAATGGGCTGTGAGACAATAGCTCAGAATAAGGAAACTTCTCCGGTTTACGGCATGAACAGGGAGGCGGTTGAAAAGGGAGCCGCAGTCTATGTGATGTCGCCAGACGAAATAGTAGAGTTTATAAACAGCAGGAGCAGGAAAAAATGAATCAGGATCAGGTAAAGGATCAGCTTCTCCTTCTGGACAGCGAGGTCGATAATTTTACAGTAACATTTTCCGGCAAGGCCAGCAAAAAGGTCGACGGTCTTTACTATCCTGACCGGTGTGAAATAATTCTTCATAATAAAAATTTTGCCGATAACAACCAGATGATGTATACTGCGATTCATGAATTTGCCCATCATGTCCATTTCACCAAGTCAAACGGCACAGCATCAAACAGGGCCCATACAAAGGACTTCTGGAATATCTTTCACAGGCTTCTGTACAGGGCAGAAGAGGCCGGGGTTTACAGAAATGTATTTGAAGAGGTCAATGAGTTCCGGGAACTTACAGAGAAGCTGAAAGGGAGTTATCTTGCAAAGAACGGCCACCTCATGAAGGAACTGGGTGAACTTCTCATGAAGGCCATGGAACTCTGCCAGATGTATCATGCAAGTTTTGAAGATTATGTTGACCGTGTACTTGGAATACACCGCAATGATGCAAAGACCCTCATGAAGACCCATCAGCTGGATATAAACCCTGAAATAGGCTACGAGAACATGAAGGTTGTAGCACGTGTGAAGGATGAGGACATGCGCAGGGAAGTTGAAAACGCATTCATGAACAACTACACCGCAGATATGATAAAGTCGGAGCTTAACCCTCCTGAACGTTTCGACAGCCGCCTCAGCTTCCTTGAAGGGGAAAAGTACAGGCTGGAACAGACCCTTGACAGGCTCACTGCAAAGCTTGCAAAGCTTGAAAGGGATATTGATACCCTGAAGAAGGAGATGTGATGGAGCTTCTTTATACAACCCGTTACAAGATCAATCTGCTTTTTTCTGTTCTCCTTTCCGGAGTAATAACATCCCTGCTGGTGATTTCTCTCCCTTTCATATATGAAGATTTTGCCGGTAATATCAGGGCAGTCTCGGGAGCGGCTCTGTTTGTTTTTCTTCATCTGTTTTTCACACGGAAGTACAGGCGGAGAAAAAAAATACTGCTCTCTGAATTTCCGGAAAGCTGGGAGGAGATTCTTCTTTCGTGCGTCCACTTTTATGTGTCGCTTGGTGAAGATGAAAGGCATCTATTCAGGAAGAGGGTGCAGTTCTTTCTGGCGGAAAAACGCATAACCGGTATCGGAACAGATGTTGATGAAAGAACCAGGGTTCTTACCGCTGCAGCTGCTGTTATTCCTGTCTTTAAAATTGAAGAATGGGAATATGACACTGTAAGCGAGATACTCATATATCCTGACAGCTTTGACACATCCTTCAATCAGCAGGGGGAAGGGCGTGATGTTCTGGGGATGGTCATACAGAATACATCATCGGTCATAATTTCAAAACGGGCGCTCCTCGCAGGGTTTTCAAAACTTGAGGGCCATAATACTGCCATACATGAGTTTCTTCACAAGATTGATGAAGGTGACGGTAATATTGACGGCCTGCCGGCGCTTATGCTTTCAAGGGAAGAAGCCGGTGAATGGAGAAGGTTAGTCGAGGAGGAGATGCACTCCATGGAACAGGGAAAGTCGGACTTTAACCTCTACGGCCTTACGGACCCTGCCGAATTTTTTGCCGTTGCCGGTGAGTACTTCTTCGAACGTCCCGATGAAATGAAGGAGAAGCATGAAAGATTATATGAACTCATGCGCAGGGTCTTCAGGCAGGACGAGAAGTTCATGCTAAAGGATGAAATACTAAAGACCATGGGTAAACAGAAGAAAAAGCTCGGCCGCAATGCTCCATGTGCCTGCGGTAGCGGAAAGAAATATAAAGAGTGCTGCATGGGGAAAGATAATGAAAGAGTCAATGCCGGTAAAGGGAAATAAACCTGTGGAATGGAGTAGCCTTTGTTGTTCCCATGGAGCAGTGAGAATCTGATTCCCAATGGCTTTGCCATTGAGGGAAACAACCGGCGTCAATCTCCTGCACACAGACATTATAATTCAGACATACAATTCAATTCAGGCATTCTGTTGTGATTCTCTTCAGGTATCATCACACCACTCAGGCTCATGATACTTCAGGTTACTTCATTTTCATTCCTGATGCCCGATTTGTCAGGGGTTATCCTTTTTCGGAAAAGGATCCTGTGCTGTATTAAAAATCATTCATGATTATCGAAATCTCCCGCCATAACTGCTAATTTCTCCTGAACAAAAAAAAATTTATGTTAGTTTTTAGTACTTGATTTCAGCATAAAAGAACATAATATAAACATTACTGAGTTGTTATGTCATAAATTCCGCAGGCAGGCCGGAAATATTTCTAACACAATTTGTGTAAGGAGAGAAGTAATGGAGTTCCAATCAGGAGAAAGTGATCAGAAAAAAATTCTCCTTGTAGAAGATGATGGAATTATTGCCTTTTCAGAAAAACTCACGCTGGAAAAGAATAATTTTGATGTAGTCCTTGCTTCAACTGGTGAAGAGGCAGTTGCCCTGATGAACGGCAGAGATGATATTGACATGGTTCTCATGGACATAGACCTGGGCAGGGGAATTGACGGCACAGCAGCAGCAGAGCTTATTCTCGAAAAACAGGAAGTCCCCATTGTATTTCTTTCGGGGCATACAGAAAAGGAAATTCTGGATAAGACCGATAAAATAACTTCATACGGCTATATTCTCAAAAGCGCAGGGGAGACGGTTCTCCTTGCTTCAATAAAAATGGCTTTCCGGCTTTTCAATGCTACAATGAGTATTCGGAAAAAGGAAAAGATACTCGAAGACAATGAGTTCTTTTTCAGGGAATCACAAAAGGCTGGCAGAATCGGTTCATATAAACACTACTTTGAGTCTGATCTATGGGAAGGTTCAGAAACACTGGATGAAATTTACGGAATTGACAGTAATTTTGTCCGGAACATTGATTCTTACTATAACAAAATAGTATATCCCGATGATCGCGAAAAATTACACAGTGCCATATCTGAATGCAAAAAGAATAAAACACCTCTGGATATTCAGTACAGAATTATCAGGGTCTCCGATAAATCTGTGAGATGGATTCACAGCCTTGCGGATTTCAGGTTTCATGATGACGGCTCGCCCTTTTATATTGTCGGTACCACAAAGGATATCACAAATTTCAAGACTGCTGAGCTTAAACTCCAGAAGAACGAGGTAATGCTCCGTTCCATTCTTGATACAATACCCCAGCATGTGTTCTGGAAGGATTTGAACAGTGTATATCTGGGCTGCAATATGGCGCTTGCTAAAAGTATAGGAATTCCCGACACAAATAGTATTGTCGGAAAGACCGATTTTGACATACCAAATTTTAAGCCCGAGGCCGAATCGTACAGGGCAGATGATGAATTTGTCATGAAGAATAATTCTCCAAAATTTCATATTATTGAACATGTCCACAGCGTTGACGGAGAAAAATTGCAGATTGATACAAGCAAACTTCCGCTCTATGATGCAGACGGCAATGTCTACGGCATGCTTGGTATTTACGAAGATATCACAGATCGCATGGCTGCTGAGAAGATGATCAGAAACCTGCTTGAAGAGAAAAATATTTTACTCAAAGAGGTCCATCACCGCCTTAAAAATAATGTGGCCATGATAAGCGGTTTTCTGGCCCTGCAGCTGCAGGATGCGTCGGACAGTACATCCCGTAATGTCTTTGAAGCCCTTACGGGGCGTATAAAGTCGCTGCAGATACTCTATGAATGCCTCCTAATGAGTGATGACTATGAACAGCTCTCTGTACAGGAATATTTCGATAAACTGATTACTGTGATTTTTGATATATATGGCGATTCAGACAGAATCAGTATACATAAAGAAATTGATAATTTTTCGGTCACCACAAGGAAACTTACCACATTGGGACTCATTGTAAACGAGGTTATTTCCAATGCCCTCAAGTATGCCTATGCCGGCAGGGGAAAGGGGGTACTTACCGTCGAAGTCAGAACCTGCGGTGAAGTTATTTCTGTTCTCATCAGGGATGACGGAGTCGGATTTAACAGGGAACAGAAATGCCCGGAGAAGGGGCTCGGCTTAACACTCATTGAAATGCTGGTTTCCCAGCTCGGGGGAACTTATTCAATAAGGCAGAACAATGGTACTGAGTTTTCCATGGAGTGCGGGTTTTAGAAGCAGAGTTTATCTTTAAGGGTATTCAGACCTGTTTCTGCAGGTGAAAATTTTCTGTACTTCTGGTTTGCCGCGGCAATACACTGATCAGATGGCGTATCATGAAGGCCCTGCATTCTGCTGCGATCCGGTCCCGGTGATATTATTACATGAATCATCTGTGAATATTCTCTAACCTCCGGTTAATTTTTCAATGTTAAAAATTTTATTGTGAAACCTGCTTTATATTTGTTTTTTTGCACTATTGTTTCGTTTTTATAAAAAAGGAGGCAGGCCATGGCACAATTGGAACTGAACCCCATGTTCGGGGCATTCTCAGGGAGAATCTGCGGCATAGTATTGTACCGGATAAAGGGAAATCTCTTTGCCCGCAGATATGTTGTTCCGGGCAACCCGGACACAGAGAAGCAGAGGGAAAACCGTAACCTCTTTGCCTCTGCAGTCAAGGCATGGCAGTCCCTTTCAGAGGAAGAGAAAGGCCGCTATAACGAAATTGTTGCAGGGAGGAAGAAATTCCGCAACGGATATAATTATTTCATATCGCAGTACATGAGAGGGGGTACAGACAGGGCAGCTCAGTCAGCAGATATTTCCCTTATGGATGGAGCCTCTATCCGGTCTTTTTCTTCTCTTCATAAGGCGGGCCGCTCCGTTACCACTCCGTTATCCAAGGCCTTAAGCAATGGTAAAGCCCCTTTCTGGCCCGATACCGGTTCCTGAGGGGCCGGAAACAGTGCCAAATAGCGCAGGACAGTAGACATATTCCCGAAGGCGAGGTGGACTGAGAAAGTCAGGGGAAAGAGGTATGCCCTGACTTTACAGGTTAAAATACCTCCTGATGCAAAAGAGGCCGCAGGAATTTTGTTGTTTTTTAAAGAATGCACCTGATTGCCCCGTAGTAAAGCCCTGTAGATTTTCCATGTGTGAAGGCACAAAAAAACCGGCAGCTGCCGGTTTTTTTGTATATAATGTGAACCTCTATTACATTCTGTAGTCAATACCGATACAGATTGTGTATACTTCCTTGCTGTAGGTGTATTCCATGGCTGATTGCTGGAATGTCTGAGGGATATAGTGTGTCCATGCGAATGCACCTGTAATATCGAGGTTTTCGTTAATGGAGTAAACTGCACCGAGACCGAATGTCCATGAATTAAGTACAGGGTTTGCGCTTGTTGTGAACAGATAGTCAGAACTTTCAAGAAGGCTGTCTTTAGCTCCCTGGTCTGTGTACATGACAGTTGCGCCGATCTTGAGAGGTGAGATTATCTTGTATGTTGCGCCAAGGGAAAGCTCATATGCTGTTCCGTAATGGTCCTCTTCTCCATCCATATCAGCCTTGCTCATGAGCCAGATTCTGGCACCTGCAGATATTGCAAGCTCAGGTGTAACAAGGTATTCTGCTGCAAATGCAAACATATGTGGAAGGTTTCTGTCTTCTTTTTTGTCAGAATAGTCTAGTTGTGCTTTTGTGCCAGCAACAACTGCTGTTACTGTTCCATCACCACCTGTATTTGTTAGCTCATTTTTGCTTTCAGAATATTCAAATTCAAGCTCTGTCTCCATTTCATATCTGAAGCCAAGAGTAAGTCCCTGCAAGGGCCTGACATCAAAACCTATGATCGGTGTAAACCCCTGAGCATTGTATTCATAGTCTTTGTCCACTGTCGCTGTCCATAGACCACCATGTGTTGGGCTGTTAAAGTTTATTGTTCCTTTTGCTTTGCCCCATCTGTCTGCGTATACATATCTTACACCGGCACTGACACTTATCATGTCATTTAAAAGGCTGTATGCCGCTCCTGCAGTAATGCCATAATAAACTGAATATGCTTCAAGATCCACATCTGTTTTTGTAATTAATGTTGAGCCAATAGTTGAAGCCATTTTAGCCGCCAGGCCTACAACACCGGCTGTTCCATCCCATTTTACAGTTCCGCCGCCTGCAGGTACTCCTACACCGCCGAATACTGCGAGTTTTCCTGATCCAATCTGGCCGAAGTTGTACGCAGCATATGCACTTGGCACAACAAGGCTTGGCTGTGTTGTCTCATATGATTCCGCAAAACTCATTGCGCTGATATTTACGTCCTCATTTTTATAGTATTTAAGAAATGTCTGTGAACTTACATTTATATGCAGTCCTTCTTTCAAGAAGGCCGTACCAGCAGGGTTGTATACAACTATGTCTGCACTGTCAGTTGCAGCTTCCCTTGAAGTTGACATGAAGTATCTTGCACTCTGGTTTGACAGGTAGTCCACACTTCCTGCAAAGGCGGAAACCGCAGTAAAAAGAACTGCAAGTGCTGAAATGAATTTCATTTTAAATCTGTTCATCCTTTGAATCCTCCGAATTTATCTTTTCTCTCGCTTAGTCCATACCCGTAACACAATATTTTTATTTTTTCTGAACGTAAATCTGTAACATTATTCAAAAGTGAAATACAGATAGTGTGTTAAGTGTTATGTGTGCTTAATTCTCTTTTTTGAAATTTAAATTTTTATAGACTACTGTCAAATAATTAAAAAACAGCACTTTCTTATTATGGAGTCAAAGATAAACATTGGGGTGTTCAATGTTTATTAAAATGCGGAAAATGCCTTAAAAAAATGAACTTTTTTTAAGGCTGTGTAACATTTTATAATTTAAGTGGAAAATTAAGTAAATTTTGTCAGTTCAGATATATTTAAGTTTTAATGTAAACTTCACATCCCCCGAGCTTCATTCCTTTCAAGTATTTCGTCGTATTCCCTCCAGGCCTTCTCAATCTCTTCGGCTGCTTTGGGGTCAAGTTTTTCTATTATGAAACCGGCGTGGACAAGAACCTTGTCGCCCACTTTCAGTCCCGGCGTCATCATGGAATTTACCTCAGTTTCAACGCCCTTTAAAAGGGCAACTGCTGTTGTGTCGTTCACTTTTATGATTTCCATCGGTATTGCAAGGCACATGTTATTCTCCTTAAGTTTAAGCATTAATAGTATGTGTTCTCTGCTCTGTCATTCCCCATTGGTTCAGCATATTAATCAACTTTAAAACCCACTTTGGGGGTGGGGAGGTGCAGATTCAGGTAAATCAGCCGGTATAGCGAACCGGGGGCTCTTAACATATTCTGGGAAGCTGTTCCTCAGTGAGAAGGGGGAGTATTCTCCTGCCCCCTATGAATGTCTCAAGGTATACCTTCCCGGGGTTTTTATCTTCCACTGTCCCTATTATTTCCGCGGAACTGCCCTCTTCGAATGTTCTCATGGCTGAAACAATGCCTTCGGCGTATGATTCATCACATATTAATATTACCTTCCCCTCATTTGCCACATAGAGAGGGTCAAGGCCCAGGAGGCTGCATATCCCCGCAACCTCATCCTTTACGGGAACTTTTTCTTCATAAACAAGGGCCGAGAAATTTCTGTCCTTTACTATTTCGTTAAGGACAGACGCAGCTCCACCCCGTGTTGCGTCCCTCATGAATTTTACTGCATGGGGGTATTTTTCAGCAACAGCTTTTATCATTCTGTTGAGGGGGGCACAGTCTGACCTGACATCAGATGAAAACTCAAGACCATTTCTCATGGACATTACCGTAATTCCGTGGTCCCCCAGGGTTCCGCTTGATATTATTCTGTCCCCGGGCTTTATTTCTCCTCTAAGAAGAGGGCCTCTGAAGATTCCTATCCCTGAGGTGTTTATGAATATACGGTCCGCTCCCCCCTTTGGAACAACCTTTGTGTCTCCCGTTACAATTGAGACACCTGCATGGTCTGCTGCCTTTTTCATTGAAAGGAGAACCCTCTCCAGTTCCGTGAATGTAAATCCTTCCTCTATTATGAGCGAGCATGAAAGGTATTTCGGTTCAGCCCCCATTACCGCAAGGTCGTTAACTGTGCCGTTAACTGCCAAAGATCCTATATCTCCTCCCGGAAAGAAAAGCGGTGTGACAGTGTATGAATCTGTTGTGAACGCGATCTTTCCGGTGACGGACTCAATGACCGCAGAGTCATCTAACTGGATTGAGCGGGGCCCCAGAATATTTCGGATTGTCCCCTCTATCATGTCGTTCATGAGCCTTCCGCCGCTTCCGTGGCCTGCAAGAATCTCCTTCATATGCCGCCTCCGTATCTGTAGTATGCTGAACAGGGCCCTTCACTGGACACCATGCATGGACCCACGGCATTTTCAGGTGTGCAGGTTTTGCCGAAGAGCGGGCACTGCGGCGGTATAATGAGTCCTCTCAGGAGGTCTCCGCATCTGCAGCCTCCATGTTCCACTGCAGGGGGAGCCTGGGCCGGAAGTTTCTTTTCTGTGTCAAAGGCGCTGTATGTGTCTTTGATTTCAAGGCCGCTCATGGGTATTCTGCCGAGTCCCCTCCAGAGGGCATCTGATCTGTCGTAGACTTTTTCAATTATTCCAATGGCGCTTCTGTTCCCTTCCTCCCTGACGGCTTCCCTGTATCCGTTCACTGTTTCTGTTTCACCTTGTTCAATGAGGTCAAGGAGGGTGATTACACCTGTCACAAGATCCATTGAATTAAAACCTGAGATAACTCCCGGAAGGCGGAATTCTTCTGAAATGAACTCCCAGGGAGCTCTGCCGATGATTGAGCTCACGTGCCCTGGCAGTATGAATCCGTCAATTTTTGTTTCACCCGCCTCAAGAAGGGCCCTCACTGCAGGGGGTGTAACCTTGTTACCAGAGAGAACCGAAAAGTTTTTCAGGTTTCTCTTCATTGCCTCAAGTATTGTTACTGCTTCCGCGGGAGCTGTTGTTTCAAAGCCCACACTGAGAAATATTGTCTCCCTGCCGGGGTTGTTTTCTGCAATATTAAGCGCATCCATGGGGGAGTATACAATGCGTATATCCATTCCCCGGGCCTTCTCTCTGGCAAGGGAGCTGTATGAAGAGGGGACCTTTATCATGTCACCGAATGTTGTTACTATGGCATTATATTTTCCTGCAGTCTCAATTGCAAGGTCAAGGTATGAGTTTTCAGTTACGCATACCGGGCATCCGGGGCCGTCTATGAGTTCAAGGCCGTCCGGAAAGAGGTTTTTTACCCCGGTTTTAAAAAACTGGACAGTATGGGTGCCGCAGACCTCCATTATACGCAGCGGCCTCTTCAGTTCCCTGTTTCTTAATCTCTGTGCAAGTTTTTTTGTCAGTTCTCTGTTCATTGTATAATATTATGTTTAATTCTGCTGTGAATAATAAAAATATGTTGATTTATGGAAACACACTTTGATACTCACCACTTAACCACCGTAAAATAATATGTCAATGACATTGATGCTATGTAAAACTAATTTTCGGCAGTTAACGGTTTCTGTTTTATCTGTGACAGAACTGTGTGTAAATAAATAATATTGCAGGTCTTTCTGATGAATTGCAGAGATAATCACTTTCTTGACAAGTTTTTAAATGTTCTTGCTGTAACGGTTTTCCCATTCGGCATAATAGCGCTTGAGGCGGTACTTTTCCATCTCCTTCTGATTGTATCAAACTATATGCATGCCACGACGGTCATTTCCGTTGCCATGTTCGGCATATCCCTTGGCGGGGTTCTCAGTTTTTATCTTCTGAGGCATTACAGGGTTTTCTTCACTTCAGTTGCGGCGCTGATATTTACTGTTTCCATTCCGCTTTCATATTTCAGTATAATCAGACTCGACAGTTTCAGCTTCCCGTGGTTTCTCATACTGCCGTTTTTTTCAGGGTCATTCATTGTATCATCCATTTTTTCCAGGCATAACTCCCACAAGATTTATTTTCTGGATCTCACTGCATCCGCCATGGGAGTACTCTTTCCGGTAATTTTTGTATCACACTTCAAGTCAGAGGGTACACTGATATTTCTCATGCTCTTTCCTCTTGCCTTCATGCTGTTCTTTTTTCTGAAGGTTTCAAATACACTGGCAAGAATTTTTCTCCAGACACTGACCATGATCGCAATGGCTGTTGTCCTGTTTATGTGGATAATGAATATACATATTCCAAAATCAATAAACGGAAATGAATACCGTGTAAAGATAGACCCGCTTGTTACAAAACCTATTGAAAAGAAGATTATGAATCAGGTTTACCGGTATGACAAAGGTTCGGACAAGTATGTGGCAAAGACCGATGATGAGTATCTTCTTGAAATGGCGAAGAATGTGATTAATCACACAGACTTTTATCCATTTGTAATGGATTTAAGCTGCAACTACAGGCCCTCTTTTTCTGCTGAAAAGAGTTTCAAGATATATACAAAGAGGCTTGAGGATTACTCATTCCTTTATTCAAAGGATAACCTCATGGGACGTATTGAGTACATTACAAAGACGGAAAAGGATTTTCTTTATATAAATAACGGTTCATTCTACGACAGGGTTATATTCGGAGATCTGGGGTCGACAAACGATGCGCGGTTCCCCAACTATCTAAAAGACGCCAACGTATTCATAATGGGGGCTTCTGCCGACGGCATAGTCAAGTCTGTGAAAAAACTTCCGGGTAACTCAAGGATAACAGGAGTTGAATTCAATCCGATCATACACAAGACCATGTCATCTGGGTATTTTTTCGAAAAGTCCCAGAGGGCTTATGAGAATACTGTAATACACCGTGTTGAGGGAAGAGCATATCTCCGAAACACTTCCGAGATGTTTGACATGATCACCCACATGAACAACCATGCTGAACATGGAGCGGTATGTTCACTTGCACCTGAATATCTCCATACAACCGAAGCTGTTAGGGAGATGCTTGAAAAACTTACAGACAGGGGGCTTCTGGTATATGAGGAGATACTCTGGAGCAACAGGACCGAATGGTTTTTCTATAAGTTTATGAATACAGTTGTCCATGCCCTGAGGGAGATGGGTATAGAAAAACCATGGGATTATATATGTGTATACAAGTGGGACTACTGGAACTATTCTAAACCTGCGGTAAGGTCAATAGTCATAAAACGTATCCCCTTTACGGCAAGCGAAAAGGCAAAACTGGAAAAGAACCTGAAGTACTACATTGACAATAAACAGGTCCCTCTTATGTCAAGCAGACAGCCAATACTTGCCTTTCCCGGAGAGAGAATCAGCGGTTTTGTCGGTGATATTATAAGCGGTACATTCAATGAGGAGCAGATTCAGCTGCCCGATTACATATGGTATGATGATTTTGAAAACAGGATTCTTAAGTATATAAAAGATAAAAACGACAGTGACTTTGTGCTTTCCCTGTATAACAAATATCCGAAACTGGACAGGACAAGGGGATTTGATTTTGTAAGCACTGTTTATAACTTTAAGCAGGGCAGGTATGTGCTGAAAAGGAAACTGAACAAAGAGGAAACATCAAGATACTGCAGGCTCCTTGATAAAACTCCCTACAGCTACAGAATGGATATCTCTCCAATAACAGATGATAAACCCTTCCCATTCAATGTATATGAAAATAAAAAAGAAGTTTTCTCTGTCCTGAGAATAGTCGGCATATTGTCTCTTTTAATCTTTATTCCGGTATTCCTGCTTGCTGCGGTAAGATACGGCACGCACGGGGCTTCACTTTTTAAACACACCCTTTTCTTCACTGCTGTCGGATTCGGGTACATGCTTGTGGAGATTGTCCTCATGCAGTTTTTCCAGCGTTTCATAGGAGTTCCGGTCTATTCGGTCATAATAACCCTTGGGGGGCTTCTTTTCTTCAGCGGACTCGGCAGTATTGTATCGGCCTGGCTTGGCAGGAGAGGGGTATTCTGCGCTGTTTTTCTCATTCCTGTTCTGATATACTCGTACCATTACTTTATGGATGACATATTCCGTATTTTTTCTACACTTACTTTCGCCCAGAGGCCATGGGCTGCCCTGGGGCTCATGTTCCCACTTTCTTTTATGATGGGAATACCATTCCCCAGCGCAATGGAGCAGATCAAGAGGGATATTTCATCCGAGTATGCAACTCTAATGTATGCAATAAGCGGGGCAGCCGGCACAATTGCCACAACAGGGGCTCTTTACATGAATGTTACTTTCGGTTTTTCATTTACATTCATGATCGCCATAGGAGCCTATTCCCTTGGAGCCCTGCTTCTTTTATTTATACTAAAGAAAAAGGCCTAGAGGCAGGTGTCTGAAAATTTTGTATATATTCTTGAATGTGAAAGAGGTTTGCTCTATACAGGTTATTGTAAAGACATAGAGAACAGGATGTATCAGCATTTTTCAGGCAAGGGCGGGGCCAGATTTACGAAGGCATTCAGGCCCGTGGAAATAAGGTGTATATGGCGCGTTACTTCCGGAAAGGGGGACGCAATGAGAATCGAAGCATTTATCAAGAGTCTTCCAAGATCCGGCAAACTTGAACTTATAGACAGTCCTGACCTGCTTTGCAGCAGCCTTATGGATAGCGGTAAAAAGGATATGGCAGATTCAGTTTGTTTCTGTTCCGGGGATCCTGAAAAGCTGAATACGAAGATAAAGAACAGAATTCTGGAGGAGAATCATGGCACAGATAATTGACGGTAAAAAAATTGCCTCTGAGATCAGGGAAAAAATAAAAGATGATGTTCTGGAACTCCGGAAAAAAACAGGCCAGGTTCCCAGGCTTGATGTGGTGCTTGTGGGAGATGACCCTGCTTCTGCGGTATACGTGCGCATGAAGGGAAAGGGTTGTGAGGAGCTGGGAATGAAATCCGTCCAGCATATACTGCCCGGTGATACATCTGAAGAGGACCTTCTAAAACTTGTGGATGAACTGAACAGTGACGGTGAAGTGTCAGGTATTCTTGTACAGCTTCCCCTGCCGGGGCATATTGATGAAAACAGGGTCATAAATGCCATTAATCCGGTAAAGGATGTTGATGGTTTCCATCCAATTAATACCGGCAAAATGGTCATAGGGGAGGACTGTCTGCTGCCCTGTACTCCATACGGCTGTCAGGAACTTATTTCAAGACATGTCAGTGACCTTAAGGGAAAACACGTTGTGGTCGTAGGCAGGAGCAATATTGTGGGAAAACCCATTGCAAATATGATGATCCAGAAGAATGGAAGGGCCAACTGTACTGTGACCGTATGCCACACCGGTACTCCTGATATTTCTGTTTATACAAAGCAGGCTGATATTCTCGTTGTTGCCGCAGGAAGGCCGGGTACAATAACCGGTGATATGGTCAAGGAAGGGGTTGTTGTGATTGACGTTGGAACTAACCGTGTTGAAAATCCCGAAAATCCTGAAAAGACAAAACTTGTTGGTGATGTTGTTTTTGAAGAGGTTGAAAAAAAGGCTTCTGCAATTACACCTGTTCCCGGGGGGGTCGGACCAATGACTATCACTATGCTCCTCGGGAATACAGTGAAGGCATTTAAAATTCAGAGAGGGATTGAATAGAGACATTTATTTTCTATGTCTGAACCTGCGGCATATGGTAACTGCGACTTGAGCAGGTCATGTCTGTTCTGCCTGATGGCGGCGGTTTTTTTTAAGATCCCTGACATCGCACCGTACAAGCTTGTTGCTGCATCCTATCCAGACAATGCCGTTTCCTTCCGGATAAATTGCTGTTGCCCTGAGATCGGGGCTGCTTAAAAACGGTTTTGGTGGATTGTAACTTACTCCATGAGTATTTTTTATGAAATAAACATTCCGTGATCTGCCTTCTATGGCCCAGATGTCCTCCCCATCTTCAACAATTTCATGGACCAGTCTGTTTCTGAAAAATCCTCCCATGAAGTTATCATCAGTAAATTTTTCAGTCTCTTCATCATAGCAGAGTACTCCATTTTGTGTGGCGGCGTATATTTTGTTCTTGATTTTGAAAAGACTTGTGGGCGTTCTTGGTATCCCTTCTGCTGCGCCATAGCTTTTTATTTCAGGAGAGTTTTTACAATTGAAGGAAACACGGTATACCATTCCGTTTGAACTGTTTGTGAAAATCCTTCCCTTTGAGTCTTCAACAACACGGTACAGGCTGCCTTCAAGTTTACCGATGGTTTCACCTTTGTTCCATTTCCCGGAATAGAAATAGAAACAGAATACACAGCTGTTTGACGCTCCGTAAAGTTTTCCCTCGTGCACATTGGACCGGCATAAAGACCTGATTGGAATGTCAAGATTGAAGTCCTGGCAGCAGTCCTCTCCTATAATATATAAACCAAAACCGTATGCTATACAGAGGCATTCATTGCTTTCGATGAGATCATGGGTCTGTGTTATTATATCGGGAATCCGCTGAAAGAGTTCCTCTCCGCCCCTATGGTTATGCCTTTCTTTTACTATTCCGTACTGGGTTGCCAGATACAGTGTGCCTCTGTGTTTTATAATTGATGCAACCATATTTCTTATTCCGGTATTTTCCCTGAATATCATTACAGGAAGGGTGGCCTTTGACATGGCTATGCCGAAATTCATTCCAACCAGAAGCATTTCATCCTTTGTGTAGTGCACTGCGCGTATATAGTTATCCATGAGTCCGCGGCTGGAGTTTATGGAACAGAAAAGTTTTCCATCATTGTCTATTATCAGTATACCCATTGTCCTGGTACCGATGGCATAACCAAGTCCGGGAATGAATACCCCCCTCAGTATACCCGCTTCATCAAAAAGATGGTCTATTTCTGTGTGAAACTTTCTGAACTCTTTTCCGTTGTAGAGCCAGCAGCCTTTGTTGCGGGTGAGGCAGAAAATGTTTTCATAATCATATGGCAGAAAGTTGCATACTGCAAGATGTTCCGCATTGACCTGGTCTGCACCGGGTTCTCTGAGAAGTTTATCCCCTTTTATGGACATCAGTCCCTGTCTGAATTCAAGAAGGTAAATTTTATTGTATATAGCTGTCAGGGAGTGAAATGATGTTCCTGTTCTGATCACTGAAAACTTTTCATTATGCCATCTGAAAATGGCTGATCTTGTCTGAAAATATATACCGTCCATGGATGGAACAATCTGCCAGACATGGCTGAAGTCCCTGTCGCTGTCAGGAAGGCGTCCCTTTATTGAAATGAACTCAAAAGAATCAGGACCGGTTTCTATATATCCCATATCTCCCACACTGCCGACCCAGAGGGTTCCTTTCTCATCAAATGACAGGGATAATATCGGAGACAGTTCGTGGATGCATATTTTTTTAAAATCATTCCTGCTGTATATGTAGATTTCTCCGAAATCAGACCCGAAATAGAATGTTCCATTCCCGTCATCTGTTATGGCATAGACTGATTCATAGCCGTCATATTCATGGGGTGTAACGTTTTTCAGATAGGGGGTGCCGAAATTGATAAAGGCCTCATTTGAGTTGTCCTTTCTGAAATCCGATGCGCTGATTCCGAAGTATTGCCTGAAAGCGCGGGCAAATGAAGCAGAGGAGGAGAACCCTGTATCCATGGCAATTTCCGTAATTGATCTGTACTGGTTGTGGAGAAGCATGTACTGTGCTTTCTCGAGCCTGACCCGCTTGACATAATCACTTATATTTTCTCCCGATGTTTCCCTGAATATTTTTTTAAAGTGAGAGGGAGAGAGAAACGCAATCCCGGAAAGCTCTCTAAGTGTTAGAGATGAATCCAGATTTTCGTGAATGTAATTAACAACTTCTGTTATTCTTTCTCTGCTGTTATTTATTCCCATGACTGTTCACTCTTCTAAGTATGGGAGCATTGTAGCCTGATTTTGAAGAGTATGTCAACCATCTATATTTTAATAGGAATGGTAACGGTAAAAGTTTTCGTTTCTACACGCAGAGTTCCAGAAGTAATAGAAAACCCATGAGACTTTGTGTTTCCTTTCATCTGTCTATCTTATCCCGCTCCTGAAAATCTGTATCTCATCTGTAAGTTCATCTATTTTATTACGGCAGTAATCCCTGATTGAAGTCATGGGAATTCTCTTCCTCTCTCCATTGAACAGCACTGCCGTATCCTTTTCTGTAATATCGTATTCCTTTGATAGAGAAGGAGTTATGGAAATTTTCGACATCTGCAGAAAGACTGAATGAAGAACTTCTACTGTCAGCAGTAGTCTGTAGGTGATATCCATATATGAGTATCCGGCAGGGCCGAAGTCTGCATAGCCCTTTTCAATGTGCCTGCTATGCTGCTGCTTCAAATCATGGAGTATGACAGTAAATGAAACAAAGATCATGCGTGTGTTGCTGCTTTTCGGGTGGAATTCTCCTTTATTGCATATATTATCAAAGAGGTATTGCTGAACATCTCTGTATCTCTCGAGACTTTCGTTATAGTATGACAGCATAAAAGAGAACTGCTTTTTAAGCTGCTTCCTCTTTGAAGCCATCAGCAGTGCCTGAGAAGTGAGTTCATCAATTATCTGTTCCCGCTCGTTCTTTTCCCTGTTTATTATCAGTTCCTTGATTATTTTATCTTTCTCAAAAGTATTTCTTGTTTTCCCCATTTTCCCTTTTAACAGGGAGGTTATGAATTTTTCGTTTTCATGGCAGGCTGACATAAACTCGTCATAATACAATCTGTAGTCGGTAATCACTGATAGCCATACATTGCAAAGGTCAAGCATCCCGATCTTATTAAAGGTAAGAGGGCAGTTTTTCTTTTTCTCATACAGCATAGTTGAGAGGCATAGCAGGTCTGAAATTCCTCTTCGGGCGTAGTCTTTCATGAGATTATAATATGCGGAAGCCGGATCCTGCATATGACTGTTGCTGAAAATCAGGAAATATTCCTTTGATTTCCCAAGGAGGTCATTTTTAATATTTTCAATTGAGGTTTCTGTCTCCTCAATTTCACGGGTGGAGATCCGGTCAAATCTTATACATCCCAGAATGATTTTTTCAATGTAAATGAGGCATTCTCTCCTGAATATTTCAAGCTTGAGCCGGAACTGTTCCCTTTGTTTTATTTCGTGAAGACTTTTTTCTATCGATTTGTCCATGTCCATATCAGGTGAGATCTTCGAAAGCATGCTGATTTTTTTTGACTCCTCTTTGGTTACACAGCGGTAGTAAGCGGATCTTGCTTCTTCCGGGGTAAGGCGGTGTTCCCTGATGTCCCTGATTATTTCCTGGCTGTTGAGATAGTCCCTGATGTTTATGCATTGCTCTGAATCCTTCATTTTTAACCTGCTGCAATATTTTATTTTTGTCAGATTATAGAGTCTATTGGTCAGGAGTGCTTTACAACAGGGCTTATCGGCTTTGCAAAAGGGATTTTATTATGAATAAATATTCGCGGTTTCCACAACAACAACCGTTATCTGCAAATTAGAAATATCCAATGCTTTGAATTTGAAAAGATTAAGGGTTTACGGGAGTTATGTCGTTTACATAATCTGGAAACTGTATATCTATATTGACATTTAGAATTAGTTCTGAGAAATAAATTATTATACAATGAAGTTTGAATCTGCATATTCAGGAGATGTTTATGGTTTATGGGAATAGCGGTGTTGAATCGTTTGAGTATTTCAACAGGTCCGCTTCAGTTGAGTATATGGGGAATCTGTATAGTTTTGATGAAGATGATTTCATGGAAATTATTTCTCCTTCTAACTACTGGCATGGCAGGTCTGATCCCAGTTCATGGCTTTGTGAGGCCATTGTAAGGCTTGGGAAGTCTAAATTCCATAAAGTCCTTCCGAGAAATGCTGTGATTACACTCTGTGCCGATGCTCTGAATATTACCCATGAAAAACTTGAGAGTTCCCTCGACTGGAATGCCGGTTACATGGCCTGGCATGAAGGCGGATCTGTTGAGGAATTTCATGTATGGATGAAGTCTTAAGTACGACAATTCATGGAGATTTATAAATTATATTTGTTTATTCATAACCGGAATGTTATTTTTATAATGTTTTAACTGGAGGAGAATTTGAACAGCAGAAAATATGCATATCTGAAAGTAAATGGGGAAGAAAGTGAAATAATTATTCCAGTGGATACAAATAAACCGGAAATTCCGGAACTTATACAAGGGAAATGGCAAAGGATCGTGGATCTTGTTGCCAGGATTATGCAAGTGCCGGCAGGGCTTATAACACATTTTACAGCTGATGAGCTTGAAATATTTACTGCGAGCAGAACTTCTGGAAATCCATATAAGAAGGATGACAGTGATAGGCTCGGCATAGGCATGTTTTGTGAAACCGTAGCGGGCAGCAGAAAAAGGATGATTGTTCACGATGCTGAATCTGAAGAGTTTTGGAGAAAAAATCCACACTCCGGTTTTGGGATGAAGTCCTATCTCGGTGTTCCAATAGAGTGGTCAGATGGTGAATTGTTTGGAACATTCTGCATGCTCAGTGACAGGGCGAATATATTTACCTCACTGTTTGTTGATCTTATGACAGAATTCAAAGAAATAATCGAAACAGACCTTCTTAATATCCTTCTTGGTGAGGAATTAAACAAGCAACTTTCAAGCAAGGATCTTGAACTGAGAGAAATTCATCACAGGGTTAAGAATAATTATAATATGCTCATAAGTCTGATAAAACTCAAGGGGAGTTGTGATGAAGTCGATGTGGAAGAAATTCTTGCTGATATTGAAAGAAGGATACGTGCTATGTCTCTGCTTCATGAGAAAATATATAGTTCCCCAGACACTACGCTCTCTGATTTAGGGAACTATCTTAATGAGTTAATATTGATTCTTGCAGAAGATATTGTGGGATCTGATTTAAAGATCAATACTGAAATTGATCAGGTTAATATTGGATCAGAAGCTTCCGTTTCTCTGGCTCTTATTCTATGTGAACTCATATCGAATACAGCAAAATATGCAATTCCACAGACTCAGGTTCCGGAGATAACTGTTTTATTACAGGAATCGGAGCCCCTGCATTATAGATTCGTCTACAGGGATAATGGCCCTGGATATCCGGAAGACTGGTCGGTTGATCAGCATTGTTCACTGGGGCTTACCATTGTTAAAGCCCTTACAAAACAGCTCGGTGGGGAAGCTGAATTTAAAAATAATGAAGGGGCGGTTTGTGAGTCCATTCTGTGTATCTGCTGATTATACATTTTACATCATGCCTTAAGGTTTATCTAATTCGGAATTTTCATAGAGAAAACTCCTTTAATTATGCATTCCATAGGATTGTTTTGCTTCTAAGTATTTTTAAAAAAAAGGATTATTTGGTTGACTTTATTTAACTATTTAGGTATTTGAATACCTAAATAGTTAAATAAAGTCATGGAGTCTTTATGAACAATTTATTAGGTTTTTCGGAAGGAGCATCTCTTGCATTTCATGGTCTTGCCATGATTGCGGAAAAGGCTCCAGAGAGGATTAATGTGAAATATATAGCAAATGAACTCTGCGCCTCAGAGGCACATCTTGCAAAGATTTTCCAGAAACTTACCAAGGCGGGTATTATTTCTTCTGTCAGGGGGCCTGCAGGCGGTTTTGTTCTGAACCGGTCCGCAGAGGCAATCACTTTTCTGGATATATATGAGATAATCGAGTCGAAGGTGGAGATGACCGGCTGCCCGCTGTCACGCACGAACTGCAGTTTTTCAAAATGTATCTTTGATGAGAGAATGTCAAAAATAAGGCGTGAAGTTTATGAACTTCTGAAGGATATAAAACTCTCAGATTTTCAAGGGAGCTAGTGGAGATTATATATGGAATACTTTAATAAAAAGACAAAACTTGCAGATATAACTGAAAGGTACCCAGATACAATAGCTGTATTTGTTAATAACGGGTTTTCCCAGATGGAGAGTCTGGAACAGCGGGAAAGGTTTGGCCGTGCCATTGATCTTGAAACCGCCCTTGTCATGAAAAAAATTGACTATGAGCTTTTCAGTTCAAAACTCAGGGAAGCCATTGAATCATCTTTGAGCAGTGATGTGACATTGTCGGAGAATGCAGAGAAAAAAGAAAAGGGCCTGAACATAGTGGGGCTTCTTCCATGCCCTGTACGTGTTCCTCTGCTTGAGAATTTCACTGAATTTGCCGGCTCCATAACCAGGGATCTGGGTATTGAACTGAACTATGAGCTTAAGGCTGCTTCAATGGGGCTTCAGTGGGTTGAGGAGAATATTAAAGATACAGAGAATGCAGATGATCTTCCTGATCTGTTCATCTCCGCAGGGTTTGACATGTTCTTTGATGAGAAAATGATCGGAAAGTTCAAGAAAGCAGGGGTGTTCAGTGACACAACAGGAATAGACAGGTTCAACAGAATTTTTGATGATATAAAACTTAAGGACCCCCAGGGTCATTACGGAATGATTGGGGTTGTGCCTGCGGTATTCCTTGTAAACAGGGATGAATTGGGCGAAAGGGATATGCCGAAAACCTGGGCGGATATAATGAAACCTGAATTTGAGAAGAGGGTATCTCTTCCGGTTGGAGACTTTGACCTTTTCAACGGAATACTTCTGAATATACATAAAGTATACGGAGATGAGGGCGTGAAAAAACTTGGCCGAAGCCTTCTTGAATCAATGCATCCGTCGCAGATGGTTAAAAGTGAACGCAGGAGTGTGAGCAGACCCATAGTAACAATCATGCCCTATTTCTTTACAAAGATGGTAAGGGAGGGGAGTTCCATGGAGGCTGTATGGCCCGAGGATGGTGCAATAATCAGCCCAATATTTCTTCTTTCAAAGAAAAGGAGAATAGATGAACTTCAGCCTGTAATAGACTTCTTTGCATCCCGGAAAGTCGGAGAGATACTGGCGCATAACGGCCTGTTCCCAAGTGTAAATCCGGAAGTTGAAAACAGGGTTCCGGAAAAGAGCCCCTTCATGTGGCTTGGGTGGGATTATATATACTCAAGTGATATTTCACAACTCATAAGGCATTGTACGGATATATTTAATTCCGAAACCGGAGGTGCAGCACAATGAATCTTGTAACTTTTTCCGGTCCACCGTCATCGGGGAAGACATCTGTAATATTAAAAACAATAGATTCCCTGAAACAGCGGGGACTTTCAGTGGGTGTTGCGAAGTTTGACTGCCTTTATACTGACGATGATGTTATCTACGGGAAGGCGGGTGTTCCTGTCAAAAAGGGAATCTCCGGCTCTCTCTGCCCTGATCACTATTTTGTCAGCAACATTGAAGAAGTTCTTCAGTGGGGACTTGATAATGGTTTTGATGTACTGATAAGCGAATCGGCCGGGCTCTGCAACAGGTGTTCACCCTATATAAAAGAGGTCAGGGCTGTATGTGTAATTGACAATCTCAGCGGCGTGAACACACCGAAAAAAATCGGGCCAATGCTTAAGTCAGCTGATATAGTTGTCATCACAAAGGGAGATATTGTTTCCCAGGCCGAGAGGGAAGTCTTTGCCGCAAGGGTCAATATGGTAAATCCATCTGCTGTAATAATGAATATCAACGGCCTCACTGGTCAGGGATGTTATGAACTCAGTACAATAATTTACATGGAGGATGAGAAGCTCGAAACTCTTCTGGGCAAAAAACTCAGGTTCCCCATGCCTTCGGCCTTATGTTCATACTGCCTCGGTGAGACAAGAATCGGACAGGATTATCAGATGGGTAATGTGAGAAAAATAGATATGGAAGACAAGAAATGATCAGGAAAGAAGATATAGGCTGTATAAAGTTATGTGACCTCATTGATGATTATCCCTTTACGGTATCATTTTTTGAGGATAACGGTATAGAAACCGGAACTGCCATGAATATGACACTGAAGGAGATTTTTGATTCCTATAGTGTTGATGAAACAGAGGACATGGTTCTTGATTTTGACAGGGTCTGTGAAAATCTAGCGGAGTTCATAAACCAGATGCTTTCATTTCTTTCCGAAGACGAGAAGATACATTCCATTACTATTCATCCGGGCAGGGACAAGTCGGGTAACCCTGAAGGCTTCAGTGATCTTAAAATCAGCAGGGGAGAGGTGATCTCCATCGTAGGGCCCACCGGTTCCGGAAAGAGCAGGCTTCTCGGTGATATCGAATGGGTTGCTCAGGCTGACACACCGACGGGAAGACGGGTAATGGTAAACGGAGAAGTGCCCGATGCGAAGTGGCGGTTCTCAACCTCAACAAAACTTGTGGCCCAGCTGTCACAGAACATGAACTTTGTCATGGACCTTACTGTGTATGAGTTTATTAAACTTCATGCAGAGAGCCGAATGGTTGAGGATGCTGAAAATGTAATCACAAGGATAATTGAACAGGGCAATGAACTTGCCGGCGAGAAGTTTACACCTGAGACAGCCATAACCAGTCTCAGCGGCGGCCAGTCCAGGGCTCTCATGATTGCCGACACTGCAATCCTCAGCAGGTCTCCCATCATACTCATTGATGAGATAGAGAATGCCGGCATTGACCGCAAGAAGGCGCTGGCCCTTCTTTTAACTGAGGAGAAGATCGTACTCATGGCAACCCATGATCCAATTCTTGCCCTCATGGGAGACAAAAGAATAGTAATCAAAAACGGCGGTATCGCCGGAATAATAGAAACAACAGATGAGGAGAGGTCAATCCTTGTGGAGCTGGAGAAACTTGACAGAAAGATTCTGTCATACCGTACGGCTCTGAGATCGGGAGAGATACTCTCTGAAATAAAATAACAGCAAAGGAGAAAAACCATGCATGACGGATGTTCAGGAACTTTTGAAAGCGGAAAGCAGGTAGTGGATAAAATACGGTCCATGGGATTTGATTCACAGTTTATGCCTGTGCCTGTTGATATGAAGTGCGAAGAGTGCGGCAGTGAATTCTTAATGGAGACATTTGAAGGTATCTGCCCTGAATGCGGAATGGTATATGGAGTTACGCCATGCCATGCCTTCGATGCAGCCAATATAAAGGCTGCGGGAAAGAACTATTAGTAAAAAATATATGGAGGTGTCATATGTTTTGTTATCAGTGTCAGGAAACTTTAAAAAATTCAGGCTGCACCGTGAACGGTGTGTGCGGCAAAAAGAACGATACAGCAAATCTGCAGGATCTTTTGATATACACAGTGAAGGGGATCTCTCTTGCTGCGGAAAAAAACGGAGATGTCTCCGCTGAAGTAAGGGATTACCTTATTAAGGCCCTCTTTACAACAGTGACAAATGTCAGTTTTGACGATGATCGATTAATTGAGATAATCAGGGAAGGCATTGCCATAAGGGATGAACTGAAAAAGAATATTGCCAGTGCCATCGGTGATGATTCAGCCGATTTTTCATGTTCCACAAAAGAAGAGTTTATTTTAAAGGCAGAAAATTCTGGAGTCCTTTTAACTGAGAATGATGACGTCAGGTCTCTGAGGGAGCTGCTTGTTTACGGCATCAAGGGTATAGCGGCATACGCAGATCATGCGGCAGTCCTTGGATACAGGGATGATTCAATAACCGATTTCATCATTGAAGGAATGGCTTCAACAAGAAAAGATCTCCCCCTTGATGACATGATCTCACTTGTAATGAAGACCGGAGAGGTTGCAGTAAAGACCATGGCGCTTCTTGACAGGGCAAACACTGAGACATACGGGAATCCTGAAATTACCGAGGTTAATATTGGTGTCGGCAAAAATCCGGGAATACTCATATCCGGCCACGACCTTAAGGATATGGAGGAACTTCTAAAACAGACAGAAGGAACTGGTGTGGATGTATATACCCATGGAGAAATGCTTCCTGCCAATTACTATCCGGCGTTTAAGGAGTACTCACACTTTATCGGCAATTACGGAAATTCATGGTGGCTCCAGGACCGGGAGTTTGAGTCATTTAACGGGCCAATACTCATGACAACAAACTGTCTTGTACCTCCGAAGGAATCGTATAAAGGCAGGGTCTTCACTACAGGCAATACCGCATACCCAGGTGTGGCGCATATTCCGGACAGGGAAGAGGGGGGAGAAAAGGATTTTTCAGCAGTAATAGAAGCGGCAAGGAAATGCTCTCCCCCTGATGAACTTGAAAAGGGTTCCATTGTGGGTGGATTTGCGCATGCCCAGGTTCTGGCACTTGCAGACAAGGTTGTTGATGCCGTTAAGGGCGGTGCAATCAGGAAGTTTGTTGTAATGGCAGGCTGTGACGGCAGGCAGAAGGGACGAAATTATTATACAGAATTTGCAGAGAAACTGCCCCATGATACGATAATTCTCACAGCCGGTTGCGCCAAATACAGATACAATAAGCTGAATCTTGGTGACATAGGGGGAATCCCCCGTGTGCTCGATGCGGGACAATGTAATGATTCATATTCTCTTGCTGTCATTGCCATGAAACTCCAGGAGGTCTTCGGGCTCGGGAACATCAATGATCTGCCCATAGTTTATAACATTGCCTGGTATGAACAGAAGGCGGTGACTGTTCTTCTTGCCCTTTTATATCTTGGTGTGAAGAACATACATCTCGGGCCCACACTTCCGGCATTTCTCTCACCCACTGTGGTAAATGTTCTTGTTGAAAAATTCGGCATCGCAGGTATCGGAGAAGTTGATGAAGACATTAAGTCTCTTGTAGGTTAAGCATCTCTTCACTTTAAAACAGAAAACCACGAATGTGGTTTTTTGTTTTTTAAGACCCTGTTCATTCCAAGATTACATGCCGCCCATATGCATAAAGTCCGTCTGTAATGGGATTGCCATGAAACCGGGGTAGTGTCAGTGAAGCCTGAATAATTATCATCCATGGGGCCGGCGGATCTTCTGTTCTGTTGTTGACAGACCGGGCCTCCATGTGTTAAAAGACATCAATTGTAAAATAATCAAGTAACAGGGTGAGCATATTTTGCAGGAGAGGGCAGGGTGTCCCTTGCGGTTACATTCTCTGCGGTGAAGGTGCAGTCTCATACTTCCGCTGTCCATGGGAACCGGACATGGCCGCTCTTTCCGGAATAAAAGTCTGCCTGCCCCTGAGAGGTGAATATGGGAGATGAAAAGGCAAAGTTCTGCCCAATCTGCGGCGGAGAAAACAACTGCGCAATAGCAAACGGTCAGGAGCCTGAAACCTGCTGGTGCATGACCTACAACTTTTCTGAAAAGGTCCGCATGAAAATCTATAATAACGAAAAGGCCGACGGCAGCGCATGCGTCTGCAGAAATTGTGTTGAAAAGATGGAACTCGAAGATTGAGCTTATTTTTTCTGAACAGTAAATTTACTTCATGAATTCCTTTATTTCATTGAGTAGATTTACTGTTTTTTCCACCCCGTGACTGTATATTCTGTCGAGCTTTTCCAGGTCCCTTTCAAGCCTTCCGGTTTTAATGCCCTTTTCCGGCCGTATTACAAGAGCATCACCTTTCGTTTCAAGTTCATCAATGAAATCCAGGGTCTCATTGTATCTTCTGTATCTGGTTATCATGGCTTCTGCAACGTTGGGGTATTTCCTGTATGCCCATTTGATCATGCCCCTGAATTTCCCCGGGCTTTTTCTGTATGACCTGTCTCTTGTGAGAACTATAATATTCTTTCTGTATCCCTCTTCCATGGCCTTCTTCACGGGTATTGAATCTGCCAGGCCTCCGTCAAGGTAGAGCCCGCCCCTTATGGGAACCATTTTTGAAATGAAGGGGAGGCTTGAACTTGCCCTGAGGGCTTCAAGAAGTTCCTCTTTCTCCAGATCTGATTTTTCAAAATATGCAGGTTTTCCGGTTCTGCAGTCTGTGGCAGTAATGTGGAATCTGGTTTTTGACTTCCTGAATGTTTCCATGTCGAAAACATTCAGGAAGTCGGGAACTGTTTTGTAGACAAATTCTGTGCCGAAGAGGTTCCCCTCTTTTAAGAGATTTCCGAACCCCATATATCGCGGGTCATTGATATAATCGTCCATGATCTTCTTGGTACGGCCCCTCTGTTTTGAGATATATGAAAATGCATTGACGCTGCCGAATGACACAGCATTGACGTATGGAAATTCAATACTGTTGTCCATGAATACGTCAAGTACCCCCGATGCAAAGAGCCCCCTGAGTCCGCCGCCTTCAACTATAAGTCCTGTTCTGCTCATTATACATGATCCTGTTTAAAAAATATATGTGTCATGGTTCTGTGATAAAATCTTTTATGGCATGAAGTCTGGCCTTTGCTGTTTCAATGCCGTGCCTGTAGACATTGTCAAGTTTCTTCAGGTCCCTCTCAAGCCTTCCTGTTTTAATGCCCTTTTCCGGACGAATGACAAGGGCATCCCCTTTCTTTTCAAGTT
>QKCL01000061.1 GCA_003246895.1 Spirochaetota bacterium | reverse complement strand
GACGAATGACAAGGGCATCCCCTTTCTTTTCAAGTTCATCAATATAATCAAGGGTCTCATTGTAAATTCTGTGCCTGTTTTCAATTGCCTGTGCTATTTTGGGATATCTTCTGTATATGAATCTGACCAGTCCCATGAGTTTACCCGGACTCTTTCTGTATCCCTTGTCCCGGGTGAGTATTATAATATTTTTTCTGTAGCCGTCACTTACCGCTTTTTTTATGGGGATTGAATCTGCCAGCCCTCCATCAAGGAACAGTGAGCCGTTTAGTTTTACCATTTTTGATAAAAAGGGGAGGCTGGCGCTTGCCCTCAGTGCTGCGCGGAGGCCCTCTTCTGAGAGTGTCCCTTTTTCAAGATATTCCGCTTCACCTGTACTGCAGTTTGTTACCGTGATATTGAAAACTGATTTTGATGAGAGAAATGCGTCTTTGTCAAAAACAGCAAGCTCCTCAGGAACGGTTCTGTATACAAATTCAGAGCTGAAGAGGTTTCCCTCCCTGATAAGATTTCTGAAACTCATGTATCTCGGGTCATTGATGAAATTATCCACAACCCTTTTTGTGCGGCCCATCTGCCTGGCGATATATGAAAATGCGCTGATGCTTCCGAATGATACCGCATTTATGTATGGGAAGGAGATGTTCTTTTCAAGAAACAGATCGAGAACCCCCGTTGCAAAGAGTCCTCTGAGACCGCCTCCCTCAATTACAAGACCTGTCTTTTCCATATATTATGTCCACTCCGTAGTCATGAATTTTCCGCACAATCTGTTTAATTGCACTCTCTGTGTGCTGACAATTATACTTTCTCTATTGAGTTCATTGTTTTTTATAGGGTTAATATTTCAAGTAATTAATCGTTTAGTTAAATTTTACAGGGTAATTTAACATTATAAAAATACAGGAGTATCATTTATCGCCGGTGGCACTGATTTTTCTGCATACCAGATGAATGTGCTGGGCAATGGATGCATAGGGTTCCATGCGGCTGTAGGTTTTCTCAATTATTTCAAGTTCCGCTTCACGGTTTCTGTAGCACTCCTCGTTTCTGAAGAGGTCATAGAAAATCCGTATACCTGCCTTTGAGACAGTTTCTAATTTTTCATTTTTAATCCACCCGTCCACGTCTGACTGGCGCAGAGGGTTTGTGGGTGTGAGCTTTTTCTTCTGGCCCATCCTGATATAGGTTCCGGTCTGTATGCGTTTGAAGTGGCCGTGAATTCCGCATTTCAGTATGAGTCTGTCCATGTTGTAGAAAAGCAGGGACATAAAGCCTCCATCCTTCACAAATGAAGCAGCAGATGTGAATGCCCTTTCAGGGTCATCAATCCATTCCAGAACCCCGTGTATGAGTACAAGGTCAAATTTTTCACGGACCTGCATGTGAAGGCTGTCAATCTCAGAATGTATGAGCCTGATGTCCGGTTCAGGGCATTCCTTTCTTATATTAGCCTCTGCAATGTTCAGCATCTCCTCCGATGCGTCACAGAGCGTTACTCTGTGCCCCAGCTCTGCAAGCTTTATTGACATTTTCCCCGCTCCTCCGCCTATATCAAGAACTGTCATGGGACTGTGTTTCAGTTGGGGGAGGGAGAGCAGCATGTCTTCCCACAGAACATTCAGACGGATCGGGCCCTTGGGGGTATTGTAGAGATTCTTTTCGAGATGGTGTTCAAGGCCTTTGAATGACATGAGTATCCTTCTGTATCGGTTATGGGTTTCAGGGAATATATTCTTTCCGGGACTATTGTTTTCGTCAAACAGTTTTGAAGGAGTGTTCTCTTTGAAAGGATTGCCGCAGACCTGTGCTGAGCAGCGTCGAAGTATGGACAGGAATAAATGCCCGGATTTTCACAGATGGATTATTCAATCGATTTGGCAGATATTTGGAATAAAGATTTTATTATCGAAATAATGATGGTATAAAATTTATTTTTTTAAAACAAACTGACCGAAAACCATCTGTGTTCATCTTCTTTTGAAATCTGTGTACCCACGGGGCATGATATATATCTATCGAAGTGGGTGGGGATCTTTCCCAATTCCCAGTGAAAGGATGACCACAGATAGACACAGATAAAGGATCGGATTTTCACAGATAGATTATTCAATCGATTCAGGAGATATCCGGAATAACGATGATATGAAATATATTTTTTAAAACAAACTGAGAGAAAACCATCTGTGTTCATCTTCTTTTGAAATCTGTGTACCCACAGGGCATGATATACATCGAGCGAAGCGGGGGTGGGGATCTTTTTTAAATTCACCGGGGATCTCCAGCGTCAGCTGGATGAATTTTAAATTCTGATATCCAATAAATATTCCCTGGCCTCTTTTGTCAGAGGAATAATGTCTGTCTGGTCGATATATTTTAGACTGAATTTCCGGCTCAGGGTCATTAAGAGTTTCATTCCAAAAGATACCCGTTTAATATAAGAATAGAGGCCGATTGCTCCATAGGATATCGGTTCCTCTATATCCTTGTATATGCCTTTGATATACTTTGCATCGTGGAAAATAGTATCTGCTTCATTGCCGAAAGAAAGGTATGATTTCGGTATCTTGCCTTTTTCAATAAGTTCTCCTGTGTTTTTGCCGGTCATTGCAGCAGTCATGGCAGCTCTGCCGATTCCGACCATTTTAATGTTTGGAGCACCAAGGGCAATTGCCTTGAATACAGCATCTTCCATGGCAATCCCTCCTGCTATGGCTATTTCCGGAATCCATTTATCTTCTTTACGCATTTCATTTATAACTGAGTTTACAATGTTAATTAAATCAATTGTCGGATAACTCCATTCATTCATCATTTTGCAGGGGCTGTGGCCTGTGCCGCCTCCGGCTCCGTCAAAAGTAATTAAGGATATTCTGTTTTCTGAAGCAATCCGGATGACCCTTCTGATATCCTCTTTGTCATATCCTGCCATCTTGAATAATATGTTTTCCGCTCCGAGTTCCCTGTATCGTGTTATTATTTCTTTAAGGCTGGACTCGTTCCACATGGGCAGGCGGCCGTAGAGCATGAAGTGAAATCCCTCTCCTTCATAAAACTTTTCCTTTACCCCTTCTTCAAGAGGGTCAGGGAAAACCAGGTATCCCCTTTTCTTTATGGCCAGAGCCTCTTCGTATGAGTAAACCGGAGCCACATGCTGAATACCCTTGGCAGCCTGGCCGAATTTGATTTCAATGGTTTTCAGATCGAAGTTTTTCAGGGCATATTCTCCTGAGCCCACAGCGATGTCATCGGCATTGACCTGCAGTACGATATCTCCGAATCCCCTGTCATACTTTCTGAAACAGTCGATCATTTCACCAAGGATCGGTGCATGGGTTACCTTGCCGTTCTCGTCATGCCTTAAGGATTCATCCTTGTTTACTGCGTTTTCACCTATGACCACCATGACCCCTGCCATGGCTGCTCCGGAATAGTAGTCCTGCCAGTTCAGTTTCGCCATTGCAGGCAGTATGATGGGGGACTTTAGCCGGATCTTGTGTTCATCTCCGATCTCGTAAGTTATATCAGCCGAATCGACACATGTTTTCTCTGTATCCTCTGCCGCTCCATATGCTCCGAATACCCGGCCGTTGATGTTGAAATGTGAAAAGTCAAAGGGGTATTTTTTCTCAGAGGCAAACTGCTGTGTCGTTGTTCCGTATGGGTAGGTTGCTTCTATTCCTCTCACAGCGGATAATCCTACTTCACAGAGGCCCGTGCATTTGTCTGAACAGACTGAACACATTCCCGAAATGTCGCATACATTATCCGGTGTTCTGAGTTTGGTATTTGTAAATGTTGTAGATAGATACGGGCTGAATGACATGTAAGCCTCCATTACTGGTGATAATATTTTTTTCGGAAAGGATCTGCTTTTGTCTTTTTTTACCCTGACGATTAACAGGAGGGAGTTTTACAAAGTTTCCCGAGGCACTATAATCGGGTGGGAGGTCCAGAGATGTCAATTTTTTTTTGCACTATATGGAGAAGAAATGGCGGCGGATTGATTTTTTAAAGAGTTTTTGAATCATCCATGAATGATATTTGTGGATGAGAGACTGTTGTTCCGAAAGCTGAGGGATGAGCATACCCTTTAAAAGAATTACCACAGACCTGTGCTGAGCAGCGTCGAAGTATGGACACGGATAAAGGCCTGGATTTTCACAGATAGATTTTTTAATCGATTCAGGAAATATCCGGAATAACGATGATATAACATATATTTTTTAAAACAAACTGACAGCGAAC
>QKCL01000091.1 GCA_003246895.1 Spirochaetota bacterium | reverse complement strand
GACAATGTTAAGTGAGTTATAAAAGACGTTACCCTCAAAGTAAATTTCCCGGAGTAAATATCTTTCTATGGTATTTGAATTTGATGACTCGATTTTCTTTACGGAACTTTTTACGGAAATAAGATCATCCGGGGATATTGTTTCATTGCCGAAATATCTCAGGCAGACAGATATTTTTCTATGATCGATTACTGTAACTCCGTATATAATTGTCTTTGTTAAATCCCTCTCTGTTTTGCTCACATTTAGGTAGAAATCTGAAATAGAATCCGGCAAATTTTCCATTTTGTTCGGAGTGAATCTTAGTATGAAACTTATTGAAATTATTAAAAAAACTGTGGCGGTTGCTGAAAGACAGAAAATTCTGTAAAAATTTTTATGTAAAGTTATTTTAATAAGAATGTACAGGCTGAAACACGAGAGTATAAGTAGGGGAACTGCATAAAGAGCATCAGGGAATACTGAATATGAAAATTTAACAGCAAGTATATTTATTACAGTGAAGAGGAATATGTGTGCAGATGGAAGTTTCAGGCCCTTTCTGAAGTTTATTATATTCGTCCGACCTTAATTATGAAACCGACCGAACAGCCATAGTATAGGCGGGATGTGTCTTCTCCCAACCCGTATGAGCCGTATTTGAGGCTGATCTCTGTATACAGTTTAGTATTTATGGAAGTATCAACTATCAGTGCAAGGGGAAGTTCCAATCCCGCACTACCATTGTGAGATTTATTTGAAGGGGGGGTTTCGCAATAAACCCCCAAGCCCAGGCCTGCATTCATTGCATTGCTTAATTTCCAGAGATATTTGGCGGAGAATGAAAATTCTGCGTAGGTCATTGAATCATCCGTTCCATCGTAGGCATATCTGATTTTAGTATCACCAAGATAATTACCTGCAAAAATACAGAGAACAACTCCTCCGGAGTAGTTTATGCCGGAGGAGCTTACTGCTTTATATTCTGAATCATCCCATTTGCTGTATTCAACAGAACTGTAGCCTATTGACATGATGGGACCAAGATAGGTGTAATTCAATGCGGCTGACTCTTCAGCTCCGAGAGCTTGACTGAATCCGAAAAAAAGAGAAAATGCAGTAATGAAATTGTAAAATCTCTTTTTCAATTAAACCTCTCTGTCTACTGGATATCCAGTGGATTTTTTACAACCTGTGCGTTAGCAGGCACGTCGAAACTAAAGATGGTAGGCACAACTGCGGCAGAGGTGCTGATGTTTGATATGGAAAAATTATATGCCATACCGTCCTTGGTTTTGAATATTGCTCTTTTTAGAAAGAAAGTCGAATCAGTCATGATTATAATTTCCGAAAAAGATCTTTCATTGTTTTTGAGTTTAATCGTGTAGCCGTTTGAACCCTGAGCTGTAACAATTGCAAGGTAACCCTTGGTCAATGAAGCAATACCTCCAGATCCTCCATGTCCCAGGTCCTGAACACCGACTATGTTGCTTGATGGAGAATAAACCCAGAGCTTGCGCCCGTTTGATACAATTGTTTTCCCTGAAGGATTGCTGAACTTGACATAAATTTTTCCGGGATTCAGGTATTTAAAACTTCCTGTATAAGTCATGCCACTTCCGGTCGCCCAGGAGATAATTCCGGTAAGCTTTCCTGAGGCATACATTCTACTCTGAAATTTTGCCAGTGCCTCATCTCCTGTTATGGCAAAGGAGTTAACTGAAATAAACAAAAATATGATTGTTGCTATTTTTCTGATCATGTTCACCTTGATTATAAATAGTACGTTGAGTTTTGTAAAAAAATTGATTTTTTTGTAAAAATAATTAGGATAGTTATATTTATCAAGAATTAAATATAAAATAACTGCGATATTTAAACAGGTGATTATGAGGTTATTAATAAAGTTTTTATTTCTGGCGGGTTTTATCGGGGCTTCTGTATTTTTATCATTTTACTATAGTCGCGAATTTAACACATTTTATAATAAAATATACAGCAGTATCTTTTTTGATTCCCGTAAAACAGAAAAGTTGATATTGGACTTATATAAGGAGAAACAGTATGAAAAGGTTATCTCCAGGTACCGAAGTGATGGGGCTTTTTTCAGTAATAATATGAAACTTGTTGTTTCATCAGCAATGTCCATGAAAAATATGGATACCGAGGCAGCGGAACTTTACATAGCATCAATAAACGGAGCTGCTGAATATTCTGTGTTTTTGAAGAACAGGAAAATTGCTGAATTTATTCTCAGAAGTAAAAATTATGGTGATCTTTTGCTCATGTATGATAAAGGAATTGCTTTAAATGACGCGAATTTTGCCTTTTATTACGGCGTTGCACTTTATCATTACAATAGATACCCTGAGGCGGAAAGAATGCTTAATTACGCATTTGAAAATGGTTATATAGGATCGGAAATAAATTATTATATTTCACTGCTATTTGAGAAGAAGGGTAATCTCGGAAGGGCAGTATTTTTTATGGAAAGAGCATTTGAGTATGGACACAGGGATCGAGATGTTTTAATGTCCCTGATAAGGTTATACCGCAAAAATGGAGATTATAAAAAATCGGAAGTCATACTAAGAAAATTGAAGTAGATATTTTATTTTGTTTTGTTCTGTTTTCCCTGAAGGCCATCAATAATTTTTTGGGTTATACTACTTACTGTGTCTGATTCAATTTCTGATTGTGTATATATGAGCCTTTTGTTTGACATATTAATACATCTGATCCAGGCAGTTTCATGATCATCGTCAAAACCTATTATTATGAGGTAATCAATTTTTGTATTTGGTATGCTGTTTATTTTGTCAATAAAAGCATTTTGGGTTTTCGTGAAGTTAAAGGCATATTTATCATAGATTCTTTTAAGATTAAGAAGCTCATCCATCTGTTTTTTCTCGGTCCAGACGTTGTAAAACATTTTTACGTCTTCCTTCCTTGCGATCAGTCTGTATGAAGCATAATCTGAAGACATATAGTAAAAATTATTTATTGTGCATTCTGATATAATATTGTTAAGGGTGTTCCCCTGAAAATTTTTTACAGAATAGTTCTGTTTCATAAAGCCGTAGTACAGCTCATTGAGATCTTTTCCGGAAAGATTTGTTATTATGCCGATAGCTGAATTATTTTTTATTACCTCTCCTGAATATTTTTTTTCATCACTTATAATTCCATTGATCTGGGCTGCGACTCTGTCTATGAACTTGAATATTTCCGTTTCCAGATGTCCGTAATCCGTGAATGTAAAAATTCTGAAGGAATTAACTTCATAAATGTTCACTTCGAGTTTAATCATGTTTTTTCCGGCAACTTCAAAGTCTCCGTAGATAAAGTAATCCGTATCAAGGCTTTCTGACAGTTTTGGTAGTTCTATTTCCGAGTACTGTTTTTTGAGAAGAAGATCATCTTTCTTTAGATTTTCTGCCAGAATACGCGGGGAGCGTGACTTGATTCTAAATTTCTGCTTCAGTGCGGTATTAAGCGAATTTGGAAGAACAACTTCAAGATAATTGAGTCTGGTATCATTTGATTTGTTGTTAAAGTAACCTACTGAAGCAGAAGTGGATGCCTGCACATCGGAATAGGACAATACTGCAAAAGCAAAAAATAATGGAACAACAAATGTAATTTTTTTAAAGAGTATCATCTTCCGCTGATGCTGGCAATAAAATGATTTACTATTGATTCAAGATTATCTGAATATTTTGTTGGATAGTTTTCAATGAAATTCAGGTCAAGAGTTCTTAGATTTATGACACGGGCCCATGAAACCGACTCCCAATCCTTTAAATCCAGAAGTATCAGGTATTCAACATCCCATTGGGTTCTTATTTTGTTGAGATATTCAGCCTTATTTAGCTCGAAATTGTATATGTGCAATTTATATGCGTTTTCATAGGTCTTTTCAAGAGTAGGGAGGCTGTCATTATCGATTTCATATGATATTCTTTTTAAATCGCTGATATCAAAGATTTCCCTTTGAGTGTAAAGATCTGAAGAATTGAAGGCCTTGACCCTGAAGCCCTTTTTCATAAATGAAACCAGTACTGCATTTTTGATATTATTTGGGGAATCTATAATTACAGCAATTCTTGAACCGGCAGGAACTGTTGAAGATGAATACATGAGTCCCTTCTGGGTTGAACATGATAAAAAGAATGATGCAGAAAGTATGGTTAATGTAAGCTTTATTATGTATTTCATAGTACTTTATTTGCTCCGAATCATTTTTACATTATATGCTGTATTTTATAGTTATATAACACTATATTTAAAAAGTGTCAATATATATTTAAGAAATTATGCATTGAACTGTAAGCTGATGAAAATTATTTTCATCAGCCTCCAGTCAATGGAAGATTCTGAAGGTTTAGTTTTGTAAATTATTTTTCAGCTTTTTTTTCCTGTTCCTCTTTTTTAGGTTCAGATTTTGGAGCAGATTTTTTTGCCTGTTCTTTCATGTATTCTGCGAAACCTTCTTTGTTCACTTTGCTCTGGGCTGTGAGTTCCATCAGGTATTTGTTAGCTTCCTGTCTTGATTTATAGGAAAATATCTGCTGTTTTATCATCATTGTGGCTTCATTTGCTGTTCTGCCGGCAAATCTTTTCTTGTTTGCGCTATAGAATTTGTTAACTTCCTCATCAGTAACAACGATTCTGTCTTTAAGTTTTTTACCAAGATAGTATTGTGACACTGTCTGTAGTTTTGTCAGTTCAACCAGAGTCTTGAGTTCGTCTTTATTGACATCTGAATCACTCATGGCTTTTTTATAGAGGAGTTTCTGTGAAATCAGCTGCTCAAGGAAACGTCCCTTATTCAGGTATGGATTTGCTGCGTATCTCGGGTCTGTGGCAAGTTTATCTATATCTTCATTTTTTTCAAGGTTTGTAAGGATTTTGTTCTGTGTGTAATAGAATGAATTTAATTCCTTGATTGAGATTACATCTCCGTCAATTTTTGCCGCCCATTTCCCGGAGCCGCCCTCACATGCAAAGCTTGCAAGGATGATAAATGTTGCAAGAATTGCTGAAATAATACTTACTGGTCTCATTTTTATTTCCTTAAAAATAGTATAATTTGTTCATTTTCATTGACTCTAACGTGAAAATTGTTGCAACCATTTTTTTAGAGTCCCGAGCTTTTTTTCAAGGTCCTGCTTTTCAATATTCAGAAGCAGTATGGAAGGATCTTTTGCGTCCATGGTGATGTTTTTGTTCTTTGAAATTTCGGAAACAAGTATCTCTCTTTCAATGGTGCAGTCCTCTGTGATTTTTATTCTGAAGTTTTTTAAATCTTCACGTATCTCGTCAATAGCGAGCCCTGAAGCAAGGGTCCTTATCCTTTCAATATCAACAAGGATTGTTACTTCACGGGGTGGGAATCCGAAGCGGTCAATCATTTCTGTCTCAAGTACATCGACTTCAGATTCTGTTTCGCATGATTCAAACCTTTTATAGAATTCGATTTTCTGTTTATCGTCATCTATATATGCATCTGGAATATAAAAATCAGTATTGATGAAAATAGAAGACCTGAAGTAGCTTTTTAACTCTTCTCCCTTGAGTTTTCTTACAGATTCATTCAGCATCTGGCAGTAAAGGTCGAAGCCGACTTCCATGATGCTTCCCGACTGCTCCCTGCCAAGGATGTTGCCCGATCCGCGTATTTCCAGGTCTTTCATTGCCACCTTGAATCCGCTTCCAAGTTCCGAATATTCTGAAATGACTTTTAGCCTCTTCTGGGCATCTTCCGTGAGGGTGGTATGTTTGGGATAAAAAAGATAAGCGTGAGCCTTTTTGTTTGACCTTCCTACACGTCCTTTCAGCTGATAGAGCTGGGACAGCCCGAATGTATCAGCCCGGTTTATGATAATTGTGTTTGCGTTGGGTATATCAAGTCCTGATTCTATTATTGTTGTACTTATGAGAACATCGAATTTATGATGCATGAAATCAATCATGATTTCCTCAAGTTCATGCTCGTTCATCTGGCCATGGGCCACGGCAAATGTAGCCTCGGGAACGAGTTTTTCAAGCAGGATCATCTGGGTGTCAATTGTCTGAACCCTGTTGTGGACAAAGAAGATCTGTCCGTTTCTCTCTATCTCGTTAAGTATTGCCTTGCGAAGAACATCCGGATTCTCCTCAAGAACAAATGTTTCAACAGACTGTCTGTTCTCGGGAGGAGTGGTAATCAGGGAAAGGTCCCTTATGCCGGCAAGAGACATGTGCAGGGTTCTGGGAATCGGAGTAGCCGAAAGGGTCAGGACATCAACCATTGTTCTGAACTTTTTCAGCTGTTCCTTGTGTTTTACTCCGAACCTCTGTTCCTCGTCGATTACAAGAAGTCCGAGATTTTTTATATTTACATCCTTGCTTATGAGGGCATGGGTTCCTATTACGATGTCGACTTCTCCTTCCGAAAGCTTTTTTTTCGTTTCAATGATCTGGGACTGCGACTTGAACCTTGACATCATTTCAATGTTAATGGGATAGTCCACAAATCTCTTTCTGAATGTTTCAAAATGCTGCATTGCAAGGACAGTTGTCGGAACAAGCAAAGCAACCTGTTTGCCTGCCATTACAGCCTTGAATGAAGCCCGGATTGCAACTTCCGTTTTCCCGAAACCCACATCTCCGCAGATAAGCCTGTCCATGGGTTTTTCCGATTCCATGTCGTCTTTGGTATCTTCAATGGCCGTAATCTGGTCTGGTGTCTCTTCATATTCAAAGAGGGATTCAAATTCTTCCTGCCACTGTGTGTCCGGGGGGAATCTGTGCCCTTTCAGCGCATTCCGCTTTGAGTATATTTTAATGAGCTCCTTTGCGATCTCTTCAACGGACTCCTTTACTTTCTGCTTTATTTTGTTCCATGCTGATTTTTTGCCGAGGCAGTCGACTTTCGGGTTTCTGCCGTCGAGGCCGATGTATTTCTGAACCAGGTTTATCTGGTCAAGGGAAACGTAGAGTTTGTCTCCGTCACTGTAATCGATAAGAAGGAAATCACGCTCAACACCTCCTGCGGACATTCTTTCTATTTTGCTGAAAATTCCGATTCCGTGATTGATGTGGACAACAAAATCACCGGGCTTAAGGTCAAGGAACGATTCAATGGGCCTGGAATTTTTGTCCTTGAACTGTTTCCTTTTCCTGTAGCTCTTGCCGAATATTTCGTGGTCTGTCAGTACCAGGGTTTTAAGTTCGGCATATTCCGCTCCATGGCTTAAGGGGCATATAAGTATATTGCAGCCCGAAGAGGCATCGTAACTGTTGAAGTCGCTGCCGGGGTTGAGGTCCCTGAATAGGTCGCTGAGTCTTCTGGCCTGCCCTTCAAAGGAGGTTGTTATGATGATCTCCCATCCGCTGCTGATTTTTTCGATCATCTCCTCTCTTGCGAGTTTTATTTTCCCCTGAAAATTTTTAGGTGTCATTATATCCATGGTAAGGGCTTCAGGGGTAGTTCTGTATGTCTGCAGCTTAACGGAATTTTCTATGAGGGAATCAATTTTACCGGCATCAAGAAGTATATCAGCCGAAAGGGACGGTGTTATTTTTTTTCTTTTCTCATAGAGTTCAGTATAGTTCTTCAGAATAATTCTCTCTTCGCTTATCAGTTCAGGAGTCTCAAGATTGATTATCAGCGAGTCCTCATTCAGAAAACAATCGAATGTCTCTCCTTCTATAATTTTGTGGAACAGGTCTTCGGCTCCGGGGATGTTTCCCCCTTCTGTGTATTCATTTTCGAGCCATGCTGCAATACTTTCCGGAAGAGAGGATCTGTCTTTTATTTCGGACTTCATTGCAGATTTAAGGTTTTCCTCTTCTGTTCTGAAAAATACAAGTTCCTTCCGGGGGTAAATGGTGATGCTGTCATATCTGTTCATTCCCGTGGAGACCTGAGAATTAAGGTTAAACTCCCTTATCGTATCCAGGGTGTCTCCGAAAAAGTCAAGTCTCACGGGATTGTCAAGGGTTGGAAGAAAAACGTCAATGATGCTTCCCTTGACTGAGAACTGGCCGTAGGATTCAACCCTTGTTTCCCTTGTGTAGCCGTACTGGGCAAGGGTCTCAACAACATCATCAAAGGGGTAGTCTTCATCTTTTTCAAGATTCAGTCCCTTTTTCAGAAAGAATTCCTTTTCCGGTATCTTTCTCATTAGTGACTCGGCAGTTGTGAGAAATACTGCAGGTGTACCGCTCAGAGCCCTGTATATGGCCGTTATCCTGTCCCTCTCTGCTGTTTCTGTTGGGGACATGAATTCATATGGAATAGTTCCCCATGAGGGGAATCTGTAAACCTGGCTTTCATCAAGAAAAGAGATCATGTCGCTGTAGAGTTCATTGAGCTTGTGCTCTTTCGTGGTCACTACGAGTATCTGCCTTTTCTCCTTCATGAATATTGATGAAATTATTGAGGGGAATGCGGCAGGAGATATGCCTTCGATACTGAAGCCATCTCCCGGGGTAAATTTATTCTGACCTATCAGTGTATTATGAAGGATTTTTTTTGAAAGCGCATTGAGTATCATTTTTAGACCATTTTTTATGTTTGCATTTTTTTTATGATGGTCATATTTACTGAATAATAAAATAAAACAATAAATATTAAATATAAATATGCTAAAAAATGTTAAATACATCCTACTGGCAGCATCACTGGTTTTGCCGATTACAGGCCTTCACGGTGAGGACTTTTCTGTTCTTAAAAAATTTTCTGACACAATCAGCGGACTTCGCTCCTATACTGCCGATATTAAACAGACTGTTTCCGGCAGTGACGGGGGCAGGGAGGAGTTTGAGGGCAGAATAACTGTTTCTTCGGGCGGCTGCATGAACATTCTCTATGAGAAGCCTGCGGTGCAGAGAGTCGTCTGTGACGGACATGCCCTGTACTGGTATTTTCCTGAAAGCGGAGATCTCTTTCTATATTCAGGAGCTGCAGCTGAAAAAACAGGTCTTCTTAAAGGGAACGGAACTTCGCTGCCGGGAAGGGGTTTTCTGAACATCATGGATTACCGCTATGAGGGAATGACATTTTACGGTCTCTTTAACAGGGCCCATGTGTTTTCCGTCACCAACAGAAAAGAGGGAAACAGGATTCTTGTGTGGTTTGATTATTCTGGCTCGAAACCTGTCAGAAAAATAATCCATGATAAAAATGGACGGGAAATAATAAGGGAGACATATGACCGGTACAGTCTCGTTAAGGGGATCCCTCTTCCCGGCAGGATAATACTCTATGCCCGCGGAAAGGGAGGAATTGTGAAAACGGTTACAGAGTACACCAACTACAGGGTCAATATATCTCCTTCAGATGAACTCTTTAAATTCAGAATACTCAGAACAATGAAGGTGAAGAAAATTGGGTACTAGGTTTATGCTGTCTCTTGTTCTGTCTGTGCTGATTTCCGGACATGGGCAATCTTCGGAGTTAAAAAGAACTGTCCGAGATATAGATATTTCGGGATATTCAGGGACTGTAAATGTAACTTCTCTCCTCCCTGAAAAGGGTGAATCTGTGACAGTCTCTGATCTCAAACGGCTCTCTGCAGCCATTACCGGGGCCTATCATGCACTGGGGTATACTGCCTGTTATGTGAAGGAGATCCGGATGGGCAAGGACGGAGTTCTTCATATTGTTCTCTGGGAAGGGGTTATTGCGTCTGTCGTAAAAGAAAATTTTTCTGAAAAGGATTCAGGAGTCTTTGATGAGGTCGTGACAATGCCCGGCAGCATGTACAATGAATTTGACTACAGGTCCTCGGTTACCCTTTTTAAAACCAGAACATCGGTTCAAGCGGTAAAAACTGATATTGTCAGGATTTCTGACGGACGAATTGAACTGCATGTGTCTCTTAAGCGGCATAGACAGTTTTCGTCCATCTTTCTGGACAGGGAACCTGTTTTTCATGAATCGGCAGGTGCAGAATATATTCTTTTTTATAATTCACTACAGGTTTCGGCTGCAGCGGAGTCATCCCTTGCAAGAGACTGGAACCGGAAAAATAATTTATCCGGCAAAATACGCCGTGGTGAAAAATCAGGTTTTGCCATGGAGGCTGCTTATGGCGAAATAGATGAAACAGAAGCGGAAAACGGCAGGGAATTTCGGTATTGCGGTATAAGGCTTCAGTATGATTTTTATTTGTTCGATGATTTTCTCAGGGGTATTCTTAAAACCGGTGGAGACAGAATTGAGTCAGATGATAACCTATGTCATGATGGTATAACTATTCTGTCTGAAGCTGAATTTAAAGTACTCAAGGAACCGGAAAGGCTTGATTACAGTGAGGCATGGGGGCTCACCGCCAGGTTCCGCCTTGGATATCATATTCAGGGACATGAGGCATTTTACGAGACTGACATAAGAGCCCACAAAAATGCCGCTGTCATTGATAATGTCATGGCTGCGGAAATGTCACTTGCCCTTACTGCCCTGAACAATAATTATTCTGCTGATGCCGGTTATGTCTATGACCATCTGTTCCCGGCCGGGGACGGGTTGAGAAGATTTGACAGCAGGGGTATATGCAGCATCTATTCCAGATTTTCTGCTCCCGTGGCCGGCCTTTCTCTTGGGCCTGTTTTCTACAGTGCCGGTTTCATGGAAACCGGCAAGGATTTCTGTGTGTCCCTGGGCGGAGGTTTCAGGCTGACTCTTGACTATGGCGGCATAAGCGGGAGGGCGGAGTACGCATCATCAAACGGTAGCGGTAATTCATTTTTCAGGGATGGCTTTATGAGCTTCTCAGTAAATGTTAGAATCTAGTAATTGCTTTTGTTCAGGGCGTACTCTTTAAGAAGGTTGGTTCTGGTCAGAGTTGAATCAACATCATCAATGGTATTGGTCATTGAGGTCACTGCGTCGGTGAATGACTGTTTCGCATGTTTTGTAACGCCGGCGATTTCATCAATGTTTTTCTTTTTCAGCAGTTCTTCAAGTGTCAAAAGATGCTTCCTTAAATTTTTGTAGACTCTGCTTATTGTCTCTTCCATTTCATAGAGGAATATAAAACGCATGGTTCTCTCCTTGTTGTTGGAGAGGTGGTCGAGAAGTTCTCTTCCGTCTTTGCCTATCTTGGCCTGGTAATATGTCAGGGAGCGCGGAAAACTGGTGAGCTCCCTGTGATAGCTTTCAAGTTTGTCAAGCTGCTGTATTCCTTCAATGTCCAGGTTTCTCAGTATTCCCTCAATTTCCAGTGACTCGGATTTGTTCTCTTTTGGGAAAACGCCGGATTCATCAATGTTCATTATTATCCCTTTTATTCTCTCTCTGTGTGTGTCGGAGTCATTGATTACAGAGTCGATAAATACATCGGGTTCGAAAAAGAGTTTGTCATTTTCAGTGTTTATGTCAGAGACAGATGTACTATATTCGTCTTCGGTTTCATCCTGTTCGGCTGCATGACTTTTGTTCTCAAAAATTTTTCTTTTATAGGAGTGAATTTCACTTGTATGAATTCTCTGGAGCTTTACGATTTCAACCCTGTGGCTGATTCTGTCATATTTTAGGCCGTACATGTTCCCCATTGGATCTATGTATCTGTTGTTTAAATCATATACAGAAATCTTTCCTGTGTCTATCTGGGAAATGTCCTGAATTCGGATAACTTTTTTCTTCATGGTAGTTACTGCTCTGGTGAATTAAAGACGGTCTGACTGGAATTCATCAATGGGATTTTCAAATTCAACAGCAATGTATGTTTCCCCTTTGTCGGAAAAGGATGCAAATTTTTGTGCAACTTCGGAAGGATTGTTTTTCATTAGTCCAGTACGTACCACTGTTCCGAGAGTTTTCTCTTTTTTCCCGGGGAGCCTGAATTCAAGAAAAACCGGGACACCTAGCGTAAGTCTTTCATCGCTAACAAGAAATGCACCGCCCTGGCTTATGTCGATAATAAGCCCCTTTCCTTTTGTCTTTTTGTCGGTTTCGATATTTATTGTTTCCGGGTCGCCTTCAAAGTACATAAATTTACATTTGATTTTGCATGCAAACCGCGCGAATTTTCTTTTGTCGTTCATATCAGGTATCTTCCCTTGACTTGGTTCATCTATATTATTTCGCGATATTTCAATATGTCAAGTCTTGTTTTGAGAGGGGATAATTATTTCAAGAAAAAATATTTTTGGTTTACAATGTGGTATATTTCGATAAAATGGCTGTTTAATTTATGGTTTAACGGGTGTGAAAATGACTGATAAAAAGACAAGGTATATATTCGTAACAGGCGGAGTCTGTTCTTCTCTTGGAAAGGGAATTTCTGTTGCATCTCTGGGCCTGCTTCTCGAAGGGCATGGTTATAAAGTATCCATAATAAAAATGGATCCATATCTAAATATTGATCCCGGAACCATGAGCCCGTATCAGCACGGAGAAGTTTATGTGACAGAAGACGGTGCCGAGACGGATCTGGATCTCGGGTATTATGAAAGGTTTACAAACTCGATTCTTACAAGAAAGAACTCCGTATCAACAGGGCAGATATACTATACTGTAATTCAGCGGGAAAGGAGAGGTGACTATCTGGGCCGCACTGTTCAGGTTATCCCCCATATTACCAATGAAATAAAGAAGAGAATTTTTGATGTTGCAAGTGAAGGAGATCCTGACTTTGTTCTGGTTGAGATCGGAGGCACAGTTGGAGATATCGAATCTATTCCATTCCTTGAAACGATCAGGCAGATACGGCATGAACTCGGCAGAGAGAGGGTAATGAATATACACCTCACTCTTGTGCCGACCATTTCTGTCGCAGGAGAGCTGAAAACAAAACCCACACAGCATTCAGTGAAGGAGCTGATGCAGATTGGTATCATTCCTGATATTCTTCTCCCCAGGGTTTCAAGGCCTCTGGATGATGAGATGAGAAGCAAGATTGCTCTTTTCTGTAACGTTAATGAGAAGAACGTAATTGCAGCTGAAGACGTTAATGGCTCGATATACGAAATTACATATATGTTCAGGAAGAACAAGCTTGATGTGAATACTCTTGAACATTTTGGTTTACCTGTGAAGGAAATCAAACTTCCTAAATGGGACAAGTTCATAAAAACATATAAAAATCCAAAACATAAGGTTAGGATAGCCGTTGTTGGTAAATACATTCAGCTTCAGGATGCATACAGGTCAATTTACGAGGCGCTTATGCACGGATCGGTTGCAAACGAGGCGGAACTTGAGATAGTTAAAATGGATTCTGAAGAGATTGAATCTCTTGCCGGAGCGGCATTCAAGTCAAAGTTTAGCGATATAGATGGGATCCTTGTGCCCGGGGGGTTTGGAAACAGGGGAATCGAAGGAAAGATCTCTACCATACATTATGCCAGAACCGAGAAAATACCATTCTTTGGGATATGTCTCGGAATGCAGTGTGCTGTCATTGAATTCGGACGTAATGTATGCGGGCTTGAAAATGCCAATTCAACTGAATTTGACCCCCAATCAAAACATCCTGTAATTTCACTCCTTGAGGAGCAGGAAATAATTGTTGAGAAGGGCGGCACAATGCGCCTTGGAGCATATCCATGTGAATTTGTGAAGGGAGCAAAGATAAAGGATATTTACGGTTCAGACAGTGTAATGGAGAGACACAGACACCGGTTTGAGTTTACAATGAAGTACCGTGAAATATATGAGTCTAATGGTATGTTAGTGGGCGGCATTTATCCCAAGAATTCACTGGTTGAGACTATTGAAATAAAAGATCATCCGTGGTATATTGCAACACAGTATCACCCTGAGTTCAAGTCCAAACCGATCGAACCGCATCCTCTTTTTAAGGATTTCATCAGGGCTTCAATTGAAAACAAGAGCAGCAGGAAAAAATAGAACACGGCGGTTTTTAAAAATGGGAATTGAAGCACCTGAGAAAATATCAGAGCTGGAGAATTATGTTGAAAATCTTTCCAGGCTGGTTGAAATTAATGGAATAATCAATTCAACCCTTAACATAAACAGACTTCTTTCCATAATCATGGAGACTATCAAGAGTATAATGAATACCGGGGCAAGTTCTCTTCTTCTTTTTGATGAGGAGAGTCAGGAACTTGTTTTTAAGGTTGCACTCGGTGAAGCCGGAGGCGAGCTTCAGGAGAAGTACCGTGTTAAAATAGGTCAGGGAATAGCCGGATATGTTGCTGAAACACGCAAGAGCCTTGTCGTTAATGATGTTTACTCAGATTCAAGATTTGATTCAATGTTTGACCAGAACACCGGTTTTGTGACAAGATCAATAATATGTGCTCCGCTTCTTTTCAAGGGTAAACTTCTGGGGGTTATTCAGGGAATTAATCCACTGAACAGAAACGGTTTTAATGAAAATGATGAGCATCTTTTCAGACTTTTTTCAAATCAGGCAGCGCTTGCTGTGCAGAATGCCATTTTCTTCCAAAAGGCCATAGAGGAGGAGAGAATTGTAAGCGAGCTGAAATCCGCAAGGGAGATTCAGAAATCACTTACTCCGGATGTTGATTATAATGCCGGTAATTTCAGCTTTTCAGCAAGGTCTTTTTCTGCAAGAGAACTGGGAGGAGGTTTTCATTTTTTTAAAAGCTGTCATGATGATTGCTGTGTCTTTGCACTTGGAAGTCTTGGAGAAAAGGGAATTCCTGGAGCTATGAAGGCCGTTGCGGTATCTGCCATGCTTGGGTCACTCATTGATTATAATACCAGAGATCTTGTGGTAATGGTAGATAAAATCAGGAGTATTGTTTCAGGTTCACTGCGTGCAGCCGGGAGGGTTTCCGCTTTTCTGGGATTTCTTGATGTTGAAAGGAGCGAGCTTAACTTTATAAATGCAGGAAAGGCCTGCCCCCTCCTTATAAGGGATGGAAATATAAGCTTTCTCAGGTTTAGTAGTAAATCCAATGGGTATATCTGTGATGATGATTTTTTTGCCAGTCCCGTGAGAATCAGTATGAAAAATGGTGACAGGGTAATTGTAATTTCAGAAAGCCTCTTTGAGGTAAAAAACAGAAAGGGCAGGGTGCTTTCACTCTCTTCTGTGGTGAAGCATCTTGGCAGAAACATCGATTCACCGGGAAATATGATAGCTTCTCTTTTGAATTATATTGATGAATTCACCGAAGGTCTTGAAAGGAGTCATGATATTTCTGTTCTATCGCTGGAGGTAAAATAGAGAATGAGTGAGTATGTATCGGTAATTTTTTGCAGAAGGTGCAGTTCCAGATATGTTGAAATCCAGAACTGGGATAAAAAGGGTGAAGTGCCTATTGTATACTGCAGGAGCTGCGGAAACAAAACCGAGCTGCCGGGTTTTACTCTCGGAAGATGTCTTGTGAGTAAAAAGGAGCTTGATATCGCCCGTAATACTGCTGCGACAAAAAACTCCTTCGAAAAATAGAAAAATAGGCTATTTTTTTCGGAACAGTCCCTTGAAGAATACTGTTACGAAAAAGAGTACTGTTCTGGTCAGTTTGCCGAGTCTCCATGGTTTTGTAATAATTCTGTAAAACCAGTCCAGTCCCTTTTCCATGAAATATGGGGGTGCCTTTTTAATATCTCCCGAAATTATATCCAGGCTTCCTCCGACTCCTACAAATACTGTCCTTTTGAATTCCTTTTTGATCTTGTATATCCATTTGTCTTCTTTCGGGAAGCCCAGGCCTACGAATACAATATCCGCCTCAGATTTTCTTATTGCCTCAATTACGGATTTTTCCCTTTCACTGTCAAAGTATCCTCCATGCCTTCCTACAATGCGGATATTTGGAAATGATTTTTT
>QKCL01000014.1 GCA_003246895.1 Spirochaetota bacterium | reverse complement strand
CAATATACAAAGTACTCTATCTTGCTCTGGATAAGGCCTCCAGAAAATGGACCAGGCCTATTCTGGATTGGGGTCTTGCTTTGAATCAATTCGCAATTCACTTTGAAGGTAGAGTGCAGATTTAATATGAATCGAAGGCTATTTGCATTATTATGCCCCTGGGTACAAAAAATCTGACACTCTCTGACACTCTCAATCTGACACTCTCGACACTCCCTAAATCGACGTACCGTTGGGTTAAATCGACGCACCGTTTGGTTAAATTGATGCTCCGTTGGGTCAAATCGACACTCCAGAGAGTTAAAACGACACTCCAGAGTGTTAAAATGACACTCCGGACCATGAAATTTACTCTCGGGAGTATAAAATCAATGCTCTGGACCATGAAGTTGATGGTCCCGACCATGAAATTTATACAACGGATCATGATGTTTATGGTCCCGACCATGAAATTTATACAACGGACCGTGAAGATTATGGTCCATAGCATGAAATTTATACAACGGACCGTGAAGATTATGGTCCATAGCATGAAATTTATACAACGGACCGTGAAGTTTATGGTTCAGACCACGAAATTTATACAACGGACCGTGAAGTTTATGGTTCAGACCACGAAATTTATACAACGGACCATGAAGTTTATGGTCCTGACCTTAAAGTTTATACAATGATCTATGAAATTGGGGTGTGTCAGGGGTGTGTCAGAGTAACTATGTAAATCTTCAGTATCAGGCGATAATAATATTACTGGAATGCTTCCCGGAAGACCTGGGCAAGTGCTGGAATAACCGCAGCAGCCTGGACAAGAGAAGTCCGTCACTCTTTAAGAGTAGAGGGTCTTCCTGTCCTCAAAACTGCGGATTTAACAGATTTACTTTGCTATCTGCTGCATCTTTGTAATCAGCCCCATTACTGCCACCAGAACCTGCGGATCAGAGGCAAATTTTCCCAGTCTGCTGTCATTACTGCTGAAAACTCCCACCAGATTGATCAGGGCGGTTTTAGCCTTTATGCTGTGTGCCTGAAGTTCTGCAGGAGGATTATCGAGAATGTCAATACCCGGATATTTCTTTCCAAGCTCTCTCTCTCTTTTTGAAAGACTTACAACGTCATCCCCCAGAGATGATATAAGTTTTATGAGGTCATCTGAGCTGTCAATTTTCGGAATGGCAGCTGTATACTTTTCCTGAGTTGAAATAATGTCATTATAGAACTCTTTAATGTCTCCGTATTTCCCTGCACCGCATGAGGTAATGGATACAAGAAGGGCAGCCAAAAACAGGGATATGATTCCTGTTCCCGTTCTGTGACTTAAGATTTTGAATATTTTCATAATATATTTCCTGTCAGAATAAATTTTGCCAATTAGTATCACGGGCTTCCCATTATGTCAATGGCAACTCTGATTTATGGCGGCAAAAAAATGAGATTAATTAAATCAGGGCCTTGTGAGCTCCTCAAGTTCTGAAAGATTCATAAGTGCTTCCTCAAGGCTATTGCCGCAGAGTTCTGAAGAGGGAGAAAATTCCCTGCACACTGCTGGCCTCTCCTCATAAATGCCGCAGAGGTTTTCTTCATTAAGGTGAACACATCTCTCTCCGGCGGGCTTCCCTCCGCTGTAACCGGGGACTCTGCTTGATATTGAAAGGGCTATGCAGCATGCACCGCATGACCTGCATGTGACTTTGGTTTTCTCTGACATAATAATTTATTGACTTATTTAAATTTACGGTAGAATCTGTACCTAATTACTATGAAATACAAAGGATAACTGCATGAAAATATTGTCAAAACTAATTCCATTTTCAGGTTTAATGCTCCTCATCAGCGCCTGTGAAAAGGATAAATTTTTCAGCAACATTACAAATACTGACGGGAAGTTCTGGATAAAGGTTGCACTGACCATGGCTCTGCTTCTTGCATTTCAGTTTATCATGAGGAAACTCAGAAAATAATCATATATTTTTCAGGGGGATTATGAGAATTGATCCCCCGTCCACTGCCTCTTCCTCTGAAAGATAAACAGTTTCCTTCCCCTTTGACTCAATGAATTTTTCAATCCTTTCCCTGTCGGGATGTCTGTTAATAGTTCCTGTCAAAAGAACATGTTCATCGGTTGATCCTGATATTCCTCCGATAAAACCGTAACTGTATCCGGGAAGTTTTATGTGGCCCGCAGTGACAAGGAGTGAGTCCTTTCCACATTCAAGTGCAGCCTCATGTATCTTTCTGTCTGATGTTACGATTGACCTGTCATCGACCACCATGACTGAACATTTGCTGTAGCCTTGAGGGACATTTATCTGCTCTATCTTTTTGTCCCGCAGATAAGCCGATACCGCAGGGTCAGTGGAATCGGCACGGTGAAAAGCATGTTTTCCTGCAAGTGCTATATTGTAGGAGATGTCATCAGGGTAGGGGTGTACAGGAACACTATGACCGGGTCTCACTTCAGTATATTTTTCAAGTTCCCTGATAAAATACGAAGGAGTTTCGGGCTGTGCAAAACATGTCCCGGTGCAGTAAAAAAACTGGATGTCCGGGTGCCCTGAAATGGGTGCATCAACTGTTTCACAGATCGGCACCCTCAGGGGAAGAATATCCAGTTTCTCAAGGGACTGTGATGCATCTTCAGGGAGCCTGGGGTCAATGAGGGCAAGGTACTTCAAGAGTTTTCAGCCAATGATTCTATTATATATTCCCTCAATGCCTTCAAGGCCTCCGGCGGCAATGGAAACATTACTTCCGGCAGGTACATGAAAGTCCCTGGGGTTTATCCGTATGAGAGACCCGTCCATGTTCCGGGCAATTCCCTCTGATGTCATTCTCACTGTGGCAACGGCCTCTCCTGCGCCTGTTTCAATGACGACGAATTTTCCGTTATCCTTCCTTACATCACTGAGCCATTTTTCAAGGCGGCTCTCCTGATCCGATGTGCGCTCGCTGTTCCATGCGAAGTCACCGAACATGAGAATGTTGGGGCGGGCTACTTCTCCGCAGCGCCTGCACTTTGGAAAGGGTTCTTCTGCAAGGAACCTCTCCTCATCGACAATAACTTTTTCACCGGACGCATCCCATATGTCTGATGAACAGGGTGAGCTGCACTGGAAGTGGTGAATGGTTCCGTGGCATTCCACAATACGTTCTGTGTCGAAGCCGGCCTTCTGAAACTGTCCGTCAACATTTGATGTGAACACAAAGAGTCCGTGTTTCATCCGTTTCCCCATGTCCATGAGCATGTGAAAGCCCTCGTGGGGAACGGTAGACCTGTAGAGGTTCAGCCTGTGGCCGTAGAATCCCCATGCAATCTTAGGGTCCTTTCTGAACCATACCGGATTTGCCATGTCCATGAATCCCTTGCCGAGCTTCTTCATGGGCGGGTAAGCCTTCCAGAACCCTTCGTTGCCCCTGAAGTCGGGAAGGCCGGAATCAACACCCATGCCCGCACCTGCAGTTACAAGGAGGGCGTCGGCTTCCTGAACTATTTCACAGGCCCTTTCGAAATTTTTATCGCGTTCTGTCATAAAAGGTTACTGTCCCGTTTCTAGTTGAAGAACTTCTTGAATGCGCCGCTCTTGAGCGACTTTTTCGCCTGTTTCACCATCATCTTCTTGATTGTGTCGTATGGTACTGGCGTCTTGATCTTTACATTTACAGGGATAGATGCTCCCAGATTGTATTTGCCTATTATGAGGTTCATGTATACTTTCAGGTCAAATGTGATGTATTTGGGCATGTGTCCCAGAGCCTTCATGGCACTTTTGAATGGAATTGAAATTGAGATGGGCTCAACAGCTGAGGCTCCCTTTTTTATTTTTACATATCGGGCGTGAGTCAGTGTACCTGCCTGGTTGTTGTCAAGAAGTATGGTGCCGCTGATCTTGTCCATGGCAACATCTGTTTTTGTGGTATTTGTGATTCTGAACTTTGCGTCGAACTGAACACTTTTGAGTTTCACTCCGTCAAGGGTTACGGAAACAGGTTCTATCTTTATAAATTCATATTTGCATTTTGTGAGGTTTTTTCTTGCATCGATGTTTTCCTGAATTGATTTGCACGAAAAAAGTGCTGACAGCATTATCAGTGATAATACCGGGAAAAGTAGTCTTTTCATAATGTCTCCTGTAAATATTGCTTTATTTTTTTATTGTGTTCTGATAACAGGGCATGTCTCTCTAAAATGCAGGAGAATAACATGTCCAGAATTCTTTCATTTCTTTTTATTTATTCACTTCTAATATTTCAAGGAAAATATGTTTTTTCTGAAACCCCCCTCATTCAGGAACAGGCGGGAACCTTTCCTGTAATACTTTCAGCTCCTCACGGCGGCAGGGATAAAAACCTGATTAAGGGTATTCCGGCCAGGGAGGGGAAGGGGGTAAAGCTTTTCCGCGTGAAACCGGATAAAAATACCGATATCCTTGCCCGGAAAACTGCGGATATTCTAAAGAAACGTTACGGCCTTTCCCCATACATGGTCATTGCCGGGTTTCCCAGAAAGCAGGTCGACGTAAACAGGGAAAGGGCCAATGCATATGAGGATGAACGGATGAAACCATACTATGACGGATATCACGGGAAACTTTCCGGGTATGTTTCACGGTGTGCGGAAAAATTCGGTTCATGCCTTCTTGTTGATATACACGGACAGGGCAAGAAAAACAGTGTAATATACCGGGGAACCAGAAAGGGGAAATCCGTCACAGGCCTTGTGAAAAGGTCCGGCACTTCATCTGTCTGGGGACCAAAGTCAGTTGCCGGCGTTTTTGAAAAGAAGGGGTACACAGTGCTTCCGGGCAGCGGTTTTGATGAGAAAAATTATCAGGGAGGATACATCCTTGACCAGTACGGTACACACAGGCCGGGAGGTGCCGATTCAATTCAGCTTGAGTTCGGAGGAGATTTCCGAAAGGCGGGAAGTGCCCTTGATAAAACCGCCTCTGATCTTGCCGATGCCATATACATCTTTTATAATGAATACCTTAAGTCAAAGGCAGGGAAGGTCAGGTAGCCGTTTTATTGATCTATTTTTTTCTGTGACGGGCAGCTTCTCCGGAAATATAAAACAGTCATCTCCATAACCAGGATGGCGGTGAGTCCGGAGAAGTATGCAAGGATGTCCATGAGGTCAAAGGTGCTGCCAAGTATGATTTTAAGAATACGGTTTCTGATATCAAGGAATTTCACCAGTTCAAAATACTGAAGGGTTTCAACGATAATTGAAAAGAGAAATACACCTGCGGCGGTTTTCATGCTGTGAAGTGCGGGAAACGCGGATTTCACAAGGCCGAAGATGAATATTACGACGAGAAAATCTCCCCCAAACCCCCTGATGAAAGGAGAATCGGAAAAGAACCTGACTATGGAAATGCCTGCAGTGAATGTAATAACCGAAACAAGAATGTATGTCAGTCTGTTCACGAACCCATGACCTCCATGGAGAAGAGGCCGCTTTTCATTATGATCTTTCTAAATGTGAGGTTGTACATGGCAGGTGACTTGAAGTTCTTTATGAATATATTGTTTTTCAGCATGCAGCATTTTCTGCTGTAAAAGCCCTGAATGTCTCCGCCTTTGCTGAATGCCGAGGCCAGGCACAGGGAGCTTTTAAGTGCATAGCTGAAACCCTCTGCAGAGCTTGGGCTTATGAAGCCTGCGGCTTCTCCTGTGAGGAATACATTTGAGGTTCCGGTGTTTATCTGTGATGTGTCTGTTGTCCTGAAAATGTGAGCCCCTTCGCGTGATATGCTTTTTGAAAGGTCAAATCCCCTGAAGGACAGTTTTTCCTTAAGTTCCTTGAATCTGTCATGGGCGTCCCTGCCCGGGCGCAGGGCAGCACCCACAATTACTTCATTTCCTTTTGGTATTGTCCATGAATAGAAATCTGAAACAGTGCTGTCGAATATGGCGGAGAAATAGGGAAGTTCAGAGCTGCTCATGAACAGTTCCTGAATGGATATGTACTTTTCCGGACTACGGGGAGCGTCAATGTGTTTTCTCACAATGGATCCTGCTCCGTCCGCGCCTACCAGATATTTTGTCCTTATCTCTTTCCGTGCTCCACCGTCGGAGAGTTCAATTGTCACTGAATCTCCTTCATCCCTGATATTCTTTATTGTGCAGCTGCACATCCTTTCTGTTTTTTCCGGGATAAGGGAGAACAGCCATCTGTCAAACTTTTCTCTGACAATGTTTATGTAATGTCTCTGATAATACCGTTCAATGTCATTATCAATATCTATTGTTCTGACTGTAAATATTTGCGGTCCAGTAAGCACAGAGTGCGGTACGCCGAGGCCCTGTCTGGCAAGTTCCCTCTGGGCATCGGGGGAGATGAGCCCTCCGCAGGATTTAATTTTTTTGAATCCTGAAGTATCGCTTAGGTTGCGTCTGTCGATGACAAGGACCCTGTATCTGCTGTCGAGAAGCCTTGCCAGTGATGAACCGGAAGGACCGGCTCCGGCAATTACTATATCGTACATATATATTCCAGTAAATGATTTTTTGAGGCAGTCTACTGTTTCTTTTTATGAGGTCAAGGAATATACAGTGATTGATATGACGCTGCTTGCAGTGCCGGATCTCCCTGATCCGGATTTTCACGGAAAAAGTTTCATGAAAATCCGGGGGAAGATGAAGAGGGTGATTCTAGAAAACTACGGCTGCCGTAAAGCCGAAGGCCCAGCCCGATGATGGGTAATAGTAGAATGGTGCGTCAATTTTGACCGGCCCCAGATTCAGCCCTGCCGCAGCCATGATTTTAGGCCTGAACATTGAAGGACTTTCTCCTGAAACATTGGTTCCGTTTACCGTGACAATTCCGGCCTGGTTCCCGGAGCCGTCCTTCACGTCGTCTGCTTCAACTGTGAGGTCGCTTTTACCGAAGTTTATGTCCACACCTGCTCCAAGGGCAACGTTGAATATCCAGAGCAGCTGCTGAGAGGTCGAAACTTCAAGGGGTATTGTAACTGTCTTTGATTCTGAATGGAGGTCTACTTCAAGGTCATAGCTGTATGCTCCTTCCGTATAAACTGAATCGAAATCAAGCCTGAACTTTGAGTCTGTTTCCTGATATACAATTCCGGTTTTCAGGCTTATTCCCCGCCATTTGAAGATGTTGCTTGGAGCCGATGATGCGGATATAAATGAGTAGTTAAGTCCCAGGGCGTAGAACCTGGATTTGATTTTTATGTTGTCTTCATTTATGTTTATTCCGCCCATTTTAAAGTTCATGTATGTGTTGGGCACAATGAAGGATGTGTTGACACCGATGTTTACATATGTGAATTTTCCGTCTGCTCCGGCATATGTATCACCGTCGTCCTTAAGGTCATCTTCAATTGCATCACTTGCATTTCCGCTCAGTGTGGGAAGCTGAAATGCGGCCATGTATCCGGCACTTATCGAAAACAGTTCATAGTTCTGGTAGGCGAACAGTGAACCGCCGTTAACTGCAGTTGCGGTCTGAGTGTCTGCCATGCCCCTTGCGAAGTCGCTGAGTTTACCCAGTTTCTGAAAGTCACCGTTGCTGTTTATCTGGGCAGCCAGATTGTTCATGTCTGTCTGTGATGCACTTCCCGTTGCGGTAATGGAAACAGATGCTGCAAAGAGTCCGTTACATGAAGCCGTTATCAGCATAGTAAGCAGTAAAAATTTTATTCTTGAAAAATTCATAAACCCTCTCTTTTATATTTTTTATATGTTAATCAGTAATTCTGAATAAATCAACAAGTTTTAATATCTGTATAAAAATCATGAAAAGGAAGCGGATATGGATAAACTCAGTCAATGCAGGGCATCACTTGAAAAAAACAATTTCAGGTGTTTTATTGCGGAAAATGCAGAGGGTGCAGGTGAAATCATCAGGGAAATATTTCTGGAAAGCAGCCCCGGAACTGTTTCATACGGAGATTCCGAAACGCTCAGGGCAACGGGGATATTGGAGTTCTGCAAAAGTACATCTGACTTCAGGTTCATTGATACCTTTAACCGTCATGAAGAGCACCGGATTCAGATTAAAAGAAGAAAGGAAGCCCTGACCTGTGATCTTTTCATGACCGGTACCAATGCAGTCACCCTTGACGGAAAGCTCATTAATCTTGACATGATCGGCAACCGTATCGGCGGGATAATTTTCGGCCCCAGAAAGGTCATCATCACTGTGGGCAGAAACAAGATTGTTGATTCACTTGACTCGGCCTTTAAAAGGGTCAGGGAAACAGCCGCTCCAAAAAATGCGGCAAGGCATTCGGATTTTAAAACGCCATGCGTGAAAACCGGCAGATGCATGGACTGTTCATCTCCAAAGAGAATCTGCAACAGCTGGTCCATTACTGAAAAATCATACCCACCCGGGAGGATAACAGTGATACTCATTGATGATGATCTGGGGCTTTAGCCTGAACTGTCACCAGTGGAAAAGAAGAATCAGCGCAGGCACATAAATCATTGCCATAACTATTGAATATGACACTGCGGCTGAGGCAAATTCTGTATCGAGTTTTTCAAGAGTAGAGAATACAAGAGTGTTGTATCCCGCAGGAGACGAGGCAACAATGAGGAGAATGTCCCTGTCTATGCCCCTGAAATCCAGCGCATATGCAATGACCGAGCCTATGATGAATCCCATGATTACCCTGATAAGGATGAGTATTGCCATTGCCAGAGGCTTTACCGGTTTAAGATTGAAAAGAATCCCCAGGGATATCATGACCATGGGGATTGCCATGGTGCCAGCCATGGAGCAGAAGTTCCTGACCGGTTCAGGCAGTACGGTTCCCGAAAGATTCAGTGTCAGTGCTGTGACCAGGGCCCATATGGGAGGAGATTTCACAAGTTTCAGGATCATGAATTTTCCCGTTATACTGTTTTCACCGTACCTGCATGTGATAAAATAAACGAATGTAAATACTGTAATTGCATTGCCGAAGTCAAGCATCGAGAGTCTGGCAAGCCCCTCATGGCCGTATGATGCAATTATGAATGGCAGGATGAATCCGTTGTTCATTATCATTGTTCCGGCCAGAAAGACACCCAGTGTCTTTCTTTCAAGCTTCAGACTTCTGCCAACGGGGAAGGCTATAGCGAAAGTCAGAAATATTGTGAACATTGAGATAAGGGGAAGAGCAAGGAGTTTCCCGTTCAGGTTTATGGATGTTACTGAATTTAGAATAAGTGCAGGAAAGGCAAGGTGAAAGACAAGTTTCATCAGTGTCTCTGCACCCTTTCTGTCTGTTATGCCGGTTTTTCTGAAAAGAATCCCTGTGAAAAAAAGCAGAATTACCGGTGTGATTTTTAAAAGTACTGTTGTCATCTCATAACTCTGTACCTATGAGACTGCGTATCTGTAAAGTAATAATAAAGATTTTATTTTTTAGGAGAATAGTTAACAATATTTTTCAGTATACTGTAACTGTCCAGTTCAATCTCCCTGAACTCGATTGCAAACCCGTGAGGTTCCTTTCTTACAACCTCACCGGAGACACTCAGCTTTACCTCGCTTGACGTCCCGCTAAGGAGGATTTCAATCATCATGTTTTTCCCGGATTCAATGTGTTCATCAGTCCGGACATATACTCCATGTAGAGATAGATCCTCAACTTCACAGATAATATCTTTTTTATCTGTAGTAATTTTTGCAGTAGTTCTGAAAACGGCTCTCATGTCGGTTCTTTTTTCCATTTTCTCCCCCTTTTTTAAACATAATAGGGAGAGAAAACGGAAAAGGCAAAATTAATATCCCACTTCAAAGGGGAGGAGTACAATTGTGTATTCTGTCTGCCTCGGTTTGTATTCAAGAATATTAATTATTCTGCATATTGATGTCTCGGCACCGCATTGATGGCAGAAGCCGGTTTTTGCACATGGAGTGGAGAGGTTGAGTCTTTTTGCATTTTTCGGGGCTGCAATATTTTTTATTCTCCACATGGCATCATCAAGGGAGCCTGCGATCTTGTTGATCCCGGCTATTGCAAAGACCCGTTTCGGGCCGAAGGTCAGGGCGGCAAGGCGGTTTCCGACACCGTCGATATTAACTATCTGCCCCTCCCTTGTAATAGCGTTTATGCCTGTAATGAATACGTCCGCAGAAAGCTGACGGTCACGTACTGCGTTTTTCTCCTCCATTGAAAGAGAACTGTTCCAGTGGTCAAGGACCTCATTGCCGTTCTCAACAAGCGCCTTGTCTAGTTCAAGCTCGCGTATTGAAACTGATCCTCCAAGACCCACTGTCTCATTCTGTTTAATAACAGTTGTCATGTATTTTCTGAAAGCCTCGGGGTCGCTGCATATTTCTGCATCAAAACCGCGTTTTTTCAGCTTTTCAGCCAGAAATTCACACTGAGTCTGACCGTGCCATTTATGTATCTCTTCACTGTATTTCATTTCATCCCACCCTGTTTATATCCGTGCGACTCCGGTTTTTCTTGCCGCGTCAGACACGGCCTTTGCAACAATGTCAGGTACTGTCATGTCCAGCGGTTCAGGGAAAATGTTTGTCGCCGATAGCTTGTCTGCCGGCACTGCGTTTGCAAGTGCAATTGACGCGGCAAGGTTCATTTCGGAATTGATGTCAGATGCGCGTACTTCAAGTGCTCCTCTGAGAATTCCGGGGAATGCGGATATATTGTTTATCATGTTGGGGAAGTCCGGGCGTCCTGTTCCGACAACTGCTGCTCCTCCTTCAATTGCTTCATCAGGAAAAATTTCAGGTGTGGGGTTTGCCATTGCAAGAACGATTGCCTTTTCGTTCATTGAAGCAACCATCTCCTTCGTAACAAGGCCGGGTCTTGAAACACCGATGAAAACATCAGCGCCCTTCATCGCATCTGCAAGATTTCCGTTCTTCTTTCCGTGGTTTGTGTCTTTTGCTATATCTTCATGGCCCTTGTTGAGCATTGTTTCAGGGTTGTCTCTGTTAACTATTCCCTTTATATCTACCATTGTAATGTGTCTTGCTCCGTAGGCAAGGAGAAGTCTGGCAATGGCAATACCTGCAGCTCCTGCACCGTTTATGACAATTGAACTCTCCGCCATGTCCTTGCTGACTACCTTGTGAGCATTGATGAGTCCTCCCACCACGCATACTGCTGTACCGTGCTGGTCGTCATGGAAAACAGGGATGTCCAGTTCTTTTTTCAATCTTGCTTCAATCTCAAAACATCTTGGTGCTGCGATGTCTTCCAGGTTTATCCCTCCGAAAGACGGTGCCAGATACTTTATTGTTTTTATCAGTTCCTCGGTGTCCTGGGTGTCGAGGCATATGGGAATCGCATCTATGTTGCCGAGGGTCTTGAAAAGTACAGCCTTGCCCTCCATTACAGGTATTGCAGCCTTAGGTCCAATATCTCCCAGTCCAAGTACGGCTGACCCGTCAGAAATGACCGCTATCATTGATCCCTTTGATGTATAGAGGTAAACATCATCTTCATTTTCTGCTATTCTTCTGCATGGTTCTGCTACACCCGGTGTGTATATGAGGCTCAGATCCTCCTGGTTGGCCAGGGGGGTCTTTCCGGTGATGGCTATTTTCCCTCTGTGTTTCCTGTGAAGCTCGATAGATTTGTCAAATACAGTCATTTCTTCCTCCTGTGAATTGTTGAAGACAGTTTAGCCGTTTCTTTTTATTTTACAATAGAAAAAATTTTTTCCATAGTCATGTAGAAGATTTTGCATAACAAAATTGTAAAAAACCTTGACTTGCTAACCATAATAGTGTTTACTGTTGAACAGTTTTAAAAAAACGTCAGGTTCTTGTCCGGATTTTGTAAAGGGAGGGCGCAATGAATTCACGAGTTACTGAAGAAAATTTAGTTTCCGCAGCCTATACGAAGAATGAAAATGAATTTATAGGTCTCTATAAATCCGAAAGAATAGGCGGAACTTCCATAGGCAGGGTTGCCAATTTTAACTGGTTCGTTTATAAAAATGAAACAGTGGGCAATCTGGCTGATGCTCTTGTAAAAAATGACAATATCTATGCAATTGCCGTTTTGAACGAAGATCATAGTGTTCAGGGCATTATAATCAGGCGGGAGCTTTTTAATCTTCTTGGGGACCAGAATGCCCGTGAGGCCTATCAGAGGCGTACCGTAGTTTCAGTCATGAAGCCGGCGGTCACTTTTAATTATCTTACAGACTCTTTTATTATTGTCGATGAGATCTCTTCCTTAATGTCCAGTCCCACCATGAGTTATTTTACACTTGTAAGAGAGGATAATAAATTTGCGGGCATTTTTTCTTCAAAGGATATACTGCTTTTCATGTCGGAAGTAACTCAGCGTGATATTGAAATGGCCCGGTCTCTTCAGAGCAGTATAGTGAAAGAGGAGAAACTGGAAAGTCATCCACCTGTTGAAATTGTGGGCGCCACAAAGATGGCCAAGGGAATTGGGGGTGATTTTTATGATTTCAAGAAAATTGATGATGAAAATATAATTATAGCTCTCTGTGATGCAATCGGGAAGGGGATTGCTGCTTCCATAATACCCTCGTTAATCGGAGGTATGGCATATGTCTATGACTTTAAGAGGGGCGGTGTTAAGCGCTACGTAAAGATGCTTAATGATTATTTCAGCAGTAACTTCGGCACGGAGATATTTATAACCGGTGTTTTTGCCAGTGTCAACGTATCAACTAAAGAGGTTATTCTCTATGATACAGGGCATTCCTTTATATTTGTCTACCGTGACGGAAAATTTCACAGATTAAATACCTGTGAAGACAATATTCCACTGGGAATAACATCAGATGCAAAATACTGCGGGATGAAATTTACTGCCAGATCCGGAGATATTGTTGTTATGCTTACTGACGGTATCCCTGAACAGATAATATCAGACGGGTCAAAGTATGGAGAAAAGAGAATCGGTGAGCTTGTGGGAAGATACAGGGATCTGGGTGTCAAAAGAATAAAGGATGAGATTTTCGCGGAGGTTTCTGATTACAGAGGTGTCATGCCGCAACAGGATGACATGACTGTAATAGTCATGGAAATTAAATAGATGCAGATTAAGGGTTATTGAAATACACCTTCTGCCTCGGGCTGGTAAAGGATGTTTTCTATCTGAAAATATCCTCCGTTGCTGTCTAAATAAATCACATCTCCAACCTCACATGAGAGTATTTCCGCTCCCTGTTCCTCAAACACAGAAATGCAGTCATCTCCCTTTTTTTCATGGTTAAGAACAAGAGTGCGTTCCATTTTTAATCCGTTGCCCAGATTTCTCAGCCTGAAGCGGGTATTTATGGTTATTACATTGGGATTAACCTTGTCGGGAGCGGTTATTCTGGAGTTCTTAAATTTGTTGAGAAGCTTGTTTATAGTATTTGAATGAAATTCAGAACCTGCGGATTTTATATTTTCAAAAATACGCTCATAGTTGTATCTGTTTATGATATTTTTTTTACGAAACATAGAACATCCCTTCTACTGGAATTTTAAGTAATATGCTAGTAAAACTGTAATATAAAATATTTTTATACATAAAAAATATCCATGTCAAGAATAAAAAAATTGAATTTTATCAATGTTACTCGTTCAATTTGTTGACATTTATTGTATTGTTGTGTAGGCAATATATAATCCTTTCTGTCGCAGGCCATTAATGAACAGCGTAAACAATAAAATTGACAGGTATCAGCTTTTCTACATTGAAGCAATAATGAGTGACACTGCCTTTCCTGAAATTGGAAGAATAAGGCCTCTCTTTGATAATCTGTCTCTGCCGGAGTTTATTGAACTCATTGATAAAATTTTTGAGTCAGGCGATTATGATGCCGCGCAGCAGTTTCTTTATTTTTTAATGCTTTTCAGGGATATGAAGCATATTCAGGAGTATATGAACTCCGATTCTTTTTCAGTGGAATATCTTGAAAAGTTTATCATATTCACCTATGGTTACTGCACTCTTCATGATCATTCAACTGAACGTGTAATCGATGAAATACTCTATTTTTTGCGGAATGACAGGCTCCTTGACCTTGTTTTATATTCAAGATTCATTTTCAATGACAAACTGCTTCTTTTCTTTATCCTGTCAAAATTTGATGTTGAGCTTCTTGAAAGGTATTTCAATAACATTGAGGATCGGGTTAAGTTCGTAAACAGCTTCATACGTCTTCCGGAAAAAATATTAAAGGCAATTATTTCCAGAAATTACCATATTTTCAGGTACATAATGCAGCTTGTGGAGAATGAAAAGGAAAATGTGGAGCTGCCCCCTGATTTTCTGGGAAAGTTCAGGGATGATATTGCACAGTTCAGCAGACTTGCATCAATACTGAAAAAATACAGGTCAATCAGCGGCAGATATGGAGATGAAAAAGACCTTCCCTTTCATAAAAGAGACATGGAGAGAATCTCTTTTCTTGTTAACATGGTAAAGGATCTGCCCAATCCTGTGAAGGCTGTGGAGTATTTTTCCGCGGAACATGTTTTTGTAGATGAAATGGAGAAAGGGGTTGTTGTCGCAATAATAACAGACCCCATGCTGAAAAACGTTTTTTCCGGTTACGGTTCCATGCTTGAGCCATGATCTCCTCATTCTTTGTTATATTTTTTTTCAATGTCATCTATATTTAATCTGTGAAGCTTCTTTCTGAAGTTGCTTGACTGGTCTTCTATTATTTTTCTCAGGTAGGTCATCTGATTATTGATGGCTGTAAGATAGAGATTCTCGTCTATACTGTACCTTTCCCTGAAGTGTATACGGGCATACTTATAGTTCATTTTTAGACTGTAATCGAGTCTTTGCAGTGTCGATTCGTAAAAATTCAGAGTTTTTTTCAGAATATCGAATTCTGTATCATAACCTTCGAAACCTGCTTCCTGAAATTCATAATAAAGAAAAAGAAGTTTTTCAAGGTATGTCCTGTCTGACATCTGTCCAAGGAGGTCGGCAGTGCCGAGAATGGTTCCGGCAGTGTAATGTTCGTCGGGAAGGTCTACAGTGAAGTTTGAATTGAGCCCGGTAAATTCGATGTATGAAGCGACTCTGTTTGCTTCGTTTCTGTCAAGGTGAAAGCTCTCTGCATGGCGGAAGAGGAATTCAATACTTCTGTGGACATGAATTTTGGTGTGTTTTGCTCCGGTTCCTGTTGTATCGGATTCTTCCTGTATGTATCCTGTATCATGAAGAAGCGCGGCAATGAGAAGGTTCTGCCCCAGTATATGGTCCGCTTCATTTCGATCTATAATCCACCCATCCATGAGTCTTGCGGTGGCAAGAAATGTATCCATTGTATGACTGAGGTTATGATAATCTGTATTGCATTTTCTGTAACCGGGGAAATTTCCGTCAAAGAGGGAGGCTATGAGCATGTACGCCTGTTCCACCTTGAAAAAGTTATCCTCACCGAAATGGATTTTGAAAATATCTTTAACATCCTTTAAAACATCCATGCTGTTTTTTGTGTTGGATAAAAGGGATAGTTGAAAGTTGTTGTTTTTCATTGAAACCTCACGAATGTTTTGGATGCAAAGTATTTTAGTGCTGCGTCTCGGAAGATTCAAGCAAAAAAAGAGTTGTGAAATAGTTTTCGTATATTTAACTAAATACTTGACTCAACCGGCGGAGCGGAGGAAAATAGGTAATCATTTATAATAAGATATAGAGTTTTTTTATGGAAGAGATCAGGAATCTGGATATTATTATTGAACTTGCAGTGTCTGAAGATCTTGGAGATGCCGGAGATATTACATCCGAATCAATTTTTACTGATAATGATTTTCACAGGTACACTCTTGTTTCAAAGGACGAAGGCGTTCTCTGCGGGGTGGATGTTTTTTCACGGGTATTCAGGCATATTGATGAGAAGGTTTCTGTTGAAACATATTTCAGAGACGGTGATGAAATAAAATACGGTGATACTGTTGCAAGGGTCTATGGACCGGTGATTTCTGTTCTGAAATCGGAAAGGATCGCTCTTAACTTTATTTCGCATCTAAGCGGTATTGCCACAAAAACTGCTGAATTTGTCAGGGCAGCGGAGGGGAAACTGAAAATTCTTGATACAAGAAAGACTCTTCCCGGTTACAGGGAACTTCAGAAGTATGCTGTGCGATGCGGCGGTGGTAGAAATCACAGAATGGGGCTCTATGATATGGTAATGATCAAGGATAATCATATTGATGCAGCCGGTTCCATAGGCAGGGCCGTTGACAGGGTAAGAGCCATGTGGGGTAACAGGTTCAGAATAGAAGTTGAAACCAGGAATCATGAAGAGGTCCAGCAGGCTCTTGAAAGCGGGGCGGATATAATCATGCTTGATAATATGTCTGTGGAAGCAATGGCTGAAGCAGTTGAAATGATAAGGGGGAGAGCGGAAACAGAAGCCTCAGGGAACATGAACCTCGAAAAAATTCGCAGTATTAAAAACTGCGGTATTGACTATGTTTCTCTCGGAGAACTGACACATACAGTGAAAATTTTTGACTTTTCACTAAAAGAGGCATAAGGGGAGTAAAAATGAATTTTGATAATATGAACGATGCTGAACTTGCAGTATATATAAAGGACATCCGTGCCGGACTCGGCAGCAGAGTGCTTATCCCTGCCCATCACTATGTAAGGAGTGAGGTGGTTGACCTTGCTGATTTTGTAGGAGATTCGTACAAACTTGCCGTTGACGTGAGCAGGACCGATGCGGAATACATTGTTTTTGCCGGTGTACGCTTTATGGCGGAAGGAGCCGGTATTCTGGCAAAACCTGGTCAGAAGGTTATTATGCCGGAACCATCAGCCGGATGCCCCATGGCGGATATGATCGAAGGGGAATGTGCCCGGTCTGTTATTGATATGCTGAACACAGAATGCGGAAGCAGGGTGGCACCCGTTGTATATATGAATTCCTACATTGATTCAAAGGCGATCTGCGGAGAGTATGGAGGTGCTGTATGTACAAGTTCCAATGCTGAAAAGATAGTGGATTATTATCTGTCACAGGGCATGAGTGTGTTCTTTTTCCCGGATTTTCATCTGGGTAAAAATGTTGCAAATAAACTGGGCGTGTCTGAAAGTGAGGTTGTTAAAATCAACAGGGATAAGAGTCCTGAAAGAGGAAAGGATCTCTCCGGAGCAAAGATTTTTCTCTGGGATGGTTTCTGCCATGTTCATCAGTGTTTTGATGTTTCTCATGTTGAGCAGGCAAGAAAGATCCACCCCGACGCAAAAATCATTGTGCACCCAGAGTGCAGCGAGGATGTAGTGAATCTTGCTGATTATTCGGGGTCCACACAGCTTATATTTGACATGATAAAGGATTCACCTGCCGGAACAAAGTGGGTGGTGGGTACTGAACTGAATTTTGTTCAGCGCATAAACCGTGACATGACAGATAAAACGGTTATCCCTCTTATGGAATCCGCATGTACAAACATGCAGAGGGTGACACTTGGAAACCTTGCAATGGCTTTAGCTTCAGTTAAGGAAAATGCCGAATCCGGCAAAAAACTGATTAATGAGATAACCGTGGACAGGGGAATGGCCGATCTGGCGAAACTCTCCCTTGACAAGATGATAGAAATATCGGAGAAGTAAATTCATAAGGAGTTAATATGAGACTGCATTATGATGCCCTCGTTGTGGGTTCGGGTATTGCCGGCCTTACATGTGCCGTGCACCTCAAGAAAAACGGCCTCAATGTAGCTGTTCTTACCAAGGAAGATGATATATGCCAGAGTAACACATACTATGCCCAGGGCGGAATTATAGCTTCATCCCATGAGGACAGTCATGAACTTCTGAACAGTGATATTACCTCTGCGGGAGTTGAATACAACAGAAAGGAGGCTGTGGATTTTTTTTCAAAAAATGCACCTTCTCTTGTTTTTGATTTTCTCGTTGATGAAATCGGCATAGATTTCAGTAAAACATCAGACGGACAGATAGATTATACGGAGGAGGCCGCTCATAGTGTCAGGAGGATAGTGCATTATGAGGACCATACCGGAGATAAAATTGAGGATTCCCTGATTGTTTATGCGAAGTCCATTGGTGTGGAGTTTTTCCCTTCTCATACAACTATCGACATTATAACAAACGAGCATCATTCCACTGACAGGCAGGAGATATATAAACCCCGTGAGGTTATGGGGCTCTATGCTCTTGAAAACAGTACGGGGGAAATAAAAACGTTTTTCTCGTCAAATGTAGTGCTTGCTACAGGCGGTGTGGGCAATTTATTCTATCATTCAACGAATCCGTCCTTCGCCACTGGTGACGGAATAAGCATGGCATACCGGGCAGGTGCGGATATAATAAACATGGAGTATGTGCAGTTTCATCCAACGTGCCTGTATCACAGGGATATAAAGAGATTTCTCATTTCGGAATCACTCAGAGGTGAAGGTGCACGTATATGTGACCACGACGGTGTTGAGTTTATGAAAGAGTATTCGGAGATGGGAGATCTTGCGCCCAGGGATGTTGTGGCCCGGGCAATATATGACCGCATGGCCAGAACCGGAAAAGACTGCATGTTTCTTAATCTTGGAAAATACTACAAGGGTGAAAAACCTATTGAGGAGCGTTTTTCAAAAATCTATTCCACATGCCTTAAGGGGGGAATAGATATTACAAAGGAACCCGTTCCAATCGTTCCAGCCGCCCACTATCTCTGCGGAGGAATAAGGGTTGATCTCAACGGAGAAACATCACTGAAGAATCTCTATGCTGTGGGAGAGGTTGCCTGTACAGGGATTCATGGAGCAAACAGACTGGCGTCAACATCTCTCCTTGAAGGGCTTCTGTGGGGGAAAGTTACTGCCGAAGAAATTAAGAAGAAGGAATACTCCATAGAAAAATCCAGATACGACAGTATTCCCGACTGGGAAAGGGCTGTTTACACTGAGGAGTTTGACCCACTCCTTATTGAGCAGGACATGCGGGCCATTCAGCTTACAATGTGGAACTACGCCGGAATAATAAGAAATACAAAGGGACTTAAAAGGGCGGAGTCAGACCTTGACTATCATTCACACCGGATAATGAAGTTTTACAAGGAATCAAAAATACACAAGAAGATAGTTGAACTGAGAAATTCAGTGGTCATATCGTCTCTTATCGTAAAGGCTGCACTGAGGAACAGGGTTTCCGCCGGCTGCCATTACAGGTCAGACGAGAAATGACTTTCAGCTGTAATATTATTTACTGTGATAAAAAATGAATATTGAAAAAATAAAATCTTACTTTGACAGGGCCGGCATAAGGGCGAGCGATGTACAGCTGGGCCGATTCCTGCTCTATTATGATCTCATTATCGAGAATAATGATGATAACGATCTGACCAGAATCAAGGGTGAGGATCAGTTTATAATAAAACACTTTATTGATTCGGTTTACTACACCCGGTTTGTTGAACTTCCGAAATCACTCATTGATATAGGTACAGGGGCGGGGTTTCCCGGTATCCCCATAAAAATCATGTTTCCTGAAATAAAACTCGTTCTTGCGGAGCAGAGGAAACGGCGCATAGAATTTCTGAAACTGGCGGTGAAACGTCTTGGACTTAAAAATGTTGAATTCTATCCCCACAAGGTGACTGAAAAATCTTTCTTTGATGTTGACGGTGTTGTCACCAGGGCTCTTGAAGATGCGCCGGAAACCCTTTCCAGGGTTGAACATTTTCTTCCACTGGGGGGCACTGTTACGCTGCTTAAAGGCCCCGATGTTGACGGAGACCTGAAAGCGCTTACCGGTGAGAACCTTAATTCCTTTGTTCTGGACATCGACAGGGAGTACAGGCTTCCGGGGACTGAATTCGACAGGAGAATTCTCCAGTTTAAAAAAATTGTATCATCATTCAAAAGGGTTTACAAGATTATGAAGATTGAAAGCGAGACAGTAGGAATTCCCATAGTCTCCCAGGAGAACAAAACCTTCAGGGAACTGAAAAAATGTATTCTTGAAGACTCGTCAGGGAAAAGCAAAAAGATTGTTATTTCAGGGAAAAAAATAATTTCAGAGTACCTTGATAAATTCGGGACAGGAAATGTCAAACTTCTCCTGCCCGATGACTACTGTGAAAGAGATATCAGTTTCAACGGGATAATTGAAAAACTCAACAGTGAAGGTGCACTGTTTATTCTCAAAAAATCACTTTTTAACGAGGTTGATATTGCAAGGGGGAGAAACCCTTTTCTCATCGCCGACATTCCCGAGATAGGCCAATGGAGCGGTGATATGATCCCGGGCTGCAATCCGGTCATTCCCTTTCAGGATCCGCTCAATGTGGGAGCTGCTGTGAGATCTGCGCTGGCATTCGGAATCAGAAGGGTCATTCTTCTTCAAAATGCGGCAAACCCCTTTAATCCCAAGGCTATACGTTCATCCGCCGGGACCGTGTTTCAGATGGAATTTCTCAGGGGGCCGTCCCTTGAAGACCTGCTGAACAGTTTTCCGGAAAATTCTGAATTTTATTACTCACTGGACAGCAGCGGTGAGAATGTATCCAGTATTGACCTGCCAGAATCATTTTTCGTAATTCCGGGACTCGAAGGCCCGGGGCTTCCGCCGGAACTTAAGGAGAGGTCGTGCTCAATTCCCATTGAAAGTGACGTTGAATCACTCAATGCAGCCACGGCCCTGTCCATTTTCTTCTTCGAATGGCGCAGAAGGCTAAAAACGTATTGACATGAAAAATATCTCATATAGAAACACTTGCGGTATACATGAAGCATAAGGAGATTCACATGTCCATAAAATCAAAAATCAGGACCATTCCGGATTATCCCAAGGAAGGGATAATGTTCAGGGATATAACTACTTTAATCAAGGATGGAGAGGGTTTCAGAGAGGTGATAGACCTTTTCGTGGAAAGATACAAAGATCTTGATATTGACCTCGTTGCCGGGATTGAGGCAAGGGGATTCATAATAGGCGGAGCCATTGCGGGTATGCTTGGCAAGGGGTTTATTCCAATAAGAAAAACCGGCAAACTCCCGTTTGAATCGATTTCACATGAATATGAACTTGAGTACGGCACAGACAAGCTGGAAATACATAAAGATGCAATTCAAAAGGGGAACAGGGTTCTTCTTGTGGATGATCTTCTTGCAACTGGCGGAACTGCACTTGCGGGCGCAGCGCTGGTTGAAGCTCTGGGGGGCACTGTCGCCGAAATGGCATTCATCGTTGACCTTCCCGATGTGGGTGGCAGAAAGAAGCTTGAAGAGTGCGGTTACAAATACCACTTTCTTGTGGAATTTGAAGGAGACTAATCTTCCCTGATTGTCTGCGGCGGCATTTTACAGTAAATTGTAACAATACTTTCTTTGAATTGACTTATTGAGACATATATCAGTTCAGGACCAAACCGTTCATCGGTTTGGTCTTCTGATTCCTATACCACTCAGGAGAAATCATTATGAAGAAAGCCTTTTTCTTGACAGCCGCATTTCTTTTTACAATGTCCTTTTCATTTTTAAGTGCGGAAAATTCCTTCCTTTCACAGGCCTTCAAAAAATCACCGTTAAAAGATAAAGCCGACAACAGGGCTGTTCACCAGATTCAGGATTCATTCAATGATGTTTATAATCTCTACAAAGACTCTATTGTTTATATCAGTACAGAGAGAACCATCAAGGTAAACAGGTTTAACCCCTTCATGGATGACCCCATGCTGCGGGAATTCTTCGGTTACAGGGAAAAATCTCCACAGGTGAAGAAGACAAGGGGACTTGGAACAGGTTTTGTCCTTACCAGTGACGGATATATATGTACAAATAATCATGTTGTTCAGAATGTGGATTCAGTAAAGGTCACGATCGCAGATAAAACATACAGTGCAAAAATAGTGGGAACTGATTCATTTGTTGACATTGCACTTCTTAAGGTGGACGCAGGAAGCATTTTTAAGCCCGTATATATGGGCGACTCCAATAAGGTCAGGGTGGGGGATTTTGTCGTTGCAATCGGAAATCCCTTCGGTCTGGACAGGACATTTACAACAGGTGTTGTCAGCGGCAAGGGACGTAAAAAACTCGACGGCATGGATAATGTTCATATCCAGACTGATGCATCGATTAATCCCGGAAATTCCGGCGGACCCCTTATCAATATTGACGGAGAAGTTATAGGGGTAAACAGGGCCATATACTCCAAGTCCGGCGGAAATATTGGAATCGGTTTTGCAATACCCATCAACATAGCCCTGAATTCAATAAATGAGCTGAAGAAGTACGGCAAGGTAAAGAGAGGTTACATAGGTCTTGTTCCGTCTGTCCTTACGGACGAATATGCAAAGGAGCTCGGTCTTAAAAATAAAGAGGGTGTCATTGTAGGTAAATTGCTGAAAAACGGGCCTGCCCACAAGGCTGGACTTGAAGTTGGAGATGTAATACTGGAAGTAGACGGAACTCCGGTTCATTCATCGAGTGAACTTATTTCAATCGTAACAAAGAAAAAGATAGGGAAAACAATAAAGGTGCTTGTTTACAGGGACCGTGAGAGGGTAAATTTCTGGATAACAGTGCAGGAGAGACCCTGATAGAAGATGTATATTACGTGAAACGGAAAAAGGCATGAAAAATCATGCCTTTTTTTATGAATTGTGGAATTAAAAATTACAGCTCTGCAACATTATCGTATTCCGATAATTCTGTCTTTCTTACTGTTTCATTGTTTTCTTCGGAAGTGTTTTTTGAGTATCTGGTCTGGATAGTTCGCGAGTCATCATTTTCGTCATAATTCATTGAACTTTTTTCGCTTTCCTTCTCTTTTTTGGGATTCTGGATGCTGTTCTCGTAGCTGTCATTGTTGAGTCTGTACATTATCTCTTTGTCGCTCATCCTTTTCCATTCACTGGCACGGGCTCTGTATCTTCCGTTTGGATAGTCATCAAGGTAATTCTGAAACTCCCTGCTTGCGAGTTCGTAATTTTTTGCAAGGAAGTATGAATAGCCTGTTTTGATAATGGCGTCCTGATCCCTGTTGTGGAAACCGTTGGATCTTACCTGGCTAAAGTACTTAACAGCACTGTTGTACTTTTTCATTGAAAAATAGCATTCCCCGATCCAGTACAGTGATTCCTCGACTTTTGAGTTACCCGGAAATTTTGTTATGTACCTTCTGAAAAAGGAGATTGCGTTGTAATAGGCTCCTCTCCTGTAATTTGCAATACCGCTTGAAAACAGCTGGTTGTCGTATGACTTCAGTACATCATCAGTGTAGTAGCTGAAGCTGCCGAAATATTTGAGGAAATGGTCATAAAGATTATAGGCCAGATCATCTCTTCCCAGTCTCTTGTATGCTCTTGCTTTGCCTATCACCGCCTCTTCGTTCTGGCCGTTTTCCCTCATGGCAAGGTCAAACATTCTCAGTGATCTGCTGTATTCTCCTTTTTTCAGGAAAGTGTGACCTAGTTCGGTATATACTCTGCTTCTGAAGTCGGTGTCCTCGCTGTAGTTCAGTGCAGTTAGAAGATAGTGTATGCCCTCTTCATCGTACCGCTTCAGAATTTTCAGTCTTGCAATTCTTGCATTGATTTCACGTTTGGTTGTGTCGGAGAGGTCTTTGTTGTTTTTCAAAATGTATATGTACTTTAGATATGCCAGTCTGTTGAGGTTCAGCTTTTCGTAAGATTGGGCGATGAGATAGTATGACTCGAACGCAGGTTCTGATCCTGGATATCTGGCGATTACCTTTGTGAAAATGTCAATTGCCCTGTTGATGGACTCACTATTTCCCCTTTCAAATATCATCTTCCCCTCGGTGAGCATTATCTTTGCATCCTTCCCGGGTCTCACTGAACAGTCGTAGTAGGCAACGATCAGAATGCCGGCGAGTATAAATGCAATTCCAAGTATTAGCCATTTTTTCATTATATAAATCCTCTCTGTGTATTGCTTACTTTATTTAATTTAATCTCAACATGGCAAAATTAAACCAAAATTTTGCTTCATCACGGTAAAAATTATCAAAATTTTTTACTTTAAGAACTTTGACGGCTTTTTTGTACTGGCCGAGTTCAATATAACTTTTCCCTATGAATAACAGGGCTTTCTGCTTTTCTGTTTCACTTGCATCTTTTTTCATGAATTTGTTCAGTTCTGAAATTGCAGACCTGTATCTGTTTTTGTAAAAAGTTTCTCTTATTATTCTGTTCAGGTTGGCTGATTCAAAGCTGTAGGTTTCCTTTGATGTTGAAAGATTTGTGTCTGATGTCCCATCCTGAAATTTTTTCATGATAGTGCTTCTCTTTCCAGTAATTTTCAGGTCATTGGCTCTGGGTAAGTTGTCAGCGGTATTTTCGGTAATATCGATTCCGCTTTTCAGCCTCTGTCCTGTCCGCGGATTTTCCGGAATGAGCGCAATGTATCTGTATGAGGGCTTGAGCAGGGAGATGTCGCTTTCTTTTGTTTTTATGTTTATCCACATGATGCGGGAATTGACTACTGAGGATGCATATGGCTCATTTTCCAGAGACCCCACAATCTGAAATGTCTCCTTTCCAAAATCTCCCGAATAGTCCCATTTTAGATAGATGCGGTTGTCTTTTTTTTCTGTATAGATGCGTGTAATTTCATAGGGACGGCCGATTACCGCCGGTGTATGCGTATATGAATTTTTTTCTGTAAAATTTATGTCCGATGATCCGTCCTTAAATCTTGGAAATACTGCATAGTACCATTCCCCGGGGGTGATATTTCTGTCAAAGTATATTGTCTCTTCCGGGCCAGTGACCTTTACAAGCATTGACTCTTTCAGTCTCAGGTTGGAATTGATTTCGCTGCTTCCACGGTAAATTTCGAATCCGGCAAGTTCATTGTCGGATTTTATTTCAGGCTTTGTCCATTTTATTATGACGGATCTGTTCTCATTGCGGTAGGCGGATATATTCAGCGGGGTTGACGATGATCCTGATTTGATAAAGGTGCCATTTGATGTGTAGTTTTCATCCATGACCGGTCTGTAATATTCCTTGCCGGATTTGTCTATGATTGTTACTGCGTAGAAGTAGGTTCTGTATCTCGATACATTTTTGTCGGAAAATGCATTTTCTTCAGTTGTGCCGATTCTCGTTGAGGCTTTAAGTTCCTCTATTCTGCTGATGGGGCTGGTGCTTCTGTAGATGCCGTAGGTGTGTGCGTTCTGGTTTTTCTTCCATTCAAGATCTATGTCTCTTCTTCCTGCAGAAACCCTGATGGATTTTACAGTTTCGGCTGGAACTGATACTGTAGCAGCGTATGCAGTGACGTTTCCGCCCTTCTTCAAGGTAATAATGTCGTGCGAAAGGGAGCGTTTTGTCAGTACCACGTAGTAGTATGAATGACCGGGGAGTGCAGTTGTGTCTGTGTATGTGCCCGCCTGTGCAGGATTAAATATTCCCATAAGCCTGCACATGAGAATGTCGGCAGTTGTTTCTATGGGGGTCTCAAGGCGGCCAAGAACAAATTCTCCCTTGTAGCCTGCAGGCATAGTCCATTTGATCAGAATATGGCCGGTCTTTTCGCCAGTTATTTCAGTTTTTATGTTTTCTGCAAGGTAAGCGTCTTCAACCTGCCGGGCGATAACCTTTACAGGTCCTGAAAAAAACAGAAGGATTGCCAGTGCCGCAGCAAGAGGAGGTGTTGAGTATTTCTTTAAAAACATGGCATCCTTCTTGTGTAGATTTTTTTTTATTTTCGGATAAAAGCACGCAAAACTTTAATGGAGAGGATGCTGTTTTTTTAATAAATATTGTATTGACTTGATTCGGGGCCTGTTTAGAATTAAATAAAGGAAACAGATACGAAGGTTAGGAAATGATAGAATTTAAAATCAGAAAAAGAAATATTGATACACTCATTGATTTTATCCTTCAGAATGACCCCAATGCCGATGTTTCCATGGTCAGGAGGGCCTACGAGGTCGCTGAGAGTGCCCATGAAGGCCAGATGCGTCTCTCCGGCGAACCATTTATTATCCATCCTCTTGAAGTTGCAATAAATCTGGCACAGCTAAAACTGGATATGGCAACAATCAGTGCCGGGCTTCTCCATGATGTTGTGGAAGATACAAGATATACCCTGGAATTTATTGAGGAAAACTTCAGCAGAGATGTTGCAATGATGGTTGATGGAGTTACGAAGATCTCCTCCATAAAAAGCAGGTCAAAAGCAACAGCCCAGGCCGAAACTCTCCGCAAAATGCTTCTGGCAACTATTAAGGACGTCAGGGTAATAATAATAAAACTTGCTGACAAGCTTCACAATATGAGCACCCTGATTTTTCAGCCCCCCCATAAGCAGGAGAGAATTGCAAAGGAAACCCTGGATATATATGCCCCCATAGCCAGAAGACTCGGGATCTCTGTTGTGGCAGGAAGACTTGAGGATCTTGCGTTCCGGATACTGTACCCGGAAGAGTATGAACAGATAAAAGAGAGTATTGCGCAGCGTCAGCATGAAGTTCAGGAGTATGTGGACAATATCAGGCATGAAATAAAGGACAGACTTTCAGGCCTTAAGATAAATGTAGACATAAAGGCAAGGGCCAAGACATACTATTCCATATACCGCAAGCTTGTTGAAAATAATAAATCCGTTGATCAGATATACGATATAAGGGGTATACGGATAATTACGGATGAGGTCAAGGACTGTTACGGCGTGCTTGGTGTTATACATTCCACCTGGTCTCCAATTGAAGGGAGGTTCAAGGACTACATCGCGGTTCCCAAATCCAACATGTATCAGTCACTTCATACTACAGTTATAGGGCCTTCAGGTTTTCCCCTTGAGGTTCAGATACGGACAAAGGAGATGGATGCAACGGCAGAGATAGGTATTGCCGCGCATTGGGTTTACAAGGAAGGGGAAAAGTCCTTTAAAAGGGATTCACAGAAGTTGTCGATTCTCAATAATCTAAGCAGCATGAACCTCGATGATCTGAACACCAGGGATTTTGTTTCTACCGTGAGAATGGACCTTTATGAAAATGAGATCTTTGTCTTCACCCCCAATGGTAAAATAGTGAAACTTGCCGAGGGGGCGACACCTGTGGATTTTGCCTATGCAATACATACAGAGGTGGGCAACAGGTGCAGCGGAGCTAAAATAAACGGAAAAATAGTTCCTCTGAAAAGCAGGATTTCAAGCGGCGACATAGTTGAGATCCTTACAAACAAAAATGCAAAACCTTCCTCGGCGTGGCTTAAATTTGTCAAATCATCAAACGCCAGATACAAAATCAGAAGCTGGCTCCGAAGACAGAGCGAGGACCAGTTAAAGCTGGATGAAGAAGAGAAGAAAAAGTTATTAAAAAAGAAAGAGTCAAAGACTGTAAATGTTACACTCCCTGATGAGGAGGCCCTCAGACTCAGAAAATACACGAAGGACAAGAAATCAGGTATAACAATAGAGGGTAATTCAAATGTCCTCATAAATCTTGCGCAGTGCTGTCAGCCAATCCCCGGAGATGATGTAATCGGTTTTATTACCAGGGGGAGAGGAATCTCCGTCCACAAAAAAAACTGCCCTTCACTTATAAGACTTCAGAGTGAGAAGGAAAGGTTCATAAAAATTGTGTGGGAGGAGGATGAAAAGAACAGGTATCCGGTGAAAATAGCAGTGGAGGCAGTTGACAGGCCCAATCTGCTGAAGGATGTGACGGATGAGATTTCCCTTGCAAAATCAAATATAATGAAGGTTGAGGCTCAGGTTAGCGGAGGTACCGCATACCTGAAGTTTATTATTGAAGTATCCAGCCATGAACACCTCTCTGAAATTGTTAAAAAGATAAAAACGGTCCAGAATATAAGGGAGGTATTTCAGGTTAACGAAAAGGTTGTGATCAAATAGTGATACCTGTACTCGGCTCCTCATCTCCAAGAAGGCGGGAACTGCTCGGCCTTCTTTTTGAAAATATTGAAACCGTGAAACCTGAAGTTGATGAAAAACCACTGCCCGGAGAAAAAGCGGCAGATTTCTCGGAAAGGGTTGCAAATGACAAAATGAAATCTGTCCTTGATATGGTTACAGAAAAGAATGACAGACTGTTTATTACTTCCGATACCGATGTTGTGCTTCAGGACAGAATCTTCGGAAAGCCCCTGGACCGTAATGATGCATTTCAAATGCTTAAAACCCTGTCCGGCAGAAAACATACTGTACTGACTTCACTGTGTCTCTGTCATTATGAGGGAGAAAAGAAGATTATTGAAACCATGGTTGAAAAAAGCACAGTATTCTTTCATGAGCTTGATGATAATCGTATAAACAGATATCTGGATCTCATTGAGTTTATGGACAAGGCGGGAGCATATGCGGTTCAGGAGCATGGTGCAATGATTATTGAAAGGCTTGAAGGATCCATGTCGAATGTGGTAGGCTTTCCCATGCGGCTTTTTCTGAAGATGATTCTGCAAATGGGGCTGATTCATTTACTTTAGATGATAAAATGTATTTCCGACTATTAGAAACAGAGGTATGGTTATGACAAAGAGAAAACTCTACATCCTTGATAAGGGGTTCCAGCTCCGGACGACATTTTCCGTTCTGGCTGTTGTAGCCGTTGTTTCACTTATCATTATATCAATGATATCAGCAAATGTAGTATACAACAATGGAAAGATTGTTAATATATATGAAATTGAGAATAATATTTTCACTATCATGCAGACAACTGCTTTGTCAGATGATAAAGCCGCCTCAAAACGGGAACTGACTGACAGGCTTCTGGAAAGGCACAATGCAAATCTTTCTAATATGCAGAAGATTGTCAGTTCCAACAGGTATCTCCTTGCAGGGCTTGTCGTTTTTATAATTGTCCAGTTTCTTCTTCTTTACACAGTAGTTGTGCGTACGACACACCGCATTTCCGGCCCAATACATGTAATCTCAAATCATATCAGGGAAATCCTTTCCGGCAAGGATCCGGTAATAAGACCTCTTAGAACAAAAGATGAGCTTAAGGGGTTTTATGGCCTATTTTCTGACCTTGCAGAATATATCAGAAAAATAAAAAAATGAAGAGTTGTCTTATTATGTTTGACTAATTTTGAATATGGATATTTGAATTACAGAAAAAAGGTTTTATATGCAACTTAAATGGAAATTCACGCTTCTTGTATCAGTAACAGTATTTGCGTTAGGCGTTTCCGCTTATCTGAAACTCACCGTAAATGAAATCAAGCCTGATATAAGGTTTCACTTCTCAAAAGAATCTGATTATCAGAATTATGTCATGAACAGTGTAAGACTGGATGGTATTGCATTTACATCGGTTGTTATCGATCGGGGTGATAATTTCTGGACAGTAGCAAGGAGACATAATATAAATATTGATTCCCTAATTGGAGTCAATCCTTACTGGGACGATCTCTTCGCAAGAATAAATCAGACTGTAGTTATTCCCTCAGAGAATGGTGTCCTTGAATTTATAAACGACTATAGTGAAATCGAGGAACTAAAAGAAGAGTACGGTGTTGATGACTCCTTCATAATTGTTGAGGATAAACCATCATTGTATAAATATTATTACAAGTACGAGAAAAACCGAAAACCCATTGCCGTATTTATAAAGTCGGTGAAACCAAGGGTTGAGATAATGACCGCAAAACTTGCAGTAAAATTTGAGGAGAGGGAGCTTTTCAGATCACCTCTGGGGGGACGTCTCAGTTCCTTTTTCGGAGGGCGCCAGCATCCGATTTTCAAAAAACACAGGTTTCATAATGGGCTTGACATAGCTGCAAGAAGGGGCACTTATATAGGTGCAGCCAGAGAAGGCAGGGTCGTTTCCACCGGCTGGAATGGCGGCTACGGAAAGGCCGTTATCGTAGAACATGACAAAGGGTACAGGACCCTTTACGGCCACATGAGTTCAATTCTTGTGAAAGCAGGCCAGTATGTGAAGGCAGGCAGGGTAATCGGAAGGGTTGGGTCGACCGGCCTTTCCACAGGACCTCATCTTCATTTTACCATCTGGAAGAACGGGAAACTCATAAATCCACTTAATGTATTATGGTAGGTTTTTTTTATGGATAATTACAGTGAAATAATAGGCAAGGCCAGGGAACTGGCAAAACTCATCGAAGACAGCGACATCACCAGACGCTACAGGGAAAGCCTTGAGAAGATGAAGGGAGACGTGAGCGCCCAGAAGCTTCTTGCAAGGCTTGTTAGACTCGGTGAGGAGATTACAACCTCCGGAGAAGCGGAAGAAGGTGCCTTTACAGGCCCTGCCGAAAGGGAAATCATAGGCAGGGAGCTTGAAAACAATGAACTTGTCAAGAGCCATATCATGATACAGAAGGAGTATCTTGACCTTATTAACAAGGTTCAGTATAAAATAAAAAATCCCTCCTGACGCTGAAGGCAGCTACAAATCTTCCCATATTTGCATTACATTATAGTAACCGGATATCAGTCCTCGCAGAGGGGATATGATAATTATTTAATTGATAAAATAATGACATAATTTTATTTTTGTATAAATATTTTTTTGAGGTGAAACAATGAAATGCTGGGACGGGTTTATACGTGGAGAATGGACTGAGAAGACAGATGTGGGAAATTTTATCGGTCTAAATTATACCCCCCATGAAGGTGATGAGGGATTTCTCGAAGGCCCAACTGAAAATACAGCCTCACTCTGGGACAGAGTTTCACAGCTCATCTCGGTTGAAACAAAAAAGGGAATTTATGATGCAGACACATCTGTTGTTTCTTCAATTATATCCCATGAACCCGGTTATATTGACCGTGATCTTGAAAAGATTGTAGGTCTCCAGACTGATAAACCCCTGAAGAGAGCCATAATGCCGTACGGCGGACTGAGGATGGTGCAGTCCTCCCTTCAGGCGTACGGCTATGAGCTTGATCCTGTTAAAGAGAGAATTTTTACCAGATACAGAAAGACCCATAATGAAGGGGTCTTTGATACATACTCCGACGAAATGAAAATGGCAAGAAATGCAGCAATTATCACAGGCCTTCCGGATGCCTACGGCAGGGGGAGAATTATCGGTGATTACAGAAGGGTTGCCCTCTATGGAGTGGACAGTCTAATAGAAGAGAAGGTCCGTGAAAAATCCCTGACAGATTCAATGATGATGACGTCTGATCTTATTATGGAAAGGGAGGAGATGTCTGATCAGATAAAGTCTCTCCATGAACTCAGGGAGATGGCCCTCTCATACGGATTTGATATTTCAGTGCCGGCGTCTGACACCAAAGAGGCTGTACAGTGGACATACTTTGCCTATCTTGCGGCTGTGAAGGAGCAGAACGGAGCTGCAATGTCTCTTGGAAGGGTTTCTACGTTCATAGACATATATGCCGAGCGTGACCTAAAAAACGGAAAATTCACCGAAATAGAAATACAGGAGATAATAGATCATTTTGTAATGAAACTCCGCATTGTCAGGTTTTTGAGAACCCCGGAGTACAATGATCTTTTCTCCGGAGACCCAACGTGGATAACCGAATCTATAGGCGGAATGTCCATGGACGGCAGAAGCCTCGTGACAAAGACAAGTTTCAGGTTTCTTCATACTTTATATAATCTTGGTCCAGCGCCGGAACCGAATCTTACTGTACTCTGGTCAGGGGATCTGCCTATGCCGTTTAAACTTTACTGCTCAAAGGTATCAATTGAGAAAAGCTCTATTCAGTATGAGAATGATGACCTCATGAGGCCTGAATTTGGTGATGATTACGGAATAGCGTGCTGTGTTTCCGCTATGAGAATCGGCAGGCAGATGCAGTTTTTCGGAGCAAGGGCGAATCTTGCCAAGGCACTCCTCTATGCCATAAACGGAGGAAAGGATGAAATTTCGGGTGAACAGGTCGGGCCTGAAAGTGAGCCTGTCACATCGGAATATCTTGAATTTGATGAAGTTTTTGAGAAGTATCTGGATGTGCTTCACTGGCTTTCGGGACTTTATATAAATACCCTGAATATCATTCACTATATGCACGACAAGTACGCCTATGAAAAAATACAGATGGCACTCCATGACAGGGACATATACCGGACCTCGGCCTGCGGCATCGCCGGTCTTTCGGTTGTGGCAGATTCTCTTTCTGCAATTAAACACTCCAGGGTCAGGGTAATCAGAAATGAACAGGGCCTTGCTGTGGATTTCGAAGTTCAGGGGGAGTATCCCGCCTATGGTAATAATGACGATTCAGCAGATATGCTCGCATGCGATATTGTCGAGAGATTTATGAAAATGCTTTCCTGCCATAAGACCTACAGGAATTCGGAACCGACACTTTCAGTTCTGACAATAACTTCAAATATTGTTTACGGCAGAAAGACAGGCTCAACTCCCGATGGAAGAAAACGGGGTGAGCCCTTTGCTCCCGGTGCAAACCCAATGCACGGCAGGGACCGGAAGGGAGCTGTTGCCTCAATGGCATCAGTTGCAAAGCTTCCATATGAATACTCAAAAGACGGGATTTCCTACACTTTTTCCATTGTTCCACAGGCCCTTGGTAACAATATTGAGGATTCATGCTCTAATTTATCAGCTCTTCTGGACGGGTATTTTACTGAAGGGGGGCAGCATATCAATGTAAACGTTTTTGACAAAGAAACGTTGACTGATGCAATGAATAATCCTGAAAAATATCCACAGCTCACAGTTAGAGTTTCGGGATATGCTGTAAATTTCAGCAAACTTACAAGGGATCAGCAGCTCGAGGTTATAAACAGAACTTATCATGAACGATTCTGAATTGATTGAAGGAAGGATTTTTACAAGTGAAACCCTGGGGGCTGTTGACGGCCCCGGACTGCGCTATGTCCTTTTTATGCAGGGGTGTGTTCTCAGATGTAAATACTGCCATAATCCTGAAAGCTGGAGCCTTACAGGGGGCTCAGGGGTGACTGTAAAAGAGGCAATGGAGGATATTCTTAAATACAGAAATTTTTTTAATGCCTCTGGCGGCGGAGTTACTGTTTCAGGAGGAGAGCCTCTCCTTCAGTCTGAATTTGTCACCGAGCTTTTTAAAAGGTGCAGGGAAGAGGGGATACACACAGCCCTTGATACTTCCGGATATCACAGGGGAGAAATTCCCGAAGAACTCGTCGAAAATACGGATCTTGTGCTCCTTGACATTAAGTGTATGGACGCAGATGTTTACAGGGAACTTACAGGTGTAGGAATAGAACCAACCCTTGATTTTGCGGAATATCTTAATAAAAAGCATAAGAGGACATGGATCAGATATGTCATTGTTCCGGGGATTAACAGCAGTGATATCATGATTCATGCACTGGCACAGTATGCCTCATCAATGGATAATGTGGAATTTGTGGAGCTGCTTCCATTTCATAAAATGGGAGAGAGGAAATGGGATGAGGCTGGTTTATGTTATGAACTGCGGCAGATTGAACTTCCCGATGGGGAACTTATCGATCATGCCAGGGGAATTTTTGTAAGTCATGGCCTGAAGGTGAAATAGTGCAAATAATGTAGATTTCTGATTTTTTTACAATATTTGTATAATTATACACTATTGTTCCTTGACAAATGATTTTTATGGGAATTCTATTTTTATATTCACAGGCCATTTCTGGAGATAGAGATGATTGAATTACAAACACTGGTAGATTTTCTGCAGGCATACAGTTATACAGCTGTTTTTGGGGTATTGATTCTGTGCGGTCTCGGTTTGCCTATTCCCGAAGATATTTCACTTGTTGCCGGAGGCATTATTTCAGGCCTTGGGTACTCAAATGTTCATTTTATGCTTATAGTATGCATGATCGGAGTACTGGGAGGGGACAGTATTGTCTATAATATAGGCAGGAGATCCGGGTCCAGGCTAATGTCCAGCAGGTTTGGAAAGAAACTGACGGGCAGCCGTAAATATCCGCTCATTGAAAAATGGTTTGAAAACCATGGCCGTAAATTCCTTTTTGCTGCGAGATTCATGCCGGGACTCAGGGCTCCCATTTTCTTCTATACCGGAGCCACAAAAATTGTTTCTTTTCCCCGATTTATCATTATTGACGGTTTTGCTGCTTTAATCAGTGTTCCTGTTTGGATTTATCTCGGCTATTTCGGGGCGAACAACAGGACATGGCTAATGGATATGATTCACCGCAGCCAGTTCGGCATACTCATTGCACTCGGGGTCTTTATATTCACTCTTTTCTTCATGAAATTTATAAAAAAGAGAGTCTTTTCCTTTGTAGGTAGAAAATCCGCAGCAGGTGCAATTGCCAATAATAATATGGCCGAGGGGAATGTTGAGGGTTGAATAGTCCAGCCCTTTTAATCTTATAGAAACAGATAATGTTTTAAATTTAAACCGCTGGTATCCGGGTGTTTCTGCATTTATACGTTTATCTGTATCCTCCTCCATTATAGGAAATGACAAAGACAACAGATTTTATATCCAGGCCGTTGTGCAGGTCATCCCTGATAAACGGGGTTATTGATGAAAGATATCCTCCTACACTTAAACCCAATGAGATGTTTTTTTCACTGTAAAGTTCAATATTAAGCCCTATCATTGATGCCCTGATTTTTCCATATGTAATGTTTTCTTTTCCGCTGTAAGGCAATGTCAGAACAGTCCCTCTGACCTCGGCATCCGCATCAGCCTCATTCATTGTCATTGTGAACAGATAGTATGGCGTGATTTTTACAATTTCGGCCAGGCGGAATGAAACTGCAATTCCGCCTGAGAACCCGTAGAGCATGCCTTCTCCAGACAAAGAACCTTTCAGTGTAAAAGAAGGGGATGTATTGGTAAATTCAGGAAATGTTAAATCAGTGCTGTAGTGATGTACGAACATGCCTGCATAAACGGGAAGTGAGAAATATCTGCTCCCCGGGATAATATCGTATCCGATTCCAGCGGTGAGATGAAGTGAATCGTACTTGAAATCTGAACTTGTTCTGTCATATGAATCGCCGTAAAATGCGCCTTCTATTTTTCCATCCATTGAAATATAATTAAAAATACCATAGAACATTAGTTCATCGGTAAACGCATAACCTCCTCCCATGGAGCCGCTGTAACCCTTGAGGTCATCTCCTTTTGCTTCAGGCATGTCATATATCTCTTTAACTTCAAAATATGCAGGACTGACTCTGGCTGTCCAGTTGCCCTTTGAGTAATGGGTCATGGGAGCAAATGAATCAGAAATAATGGATGTGGCTGCATTTTCAATGCCCTTGACTGTTTTTTCCGTCAGGGATGTATTGATATAATCCGATGCTGAGAGGCTGCACCAGAAAAAAAGAGTGGAATTGAGTATTATAATTTTTAATAAACGCATGACCATAAAATATGAATATAAATGAAATATTCAATTAAAAAATTAAACTATTCCATGTTCAATAAGAAATTTTGAATATTTCCTGTCTGTGCCGCAGATATGATTGATGAGCCAGTCCACGAGAAAACTCATTATATCAATGGATATATCTGCATTGCTGTTTTCAACGGATTCAACAAAGCTCTGTACTTTTCTCATGAAATTTATATGATCAATCATATGAGATTCTGTGTCAGGGTAATTAACCTGCTGAAAATATTTTTCTTCAGTTCTGAAATGAAAATCCATGTATTCATGGAGGTTTTTTAAAGTTTTATCAAGAATGCCTTTCCCCTTTCTGGCGGAGATGGCGCTGTCAAGTTCATTTAAATAATCTACCAGTTTCATGTGCTGTTCATCTATTGATTTAATTCCTGTATTGTAACTCTCGGCCCAAACTATTGATGACATATCCTTACCTTCTGATGAGTATATTTTTAATAATCAATAAAACACCGGTTAAGTGTCAGTTATTTTAATAATACCATGAAAGCATAATGCTGTCAAAACTTATTGACTTTATTCGATAATCTGCAAGTTTTTGAAAAATTGTAAAAGAAGAGATAATGGTATGGACAGTACTAAATACTGGATAGCACTTAATCAGGTAAATGGAATCGGAGCGGTTAACCTCAGGGAAATTCATGGAATTCTTCGTGAAACAGGTATATCACTATATGATATATTTGATCTTACCAGTGAGGAAATTAAAAAGGAATTCTCATTCAGGGAAAAGACCCTTGCTGCATTCCAAAGTGCCCGTGAGAATATGGAAAAAGTTGAGAATGACTATAACCGTCTCATTGATGCAGGAATAGATGTTATCACATTTTTTTCTGAATACTATCCTCCTGAACTAGCAGAATCCATGGGTAATTCCGCGCCTCCCATACTCTATGCATACGGAAACCGCGATATACTTAAAATGAAAGGGGCTGCAGTACTGGGCGACAGCGAAGTCAGCAGCAGGGGGGAGTTCATAGCCCATATGGCGGCGAAGGAGTTCTTTACTCACAGTATCGTCACAATAAGCGGGCTTGCAAAGGGGGTTGGAATTACTTCACACCGTTCTGCCCTTGAATACGGAGGAAAAACAGTTGCTGTAATTCCTTCAGGAATTTTCAGGTTCAGTATTCCTGAATCGCTGAAAATGTTCTATGACCCCAATGAGATGCTCATAGTTTCACATTTTTATCCAGAAAGAGAGCCCGACAAGTATACTGCCATGGAAAGAAACAGCATTATCTGTGCCATGTCAAAGGCTGTATTCATCGTGGAGTCTCCTGACGAGGGAGGAATTTTTGAGGCGGCCAGATCGTGCAAAAAATACGGCAAGCCTCTTTATGTTACTGAATATTCAGAATATCCCAGAAATGCCCTTGGCAATAAAAAAATTATTTCTGAGTACGGTGGGATACCCGTAAGAGGACGCAGAGTGGATGACCTTGTTGTTCCGAATCTTGATAAACTCATAGGTGATGTAAAATTTAAATGATTATATTCAGAAGGTTAATAATTGCAGCAGTTACGGTTGTCTGTCTGGGGGTATGCGGCTTTCTCATGTTTAACAGGCCTCCGGCTGATATTCCTGCGGAAAGGGTTATTGCGGTAAATCCGGGGGCAACTCTTTCCGGTATTTCGGCAGTTCTTGAAAGGGATAATCTGATCAGGAGCCGGTATTTCTTCATGTTCATGCATTACCTGAAAAGAGGAACAATTAAAAGCGGAACATATGCGATTAATAGTAATTATACCACGCTTGATGTCTTGAAAACACTGCACAGCGGTAAATCTGTTTCAAGGAAAGTTACCATTCCAGAAGGCAGTAATATATATGAAATTGCAGTTTTACTTGAAGAAGCTGGTATTACCTCCGGCAAGAGGTACATACAGGCCTGCTCAGACATTACATTGCTGAACAGGGCAGGGATTGCATCAAAAACATTTGAAGGCTACCTTTTCCCCGATACATATTATTTTTCAATTAATTCAAGCCCGGAAAGTATTATATCTGTCATGCACGGCAGGTTCAGAAAAATATACATGGAGATAAAGGGAAAGTATCAGAGCGAACGTGTACTCTCCGACAGCAGTTATCTTAAGCTTGCGTCTCTCATTGAAGAGGAGGCCAGGATTCCGGAGGAGAGAAAGTATATCTCTTCAGTCTTTCATAACCGGCTTCAAAGGGACATGAAGCTTGACTGCGACCCCACAGTCAGATATGCCGTAAAAAAGTTCAGGGGAAAAATTTATTACAGAGACCTTGACAGTGATTCTCCATATAATACCTATGTTCATAAAGGGCTTCCTCCTACTCCAATAACCAATCCTGGAAGGAGTTCAATTATAGCGGCATTTAATCCGGCGCATACAGATTATCTTTTTTTTGTTGCCAGAAATGACGGTTCACATTACTTCTCAGAAAAGCTCTCTGAACATAACAGGGCGGTACAGAGATTCCAGCGGGGTAAGAATAATGGCTTCATCGACAGACAAAGGCTTGAGTAAAATGAAAAAACCGATAATAGTATCTCCCGCAGGGAACAGGGAAAAACTGAAATTTGCGGTCCGCTATGGAGCTGATAATGTTTTTTTTGGAGGAGATTTTTATAATCTCAGGATTCAGTCCCAGAATTTCAGCTTTGAAGACATGAAATGGGCCGTTGATTTTTGCAGGGAGAACAAGGTGGAATCCACATTCCTTTTAAATTCCTTTCTCCATCAGAATGACCTGAAAGATGCCGCGGAATACATAGACAAGATTAAAGATATGGGCTTCCATTCAATTATGGTTTCCGATCCCGGTATGCTCATGCTGTTGAAGGAGGCAGGTGTTGACTGTCATTTTCATCTTTCAACACAGATGAATACACTCAACGACAGATCAGTGAAGTTCTGGCTTGACGCAGGATTCAGCCGAATAGTCCTGGGCAGGGAAACAACAATCGAAGAAGTAAAAATGATTAAAAGAAATACTGATGCCGAGATTGAGATATTTGCCCATGGAGCCCTGTGTATTGCCTATTCGGGAAGATGTCTCCTGAGCCGTTACCTTTCCGGGAGGGATGCAAATCAGGGGGACTGTTCACAGCCCTGCAGGTGGGGGTATTCCCTTGTTGAGGAAAAACGTCCCGGTGACCATATGGATGTAATAGAATATAAAAGCGGAACCGAAATACTGTCATCAAAGGATCTGTGTCTTCTTGAAAGGCTGGAGGAGTATATAGATGCGGGTGTTGATGCATTCAAGATCGAAGGCAGAATCAAGTCCCTATACCATGCAGCCAACAGCACAAGAATATATAAACATGCACTGGAGACAGCAGGTACTCCCCAATTCCGGAATAACATGGACTTCTGGAAAAAAGAACTCGATCTTGTGAGCCACAGGCCCTACACTTCGGACCTTTTCAACGAATTTGATAAACTCGGTTTTGGCGGAGTTCCCTACATAAACAGGGCTCTTTTTGTGGGGTATAAGATTGATGACGGAAAAGAGAGAGATGAAATACTCTTCAAGACATTTAATCCTGTGCGGGTGGGAGAGACATTGAGCGCAATTTTCCCCATTGAGAACGGAATTATCCGTGACGGAGACTTTAAGGTTCTGAAGATATATTATGATGATGTAATTGAAACTGACATGGCAAGACCCAGACAACTATGCAGAATGGTTTTTGACAAACCGGTTGCTGATAACGCAATATTTAGAAGAATTAACGAATAGACAGATAAGGAGACTCATATGATTTCAAAACCTCCGGGAATTGAAGATATCTTCCCTGATAGGGGAGTTAAGTGGCAGCATATTATAGATAATTTCAGAACCGTTTTCAAAAATGCGAACTATAAGGAAATCATTGTTCCTGTTATGGAATTCACCGAAGTATTCGCAAGGGGAATCGGCAGTGATACAGATATTGTTTCAAAGGAGATGTTTACCTTTGAGGACAGGGGAGGCCGAAGCCTCACCCTCAGGCCCGAGGGGACTGCAGGTGTAGTCCGTGCTTATGTGGAGAACGGGGATTATAACAGGCTTGCGCTTTCCAAGTTTTTCTACAGCGGGCCCATGTTCCGGGCGGAGAAACCGCAGAAGGGCAGGCTAAGGCAGTTTAACCAGTTCGGAGCTGAAGTGTTCGGTAGTGAGGATCCCTTTCATGATTATGAAATAATTTCGGTAATGAAGGCAATAACTGATAGCCTGGGTATTAGCCGTTACAGGATATTACTAAACTCGATCGGATGCCGTGAATGCAGACCCTCATATACCGAAAAACTAAAAAATTATTACAGAAGCCACATCGATAAATTATGCAAGGACTGCCAGAAGAGGCTTGAAACAAATCCTCTGAGACTCCTGGACTGCAAACAGGAAGGGTGCAGCCTTCTGAAAAATGATGCTCCTAAAATTACTGATAACCTCTGTGACAGCTGCGTTGATCACTTTTCACAGGTTAGAAAATATCTGGATGATGCGAAAATTGAATATGCGCTTGATCCGCGGCTTGTTAGAGGGCTTGATTACTACACAAAGACCACATTCGAGTTTTCCTCTGACCTTCTGGGCAGTCAGAGCGCCTTTGCCGGCGGCGGGCGTTACGATTATCTTGTGGAACAGTTTGATGGGAAACCTACTCCAGGGGTCGGTTTTGCCGCAGGCATGGAGAGAATATTTCTCCTGCTTGAGAATGCAGAGGTTCCGGAAAATGGAGTCGATGCATTTCTGATCCATTCAGGGGGAGAAACACTTAAAGAGGCAGTACGAATTATTAATCTCCTGCGAAACAACGGAATTTCCGCAGACATTGACCCCGGTTCAAAGGGATTCAAGGCGCAGTTCAAGAAGGCGGACAGGGACAGTGCTAAATTTGCTCTTGTGCTTGGTGAGGATGAGTTAAAAAACGGAACATTAACTGTCAAAAACCTTAAGAACGGGGAACAGGAATCTGTGTCCGCAGAATCGGTTCTTGAATTTATAAAAGGCCATTTATAGAAGAATTGATAATCTGAAATTCAATATAAGTTTTTTTGAATTTCAGAAACAACTGAGTCTGATGCTGCATGGCCGCTTTATGTCTTTTATTAAATACAATTTTTCGGGTACAGAATGAGCAGGATACTACTTATAACTCCGCCTTTTCTGCAGCTGAATAATCCCTATCCGGCGATGCCATACCTGAAGGGATTCCTGGCCGCAAGAGGTTTTGATGTCGAACATTTTGATCTGAGCATTGAAACTGCTCGTGAAATATACTCATCAGAATTTCTGAAAAAGGTTCATGAACATGCTCTGCACAGGAAAATTCCAGAACCATTTAACGGATTCTATTCAGGCATTGACAGATATATTTCGACCATAGATCCGGTCATTGAATTTCTGAGCGGCCGAAACCGGACACTGGCGCACCGCATCGTGGCCGGAAATTTTTTACCCGAAGGCCCCAGGTTTTCAGGCGGATCTGAAGACAGTTCATTCTCCCCCTTTGACACAACTGACAGGGCCAGATATCTCGCCACGCTGTATATTGAAGACATCTCCGATGCATACAGGCACCTCATTGATCCTGAATTCGGTATTACCAGATACAGGGAGTCAACCGGAGTCTCGGCTGCTGAATTTGCTGATATTGAAAAGGCTCTCTCGGGAAGACAAACTGAAATTGAAAAAACATTTATCAGTCTTCTCGATAAAAAGCTAAAAGCCGGAAAAACTGAACTGGCGGTCTTTACCATACCATTTCCTGGAAATCTTTTTTCCGCTCTCAGGTGTGCGCAGTTTATTAAGGAGAAGTATCCGGATATGGCAGTTGCCGCGGGCGGGGGATTTGTAAATACCGAACTTCGTGAAATCGGAAGCACCGATTTTTTCAGTTACATGGACTATCTTCTTTTTGATGACGGAGAATATCCTCTTGAAAAACTCATTATGTTTATGAACGGGAAGGCCACTGAAAAAGAACTCGTCAACTGCATATACTGCAGGGAGGGGGAAGTTATACGCAGTGAATTCAGAAAGTCTCTTGTTACGGAGGAGATATATTCTCCAGATTACAGTGACACTGATCCGGATAGATATATCTCAATGTTTGACACAACAAATCCGATGATGAGACTCTGGAACGACGGTTACTGGAACAAGCTTACCCTTGCACACGGATGTTACTGGTCCGGATGCACCTTCTGTGATACGTCGCTTGACTACATCGGTAATTTCAGGCAGTTTTCAGTTGAAGCAATCATTTCTAAAATGAAGGCTGCAATTGAATCAACCTGTGAGAGCGGGTTCCATTTCACAGACGAGGCCGCTCCTCCTGCACTGCTGAAAAAACTTGCACTTGCAATTCTGAAGGAGAGAATAATCTGCACATGGTGGACTAACATCCGCTTCGAGGAGGCCTATACACCGGATCTTGCAAAACTTCTTGCATTGTCGGGCTGCATAGCCCTTTCCGGAGGAGTTGAGGCTGCATCCCCCCGCATACTGAAGCTCATAAATAAAGGTGTATCAGTTGAAACAATTGCACGTTCCGCATATAATCTGTCCGCTGCGGGCATACTTGTTCACGGCTACCTTATGTACGGATACCCCACACAGACTGAGGAGGAGACAGTAGCATCTTTAGAAACAGTACGGCAGCTCTTTGCATATGGATGCATCGATTCAGGTTACTGGCACAGGTTCACTCTTACATGCCACAGTGAGGTATACAGAAATTACAGTGACTACGGCATAACCCTCCATGAAAAAGCAGGGGATTTTGCGCGTAATGACATAGCCTTTACAGACCCTGCCGGAATTGACCACGAACGTTTCCACAACCCCCTTAACATGGCACTTTCTGCGTACATGGAAGGGGAGGGGCTTGACCGACCCGTTGAAAAATGGTTCGGCAAAGGTTACAAGGCGCCTTCAGTGAAACCTGATCTCATTGAGTCGGCAATAAACACCATGCCGGCAGAGTCAGGAAGCCTGTTCTTTATTGCTGCAATTCCGGAATTTTATTATGAAAAGAAGCGCTGTTATCTGACATTCAGATATAACGGTGAAGATTATTCTATTGATACAGAAAACAAAGAATCTAACGCACTGAAAGATTTTTATGAAAAGTACACTCTCTACTCTGTGGCTCCAATTGAGAAAGTTATTGAAGACCTCTCCGGCTTTCTCGTTGAGTCTTATGATAATGTTAAAAAAAGTGAACTCTACAGTTTTCTGAGGGAATTTTCTTTCTATATTGTTTAGGTGATTATTGAAGGAGAAATCTAATGAAACAAATAATGGCAGCAGTTTTTTTAATTTACTCAGTAAGTGCATTTGCAGATTCACCTCTCACATCAACCCAGTTCTACACTGCCTATTCTGAAATAAAAATTATCGCAGAGGCCGCAAAGGGCGGGAGACTCACCGCTGCGCACATGGAATATTTGTCCGGCACCGGGCCTGTAGATGTTAAGGTCGCCCTCATAAACAGACTGGGGTGGGACATTAAGGGAAAGAACAACTTTGACCTTTACTTCAACTTCCTGTCAAAAAAATACAGGGTCAGGAGTATGGAGGAACTTTTTAGCAAGGCCGATGGAGATGAACTTATCTGCCTTTCATATATTCGGGCAATGGATAATTACTTTAATGTAAATGAGTCTCTTTTAATCGCAGAAGCTGCAGTGAAGAAGAAGCCTTCAAGTCTGACAATAAATATGATTCATGCCCTTGTTAAGGCGCAGATCGAGATGGACAGGGACTGGTGTGCAGTTTACAATGTTGTAAACAGGGTAAAAAATGACAGTTCCCTGAATCAGGATATGAAGCCTGAAGCGGTAGGTATTATATATAAGTACATCGTGCTCTACAGGGATGAGTGCACGAAGTAGTCTGGCTCTCTCCTTCAAAAAAAATATCTTAAATATGCTGGTGAAAGTTATCCGCCGGCAGGGATGATTTTTAACAGTTGTAAGTTATCTAATTATTATTCAATACCTGCCCTGTAAGCTGCTTCTGCATGAATTACTGCGGAATCAAATAGGGGAATGGTTGTGTCGCTCTGGTTTATGAGAAGCGGAATTTCAGTACAGCCGAGTATTACTCCCTGTGCTCCCTTACTGTGTAGTTTTTTAATTATCTCAAGAAAACGTAATTTTGTTTTTTCCGGGAGAAGTCCCTTTACTAGTTCATTTTCTATGGCGTTGTGAATGTACTTTTGTTCTTCTTCATCGGGTATTATTGTTTCCAGACCATTTTGGTGAAGATTATCACTGTAAAACCCGTCTGTCATGGTGAAGAGTGTACCAATGAGTCCGATCTTTGTGATATATTGAGTCTCTTTAATTCTTGAAGCAACGGCATCAATGAGGCTTATGAGTGGGATTGAAAGACTTTCCTGTACTTCATGGAAAACCTTGTGCATGGTATTGGTGGCAATGAGCGCAAAATCTGCACCTGCCTTTTCAAGAGACCTGCCGGCCTGGACAAGGTCCTGGATAATCAGATCCCAACTTCCGAGGTTTCTCCATGAGTGATACTTTTCAAGACTCACACTGTATATTATGATTTCGGGAAATGCGGTATCACCGAACTGTTTCATATATGATCTAGTAATGTGCAGGTAGTATGTGACTGTTGATTCAGGACTGAGCCCGCCTATGATGCCTATTTTTTTTGCCATGTTGTATATCCCCTTCTTTTGCAGTATGTGTTATTACATAAACAGGAGTTCCGTGAAAATCTATTGTTTGTATTCATATGAAGATGAACAGTTACAATGATATAAATCAATATTTTTTTGATTTCATAATATTAAAGAATTATTTATGATTATAATTTAAATGGGTTAATTCAGGAATGGTCTTAGTATGCTGAAAATTTTATTCATGCCTTCATGGAAGGTTTACTTGTTTAATCACTATAATTTATGTTGTTCTTTATAATAATTGATTAAAGGCATATCTGCAGTACGGATATGCGAAATGAGATCGTTTTTTATTTCCAAAAGGCCGTTCAGGATTGACTGCCTATCAAGGAAACCAAAATTCTGGAATACGGTTTTTAAGTTACTGCGCAATGCCTGATGCTCAGTTAGGTGAAGATCATACCCGGGGTAGGCAATTTTTTTCATTAAATATTCTTCAAGTTCAAGATGTGATTTTGAATATTCGGTAAAATACGAAAACATTTGCCTCATGAGGACAGGTTTATCTTCGGTCATTACAGATACACATAGTCCATCTATAATTTTAATATATTTTGAATGCTGTTCGTTGATCCGGGATAATTCAGAATGTTCAGTAACTTTCATATGTTATTACGCTTTTATTTAATAACTTAATATACTCAATGTTGCTCTGATTATCAAAAAAATCTGGGTTAATTTTTTAATAATTGGGGTTGAAATCAGCGGTAACGCTCTCCGGAGATCCCTCTATGAATAGGCGACACCGGAAATAAGTCCAGGTAGTTAATGAGCCTGTTCAATCTGTTATATGAAGGTAGTACCTGACCCTGGTACCTTGAAATGCCTACTTCTTATAATATTCAAGATAATAATTTATCAGTCTGGAATCTGTATGACCGATATGCGAAATAATCCATTTTTTCAGGTATTTCAACATATCAAGACATGAAGATTTACCATGAGTGTAATATGTGGCTGGTATCAGTGCAAGGTTTTCTCTCAGGCAGTTATGCTCAGATATATGATAGTCTTTTTCAGGATAGGCAATTAGATCCATTATTCCTTCTTCTGTCTGAAGATGGGTTTCGGCATGATTCTCTATAAATGACATGGTTTCAAGTATTCTGCTAATTCCGATATCATCTATTGGGAGTAAAGTAAAAGCATCAATTAAATCAAGATATTCTCTGTGCTGCGTGTCAATGAGCTGCAGATTCGGATCAGAATGAATGTTAAATAGTTTTATCGGCATTAAAATATTTACATATTTATGGAGAACAAGTCAATTAATTAAATATGTAAAATTTTATTATTATATAATTAGAAAAAGGGCAAACACGGATTCGGCTTATAAGCAGCTATTGGTGAATTAATTGAGCAGTTGAGGCCCGAGGTCGATTATCATGGAGGAGATGTTTAATCATGCATTTTATGAGTTATAACATTGAGAAAGAAGAATTTGATATTCTTCCTTTCTCAATGAAAAAAAAGAATCTGAACTATTTACCAATCTCGGTAATACCACCGTAACCGTTGACGATGAATCCAGATATTCTTTCAATATATTCCATTTCTTTTTCAGGATTTATATCAGAACTTCCTGTGCTCAAGATTTCGGCATATAAAGCAAATCCGCTAAAAGTTCTGGCTCCACTCGCATAAGAAACGACGGATTTACCGTCTCTTTGAACAGAGTATGCAAATGAAAAATCCGGATGTAGTGTTTTATTGGAGTTAACAGCAAAATTTCTTTTATAATCTATGTCAATTGACAAAGTATAGCCATTACTCTGGTCTGAATCCAGTATATTCTTTTTCTTTAGGTTATCTGTAATCTTTTCCTTGAATACCTTAGCCATGTCGGCTTCAGAAAGATATCCTTTCACTTCAGAGTCCTTTGTTATTTTTATACCGAATGTTTTTAATTTTACTGTTACGTTCTTTACACTGTACTTTGTTTTTCCCTTAACTATTGGAGTAGGATCAACGGTATAGTTATACGGGGATGAAGAACAGCTAAAAAAGCAGGTCATTGCTGCTGTCAATAAAAGAATTTTTTTCATACAAACCTCTTCCTTTTTTTATTAAGGGATAGTATTTTTACAAAACAGAATGTCAACAATTTGGTATTAAGGAAAATCCTTATTTTGTAATGTTATGTAAGGCAGGGCTTCCAGTTTTTTTATGTTTAAAAGTCTGAAAAACATTTTATGCTTAACTCTAAAAAAGCCTGCTGGCAGCTTCCATAATCATTTTCATATTTAACATACAAAGAATTTCATGAATTTCAATGGATGAGCAGGAACAGCTTTTCCGGGGTAAAGTGAAGGTTATAGTTCTTTGTAATATTTGATTAAAGGCATATCTGTATAAAGAATGTGGGAAATCGAATCATTCTTCATTTCCAGCAGGACAGTCATAATTGTTCGTGTATCCATTTGGTCCAGATCCAGGAATATGTTTTTTAAGATACTACGCAGTTTAGTATGTTCAGTTATGTGAAGATCATAGTAGGGATAGTCTATTTTTTTCATCAGGGATTCTTCAAATTCATGGTGGGATTGGGAATAGGCACTAAGATCAGATAGTATTTGTCCTATGCAGGTATTATTGTTTTCAATCATTGAAGACATGCATAGGTTTTCCAACAGTTTAACATATTTTGAATGCTGCTCGTTTATCCTGGAAACTTCATAATGTTCGGTCTCTTTCATTTCTTATTCCATATTTAATGTTATGATACATTGATATTGAAAATAGTTTGAAAAAACCCATCTGTGCTTTTTTTGGCTTGATTCATTTGACAGTTTTGTTGACGAATGTCAATAAAAAAATGGACACATTTGTAATAAAACAATTACTTTTTTGGTAAGGTCTTAAAATTTATACCTTCCGGTTGGAGAGCAGGTACAACTTTCAATGATTATAAATGCCTGAAAGTTGACTTATCTCTTTATTATGAGTAATTATACTATTATAACTATCCATCAATTTTCTAATATATTCCTGCAGGGAGCAGTCAGGCCCTGCAGGAAAAATCATTTATGAAGTAAAATATACAGAATTTCAATCTGGTCTAGAGAGAAGAAAATCCTTTTAAGTCTGTCAGGAAGGGTAGATAACATTCAATACAGTATCAATTTTTTTCAGTTCAGTCTTGAGTTTTTCCGACTGATTTACAGATAATGGAGAAGTTTCTGATATTCTCTTGAGTTTTAATGTAATTCCGAAAACAGCATCAAATCCTTTTCCAAGGGACAGGTCATTATCCAGCTCCTCAATGAATGCCGGTGTAATCATTTTAATCATCCCTTCCGCTTCAGGGTTGGCTGTTTCATTTCCTGTTTTAATGCACTTGACAGTATCCTGAAATTCGTGAAGTAGTTTTATATTCTTAGTGAAATTTTCTTCGGTATAATTAAGTTTTTTCCTGTAATGGGTGCAGGTTAGAAAAAATCTAATCTCCTGCCATGTGAAACCCTTTTTGACAAGATCTTCAGGGTATATGATATTTCCACGGCTTTTGGACATTGAAACGCCGTTAACAGTGAGATGTTCACCGTGCATATAGTAGTTTGCATAACTTTTTCCAGTGTATGCTTCCATTATTGCAATGTTGTAGTCGTGGTGTCTGTAAATGTTGTCTATGCCGCCGCAGTTGATATCAACCTGTTCACCGAGGGTCATTGCAACTATTGCCGGATCCTGGATATTCCATGACGGCCTGCCTCTGCCGATCTCTGTATCCCAGACAGGCCCGCCGGTTTCTTCGTCTTCACCATGCCAGAGGATGAAATCTCCGAGATTCCATCGGTTGCCGTTATATGTATCCCGTCTGAAACGACGCTTCTGTTTCGGCCAGTTTTTCATATCAAGGCCGAAGAGCTTTCCGAAGTTGATGATCTTCAGGGGATCGAAAAAATAATCTCCTTTATGTTCATAGGCTATTCCTTTCTTAACAAGGTTTTTGATGATCTTAACTGTAGAGTCTATGCTTTCCGTTGCAGGAATAAGGTACTGCGGCATTTTGAAAGCAAAACCGTCAAGACTGCCCTTGAATATTGCAAGCACGTCTCCTGTCAGTTCGTGAACAAGCATGCCCTTTTTCTTCGCCTCAGATATGGTTTTATCCTCAATATCTGTAAGGTTCATGGCACGTTCCACATTGTAGCCGGTGAATATCAGGTATCTTACCAGCAGGTCTTCATATAGAAATGTACGATAGTTGCCGATATGAGCTTTCTGATATATTGACGGCCCGCATGTAAATATTTTTACTTTTTTCCCTTTGCGGGGTCTGAATTCCTCAGGTGTTCTGGTCATGGTGTTATAAATCTTAAGCAATGTTAAAAACCTCTTTTCTATGAATATATATAAAATAGATTATAAAGTTGATATAAAATCATTTTTATCCTCTTCGTGAAACAGATGCACTGACTTTTATGTAAATGTATTTTAGTTTACTGCATCTATCCTCTAAAAGAATTCAATTAAACCATTTTTACTTATTGTTCGAATCTGCACAAATATAATTTTAAAAGTTTTCTGCTCCTTAACCGGAGATTTATTAAGAGTAATTGAATGCTATTTCATTCAATGTAATTCAGGCGCCCGTGGTGACATGGCACCGTAGAATCCAGTTGAGAAGATTGTTTAAATTTTATCCGGCAGTTTTTAGTTACTGTTAACTGCTCATTTAATAAGTGGCTGGAGCCATTAAGTGTTTAATAAAGTTCCATACTACCATTTGATTTGTTCTTTCTGAAAAACTGTATTAATATATTATCAAAGATATTGGTAATCAATTGTCTAAAACAATGAATCCAGGAGGGGATTTTGATGAAACGGTTATTGTCTGTGATTGGAGCCCTTTTTCTTGTGTCTGTCCATTTGTACGCTCAGCAGTCAACCGGGACTGGTCCTTCCTTTGGAATACTTTATATGGCGGGCGGGCGATATGACGATGTACGCATGTGTGTGGCCACTGATGCCGGAGTAAAGGGCGGGCCCATGGGGGATGTTCAGCTGGTTACGCGATGGCATTTATCATCGGACATGAATATTGCGTTTAACCTTCCAGTATTCAGGCCTATTCTGTTTATCTCTGCTTTTAAGATGGTTCAGTTTGAGCCCATGGTTGATTTTGAAATGATAAGTTCCATAGGGGGAGATAGCCGAATAATTACCGGTCCGGGAATGGGTATAAGTATTCATCATGGCCCGGGATATGAATCTGATCTGAAAGACCCTGATCCGGCATTTAACGCTATTGGCCCGACTATAAGCTGGAAGATGGGATTTATACTGAATTCTGATGGGGGAAAACTGTCCACCATAGGCGGGAGAATTTTCTATACACCCTTATTTGCAGAGGATCATTCCAATGGCAAGGTCATCGGTCTGGCCTTTGAGTATCAGAGGGAATTTTAGGTGGTGTGCATAATTTGTCCTGCTGTATTCCTGTCTGAATATTTTAAAACAGCTTAATTGTTATTGATTTCATCATAAGACACAACACAGTTACGGCTTCTTCTTTTGCCATGATACAAAGCCATATCAGCTCTCTTTAGTACCATGTCTAGGGTATCTCCTGCCTCAACAATAGATACACCAAGAGTTAATGATGTTTTAATCGGTGTATTGACAGTTTTATATATGTAGGCACGTGATTCTATAGTTTTTCTTATCCTTTCTGTCAGGGGTAAAGCAGCTTTTATACCAGTTCTGGGAAGTAAAATCAGAAATTCTTCACCTCCCCATCTTGCTACTGTGTCATTTGCTCTGATAGATTTTTGTATATCTTCAGTGATAGACTTCAAAAGATAATCTCCGCAGTCATGACCGTAAATATCATTTATCTTTTTAAAAAAATCTATATCAGCTATGATTATTGCGAATTCTAAATTGTTTTTATCGTTTTCGTCTAACTCCTTCTGGATCCTTTTCTCCATGTATCTACGGTTGTAAATACCTGTAAGGCTATCTGTTACTGAAATTATCTCCAGTTCTTTTTGCTGCCTGGTTCCTGAAATTGAATTTGCAATAAGATAATAGGTAAAGAAAATTATAATTGTTGATAATGAGAGTGTTATGAAATCTGAAAACAGATATTCCTTTTGGAGGGCATAACAGGTTAATAATAAAAATGATAAAACGGGAAATACTGTAAAACTGATACTATGCAGTTTTATAATCCCGATAGTGTCTCTTACTGGTGATTTTAGATGCCGGTTTATCAAAGGGAGGGCGGCTGCTTCCAGAAGCAGGCCGGTAAGAACATAAATCTTCGGTGTTTCCGGAGAGATGAAATGATCAATATATTTAAAGATCAGGAACACAAGCTGTGTTAAGGAATAAATCATGAAGAAAATGAAAAATTTTGCCTGAAAGGATTCTTTGAAAATAAGCAAACATGGTAACAGGTACAAAAATCCGACAATATAGCTGACCTGCAGGGGACCAAAGCCAAAACGATATAGCAAAGCACGGATAAAAAGTGAGGCAACTGCTGTACTAATAAAAATTACTATTTGAAACCGGCGCGATCTTGCAGGTGTTAAAAATATATATGTTAAAGTAATATTT
>QKCL01000051.1 GCA_003246895.1 Spirochaetota bacterium | reverse complement strand
CATACCATCAAGCTTCTAAAGGAACTGAGAGATGCCTGGGACCAGATTTCAGCTACAGAAGCAAAATCAGACAGCGGAGCAAATATTGCCTCCAAAGGAAGTTTCAGTATTGAGGGATGATATTATTCAGCTTTTCGGGCAGATTCATGATCTCCTGAAAAAAAAAATTCTTCTTTAAAACAGTTACTTGTCATTGAGCATGAAAATAATCATAATCTGAAAAATATTCTTGAATATGATATTGAAAAATCCATTCATACCATTACAGATATGATGAATTCCATTGATGAAATGGATTTTGAAATATCCGGTATAAAAAAAATTATTCTTGCCAAAACCGGCGTTGACTTCAGTGATTTTGAAAAAATTATCGAGACCTACACAAGCGACATCACCACTCTTGTTAAGGAAGAGCTTAATAAGCAGAAATTTCTCCTGACTGAAATTCTAAAACTAAAGGAATCCAGTAACAGACTCATGGAGCATCAGATTAACACTATTTCGGGAGATATCCGTGATATCTCAAATACCAGAAGAATAAGAGATAAACTTTCCGGTCAGTGAGTGTGCTTGCTTTTCAGATAGGCATAAATGAAGCGATTGATCTCTCCGTCAAAAACATATTCAACACTTCCGGTCTCCTCACCTGTACGGTGATCCTTTACAAGGGTATACGGCTGAAATACGTATGACCTGATCTGGTTACCCCAGGCAATATCCTTTTTGTCTCCGGCTAGTTCCTGTTTCTTCTCTTCCTGCTCAAGCCTCTGCAATTCATAAAGTTTTGCCTTTAATACTTTCATGGCCGAGGCCTTGTTCTTGTGCTGGGATCTTTCGTTCTGGCACTGCACAACAATTCCGGTGGGCATGTGTGTAATTCTTACTGCAGAATCAGTTTTATTTACATGCTGACCGCCTGCTCCTGAAGCCCTGTATGTGTCTATTTTAAGGTCATTTTCATTTATTTCGATCTCAATGTTTTCATTAACTTCAGGCATTACTTCAACAGATGCAAATGAAGTATGACGCCTTTTGTTTGAATCAAAGGGGGAGATTCTTACCAGTCTGTGTACGCCATTTTCTCCGCCCAGAAACCCGTATGCGTACTCACCCTTCACAAGAATTGTAGCACTCTTGATTCCTGCTTCCTCTCCTGCGGTGTAATCTATCATTTCAAGTTTATAACCGGACTTTTCAGCCCACCTTGTATACATCCGGAGAAGCATACTTGCCCAGTCCTGTGATTCTGTGCCGCCGGCACCAGGGTGTATTGTTACATAGGCATCATTTATATCATCACTGCCCGATAGGAGTTCTCTCGTTTCAAGCTCCTCAAATCTCCCTCTGAAACTGTCAATAGTGCCAGCAAGTTCTGCAGCAACATCACTGTCATTCTCCTCCGCAGCAATTTCAAGCAGTTCAAGAGTTTCTTCGGTTTCAGAAATAAGGTTTTTCCATGGATCCAGTTTCTTTTTTAGTACACTTACTCTCTGGCTCATCTCTGTATATTTAACCTGATCCTTCCACGCATCGTCTTTGCGGAGTTCATTGTTAAGGTTATCCAGCTCCTGTTCGAGTGATTTAACATCAAGTGTTTTAAAGAGTTCTTCTATGCTTTCTTTCAGGTTTTGCAGCTCTCGAATGAATTCTTTTATATCTGCCTTTTCCAAGTATATCTCCAGTTTGATTTAATGTTTAACAACTAAAAAAAAAAAGTACATAGGTCAAGAAATATAGAGACAATTCTATTTATTGAAGGAATTTATTTTTCAAATAGTCGCCCATGTGTTGTTCAAGATCTTCAGAAACGGAAAATTCATAACCAAACACATCTTTCCATATTTGTGAATCCTCCATGCACAGATAAATATATGGCTTATCTGTGAAGGATTTTATTTTATCCTTCATGCTTTTAAAAATATTGATTCTTTCCTGTTTAAGATATTTGTATTTGCCGTCTATCGAAGGGAAAAGTTCTCCCTTTGTGAGTTTTTCATCTGGAAACTGATGTTTGATTATATCCTTAAATCCTGGACTGTATCGGAAACACCCCAGTGAAATCCATACTATGCTTTCCGGGTTTAGATATTCAAAGATTTTTTCAACAACAGAATAGTAATCATCCAGAAAATCTTCATAAGCGATTATAGGGTCAAAATGGAGCGCTATCAAAAAGCCTGAATCCTGTGCCTTTCTTGCTGCAGTAAGCCTATCTTCAAGAGAACTGGTATCCTCTTCGTAAAGCTCAATATTTTTAGGAGTATTCAGAGTCCAGGCAAGCACTGTATTTCCCTTTTTTTCAATATCCAGCAGATGATCCACTTTGTTTGACTTTGTCTTAAATTCCATAAAGACATTTTCAAGTTCAGAGGTACCATTTATAAGCATTTCCGCAATACCGGTTATATCATCATACATCAGGGAATCGGTATATTCTCCTGTCCCAACCCTGAGGATTTTATTATTTGTCTCTGCAAAACTGCGGATCGACGGCACTAGCTCTTCAAGATTGGTAAATTGTATGATTCCATATGAATTGAGATATGAATTAAGAAAACAGTATGTACAGTTATAGAAACAGTTAAAACAGGTATTTAACAGATAATAATTGCAGCAGATCATTTGAGGGGAACCAGGGCACTTCTGAAATTTTCTGCCTTCGAATCTCTTTAAAACAAGTATCTCCTTTGATAGAAATGAAGCTTTCAGGTTTTCAATTATTTCCCCAAGGTTCTCTTCATTGCGGAATGAAGCAATATTTTCATCAGAAAGACCTGTTCTCTTCAAAGCCCTCTGAACTATTGGACTGCTGATCTCAGATTCACAGTATATAATTTTTTTAATGTCATTGAATGTTTTCAATTATAGCCTCATGAAGCAAGTAATGAGTGACTCTGTATGAAATCCCTGAAAATAGTAAAAAAAACAGGGTCCAGTTTGAGGTTTTTTTCTATGAAATCATTCTTCATAATTTCCAGTGCCTGCTCCTTTGAAAAAGATTTTTCTCTGTATTTTCTTTTCTTGTCAACAAGAGCACTGAATACATCAACTATTTCAAGCATCTTAGCCGGTGCATATGCCAGAGCAATCCCCGATTTTACATCTTTAATGTCAAATGACATGCAATATGTTGGATTCTTAATACTTTTGTTCTTCTCCGGAAAGAGTATTTTTGACAGGCCATATCCTTCTTTGTTTCCATAATATTCGTGATGCAGTGCAGACAACAGTGCTACATCATTGGTGAATTCTCTTGTTTTCACTATGATATTATAACTCATTGGCGCATGTTTCATTATTGTCTTTTTATCATACGCCGCATCACCTTCAAAATAGTTTATATTATCAATCTTGCCTATATCATGAAGAAACGCTCCAAGACTGAGATCCAGCAGCCTTTCCTCCGGAATCTCACTCATGCCACCCTTAAAGATATTTTCAAGTGCATCAAAATTGAAATCTGAAAAATTTTGCCTGTAAATTTTTTCATAATTTGATTTAAATTCTGCACGGATCTTTGCAATTCTGCCTATTTTAAACTGTGAGTTATAGTAGTATAGGAAGGATGAAAAAATCAGGAAGACATTATTCATGTGATCAACGGTTGAACCTGTTGATTTTTTAAGAAGCTCGTTAAAGAAGCAATTTGCATTTTTTTTATTATGAATGATTCTCAGAATATTTTCTACAAGTTCCGTAGTATACTTTGCAACCTTCTGTATATGATTTGTATCCCTTTTTTCCGAGTTATTTTCTATTTCATCAAAAGATGTTTTGCTTAAAGCATAGGCATCTGAAATATTGGATATTACCATGGTGACATCATCCGCATTCAGTTCTGCTGAACTTGCGTCTATGTTTTCAAGTATTTTTATAATATTGTCATAATGGTTTTCCCGTTCGTCACTTGTCATGTTTACGAAGGATTTTCTTTTAATTAAGTAAAAATCATCATGGAGATTTTTTGTTATGGCCGAATGGAGATCATTATCTACTTTTTTTATAGGAATGGAGGGATTCTTCTCATATTTGATTCTTTCCTCCCATTTGGATTCAATATAAAAAACAAGTTCTTCAGTTCCACTGCTGCCGATATACTGCTCAAGCATCTTTAAAGGAACAATAATCATTTGCCCGGATTTATTTTTTCTCCATACTGGAATTTCATTTAAAATGATTTCATTCATATTATTTCGAAGAGTATCAAAATTTATTTCCATATACTTATTTTCTGTCATTTAAAAATCCTTATAAAATTGTACTATTTTATTGCTTTAATCTCTTCTATCAAGCAAGATTTTTTCATAATTAATAGTATAAATATTATTTTTTCATTGCCATTATTATATGGCAGTTCAAAATTATAAGGATTAATATCAAT
>QKCL01000048.1 GCA_003246895.1 Spirochaetota bacterium | reverse complement strand
CATTATGGATAAACAAATCATATACTTATTAAAATAAGTAAATAATTAATTTTACAATAATTAACCTGCTTTATACACAAATTCATATATTTGTACTCTAATTTATTATAAAAATAATTGACTCAATCCCAAAAGCATATATTATTTGTATAACTATATTTTATAGAGGTAGGAAATTTATGAAAAAAATTATTTCATTACTCTTTGCAGCTCTGCTTGCATCTTTCCTGACATCTTGTGCAGAAAGCACACAGGAAAAAACAAAAACTGTTTCAACTCCAAATGTAAAAGTTGAAACACCAAGCGGAGACACTGTTGTCAGAATGACAAACAGTCAGATCAAAGATTACTCAATTGATGGTTTTACACCAGGTGGCTCTAAAATTAAAGTTAATGAAGACATTGAAAACATGAACAAAATCATTGGTCTTCTTAAACCTGTAATTGAAAAACTTCCTGACGGTTATGCAATGGAGATCAAAGGTCACGCAGCTGCATATCCTACAAAAGCTCTTCAAAAATCAATTTCTAAACAGAGAGCTTACAAAGTATACTCTATGCTTAAAAAAGCTGGTGTACCTGCAAAAAAACTCTCTTACAAAGGTGTTGGTATTTCAGAACCTCTTGAAGGTGTTGACGGAAAAGATGCAAAACAAAGAAGAGTATCTTTCACAGCTATTAAAAAGTAATTATTTTTCTAGCTTAACAGCAGTAAAAAAGGCCATTCCCCGGGATGGCCTTTTTGTTATTCATCAATTGCGGATATTCTAGAATATTTCACTGCATGGATAAACAGATAATTTCTTCAATTATTTGATTATTTTATTCCTTACCTTCACTTCCCATAAAATTATTTCCGGGATTTTCTGATCAAGAGAATCAAGAAATTCCTTAACCCTTTTTCTGTCTACGAGTGTAGGGTCGCTTTCAAGCCTGAACTTGGAGGAACTTACAAAATCATCAAGTTTTTCGGTAAGAGTTGAACGCAGGAGATTCTGCCATTCAAGAGAACCGCGGTCCTCAAAGTAATCGAAGAATTCATACTTGTCCCTGAAGTCGGGCAGTTTTATCTGGTCTATTTTCCATTTAGGAAGACTCACATCAGCTCCGGCGCTGATATTGGTTTTTGTCCTTTCTATGGCAGAAGCGACAGAGTTTCTTATAAATTCCCTGATACTGTAATTATCTTCAAGAAACATTATCAGTTCCCCCATATCAGCAAACTGAGGAGCTTTGATAAACCTCTCGATGTACTCGTCCTTGCTCATATTCTGGCTTCGCGCCCTGTCTCCTGTCCCATCGCCATCCAGAATATCGCGGATTACAAGTGAATACTCGCGCCTGAACTGCAGTTTGGAGGTGGAAGGATTTCGTGCAAGCATTCCCAGGCCGTTTACTGCATCTGTAAGGAGTTCAGGTCCTGCACCGGCAATACCTCCGGCAGATGTAATTTTTGAGTCAATATCAAGTACTACCTTCTTGTAGTTCTCCCTTGCCTCAATCTCCTTCAACGCACCGCCCAGGCCCTCATCATAAACATACTTCCCGTTAACCTCAACAAGTACCTTTAAAAGCATCAGCCCCGACCAGAGTTTCGCAGGATTAAGATAGTTTGTTACGCGGAAAGGATCTGGAAAATATTTTGCATCAAATGCCGGGTTATTGAACAGATGAAGAGGGTGTGTTTTCTCCTCAACAAGATTGTGGTAATCCCTTGCTGACTCCTCCAGTGAATTAATCTTGAATATGGGGTATCCCAGAAGTATGCCTATTGATATCATTTCATAGGGTTTGCAAAGATTGGGGACCTCAAAGGTTTCCACACTTATATTGGGAACAGCCATCTCCCTCTTTTTGTAATGATTCATCCTTTCAGGAAGGTCATTGAGCTGCTGTGAATTTACGTCATCCCCCTCTTCATATGTGTTAAGACTGAAGTTGGTTACGGTCCGAAAGTATTCCATTGACTCAAGACCGCCGGGTTCAAGATATATGTAGGGCCTTGAAAAGCTGTCGAGTTTCTCAAGAAGTTTCCGCACCGGAATTTTCTTCCTGTCAAGTACCTGTTTAACCGAGATATTGTCAAAGCTGAACCCTTCAAATCTGGAATAAATAATCTTGAAAAGTTTTTTCTTTATAGTGTCTATGTCAATCTTAAGAATTGTGCTTTCACTGAGGTTCAGCCCGTCAACGTCCATGGATTCGTCATTCATGTAGAGGATATCCCTGACCTCCTCAATGGGCTTGCCCAGCACATCACCAAAACGTTCCTGAATTTCCCGCTTTACTTCTTCATCGCTTTTTTCCAAGAAGGAGAGACCCTCCTGCGAAATCATATACGTTTCAAGGAGCTGCACTGAATCATCTTCCCTGTCAAGCTTAACAAAATCTATATCATTACAGAGATCTTCAATGGAGAGCCTTGAATAAAAATACTCCTTTAAGAAAAGTTCAATTTCGCTGCCATTGGCAAGAAAAAAGAAAAGAGGATTTTTTTTCTCAAGAAGCTCAAATTTTATTTCATCAATCTCTCTTACAAGATTTTCCCTCAATGCGGTAATTTTATCCTGAAGCATGTTCACTTCAAGATTTTTAATATTGAAAAGGAGCGCCCTGAAATCCCTTACAAAAATTTCAGAAGAAGAGAGCATTGACTCATATATAAGCTGCGCAAAATTGAAAGAAGCCATCTCAATTACCGCCTCTGCAGCCTTGACATTTATGTCGCTGCTCTTCTCCGCAAGTTCAATGAGAGACTCAATATCCTCTGTGGAATACCTTGAAAGTTTGACCTTCTCATCATAGTACTTCTTCTGATACGAATCAAGTTTGGCAAGTATCATGTCTATTACAGAAGACGAGAACAGAAAACCCTTCTTTGGATCCTTTATGTAGCCGTGAATATGTTCCGTGAGAATGAGTTTGAGTTTCTGAAGTTCAAGCTGATAACGTTTCTCCATACGGACCATAAAACTCCGCTTGATCTTCTCCATCTCCTCCTTGCCGTAATCGCGAAGAACATTCTCCATGAGCTGTACCACTTTTCTCTTGTCCTTCATGGCAAGCGCAGACTGAAGTTTCTTCTCATAGGAGCGCATTTCAATCTCAATATCGGCGCTGTAATCAGGATACATCCTTTCAAAAATCAGTCTGCAGTTAAGCCTCAGAGCACGCACCAGCCCGCGGTTAATGTCACCGAGAGTTTCGTGAAGCAGCTTGCGGTTAACAGGCTTTAAAAATGAGTCTATCATCTTTACTGCCGTAATTTTAAAACCGAGATCCCTCATCTGAGGCACAGGGTAGATGACCCTTGATATTCCGAATGAATTGTAAGAGGCTCTCCGCTGTGACTTTTCAGTTGATGGAAGGTAAACAGCGGCTCGGGTTGAGTCATTTACCATCCTCTCCTCAATAGCACCGCCCACAGTGGATGAAACAAAAGTGGATATAAACTGCCCTGTCAGTTCCTGTACCTGATCTCTTCCCTGGAGAGAGTTACCCGCCATATTCTCAACATCAAGAAGATAGAGCATTCCGTCATCAAAGATCCTGTCTTCAATCTCAACGTATCTGCCTGAAGGGTATTCCGCCCTGAAGGTATTGCCGCTCATAAAATAATCGATTTCCTTGAGCGCCGCATATGCATTCGCCCTTGCATTGCGGTTGTATACAACACGCTTAAATGCCGAAGGAAGAACAATTATTCCGTATATTCTCGGCTTCGGCCAGTAGTCTTTAAACACGTCCCTGACCATGGCAGCCAGATCAAGAAACATCCCGTTACCTGTCCCGCCTACAATTGATGCAGTGATAAAAATTGAAATCTGCCCTCTCCTCTTGAAGTGTGTCATCTTGAAACTGAATTTTTTACCTTCAAAATTTGAACCGCTGATTTCAAAATAGTGACCCCTTTCGTCCTTTGGGAAAAAATCTATTTTTATATTTCCATCTATATGGGGACAGAGTATCGCCTTTGTAGGAGGATCAGGTTTAAGGTTAGTAATGACATGGCCATCAGGAATCTTCTCTGAAAAATAATACCTGTTGACCCCCCTCTCGATATTAAATGTAACAGTTTCATTGAACTTGTCGTGCCCCTCCTTTACATCCATTAACTGAAAGTATTTGGGGTCATCGGAAAGTTCGCTGAGACGGTCTCTTTCCTTTATAAGGGCCTTCCTTATATTTTCTTCGTTGTAGAAAAAGGCTATACGCCCCAGTGCCCTGGTCTGGTTTGCACCCTGGCCGGCACGTGTTGATATATCATATACATCGGGGTTTGGAAGCCAGTCAAAGCACTTGTCGTTGTTGAATTTCTCCCTGAGAAATTCAAGGGACAATTCCGCAGGTGTAGGAGAGGAAACGTAGAGCATTCTCTTCTCCTCCTGAAGCATCTGATTTGAAGGGAATCTGTATTTTGCGCCCTTCCCCTCAATACTTGTCTCAATATCAGTCGTGTCTATTCCCACCCATCTCATATACCTGTGGGCTTCGGATGGCATATTATTTTCAATCCAGCTCTTTGCCGAAAGTACACCCTTCATACCGGAACCGCCCACTCCGATTATTATGGATTTCCTGACAGTGGGTTTATCATCGTTTATTACGCTTTGAATTGAATTATGTAGATCGTTCTTTGCCATTTAATTAACCTGCAGTTGAATATGGGTCCATCATGGGATAGAGTCCCTCTTCAGTTACCCCTGAAATATCATATCCCGGATAGATTTTATAGAGCCTGAGCATAAAATTCTTCTCAACCTTTGGAATCCCCGCCTTTGTTTTGGCTTCATAATCCTGTGTAAAAAGATGAAACTCAAAAAAACCATTAACAAATTTATCGTCCTGATTGAGCCTGTCTCCGACCCTGAACCTTATGGGCTGCTTTGCCTCAATTGCAGGAAAAGTCGGTTCTCCGGTTTCGTCGGGTTCGGCTTTAATGTATATTCTCTCTCTGGACCCCATGGGTTTATAACCTTCAAGTCCAGGGTAGTAAATAAGCACCTTCCCGTCCCTTCTGAGATCAAGCTGATACTCTTCGGAGATTTTACCGGGCAGGTCATATATATCCTTCTCCCTCTGGTTACTGACTATTCTTATAAATATACTGAGATGATCATTGATGATCTCAGTGGAAAATGTCTTTATGCTGCCCTCATTCTGCCCGATTGTGATGAGCTTGTCCTCCACCCCTTCCTTGGCAAGGGAATACTTGAAGATTAAACCCGGATCCGGCAGGTCCCTGGGTTTTACTGCTGCATTATTCTTTGAAGGAGATTTCACTGCCGCCGAAACAGGCTCTTTTTTTGAGGTATCTGCATGCGGCTTCCTGTCATCATCTGCCCCTGCCTCTGTTTCAACAGAATCCCCATTTTTCATTCTCTTTAGAGCGACTCTCTGAAGTATTATAATCAGAAAAAGAATAACCAGAACAAGGACAGTACCAAAGAGAATGATCTTGTAGAATTCAATCTCCTTTTCCAGTTCATAAATCCTTGGATCAATCTGCGCATTATAAACAAGTATTCTTAAAAAATTCAGCATCTCCCTTCCCCGTTCAAATAATTTTATATTTTCAATGCATGTATAAAGGAATCCGTGGAACCAAAATAGATTCTGTCATCAACTATGAGAGGTTTCCCATAAACATTCCCGTCCGTTGCATAGCTGAATATTTCACTGCCGTCATTCAGATCAACGGCGTATAATTTATTGTCTTCAGACCCGAAATAGACTACGCTGTTATGAACCAGCGCCTCGGTCCTTATTTTACCGTTTGTCCGAAAATGCCATCTCTTCTTGCCGTAGGCATCGAGACAGTAGAATACACCGTTGTCCGCTCCGAAGAGAAAAAATTCCCGGTCATTTATGTATTCGCTGATAATATTGCTAAGCACAGGAGCCTTGACTACATAGTTCCATTTATATGCGCCTGTTCCCCGGTCCACTGCATAGATAAAACCGTCCACAGTTCCTGCAATTGCCTGCCCCGTTGTGGAGGAGAGGCATGGCCTTGTCCTGCACGCGCCGCTCAGGGAGTATTCCCATATTTTTTTAATCTTGGCTCCGCCGTAATCAAAGGCGATCAGCTTCTTGTCCTCTGTACCGATGAAAAGCATACCCGAATTTATGACCGGAGTTGAAACAGAACCGTTAAGTGTCATTCCCCAGAGAGGCCTGCCGATAGTCCTGTTTTCACCATTAAAGGCATCAAAGGCATAGATTCCGTCGAGTGCAGTTACAACAAGAACCTTACCTGTGGAAACAGGCGCAGCAAGTACCCCTTTTTTCATACGGTTCTGCCATATGAGCTTATTCTGGATTTCCGCACCGGGCTGATCACGGTTTACCGTGACCTCAAGGCCGTATACAGCGCCCTCCCTTGTTGTGCAGTACATTATGCCGTCAGAAAATACAGGCGATTGCGAAATTGTACCCTGAAGAGAAACCTTTCCTGTAACGGCAAGACTCTCCCCCTTAGGCTCAAAATAGAATATTTCACCTTTTTTATTTGCACAGGCAATTACTCTGCGGTTACCATCCAGATCAAGAGCAATACAACCGGAATCAATGGGCCCGCCTGTTCTTATGGCACCAAACTCCTTGCCTGAATCGCCGTCGTGTCCTGCAACGCCTTCTCCCTCAAGGTCACTGAGAGTATCCTTGTCCATGCTGTTTATCATGGCAGCAAAGGATTCATCAACTTCAAGATCTGCTTTAGGATTAAAGGCCTTCAATGACTTCAGTAATGGATTATTGCTCATGTGTACCGCCGAAAAGTATATTCATCAGTTATATACTATAAAAATTTTTTCATAAAAACAACATTAATTTATGTACACTTCCAAAAACCTGTATTTACAATATTCTTCAAAATAACAATACCGTTTTCATCAGACACCTGTCCAGGAATTGAACATCCGGGTTCAGTTTTTGTAAGTACCATTATTTTCGTCAATATTCCGCTATTCGTTTAGCCCTGGGGGATCAGGATTCCACATCCGGTTTATCAATGATATCAATTGCAAATTCTCCGCCAGAGTCTCCCTCTGTTATCCTGTAGATATCCCGGTCTATTTTCCCGAACTCCTTTGAAGCTGAATTATAGCTGTTCACTGTTGTTGACAGATTTTTGCCCAGTCTCTGTACAAACTCCTCATAGTTGTCAAGATGTCTGGAGAGATCCTTTACCCTGTTTATGATTACCCTGATATTCTCCTCAACCTTCTGCTGCCGCAGCCCCTGAAGAACTGTTTCAAGATATGCAAAAAATGATGTGGGAGAGACTATAATCACATGTTTGCCGAAGGCATACTCAACAAGGTCCTGGGTTGATGCAGAAACAGTTCCAACATTATAAACAAGGAGATTATAATAGACACCCTCGGCAGGAATAAACATGAATGCAAAATCTGTTGTATTCTCACCTGGACGTACATACTTCGAGGTCTCATCTATTCTGTTTTTTATGTCGTTTTTCAGATCCCTCTCAATGACCTGGCGGGCCTGCTGGTCCGTCTCCTCCATGAGCCTGTTGTACTTTTCAAGGGAAAACTTGGCGTCAATTGGAATGATCCTGTCCCGGTAAAAAACAACGGCATCAACTATCTCGCCGTTTTTAAATCTGTACTGCATTGAATACTGCCCCGGCTGGAGGACATTGGCAAGAAGCGCCTCGAGAAAATATTCGCCAAGTATACCTCTCTGCTTTGGATTTTTTAGAATATTCTCAAGACTCTGCATCTGCTTTGAAAAATCAAGAACCTGTTTATTTGTCTCATCAATCTTCGAAAGCCTCTCTGTCACTTCCTTGATAATTGAAGCAGACTGCCTGAACTGGTTCTGTATCGTACTGGCCGTATCCCTCTGGCTCTTCACAAGAAAACCTGTCAATGAATCCAGTTTCTGCTGTATTTCAATCTTGTTCTTGTGACTGCTGTCGGAAATATCCTGTCTAAGGGACTGAACAAGATTCATAATCATCTCATTTTTCCCAGAATCATCCATTTTGCGTATTTTCTGATAGCTTACAAATGAAAAAACCAGTGAAGGAATTATTATAATCCCTGTTATAATTATAAAGACTGCAAGGAGTTCATTTGGTCCCATTTTTTCCTCTGATTAAACTAATTATGAAGATTTTTTTATGTAAGATAAAATTTACGATTTTGTCAAATAACACACTCTGAAGCCTCAGGATGCACAATAATACAGGATAAGCCAGCAAATATTGAATAAAAATTAAAAGTTAAAATTATTTTTTGAACATTTTAGACATATGTGCTATTTTGTATTGATGGCCTAAAAACAGAAAGGCCTGTTTTAAAAAGGGTTTAAGGAGTACAATATGACAAAAAAACTGATAATGACAGCCATTGCATCATTATTTATTGAGCTTGTCCTTATCTCATGCGGTGGAGGAGGAAGTTCCGGCTCAGTCACCGGAGAGGGAGGATATGATCTGTCGGATACATCAAATCTCATAACATCCGGCTCTACACTGGCTACGAACATTGATGCATCAAATCTTGCAGGAGATGTATCCGGTGACACATCCCTTACCACACTGACCACATCAGGAGACACCGGAACCACTTCAGGTGACGGCACTTCAGGAACCGGTGATACAACCGATTCTCTCCTTGGTTCAGGAGGAGACACCACCACATCGGGCGGTACAGGTACATCAGGAACCGGCACAGGCTCAGGTGACGGCACTACAAATACTGGGACTACTACCGGTTCAGGCACTGGTACTACAAATACCGGCACCACTACAGGTTCAGGCACTGGTAATACAAATACCGGTACAGTTGATGCTTCATCAATAATAGACGCCGGAAGCGATGCAAGCTTTTCAATCGACATAACCGGCGGCAGCTGGTTTGTTCAGGAAGGAGAAACCATCTTAAGCTCCTCGGCAGCGTCAGAAGCCGCAGCAAAGATAAAATCACTTAACCAGAAGATGGTTGATATTATTAAAAGTTTCAGGGAAGGCAAAATTACCAGAGATGAGGCCAAGGATCAGATTGCGGCTATCAGGAAGGAGATAAAGGAAATTCAGAAAACCTATGGCAACGGTGTCAGCACAAAGAGCGGTATCTATGCAGACCTTCAGGAACAGAATATGACCCTTACCATTAATGAAACTGAATCCGGATGGTTCAGGCTTACCATAAGCGCCATGAATCACGGAACTCTCCCGGCAGATTATGACACCTTCATTATCGCAGTTGTAAACAAGGACACAGGAGAGGAGATAGGAACAATTAAAATTCCCGCCTCTGACAAGGTTTACAATTCCGGCGCAATTGAATTTCAGATGGAGAACCCCAAGGGTGCGAATCTGAGTCTTGTATGGAAAAATGACGCCTATGTTTCGGGCGGAGGAAATGCTGCGCTGAATATAAGCGGAATAAGCCTCAAACGGATTGATTCAGGCACTATGACATCAACGCCAACGGGAAAACTTTCCGGCGATGAATTTTCTGTTGTTGATGGAAGATGGTTTGCATACAAGGGTAATGCATATACCTGCTGGTCAGATCAGACAGTAGGATACACCTTCAAAAACCTTGAAGCAGGTACATATGAGGTAACGATTCAGGCATCCAATTACGGCAGCCTTCCACTGCCTGACGGATACAAATATTTCAAAGTTGATCTGGATTCAGCATATGACTCTTCATCAATCCAGATACCGGCTAAATCAAACGGCTTGTCAAAGGAAACTGTAAAAATGGTATTCCCACAAGGCGATACGACTCTTTATCTCACATGGTTAAATGACCAGTATAAAGAAGGGGTATATGATACGAATCTGATGATAAAATCGATCTCTATCAAAAAGGTTAAATCATCATCCCTGACAGCTTTTCTGATTCAGTCAAAGCCGGGCAACAGAATATTTATAATTTCTATTCTTGCGGTTATTTCAGGAGTACTCCTGATAATGTATCTGGCAAACAGAAAAAAACTGGCATAAACACTTTCATTGCCGGCTTCCGAAAATTTCGTTGAGGCCGGCAATAATGTCTTTTTTTCTATCCGATTCACTCTTTTCTTTATCATAACTCATGAGAAATACTGTAGTGAGCCTTTCAATATCATCCTCATTCATCTCCTTAATAAACCTGAGCATGGATGGAATATCCATATTGGCTCTTATTCCGCCTTCACCACCTTCAAGCCCCATTGTCAAAAGTATGAGCATAACAGACACATGAGCAAGTTTTTCATTCTCCTTCCTGCGCCCCTCAAGTTCACTGATATTTTCTATCAGTACCTTCTCTGTCAGAATTAACCTGTCCGCGAGAGTTTCAATAAGATTAAAGGTAAATTCATGGTTATTCACCAGAAGTGCATCAAGATTCTCTCTTGATGCGACGGCAAGTACCGAGTCGCTTCCGCATATGGCCGACGCATTCCTCAGGTCCTGGTCTCCAAGGACCGCAAGTTCCCCGAATATCTCCCCTGTGACAGCCGTATTTACAGTAATAATATCATCACTTCCATGTTTCTTTTTGTAAAAAATGACTCTGCCCTTCTTAAGCATATAGAACTGAGATCCCTTGTCCCCTTCCCGGAAAAGAATATCTCCTGCTTTTTTATATATATCAGTGTGAATCAGCACATGCGGTTTATAAAAAAGAGACTTTATTGAATCAAAACCAGGCAGTTTCAGATAGAATACCATGGTTTTCCAGAATCTTAATATATGATACCTGGTCTGAAAAGCAAGAAATCCCCTTGGTATATTCTCAAACCTTATAATAGACCCGAAGGCTTCATGCTTGCGTATATGGTTCTCCCACACAACCTTGCCCTTGAGAAGAGGAGATTCGAATCTGGAAATTGACAGTTTCAGAGCTATGTTCTTCCCAAGGCCGTATGGCTCAGTGGTATGAAGAAAACAGCTGCCCCATGAGAGGTCATTCGTGACCAGAAAATCTTCGTCAAAGTCCTCCTTTATAACATCAACATCTGTTATAACAGGGAGTTTCACAAGAGACCGGATAAAAAATTCAGGATTGATTGATCCCGAAATAATCATCACCAGAGCCACAGAGAAAGGGAAAAAAACAAATACAGTAAATACTTCCTCCCTGGTCAAGCCAAGCCCCATTGAATGTTCCAGATATTTATACATGGGCAGTCCTGAAACAGCCAGCCCGATGAGAACAATCACGGAAACAAATCTCATAATACCGGGATGCCAGTTAAAAACCGGCACGGAAGCCCCTTTCATGATTCCAGTATATCGTTTTACCCATCTGTCATATCTCGGCTGACGGTCCTTGACTTTCCATTCATCAAAGCCCATGCCCATTATCAGAAGTTCACTTTCTGGAGGGAATGTAGCTGATCTTGACATTACTGTTTCAAGATAAATTGCGGACAGAACAAGTACTGGTACAGACAGGAAACTGCCTGTACCGCCTTTCAGAAGAAAATAGTCATAGAATCCATGAAAAAAGAGGGGTATAAGAAGTGCCTTGATTTTATAGAGATATATATCAAATTTCAGATGACACATTTTGGATATACCCAGGTAAAAACCCATGATCCCGCATGTAGTAATATGCATTGGCACAGAAAAAAGAATACGCACATACATGATTCCGCTTGTATTATCCATGCCGTATAGAACATTTTCAACACATGCAAAGCCAAGCCCCAGAAGCATTCCAGTAACTATTGCCTTTGAAACTGTAAAGAGGTCAAATCTCTTAAGTAAAATGTATATAATAAAAAATGCGCCGCCCTTTTCAATGAGCCCCGCAAGCAGAAATCCCTTAACAAATGGGGAAAATCCTTTTATCAGAAACATTATATTTTCACTAACAAGCAGGAGAAGGAGTGCAAAATACACACCTCCCAGAAATGACGAGATATATTTGCTTAAGGAAAAGGATACACGGAATTCCCTGCTATATACAAGCAGAAAAATCACTACCGGAAGTATAGAAATAAATAGATGATCTGTTATCATTAAAAACTCTTAACTCTATTTTAGACTGTACTTACTTATCGACACCAGAATCTATAAAAAACAGTCAAATCAGATACACTCATATTTTATCCTGTTAAAACTCCTTAAAAACCGGTTTACTGACACATTATATGACCTATCTGCGAAGAGAACAGTAATTCTGTATTTTATACCATTCAAGGCATGCCGGTTTACAGAAGTGAATATTATTCAATTAAAACCGGGTTACCGAGCTCACTGAATGAGAACATGTTAAAGGCCCTTGTACCGTCGTAATCAACAATACGCAAATCATTCTTCTCCGCAAGATCCTGCAGCACTATTTCACAATGAGGCCCATATCTCTTTTCAACCTCTTCAATGGGCAGTTCATAAACGATAAACTTTGAAATTCCCTTTGCATTGAACTTTTCAATAAGTCCGGCAGATGAAACTGAATCATAGGTCGTAACGAATATCATGGCGCCACTACCATTTATGAGCAGCCCGGATTTATACATATTTACCTCCTTAAAACTTAATCCATGAGTATAATATATTTCAAAAAATCTTCCGGTCAACAACTGATGAAAGTTTTTCCGCAAGCCGTTTTCTGATTCTGCTTTCAATTTTCCTTATTCTGTAAGATGAGATATTCATTTCATTACAGAGCTCAAACAGTTTCTTTCCGTTAAAAACCCTTTCACTGAAAATATATCTCTGTGCTTTTGGAAACTCTTCAAGTACATCCTTAACAGTGGTGGAAAGTTCATCCATGAGAAGGTTATTTTCAACCTCAGAATAATTTATACTTAAACTTTCACGCCACTCCCTTTTAATTTTCTCTTCCCTTGCCTCATCCCTTTTAAGCTTTCTGAGATAATCTATTGAAATATTCTTTGCAGATCTGAAGATATACCCTTCGATACCGTCATTATTGTAATCGATTGAATTTCTCCTCCGATATAATCTGCAAAAGAGGTCATGGGCAAGATCTTCAGCAGCAAACCTGTCGTAAATGATACCTGTAATAAATTTTACAATTTCATTGAAGTACTTCACATAGAGATGCTGGAAACATCCATTCTCCGGGCTATCTTCCATAACTCCCCCTTTCATAAGAGCGTTTTTATATATTTTAAGCACTATTATATCAACGACAGATGCCAAAATTTTTTTAAATATTTTTAAAAATTTGAATAAAAAAACTTTACCTTTACAGCAAAGGGTAATAACTATTTTAAATACTCAATAAACAGGATGGGATCATGAAAAGAATCAACTTTATCTGGATTATTATATCATCGGTTATTGTACTTGTAAGTGAATTCCTGTTCTCCTTCATATTTGCCCTTATACTCTCATCAATTGGCGGAACGTTCAGCAATGACATGGACGCCATACTGATCACAGCACTCATAGGTTCCATAGTGGGCAACTTTTCAGGTACATTTATTGCATCATATCTTTTTAAGGAATTACGCTTAACCGAGCCCCTCATCGGTGCATCCCTGATAATTATTGCAACCCGGGGGTTCCTCATGTCCTGGGAAATTGTTCTCGGTACAGCTATTGCAATATCTATATCCGCAGCTGCTGCATTTCTTGGTCTTTACGTGAAGAAAAGAAGACTGAAAAAAGTAAATTCCAGTGATGATGGTGCTCAAAACAATTATTGACATATTACCGCCCCTGTTGTCTTTTTACAATAAACCTTCGTGTGAAATATGAACTTCGGGGAAACATTTTATGAAACAAATCATTAACATAGGGCTCATCGGATACGGAACCGTGGGCTCTGGCGTATATAAACTTATCAGGGATAATTCAGAAACCATCAGCAACAGAACAGGCACTGAGCTTAAAATCAAAACTGTCTGTGATCTGGATACCGAAAGACTCACCAGAGAAATTCAGGGAGGAGAAATTACTTCCAAATGGCAGGATATTACTTCTGATCCGGAAATAGACATAGTTGTAGAACTCATCGGCGGCACCAGTCCTGCCATGGATATAATCCAGTCATCACTGCGCAACGGCAAAAATGTTGTTACAGCCAACAAAAAACTGCTCGCTGAGCATAATGAAGAAATTCTGGAAACCATCACCTCCACAGGCAATTCCCTTGGTTACGAAGCCGCAGTAGGGGGCGGCATCCCGTGCATACTTGCCCTCAAGAAAGGGCTTGTGGGTAACCAGATCAGGTCAATTCTGGGTATCTTAAACGGAACAACAAACTACATTCTCACAAAAATGGAAAGAGAGGGACTGACATTTGAATCGGCCCTGGCCGATGCCCAGGAAAAGGGCTTTGCCGAAGCTGATCCGACTTTTGATGTTGAGGGAATAGACGCAGGGCACAAGATTGCTCTCCTTGCAATGCTTGCCTACGGAAAGTCTGTTGATTTCTCCCTCATACCCATTGAAGGGATTACAAAAATAAGTCCCATAGATATCTCATATGCAAAGGAGATGGGTTATGTGATAAAACTCCTGGGCATAGCCCGCTACGTTAAAGACAGGCTGGACGTACGTGTACATCCTACCATGATTCCGGAAACTCATCCCCTTGCATCGGTAAGGAACGAATACAATTCGGTCATGTTTGACGGAGATATGACCGGTGCCGTGGTTCTAAACGGAAAGGGAGCAGGGAGTCTCCCAACTGCATCCGCCGTTGTGAGCGACATTGTACAGCTCTCAAACAAAAATGTTTACACACAGAAAAATTCAGGCATTGCAAAGATCATGCCTGCAGGCGACAGAATTGCAAAATACTACCTGAGAATACATACAGATGACTGCCCTGGAATACTTTCAAAGGTTTCCGGAATTCTCGGCAAGTACGAGATATCCATTGCCTCTGTGATTCAGAGAGAAACAAACCAGGAAGTAATTCCTCTCATTATTTTCACGCATTTTGCAAATGAAGATAATATTATTAACTGCATTAAGGAAATAGAAGATTTTGATTTTGTACATGACAATGTTGTGTGCATAAGAGTTGAAGATTTTGGTAAACCGGAGAAAAAAAATGACTAATTACAATGCCCATTTCAGATGTATAGCCGGATGTGATGAAAAATATCCTCTGGATGAAATAGTTTATAAATGCAGAAAATGCGGAAGCCTGCTGGAAGTTCACCATGACATTGACGCATTAAAAAACAGAACAGGTGAGCAGTGGAAGGAACTTTTCGACAGCAGAAGCGGCCAGCACAGGTGGCCATACGGTAGCGGTGTATGGAGGATGAAGGAATGGGTGATCCCCGACATAAAAGATGACAACATCGTTTCGATGTACGAGGGAAACACAAACCTCTTCTGGGCCAAGAGATTCGGAGAGTCACTTGGAATGAATGACCTGTGGGTAAAAATGTGCGGCAACAGCCACACCGGATCATTCAAGGACCTTGGCATGACAGTACTTGTATCCATGGTAAATGAAATGATTTACCGGGGAAAAAACATAAAGGCTGTGGCATGCGCGTCAACAGGAGATACATCAGCCGCACTCTCGGCATATGCGGCATATGCCGGCATCCCTTCAATAGTTTTTCTGCCCGAGAATAAAATTTCCACGGCACAGCTCGTTCAGCCCATGTCAAACAATGCCATAGTAATGTCCCTGAATACAGATTTTGACGGGTGCATGAAAATTGTACAGGAAGTGACAAAGAACAATGAAATATACCTTGCCAATTCAATGAACTCCCTGAGAATCGAGGGACAAAAAACCATCTCCATAGAAATAGTACAGCAGTTCGGCTGGGAAGTCCCTGACATAATCATAATTCCAGGAGGCAATCTCGGCAATGTATCAGCCCTTGGAAAAGGTTTCACCATGATGCTTGAACTCGGACTGATAAAGAAGAAACCGACCATAGTCCTTGCCCAAGCTGAGAACGCAAATCCGCTGTACCGCTCTTACATCAAAAACTTTGAGGAATTTGAGGCAATTACACCTGAAAAGACACTGGCATCTGCAATTCAGATAGGAGATCCGGTTTCCGTGCAGAAAGCAATCAGGACACTCAGGGAATACAACGGAATAGTTGAACAGGCAAGCGAAGACGAACTTGCAGATGCAGCAGCACTTGCCGACAGGACCGGAATGTACTGCTGCCCTCACACCGGTGTTGCACTCGCTGCCCTCATCAAACTTGTGGAAAAACAGAAAATTTCAAAGAAGGACCGCGTTGTTGTAATTTCAACCGCACACGGCCTGAAATTTTCCGAATTCAAGGTAGGTTACCACGAACAGAACCTGAAGGGTGTTAATTCAAGGTACGCCAATATGCCCATAAAATCAGAACCGGATGCAGCAAAGGTTTCCGGAATAATAGTAGACGAAATGAAAAAAAGATTTTAAACCATCTAAAAAGGCGGGCTCTATAGCCCGCCTTTTTTAATAAAATATTCCATATTCCCAAACACCTTCTCGTTAAATCTGACCCCCTGAAGAAGCCCTTCATAGAGAAACAGTGACCGCTCCCCGGAATTCAGATCATCATCAAGGTCGTATCCTTCAGTAATTGTATGAATAACTCTCTGTATGGAGAAACTTATCATTCCCTTGGTTTTCTTCATGGACTCAATATATAAATCAGTATCAGATAGTTTTTTGAGTATGTAGTTTACTTTACCCTGATCTGTGCGGTTTTCACTTTTTTTGAGCAGTTCATCAAGCTGAGTTGAAAGAGACACAGCCTTCTCAAGGACAGGGATAAGCCCTGTAAGTTCATCCCTCATATCTCCAAGACGGGCAATGAGTCTTCCTGCAGCATCACTGCAGGTCTGTTCAGCAGAGGAAAGTGAATATATTCTGTCAATCATGGAATGGATATCCCGTAGTTCCGGCAATGAAATTGAACCGGCATCTTCATTGGGGATTCCGTTTATCCTGACTCCGTCATAAGAAGCGTTAATGAGATTATCAAATTTCTGTTTCTCGAACCACTCCTTGAAAATAACCATCTTCTGATTTGTCCTGACAACACGCCCCCTTACCGACGGGAAGAATATACCGGGAAGTGAATAGAGCTGGGCCCTGTTGAGCATCTGGGCATTCCTGAATCTGAATGTCCTGTTGTGTATCTGCTCGTCAAGATAGGATCCCCTGCAATGGGCAAGACCTCCGGTAAACGAGAGATCCTGGCCGACCATATATATGTTCCGGACCCCAAGCCTTCGTGCAAAATCCACAGCATTGGTCGACACGGAACCTCCGTGCGAGATCTCCCCTTTGTGGCCGGTAATGTCTTCTATCCACTTCATCAGATCAAACGCCAAACCTGTCAGAACCACCCTGCCGCCGAAAAATCTGAATATGGCCGGATGGACAGTGGGATCAGCAACAAGAACAGTCCTTACCTCTCCGGTGCCCTCGAAATATCTTGCATTAATCAGCTGGGGATCAACGGCCATGCAGAAATGGGGCTCAATTCCGTTGTCAAGGAGCACCTTGTATGCTGTATCAACGGCAATCACAACACTCCGCGTCAGGCTTTTTTTTATAAAATCAAGGCTGTAGGAGAGAGAGGGGCCTGCGGCAACAACAACTGCCGATAAACCGCTGAATTCCCCGTAAAACGAATTCACGCCGGGGGAACTGATCATGAACCTTATATTTCTTGAAAGATTTGCAGACCATGATTTTTCAAACTTTGCAAGTGTGGCAATATTTACATCTCTTGTGCTGACAGATGATTTGACAGACCGAATGATATTATCATAGTACTCTCCATATACCTGACACGAACCCCTATGTGAGATTATGGACAGCTTCCTTGTACTTCTACCCTTAAACGCATTTTCAATCTCATCCGTGGAGGGATCTACAAATATCCGCAGATTACTCTTCTCCAGTATTTTCGAAAGATCCCTGCTGCATATGGCCCTGTAAAACAGTTCCGCATCCCGCTCAACGACAAAAACAGATGCTTCTTCACTGCACTGCTCTACTATTTTTTCACAATGGTAGGCAAAGGCAAAACCGCACACAAAAACAAAATCCCGGCTTTTAAAATCGGCTTCTCCTGCAAACCTTTCCGCCTCCTTTTCCGGATCGATACGGCTGTGAAAGTAAATTTCCCTTCCGCCGGAAACTTTCAGAAACGGGACAGGGCCGGATTTTTTTGAATCCGCAACACCTATATGCCCGTCTCCTTCCGGGGAGAAGGACAGCATTAGTTCTGCGATTTCAGGATTTGTTTTTTTCAGAGAGAGTATATTATTTTCAAAAATTGAGTTCATCTATTTCATATACAACACTATGGATTCATTGTCATTTATTTTTTTACCCGGAGAAATACTCTGTATGGAGACAGTTCCACTTCCCGAGATCCTGTATTTAATTCTCCTGCCCCTCTGAATGAGCACAAGGTTGTTTCTCACGTCAACAATGTCCATACCCGTAAAATCTGGCCACCTGTTATCGTTTCTGTAAACAGCAGATGAGCCTTCCAGACTTTTTATTTTCATTTTATCGGTATGAAGCCCCTCACCCATGTAGGGGAGAATTCTGTTTATTATATTTGAGAATACAGGTGCCGCAGCCGCCCCTCCGGAAAACCTGTCTTCGGGATCATCCACAATGACCAGCACACAGACCCGGGGATTCTCGTACGGGGCGATGCCGATAAATGACGACACATTCCTGTCAGTGTACTCTCCCAGAGATCTGACAAATTTCTGGGAAGTGCCTGTCTTCCCCAGGGTATTGTAATACTTTGAAGATGCCCTGCTTCCGGTGCCGTCCTTAACAACATTACGCATCATCTCCATGAGGAGACGCGCTATATCCTCCCTGACAACCCTTCCCCTGGTCTTCCTGAAGAAATCCATGACCAGCCGGGTCCCATCGCTGGTTTTTATCCTCTCTATCACAGTGGGAACATTATAAATACCGTGATTTGCTATTGCAGCGAATGCTGAGACCATCTGTATGGATGTCACTGATATTTCATGCCCTATTGACATTGAGGCCCTTGACAGCCCCGACCATTTTGAAACAGGCCGCAGAATTCCCTCGGTCTCACCTGGCAGTTCAATGCCTGTTTTTCTTCCGAAACCAAATCTTGAGTATGTTTCATAGAGATCGGCATTTTTTATTTCATGGGTTGCCTGAATCATTCCGGAATTGCATGAATGTTTCAGTATGTCATTTGCGTCCACAGTACCGTGTTTTGAAATACAGTTGATTTTAACCCCGGCTATATCGACAAATCCTTCACAGTAAAATTTTTTCTTTAGAATCGCAGGTTTATGTTCAATCACAGAGGTCATTGCAAGAACCTTGAACGTGGAGCCGGGTTCATATGAATCAACAACTGAAAAATTCTTGCGGTTTTCTTTTGGGTACTCCCAGTAGCTGTTAGGGTCAAATGTCGGCCCCTTTGCAATGGCAAGAATCCTCCCTGATTCTATATCCAGAACAACAACAGCCCCCTGTTTTGCGTGATGCTTTTCCAGGGCCTTAAAAAGCTCATCCTCAGCAGCATGCTGAACGAACCTGTCTATTGTCAGATATATGTCTTTTTTCCTGTACTGAAGCCGTCCGGCTTCATTTCTGAAAACCTCGTCCTTTCCGGAAAGGAAAGAGTCAAAACGGTATTCAATTCCCGCAAGGCCATTATTGTCGATTCCCGCAAATCCGAGAATATTGGCGGCAAGTTTACCGTTGGGGTAAACCCTCTCATACTCCTTTCTGTAGCCTATCCCGCTGATTTTCAATGAACGGAGCCGGCTCACAGTATATTCATCACATTTGCGTTTAAGCCAGACAAATTTTTTCTTTCGGGAAAGCCTTCTGAAAATCTCTGCCCGGTTCATATTAAGCACCGGAGCAATTTTATCGGCAATGACTGCCGGGGAGGAGATAGCTGAAGGATTTGCAAAAACAGAAAGAGACTCCACACTTGTTGCAAGTATGTAGCCGTTTCTGTCGTATATTGTGCCCCTTCCGTTTGAAAGGGGCTTTTTCTCGTGTATGATTATTTTATCTGAAAAATGAAGGTGATAGAGCTTTATGAAAAAAGCAATAAATACCAGAGCAAGAATCACACCGGTAAAATAAACCCGTCTCTGAAATACAGACCTATCCATATGAGGTTTAAGCTTTTCCTGCCTTCTACCTTATGAGTCCTATCCTGGAAAAATCGCCGCTGAAAATCTGGCTAGTATTCCAGTAAAGTATAAAGGCTCTCCCCTTTATGGAACTTATATCAAGATATCCGAAATATCTTCCATCAGAGGAATTGGTTCTGTTGTCTCCGAGCACCACAATCTTGCCTTCCGGAACCTTGCCCTCAATGCTTACATTTCTGGTTATATTAAAATTATCATAGTTTGTCGGTTTTCCAAGGGTATATGGCTCATTCTGTTCCCTGCCGTTGATATAGACCTTGCTGTTTTTTATGCGAAAATCATCACCCGGAAGAGCTATACATCTCTTTATGTAATCCTTATGTTTCTCACTTTCAATTGGAGGAGTAAAGATAACTATATCTCCCCTCTGAAGCGAACGTATCCCAAGAAAATCAAGATGCTTAGGCTTATCCATACCGAGCATCTGGGGTATAATTGGGCCATAAGTGATTTTTTCAACGAAAAGATGATCGCCAACCTTCAGGGTGTCCTCCATGGACGAGGTAGGGATATAATATGCCTGAATAACATACTGTATGATATGAACAGCGAGAACCAGCGCGACAACAATTGCATCAGTGAATTCCCAGATTTTTCTGAAAAGCACACTTCTTTTAGGAGCCATATCCTCAAAAAGCATGGACAGCTCCTCAGTATGTTCTTTTTTAAGAAGAAGTCTGGGGAAAGCATATGAAGCATGTTTTTCCCTGATAACAAGGTTCCCCAGCATGTTTATCTCAAGGTATGTCACCTCTCCGGCTGGAATACGCAAAGTCTGCTTTAAATCGGTTAGTTCAATATACTCACCGGTTACTCTTATTCCGCCGTTTTTATATTTCATGTATTTTGCAATATGATTAATCAAACGGGCAATGTATATGCCTGTAGCAACACTTCCCAGAAAATAAATGGGCATGCATGGAGTTTCTACGAATGGAATAGCAACTGCAAGAAACAAAGTGGAATAGATAAAAAGAAAAAGATAAAAGGCCCTTTTTAAAAAAAATTTACGGGCATCCCGTCCCGCAATTATTTTAAAATCCGTGTTGATATGCTCTGTCTTTTTATACCTGAAAAACTGAATCATCTGAAACTCCTTGTGGACACTTAACAATAAATCATATAAGTTTTATGAGGAAAAATGCAACATTTTAGTATAAAAACACAAAACTTATTGCAAAAATTACACCGTACATTTAAAATAGTATATAAGAAGTGTCCACAACTTTTTAACATGAAAAACTTAGAAGATATAATAAATAAATTATCTGCAGACAGGGTTCAGGAGTTATCTTCCAGACTCGGCGCCAGAGGATTGACCGGGTCAAAAATTGTCAGCGCCATTGTCAATGTCTGCCATTTTCACTCACTAATAAACACGCTTTCCCCTCCGGAACTGAAACTTCTTAAACATATATACTCCGGACATGACGGCATTACCCTCGGGGAGCTTCAAAAGGAAACCGCCATTGAGTTAACAGACATTGAAAACTCGATATCAAACCTGAGCAACCTGCTTCTTGTTTATGTTATAAAGAACAGACAGCTCCTGAATAAAAGAATGGATAAAATCTACTGCATCACTGAAATATTCGAGTTCTTTAAAGTATCTGAAATTTCCAGACTTAAATCCCACATGGAAAACATCACAGAAGCTCTTCTGCAGCATCACGAAACGTCACACGACAAGAAAGAAATTAAATACCATGAAGTACTCAACTTTATTGCATCCAACGGCAATCTTGTAAATATTGAACAGCTGCTTGATTCCGACATAAAAGGTGCCGACAAGGTGATCACCGAATTTCAGCAAAAGGGGATGATAAAAATACATTATGTTGTTTCCGAAAAACTGAACACACTACTGAGCATCAATCAGTCCGAGGTTCTGAAAGTTGTCCTCTCCCTCAAAAAAAATGAACTGAAAAAGACCTCAACATCCTCAAACGGATTCAATTCACTGATAAATGCACTTCACACATATGACATTGTTTCATCTTCGGGAATTTTCCTGACAAAGCAGGATCATTTCAGAAAAATTGACATAAAAAAGATAGCCGACTATATGATGGAACTCACAGATTCCAGCGGGAATCCCATTGATGAAGAAACAGCGGCCTTTTTTTCAATGCAGATACTGAACATTCTGCATGTTCTCTGGCTGGAAAAAGATATAGGGACTGTAAGTCTGAAAAATATTTCCGGGCATATTGAAGATCCTGTTCTTTTGATAAAACAGCTTTTCAGCAGTATTTCAGAGCTAAAAGGCAGAGATGAGCATTTTGACAATACTGTCAGAATTCCCGGAACAGAAAGTCTGAAAATACTGTTAAAAACTGCCGAAAAACTTAAAATTTCAGGCTACAGCCAGCTCCATGCTGCCTATACCGCCTCATCGATACTGTCAAACATAAGCGGCGGCACCAGCGGAAGCGACATTGAAGAACTGAACAGAAATTTCCACGAAGCACTTACTTTTCTGACAATCCTTGGGCTTATAGATATCGAGAAAGGAAAGTTTCTTATTACCACACAGGGAGAAGAGCTTATTCACCTTCTCCGGGGGAAAAAGAAAAAACTTGAAAGCACTGAAAAGAAAAAATGCATAATAATCAATCCTGATTTTAACCTCATGATTGACGAAAGGGAAATAGACCCCAGAGATCTTTATGTAATACAGGCATTTACAGACATAGTGAACAGAGACACCATTCTGCAGTGTGCTATCACAAAAAGTTCCGTAATAAATGCAAACAAAAGGGGAATGGATATTGAACAATTCATAGACAGGTTAAAAACTTACGCCAAAAATGAACTGCCGCAGAATCTCGAATTTCTGCTTGAAGACTGGACAAACCAGACCATACGGATTGACATATCAAAATCAATTCTCGTTTATACAAGCCACAGCAGTTTTATTGATGAGCTCTCATACAGCAGCCTTGCCAAAATAATAAAGAAAAGAATTGCAGACAATTACATGCTCATAGACAAGGAATCAATCGATGACCTGGTAAAATTTTCAAAAAAATTCGATGTTGTGCTGAATGTATTTGAAAAAAACGACTGAAGACAATGATTTCACGGTAAAAAGTTCAGTTATTCTTACTAATCCTCAATAACTTTTATTCTTGTGGGAAAATCCCAGTTCATAAATCCCTGAAGCGCCTTGATGGTTTTATCCTGCACAAAATACAGCCTGTTGTTAACTTTTACAAGTCCACCCTTATAATAAGTATACTTCATCTGATGGTCCACCCATCCGATGAGTTCAACTTTTTTCCAGTTATCAACAGTCTTTAATACCGGAAGCTTTCTAAGATGCAGTTCCTTGATTATTCCGTCTTTCACAGATTCCGCAAGGATTTTTTCCCATTCCATATAACACCCGTCAACATATACTTATACTTAATAATTTTATATTTGAAGACTAAACAGAATCAGTCAATTGTTTTATTTTTTCTTTAAGAATCATGTTCTCATTTTTAAGCGAATTAATCTCTTCACGCAGAGACAGTGCTTCATTCCTGCTTAACTCCTCAACAGTTTCCCTGGCGTCTATTATTCTGTTTGCCTCATGCAGTTCCCTTGCAGAATGGTCTATGAGTACTTCCTGGGCTTCAATGATTCTTCGGGCTTCAATGAGTTCATCCCTGCGCATCTGCTCAAGGTGCTCCTCGGCCTCAATCCTGTCTCTCAATGCGGAAAATTCCACATTTCTGAGTGTGGCGATTTCACGTACAGACTCATTCAATGCCACCTGTTCCATAATGATTTTTTTCTCAAAATCAAGAAGATCAACAAGAAAATTACGGTCCCGGACAGGGCTCCCGAAGCCATTATCTTCAGAAAAAAGAACTCTTTTTATATTACTGAGCCTTGATACTGAATCATTTGAAATCCCCTGCAGGACTCTCTTGTACTGATCAACCAGAACAACTTTCTCAAGGGAAAAAAGAAATTCACTGACATTAAGAGGGACAAGAAAAAACTGCACATCTTCGGAGTTTGAAAATTTTTCAAGAAAGGATTCACGAAAGGATTCACTGCTTATGATGATTTTAAAAATCCCGTCCATCCTCCTGTCATTGAATAATTCACAATACCTTTCAGCAAGGGAAAAATCATCAATATAAAATATCAGAATATCGGTCTTTTCAAGGTTATATGACGCGAAACCGGATACAGGAACAGTCTGAACATTTATTCTGAGTTTTTCAATTTCCGAAGAAAGCTCCCTTCCCATTAAGGCATCACTGCAAACTAAAATATTCGTCCTTTCCATGCACTTTTTATGCAGCATAAATCACTTTTGGACAACTCTTTTTTTATTTTTGATAAAATTTGAATAAAATAAAGGCTCAAAAAAGAAAATTTCTTGAAAAAAAAGTAAAATTTATTAAAAAACAATTGTCATAAAACCTGAATAATAAATTTTGTCCCGAAAAATGATTCAGAGGGACGGGAGTGAATTTTATTAAAAAATCAATCATAATATTACCTCTTATCACATTTATTTTCTTCGGGTACAATAAATGGGTTTTCTCATGGGGGCTTTTTGATCTGTTCACAGACAACAAGTATTCCAGTGAAGGCCTTAAAAAAGTTCAGGAATTCAATCCTGAAAAGGATATACTCTATCTGCCAGATTTAAGTGATAAGAAACTTTTTTACGCAGTCAATGACCTCTCCATCTGCAGAAAGCAGGAGGTCAGAAAATATATATATCTTTACCTCACAGTTGGCCGGGAATATGTAATCAGGGCAATAGAAAGATCCGAGATATACCTTGATATAATTTATGGCATATTTGAAGAGAACAGGGATATTCCCAAGGAAATAGCCCTGCTGCCTCTTCTTGAGAGCGGTTTTGATCCCATGGCGGTTTCCAGAAGCAATGCAGTGGGCCTCTGGCAGTTTCTGAAATCCACATCACAGCACTTTGATCTCAGGGGAGACAAATGGGTAGAGGAGCGCAGGGATATTGAAAAATCAACAACAGCTGCCATCAGACACCTGAGACATCTTCACAGCATGTTTAATTCATGGGATCTGGCACTTGCCGCATATAACGGAGGCGGGGGACAGGTCAGGAGAGCAATGCAGAAAACCGGAGCGAAAAACATATGGCAGCTTCAGGAGGCAGGTGTTCTTTCGCAGGAGACAAGTCAATATGTACCAAGATACCTTGCTCTTTTAATAATATACAAAAACCAGAAGCTCTTCGGCATTGAGGATGAAATAAAAAACCTGAACACAGAAAAAACAGATACTGTTACCCTGAAGTATTCTGTAAATATAAATGATGTCTCAAGAGTCTGCAATGTGGACAGGGAAACAATAAAAAAATATAACCCTGAAATCAAAATGTCAATTACACCCCCCACAGTAAAAGACTTCAGGCTCAGACTGCCGGAAGAGGCAAAAGAAAAGTTCGAAAAAAACAAGAATCTGCTCTACAAAAACGGAATCAGGTCAGTAAAAAGATACCGCGTCAAAAGAGGAGATTCCATTTCAAAAATAGCTGCAAAAAGCAGAACAAGTATTTCTGTGATTGCAAGACTCAACGAAATTCAAAAGCCCTATTATATAAAAATAGGGCAGATTATTTACATCCCCATCTGATTAAAAGACCTTCATTTTTCTGAAGATTGTGACCATTATCCCTATCATCACAATTACTATACCCCAGAACATAAAGTAACCATAGGTAAGCCCAAGCTCTGGAATATATTTAAAATTCATTCCATATACGCCTGCAAGAAATGTAAGAGGAATAAAGATTGATGCAAAAACAGTGAGTACTTTCATTATTCTGTTGGTTCTGCTGCTGATCATTGAAAAATAGAGGTCAAAGAGCCCCACGACAATCTCCTTGAGACTCTCCAGTGTTTCATTAAGATGCGATGCCTGATCATGGAGTTCATTATAGAACTCCAGAGTACGGAAATTAATGAGCCTGTGGCCCGATCTCATGACCCTGAATATACCCTCCTTCAGAGGCAGGGTCGGTTTAATAAGAAAAATAAGCCTGCGCCTGAGCCTGTAAAGTTCGTGCTCAGATACATCAGTTTCATTTTCAAGAACCCTGATCTCAATATCCTCTGTCATCTCGGCAATGCTCTGTATTACAAAAAAATAATTCTCAAGTGAAATATTCAGAATGGCAAACATGAGATAGTCGCTCCCGAGCTTTCTTACCATGCCCATGCCGTTTTTTATTCTCTCCACAAGCGGATCCAGGAACTCGTGCCTCTCCTCAAAAAATGTAAGAAGAAATCCGTCACCCATTATTATGCTCAACTGCTGCAGGGATGAACTTGCCCCCTTCCCTTCAGGATTTACCACCTTTGTAACAAAGAAGATATAATTATCCTGAAGATCCACCCTGGTTCTCTGTGTTGTATTTGCGATATCCTCAAGAGTCAGGGAACTGATTCCGAACTTCTCCCCCGCCTTTTTTATAATTTCAAGGTCATGGACACCTGAAAAATTTATCCAGGTAACACCGCCCTCAGAGACCTTAAGGTCGATATCATCAAGATCAAGGACAGTTGTAAAAGTACTTGAATCCCTGTTATAGTAAACGGCATCTATCTCCACCCTTTCACTGCGTTTTACCCCCACATACTGAACAGTCCCGGGCGTCACAGCCCTTTTCCCCGTACCGGGAATGAGCCTGAAAAAATCGAGTCTGTTTAAGAGCGTATTCTTCCCCTTCAATATGATCCTCCCCCTGAAACTTCCCTTTTCATAATTCCATTTCATCATAATGAAACATACAATCTTTTCAAACAAAAAACAGAGACAGTCTCTGCAGGAATACACTGCCTGGGGCACTTTAAGCTTGACAGGAGCTTTTTCGCATTAAAAATTGATACAATGGAAAAAATGAACATTAATATATAAAACTTGAGGGGAATACTATGCTGAGAGTAGGCTTTGTGGGCTGGCGCGGAATGGTCGGCTCTGTACTGATGGACAGAATGAAAAAAGAGAACAACTTTGACGGAATCGAATCTGTATTTTTCTCAACATCACAGGTTGGACAGCCCGGCCCGGGACTCGGCACAGGCCCGGATAAACTGCAGGATGCCCATGACATTGAGATTCTCAAAACAATGGATGTCATTCTCAGCTGTCAGGGAGGAGATTATACAACGAAAGTATACGGAGACCTGCGCAGCAGCGGCTGGAACGGCTACTGGATAGATGCCGCCTCAACTCTCAGAATGGAAAAGGACAGCATAATAGTTCTCGATCCAGTAAACGGTGAAATCATAAAAAAAGGCCTTGCAGACGGGATAAAGACATACGTGGGCGGAAACTGCACAGTGAGCCTCATGCTCATGGCAATGAACGGGCTGTTCAGAGAAGGCCTCATCGAATGGATGAGTTCAATGACATACCAGGCCGCATCAGGCGCAGGAGCCAAAAACATGCGCGAACTTGTTAAACAGATGCAGATAATCGGAAACGATTCTGCAGAAATCCTTGATGATCCAGCTTCATCAATCCTTGACCTTGACAGCAAGGTAACTCAGATCATGAACAGTGCACTTCCCACTGATAATTTCGGAGCCCCACTTGCGGGAAGCCTTATTCCATGGATAGACAAACCAGTTGACCTTGGCCAGACAAAAGAGGAATGGAAAGGCATGGCCGAAACAAACAAGATACTCCAGAGCGACCCCGTAATTCCAATAGACGGAATATGTGTGAGAATCAGCTCAATGAGATGCCACAGTCAGGCACTTACCATAAAACTAAAAAAGAATGTACCGCTCGATGAGATAGAGTCCATGATCAAAGGGGCAAACCAGTGGGTCCGTTTTGTCGATAACACAAAGGAAGCTACCCTTCAGTACCTCACACCGGCAGCCGTTTCAGGTAAAGATATTGTACCAGTGGGACGGGTAAGAAAAATGCTCATTGGAGGAGAATATCTCACTGCATTTACGGTGGGCGACCAGCTTCTATGGGGAGCAGCTGAACCTGTCAGAAGAATGCTGGAACTTGTAAAACAGCACATTAGCTAAAAACGATTCCCCTTCCCGCATGGCCCGGAAGGGGAAATTAAACTTCAGTCTTTTCTTCGTTGACAGTACCCTGACACGATATTCCATGAAACAACTTTATCAGTTTTCCGGTAAAACTTGAAGAAAGAAAAAATAAACAATACCCAGGAGCTTAACAGTGGACTATTATTTAATTAAAGGCGGCAGAAAACTTAAAGGAGAAGTAAAAATCTCGGGAGCGAAAAATGCGGCACTGCCCATCATTGTTGCAAGCCTCCTTGCTGACGGTGAAACCGTGCTGTCAAATGTCCCTGACCTGAAAGACATCAGGACAATAATAAAGGTTATAGAATACCTCGGCGCAGAAACAGATTTTGATGCCGGAAAGAACACACTTAAGATAAAAGTCAAAAATATAAAAAACGGTGAAATGCCCTACGATCTGGTTAAGACCATGCGGGCTTCGGTATATGTCATGGGACCGCTTCTTGCAAGACTCGGCGAGGCTGATGTCTCTCTGCCCGGGGGATGCGCTATCGGAGAAAGGCCAGTGGACATTCACCTTTCCGGCTTTGAGGCCATGGGCGCTGTAATTGAACTGGAGCATGGAAACATAAAGGCCCGGGCAAAAAAAATGAAACCATGCGAGTTCACCATGCGCCAGGTATCAGTAGGGGCAACTGCAAACCTCATAATGGGTGCAGTGCTCACTTCCGGTAAAACTGTATTTGAAAACTGCGCAATGGAACCGGACATTGTGGACCTTGGGGAGTTTCTTATAAAAATGGGTGCGGACATAAAGGGCCTGGGCACTGAAAGAATAGTAATTGAAGGGGTAAAGAAACTGAATCCCGTTGAATACTCAATAATGCCAGACAGAATTGAAGCAGGCACATTTATTCTTGCCGGCGCCATAACAAGAGGCGAAGTAAAGATAAAAAGCTGCATTCCCGAACACATAAAATCCCTCACAGACATCCTTGAAGAATCAGGCTTTGAGATAAGCACAGGAAAAAACTGGGTTGAAATAAAGGACGGCAAAAAAGTCACAGGCTTTCTAACAAAAACCCTTCCCTACCCGGGATTCCCCACGGACCTGCAGGCACCTCTGATGTCTCTTGCAACTACCATTCCCGGAATTTCCGTCATAATTGAGACAATTTTCGAGAACAGGTTCACACATGCGGCGGAACTCAGAAGGATGGGAGCCAATATCACAATTGAAGGCAATTCAGCCATAACCAAAGGTGTTAAAAAACTTTCATCTGCCCCTGTAATGATGTCAGACCTCAGGGCAGGAGCAGCACTTGTTGTTGCAGCACTTGCGGCGGAAGGAGAGACAGAAATACGAAGAATTTACCACTCTGACCGTGGATATGAAAAATTAACAGAAAAGTTATCAGCCCTGGGTGCCGATATTAAAAGGGTTGAAGGAGGAACTTTCTGATGATCAGAGGGATATACACCGGCGCCAGCGGAATGATAGCACAGCAGGCAAGACTCGATACAATAGCCAACAACCTTGCCAATGTCGACAAAACCGCATACAAGAAGGATATTACCATATTCAAGTCGTTCCCGGACATGATAATCCGCCGCATAAATGAAAGCGGACTGGGAATAACACCGGCCGGATCCTATGACACAATGCCCTATGTTGGAAAACTCGGCACCGGTGTAGAGGTGAACGAGGTATTTACCGAATTCAAACAGGGATCACTTCAGAGAACAGAAAACAACTTCGACCTTGCCCTTGAAGGAAGGGCCTTTTTCACTGTAATGACCGAAAAAGGCGAAAGATACACCAGGGACGGTTCATTTACAATAAACCAGGACGGAATTCTCATGACACACAACGGAAATCCGGTAATGGGTGAAAATGGGCCTATCCGGGTACACAAACACGACTTCATTGTAAATGAACGTGGAGAAGTCATTATAAACGGAAATCTCTCCAGAGACCCCAGACAGGTCACAAGCATGGACAGCAACAAGTGGGAGAACCCCATAGTTCTGGACAAGCTGAAAATTGTGGACTTCGAGCATATCAGGGAAATCAAAAAAGAGGGAGATTCCATGTACAGGGAAACAGAATTTTCCGGTCCTCCTCTCCCACCGGCAAAATACAAGGTGGTTCAGGGATTTCTTGAAAAGTCAAACGTAAACATCGTACGCGAAATGGTGGATATGATTGAGGTACAGAGAAGCTACGAGGCAAATCAGAAGGCGATAACTTCGCACGACCAGACACTGGGCAAACTGATAAATGACGTAGCGAGATAATCGCGGGGAGCCTCAGAGCAGAGGCAACCGGCCGTCTCCAACAAAAAAACAAATGAAATAGTTTAACCACGGATTTATCTGATTCACATGGATTTGTATTGAGGCTACACCAGACACAGAACTGTCGATTTTTTTAAAAAACTCCTATTCGTGTAAAATATTGATCTTATATCGCAGCAAAGATCAATACTGACTAATAAAGAATTTTCCGTGAAAATCCGGGTGATCTGTGGGGATATATTCTCTTTTCCATCATACTTCATCCTCCGAATTCAGCGCCAGCGTGTAGTCCAATCTTTGATTTTTCACCCCAAAAAATTACTTGCCAACGGGCAGGAATGATTTAATTGCTACTTAACCGGAACTAATTTAATTAAAAAAAGGTAAAAAATGGATCTAGCCCATATAAGAAACTTTTCCATAATTGCGCATATTGACCACGGGAAATCCACCCTGGCGGACAGAATAATAGAGAAATGCAAACTCGTCTCGGAAAGGGAGATGAAAGACCAGATACTCGATTCAATGGATCTTGAGAGGGAGAGGGGTATTACCATTAAGTCCAACTCCGTTACCCTGAACTATAAGGCAAGAAACGGAGAGGACTATATTTTCAACCTCATCGACACACCCGGACACGTTGACTTCACATATGAGGTTTCCCGTGCCCTGACTTCATGCGACGGAGTAATACTCATAGTGGACGCTTCACAGGGTGTTGAGGCCCAGACAATTGCAAACCTCTACCTGGCCCTTGACAACGACCTTGAGATACTTCCGGTAATAAACAAGATAGATATGCCCAGCGCGGACATTGACATGGCAAAGGAACAGATTGAAAGGACTCTGGGCCTTGACCCGGACGACGCCGTACTCACCTCTGCGAAAAAGGGCATAGGAATAGAAGACCTTCTGGAAAAGGTCGTGGAATTTATCCCTGCTCCCAGGGGTGACATCAATGCCCCACTCAGGGCACTCATATTTGACTCATTCTACGACCAGTACATGGGCGCAGTAGTAAAGGTGAGGATATTCGACGGGTCTGTGAAAAAGGACGACGTCATCAAGCTTTTCTCAAACGGCAAGGAATTCACTGTAACTGAAGTGGGAACCTTCGGCATGAAAATGAACCCTGCCAAAAGCCTCGGTCCAGGAGAGGTCGGCTATATTGTTTCCGGAATAAAAACAGTTCAGGACACTAAAATCGGCGACACCGTTACTCTCGCAAGAAATGCTGCCCCTGCCCCGCTGAAGGGATTCAAGGAGGTAAAGTCAATGGTATTCTCGGGACTATACCCCATGTACAGTGATGAATATGAAAACCTCAGGGATGCTTTATCCAAGCTGCAGCTCAACGACGCTTCCCTTCTCTATGAGCCGGACAACTCATACGCTCTTGGATTCGGGTTCAGATGCGGCTATCTGGGACTTCTTCACATGGAGATAGTTCAGGAGAGGCTTGAGCGGGAGTTTGATATTTCTCTTGTCACAACCGCCCCGAGCGTACAGTTCAGGATTCACATGCAGAACGGGGAATGCATAACAATAGATAATCCCGTAAACATGCCCGATCCCGGAACAATCGAACGCATAGAAGAACCCTATGTGAAAGCCACAATTGTCACACCCAATGATTATGTGGGGAACATAATGCAGCTTGTGACAGACTGCCGCGGCATACACAAGAACATGGAGTACATAACCACAACGAGGGTCCAGCTCACATACGAACTTCCTCTTTCAGAGATTGTTTTCAACTTCTATGACAAACTGAAATCCATTTCAAGGGGATATGCATCATTTGATTATGACCTCCTTGAATTCAGGACTTCGGATATGGTGAAGGTGGACATACTTGTAAACAGCGAGCCTGTTGATGCGTTGTCATTCATTGTTCACAGGGACAAGGCCAGAACAAGAGGCAAGGATATAATCAAGCAGCTTCGTGAAGTAATTCCGAAGCACCAGTTCAAGATTCCTCTTCAGGCCGCAATAGGTGCGACAATCATTGCCAGGGAAACAATATCAGCAGTGAGAAAAGACGTAACAGCCAAATGTTATGGAGGAGATATTTCAAGGAAGAGAAAACTTCTCGAGAAACAGAAAGAAGGAAAGAAGAGAATGAAAATGATAGGATCAGTGGAACTTCCACAGGAAGCATTCCTTACAATCCTGAAAATAGATTAACCCCCTTTCTCCCCCGAATGGAGATGTTAAAACTTCCACAGGCCTCAACAGTATGTCAAGTCCCCCCTTGGGGGGATTCAGGGGGAAGAGGTAAAAAACTAAAACAACTAATGGAGAAACACATGAGTAATCTGCCGAACTGCCCGTTATGCGGCTGTGAATACACCTATGAGGACATGGACATGCTTGTCTGTCCCGAATGCGGCCACGAGTGGTCAAAGGGAGCTCCGGGAACAGATACAGAGCAGAAACCGGTTGTCAGGGATGCACACGGAAACGAACTGAAGGACGGGGATGATGTCACAGTCATAAAAGACCTTAAAGTAAAGGGCTCTTCATCGGTTGTCAAGGTCGGAACAAAAGTAAAGAATATCCGGCTTGTTGAAGGAGATCACGATATCAGCTGCAAAATACCCGGAATCGGCGCAATGGGCCTGAAATCAGAGTTTGTAAAAAAGGGGTAAATACCCAACATTCAACAAATCTGTCGGTAATAAAATTGAGAAAATAATGATAAAGATTATAAACCTTACAAAATCCTTCGGCCCCAGAACCATTCTGGACAGCATCAGCTTCAATGTAAACAAGGGTGAACGCATCGGCCTTGTGGGCAAAAACGGCCACGGCAAGACCACCATACTGAAGATGATAACAGGTGAAGAGCATCAGGACGACGGCGACATAGTTGTTCCAAAGGGCTACACAATAGGCTATGTGCAGCAGCACCTCACTTTCTCAGAGTCCACAGTTATTGAGGAAGGGTGTCTCGGCCTCAGGGAACACGAGAAAGACCAGAGATGGAAAGTCGAGAAGATACTCTGCGGTCTGGGATTCTCCATTGAAGATTTACAGAAAGACCCCAAGGGTTTTTCTGGCGGATACCAGGTGAGACTGAACCTTGCAAAGACACTTGTTGCGGAGCCTGACATGCTCCTCCTTGATGAGCCCACAAACTATCTGGACGTTGTGTCTATCAGATGGCTTGCTTCGTACCTGAAACAGTGGCCCGGAGAACTCATACTCATCACCCACGACAGGTCTTTCATGGACAGCATCACAACCCATACAATAGGCATTCACAGAAAGAAAGTAAGAAAAATTTCCGGTTCCACAGACAAACTCTACGAACAGATTATCAAGGAAGAGGAAATACACGAAAAGACCAGGCTCAACGACGAAAAGAAAAAGAAGGAAGTTGAGCAGTTCATAAACAGGTTCAGGGCAAAGGCGCGGCTTGCAGGACTGGTACAGTCAAGGGTCAAGGCCCTGGAGAAAAAACAGAGCCTCGACAAGCTCGAAAAGATCAAAACCCTGGACTTTGAGTTCAACTATAAACTGTTCAATGCCAAGACACTCATGACCGTAAAGGAACTCTCCTTCTCCTACAACGATGATCTTAAAATAATCGAAGACTTCACAATAAACGTAGGCAGCGAGGACCGCATCTGTGTCATCGGTAAAAACGGAAAGGGAAAATCCACATTTCTGAAACTGCTTGCAGGAGACATTACCCCCGACAAAGGGGAAATAAGCTTCCACGGCAATGCCGAAGTGGGATACTTTGCGCAGACAAACACCCTGACACTGAATAAGAACATGACCGTTGAAGATGAGATCGCGGCATCGGGATGCGAGAAGCAGCTGGCCCGGAACATTGCCGGAGCCATGATGTTCGAGGGTGATGACGCCCTCAAAAAGATTGAAATTCTTTCGGGAGGAGAGAAGAGCCGTGTACTTCTCGGAAAAATTCTCGCGGCACCCAGCAATCTCCTTCTCCTTGACGAACCCACAAACCACCTGGACATGGAATCATGCGACGCCCTCATGGCCGCCATTGACTCATTCGAAGGATCGGTCATAATGGTAACCCACAACGAAATGTTTCTTCACACTCTTGCGAACCGTTTCATAGTATTCCAGAGCGACGGCGTCTCACTTTTTGAGGGTTCATACCAGGAGTTTCTGGAAAAGATCGGCTGGGAAGAGGAGGAGTCAGCTGCAAAACAGGCATGCGCAGACTCAGACACAAAGGGCCAGAACATCAACAAAAAAGACCTGAGAAAACTCCGGTCCGAGATCCTGACCCGGAAATCAAAGGAGCTAAAACCTGTGGAGAAAAGACTTGCGGAGGTAGAGGAGCTCATTGACACAAAGGAAAAGGAACTCTCCGCCAAAAACAATGAACTTGTTGAAGCCTCTGCCGAAGGCAACAGTGCAAAGATTCAGGAACTGTCAAAGGCTCTTCACCAGATACAGACAGAGAGCGACAACCTCTTTGCCGAATTCGAGGAACTTACCGATAAATCTGAAAGTCTTCAGGAACAGTTTGACAATGAACTTGCACAGCTGGAGAGTTAGTCCGGCTCCATACAGTTAAAAGATTTGACTTTGACAATGTTCAGAAACTTTGTTATATTACACAGGCTTTCTGGATATTCGGAGAAACCTTTTTTCAGAGAACAACCGTCCGGCCAAGGCGCATCAGAACATTCAGCTGGAAAGTATTAAACAAGGTATCATCACATGAATCTGGATTTTTCAACAACCTTCATAATAACATGTCTCATTACAGGCACAATCAGTCTGGCGACATTTCTTTTCAGTTTCAGCAGAAAGGAAAACCACCACTTCATCTGGGCCGCCATGGCAGGGGCATTATTTTCAGTATCCTTCTTTCTGGCGAACTTCAGAGATATTATTCCTGACTTTTTCAGCATAATACTATTTAATCTTTTCTGTGTACTTGCACAACTCTCATACTGTGAACTCTACTGCCGGCTTCTGTCCGTTTTCCCGCGAAGACGTATTTTACTGCTGCTTCTTCCGCTGTTTCAGGTTACTGCTTTCATATGGTATACCTACTATGAACCGAGCTTTGCAGCCAGAGTCATTATTCTCAATATTGTTATACTCATAACCTGCATTTTTATAGTGAGTGTGCTTATAAAGGGAGCTGAAAAATCCCAGCTCCGCATGCACATTTTTGCATCCACGCCGTTTATGATAATGGGAATTATCGGCATATACAGGATAACACTGTTTATGGTTGCACACAACGTCGGCGCTCCATCTTTTACCTCGCCGGCAAATATTCTGATTAACCTTGTATACCTCATGTCAGCTGTATGGGCAACACTTTCTGCAATTTTTCTCATCAGCTACAGGCTTCAGCATACTCTTGCGGAAACCGCACGCCATGATTCACTAACATCTGTTTTAAACAGAAGAGCCATGAGGGAATCTTTCAAAAGAGAAATAGCTCTTTCCATGAGAAGCGGGGATCCGCTGAGTCTTATTATAAGTGACATTGACTTTTTCAAGAAAATAAATGACACCTACGGCCATGTAACAGGAGATGCGGTATTGCTCCATACAGTAAACGTTTTCAAAAAATGCATACGCACTACAGACCTCCTGGCCCGTTACGGAGGGGAGGAGTTTGCCTTCGTGCTTCCGAAAACAGACAGAGCAAACGCCAGGCATCTTGGTGAACGGCTGCGGGCAGCTGTAAAAAACACCCCCTTTGAATACGGCCCTGAATCAATAGCCATAACATGCAGCTTCGGCATAGCCAGCTTTAATCCGGAACATGATGACTATGAAGGCCTTATACAGAGGGCTGATTCTGCACTATATGAGGCCAAAAAAAACGGCCGGGACAGGGTAATATCTCTACTGTGAGTAGAGATAGTTTTTTTATATTATTTACTGTAGTATTCAGCACTATTTTTTTGTTTTTCCCCATAATAGTTTTAAATTTCAGTAATTCACAGAACCTCTTCACACAGGAGGAGTATAATGTCATATTTGGGGCCTCTGCTGCATCTGAAATTTCAGGGAGATAAATCTCCCGCCTCCCAGTCATATACCGGAATATCCAGTCATTCAAATCCGGATCTTCTTTACACCATAGGTTATCAGGGACCGTCTCCATCTTTATCTAAAATCCATGAGTATCCGGATTCATTATTCAATCACTGGAACAGTAAATAAAAGAAAAGAAGATATTTACATCTATATAAGGAGAGTATTACATGAAAAAAATATTACTGGCAGTTCCAATTGTATTATTTCTTGCACTGCTTGTCTACGCTGATTCAGCGGAGTTTCTTTTTGCTTCTCTCTCTAACGGGAAATACAGTTCAAGTTCAAATCTTACTGAAAAAAACAAACCCGCCGATTATTACGGTCCGGACAAAGCCTTTGATGAAGACCCGGCAACATCATGGTGTGAAGGGAAAAAGGATGACGGAATCGGTGAATACCTGGCAATCGAAAAGGATGCTGAAGAGATCGTTGGTATCAATATACTGAACGGCTTTGGAAAGTACAGGCATCTGTACAAAAGCAACAACAGGGTAAAGGGTTTCAGGCTCACAGTATATCCTGACAAGGGTAAGGAGAAGGTCATTACAGGAGAATTCAAAGACAACCTCTGCGGCACAGAACTTGAGGGAGGAAAGATGGGAAGTATTGACGAATTCTGCAGAGATCAAGCCAGCAAGTTCGAAGGACAGAAGGAGAAATTCAATGAAGCCTACTTCGCATGCCTGAAAGAAAAGAAGAACGAATGCATAATCGACCACCAGACAGGGGGCCAGAAGATACTCTTCAAAAAGCCCATGAATGTAAAAAAGGTTAAGCTTCAGATACTGAGTGTCTATAAGGGGGAGAAGTATAGTGACACATGCGTATCCGAGCTGAAACTTATCAGATATAACATTGACTTCGGGACCTATGACAAAGTTAAGGCAAAGAAGTATTAATACAGTTCTCCTGATGCTTTTAATTATTTCACCGGCATACAGTGCCGGTGAAAGTCAAGTCAAGCTCCAGGAGGAGTATGTATATATTCATATAGATAAAAGCAGACAGGCCCATGTCACAGTAAGGTTCATTTTCACAGGCACAAGAGACTACACCCGAGTGCTTGCTTTCCCGGTATCCAGCCGGGTAACAATGGAAAACTTCCAGGTCTTCTGGAACGGAAGTCCCCTGCCCTGCGAGTGGACAGGAGCACCTGAGGGCAGATTCTTTGTCATGGCCGGCGGAAGGTACAGGTCCCTGATAAAGTTCACAGTGCCCCGCACTGTCACTGACAGAACGGAACACATTGTTAATTACACATATAGAATTCCCTTCTTCTCTCTGAAAAAGGACTATGAAGCCGAGGGGGACTATATTGAGTATATACTGACAACAGGCTCCACATGGAAAGGCAGAGTGGCAAAACTGAAAATAGTGTTAATCTCTGATATAGACTACGACGGTGAAATAATGCACCTGGACAAGTCATATATAATAAGGCCTGCAGGGAAGGGAAAGTGGGAGTTCAACGGTAGCGATATTGAACTTGATAAAGACCTGAAAATACTCATGAGATAGAGACAGACACCACAACCCCTCATCGTGGACGGAATATTTTCATAACTCTCCTGCATTAACCCCGCTTCATTGAACAAACCGAACCGCAGTCCATAAACAGTAAACGAGGCCAAAAAAGTTGATTTTTTTATTCATCTCTTTAAATTTATCTTATCAGTATCCGGGAGTAATAATCAATAAACAGCTGCATTCCATGGAAATATTCTATAGTTCCATATCATAAAGAATGCACAAAAAAAAATTATTTGCTCCCCCCCTTGCCTGAAAAAAACAAAAAGGAGTGATATAATATGAAAAAAACAGTTATTCTGATGTTTGCCGCTTTTCTGATCAGCAGCTGTACAACTTCCACACAGAGAAATTCCGGCTGGAATACGTCAGGGATTGAGGGCAAATGGCTTTATGTGGGCAGCGGCTGTGACAGTTACGGCACGTGCCGCGACCAGAAGAGCGCCAGAAATATTACTGAATACACCAGTGACGGCTGGCGCGTCTATCACGGAACTGCCGCATTTTTAAAACCCGCCAGATACAGGGTCAGCGGCAGCACCATCTATACTGTGCTGGGAAGCGGAACAGTGCAGCGTTCATGCATTATATATAAAAACAATGACATGATGGTAACCGATTTCAACTGTGACGGGCAGAATTATGAAAAATTCATAAGGGTCTCTTCTCAATAATTTACAACTACCGTCAGTTAGGGAAGCAATGTATTGCGGCGCTAACTGACGGCACTTATTACACCTTTTACAACATCAAATCAAGACCTTATCTTTTTTTGATAAATTCTTCTTCACTTATTATTCTTTCGCTAAAGGAACACTAAAGAAAGGAAATTTCACTGATCTTTTCTGTATAAGAATATTATTCATACGCCAAAGAGAGGCCGATCATTAAAATATTATCCTTTCCATTCATATCCACAGCAGCAAAAAATTTCGAAACAAGAACTGCAACAATCAATTTTCTTCCTGTAATATGCATTCTCCTTATAACAGTTACTCTTTCATCATGCAAATCATTTATACAAAGTTTAAATCAGGAGAGAATGCAATCCTTTATGCCGCACGTCAGAATTCCATATTAATTTGTGGCGACCTGGTTCATTTCTATGTTAACGGGAAAAAAATTGAAGAGCTCAAGGGAGACAAATACTTTGCTCTCCATCTTAAACCGGGCAAGTCCACTGTCAGATGGAGAGTCTACTCGTCAGAAGGAAACCTTCTCTTTGACATGGAATACGATCCTGTAATTTTCAGGACAGGTGCGGCATACGGAACAGTGGTAAACCATGCATTCGGAGCATAGAGGGTACCATTCAAACACTACGATGTAAACATACAGGGAGCCATGAGCAGAGGAGTGTCCGGCTGAAGAGATAGACCTTCGGGGAAGGATAAAACCTCTGAAATAGCCCTCTGTTTTAACCGGGACATGCAGTATTTAATGAATACATTATAATAAAACGCTGTTCATTTATTTTAAGGGCAAGTATCTTCAGTGGTCTCATCAATAACATTACGTATAACTTCTGCGATTGTTTCCATAAAGAAGGGTTTCGGCAGGAATCCCCTGATTCCCAGAGTTTTGGCAGTGGCCTCATCAACAACATTGCTGTAACCGCTGCACAGGACAATGGGCAGGTCCGGACGTATCTTTACAATTTCAGCGGCCAGGTCAGACCCTGTCAGTTCAGGCATTGTCTGGTCTGTAATTACCATATCAAAAGATTCAGGATCACCCTGAAAAACCTTCAGGGCATCAAGTCCGTCATGTGCTTCCGTAACATCATATCCAAGTTTTTCAAGAAACAGTTTTGCCATCTGGGTCAGGAGTATCTCATCATCCACAAATAGAATACGGCCTTTTCCATGGGGGATATCCATGGATTCATTTTTAACAGCTTTTTCCGGTTCAGCAGTTACAGGAAAATAAATGTGAAAAGCGCTTCCTTCTCCAGGCACAGAATCGACATAAATGCCCCCGCCGGCCCCTTTTACCATTCCGTAAACGACAGAGAGGCCCATTCCGGTACCCTTCCCCTGTTCTTTTGTGGTAAAAAACGGCTCGAAAATTTTATCGGCAATACTCTTTTCCATACCTGTTCCCGTGTCTGAAACAACCAGTTCAACAAACTCCCCTTCCGGAACAGTAATGAGCCTTTCATGATCTTCTGTCTGGATCAGGGCATTCCTTAATGTCACAGACAGTACTCCCCCTTTTTCTTCCATTGCGTGACAGGCGTTTATTCCCAGATGGTAAAAAATCTGATGCACCTGGCCGGAATCGGCAAGTACTGCCCTGCAGTCAGGGTCAATGTCATGGACCATGGTAATCTCCGCAGGAATGGATGAACGCACCATTTTCATTGCTTCATTGATTACAGGCTGTATCTTCATTGGTCTGGGTTCAACCTTACCCTTACTGCTGAAGGCAAGAATATCCCTTACCAGGTCTTTTGCCCTGTCCGCCGCATCCAGTACCTGTGAGAGGTTTTCTACAGTATTTTTGCCGCATAAATAGTCCAGTCTGGCCATTTCGGTATATCCCATTATTGTCCCCAGGATATTGTTAAAATTGTGCGCTATGCCTTCCGCAAGGGTGCCTAAGGATTCCATTTTTTCTGCCTGACGCAGACGCTCTTCAATTCCCCTCTGGAGCTCTTCATTTCTTTTCTGTTCAGTAACATCACGTGAAACAACTACCGACCCGATAATCCCGGACTTTTCATTGCGGATGGGGCTGAAACTGAAAGAATAAAAATAGGTTTTACCTGTATCCTTAACGTATATCCTGTATATTACATTGGTCTTCTTTTCCCCCCTCAGGGCTCTGGGGGTTGCCCACTCCTCGGGCGGGGCAGGAGTACCATCCTCAAAGGTTAATTCGAAGCCCTCTTCTCCGGTAAAATCCCTGAATTCGGAATAGACCTTCAGATACTCTTCCTTGTTTTCATATCCGCTCAATCTGGCCCAGGCTTCGTTCATTTCAAGATTTCTGCCGTCACTGTCTGAAATCATGATCCCGTCTGTCATGCTGTCAAGGCACGCCAGAAGTCTGGCCCTGTTCTCCTGTATTTCCCTCTCCGCCTCAATGCGGTCAGTAATGTCACGGATAATCCCCAGAAACCCGATAATATTTCCATTATCGTCATTAACCCGGACTCCGAGAGTATCGCTCCAGAAAAAGGTTCCATCCTTTCTGCGGTACCTGGTAACATAATTGGGAGAAACTCCATGAGTATCCAGATTGAAACGCAGCTTCTCCTGCATGGCAAAACTTTCAGGGGTGTCATAAAAGAACAGCGTTGATTTCCCCACTGCCTCCTGCCGGGAATAACCTGAAATTTCTGTAAATGCGGGGTTTACCATGACTATGGTGCGGGATGTATCTGTAAAAACAATTGCGTCGGTAATTGAGTTAAAGATAGCTTCAAATTCCCTGTTTTTTCTCACAAGGCTTTCTTCAAGCATCTTCCACTCGGTAATATCATTAACGGATGCCAGAACCAGTTTCCTCCCCCTGAGTTCAAAGATGCCGGATCTTACTTCAACAGTAACGATCTCGCCATCTTTCGTTCTGTGCTGCGTTTCAATAATTTTTACTCCATTTACAGGCATGTCATTGAAATGGGCTTTCCACTTTTCTTCTGTAACAAGAGGGTTCCAGTCCCATATGTGCATCTTAAGCATTTCATCTTTTGTGTAGCCAAGCCTTCTGCAGGCTAATTCATTGACATAGACTATCCTTGAATCATCATTCATCCAGAAAACTTCTTCGGCAGCTGTTTCGACAGAATACCTGTTCAGAATGTTCAGGTCATTCTCTGAGAGCCCACCCTCTGAAAAATCATCATGGACAGAATTTTCTCCTTCACCATTGCAGCCGCAACTGATGATCTTTTCCATCTCCTCAACCCGTTTACGGAGAATGGCTATTTCATTCTGAAGTTCCTCTTTCGTTTTATCTTTATATTCCATGGAGCACCCGTTTCCGGCAGGATAAAATTATCCCTGAAAAATTATTCTTTATTACAGTCAGATTATATCCCATTGTCCTGACAATACAAGACTTTTTAAATACAACCGCTAAAGCAACCGGTTTTATTGCATAAGTTCCATATACCTGAGTGCATGCCTTAAACTGTTCCCCCCGGAAGCGCCTGTTCTGCCCTGTGCCGTCATTCAAATCCATGATTACTTTTTACAACCCCGTCCAACTATGGCTCCATGTTCGGAAGGAGACAAAGGAAGGCCGTAACCTGCTGAAATTTCTCCCCATAAGCCCTTTTTATACTTAATTTTCACGGCCCATTATTCGTTATATACAAAAAAAGGAGAGAACCATGGCAGCAGTTGAACTTAACCCCGTATCTACAGGTTTTTCAGGCAGACTGGGCAGCCTTGTATTCTATCAGATAAGAAGCAAAGTCTATGTAAGGAGATATGTGGTCCCCCGCAATCCCGACACTGAAAAACAGAAAGAAACCCGCAGCCTCTTTGCAGAGGCAGTCAGGGCCTGGCAGTCCATTTCAGTAAATGAGAAGAATTACTACAACAGAATGGCATCCGGCAGAATGAACCGCGGGAGAGGATACAATCTCTTCATATCAAAGTATATGACTGGAGGCGGACAAACAGTATTAGAAAAAAGAGCTCTCAGGCAGGAGAAGTTAACCGTCTGTACCTTCTCTTCTCTCCATAGAGCCTGCTCCTTCGAAGCCACTCCGTTGCAGGTTCGATGCAGTTTCGATGAGACTCCTTTGCGGATAGAATCAGTCCCCTGACCCCCAGTCAGCTGAATATACCGGCTTAGACAACACATCTTTCATGACCGGAACCGGCCGTTATTCACGGAGAAACCCGGAGATATGCACTGGCCGGCAGAATCTCCTTCATAGCTTCTTCCATACAGAAATCCGGTTTATTAAAAACTGCCGCTTCACCGGCTGCAGCGGGACAAACAGCGATTCACATGTCCCCTCAAACCGCACCATTATACGACAATACGATTTTTATTTTTAATATCTCCTGACATATACTATATTTAACAGTGACCCATGAAAACTTTCCGGAGGCTCCCATGCGAAAAATATTTCTTGTTATGTCCCTGTTATGCACCTTTTCTGCTGCTGCAATTGCTGAAACTATAGGAATTAAACCCCTGTGGATGAAAAGCGGAGGCAGGGATGACTTTGTCATGGCCCTGAACTACAGCACAGACGGCAGATACCTCATATACGGAAACATGTCAGGGACAGTGAAGGTCTGGGACATGAAAACAGGCTCCATGATATGGGCCCGTTCAGACTTCACCGCGGAAATGAAGGCCTACAAAAAAGCCAGCGTTCAGCCTGCAGTGTGCAGTGCGGTATTCACCGGAGACGGCAAAAAAATCATTTTCAGCAACTTCGCCCCCAATATCGAAATGTGGGATACTGAAACATGGAAACAGATATGGAAAACCAAAGATGTTTACACAGCCAGTTCCCTCACCCTGAGCCCCGATGAAAAAACATTTGCCGTTGCCTGCATAAAGGAGATTCACCTCTTCGATACGGCAACTCATAAAAAAATCAGAACATTCTCCGGTCATACGGAATCAATTTATGATCTGGCATTCACACCAGACGGAAAGAATATTGTTTCATGCGGTTACGGTCAGGACAGGACAATCCGCATATGGGATGTAAATACAGGCAGAATGCTTTCATCCATCGTTGAGTATACCAGGGCTGTGGAGATTTCCCCTGACGGGAAGCTCATGGCCACTGCCTCGGGCGGAGGACTCCCCATAAAGATCCGTGACTTTAAAAAACTCTCAGTCATAGGGGAACTAAATACAGGCGGAGAATCCATATGGGACATGAAGTTCAGCAGGGATGGGAAAAGACTCTATTCCATAAGCTATGAAGAAACACTTAAAGTCTGGGACATGGAAAGCGGCAAACTGCTTAAAGAAATAAACACAAAAGAGGACAAGGCGCAGAAACGGTACCACAAACCCTTTATGAAACTGACCCTCCACCCGGACGGCAAAACTGCTGCCGTGGGAGACAGTAAAGGCAGGGTGCGCTTCTGGGATACTGAAACCGGTGAGGAGAAGAGAATCATAGAGGGCCATCACTCTGTTGTACCTGTGGTCAAATACAGCCCCGACGGAAAAATCATCGCCAGCGCCTCGGCAGACAATACTCTAAAAATATGGGACAGCGCAGACGGGTCTCTGGTAAAACACATTCTGATGTTTACCCAGACAAACGGCCTCTGCTTCAGCCCGGACGGCAGAAGCCTTGCAGCCGGGGGAAACAGCAGAACCCTCTTTGTTTTTGATACATCAACCTGGAAACTTACGCACAAACTGAAGGGCCATACAAAACCCATTTCCCGTATTGTATACAGCCCCGACGGCAGGCAGATCGCTTCAAGCGGCACAGAGAACAGGGTCATTCTGTGGGATGCACAGACAGGGAACATAATGAAAACCATTGAATTCAAAACACTGGTAAACCACATTGCCTACAGCCCTGACGGGAAGACTCTGGCCGTGGCAGGTGGAGGGAAAAAGATTCAGTTCTTTGACACCGAAACCGGAAAAGAAATCTACATCATAAGCAGCAGCCCCACTGTTCTGTGGCTGGCATACAGTCCCGACGGAAAACACATTTCAGCAGGATGCAGGGACAGCAGGATACGTGTTTTTGATATATCCCGCAGAAAGCTGGTAACTACCCTGAAGGCCCATAAAAGGTCACTGGCCAATGTGATATATTCAAAGGACGGGAACTATCTCTATTCCACAGGCTGGGACGGATCAGTCTGCGTATGGGACATGAAAAAAGGCAGGCTCATTTCACGCAATGAACTGACCTATAACAGCATCTATGAATTATCACTTCATCCGGACGGGACAAAACTGGCCTTCGGCAGTCTTGACGCCATAGTCGGCGTGCTGGAGATAAAGAAGAAGTAACGGTTACCTGCAATACGGGCGGCGACCACTGGCCGCCGCTCATGCCTGACGAACCCTGAACAAGGAGGGTCTCTCCTACACAGAAACAAACACACGTACTGCCAGTGCAATCAGAACCACACCCGACAGGCGGTCAATGAGCACTGCCCTTGACCGGAGCTTTTCAAGTACCCTTGGGTTTGAAAGAATAAATGCAACAAATGTATACCATAACCCGTCCACCATGAAGGGGGTAAGAACAATAAGCGACTTGCTGAAGAGCTCATCCCCCACAGCAACAAACTGGCTGAAGAGCGCTATGAAAAAAAATGAAATCTTCGGATTCATCATGGAAATAAGAAAACCGTCTCTTGCAGACTGTGCAACAGGAACAGCACTGCCAGACTCCATCTTCTCGGCGACCCCCCCTTTTGAACGGAGCGAGTTAAAACCGAGCCATGCAAGATAGAGAGCGCCTCCGTAGCTTATTCCCTTGAATACTACCGGAAATTTATGAAGGAGAACAGCCAGCCCGACCAGAGTTACAAAGGCGTATATGGCAATGCCTGTTGCATGGGCCCAGGCAGTGGATATTCCGTTTCTGCGCCCTCCGGCGAGGCTGTGTTTTGCAACCATTGCAAGACTGGGCCCCGGAGACATTGCCCCCAGAACAGATATTGTAAACAGCGACAGCCATGTTGTTAATGTCATAATATTACTTCCTTTTCACGGCAATAAGGAGAATCACTGCTCTCCTGCAACCCTCTCCATGACCAGAGCCACCACAGGGCATACGGCCATATCCTTCAGAAGCGTACCGGTATAGCCCTTTACATTGCGCCTGTTTGTATAGGGGTAGCGGCGGCATGCTTCCGGCCTTGCATCATAGTAGATACAGAGGTTTCCGCTGTCAAGAAAAGGACAGGGCATCTCTTTGAAAATACAGTCCCCATCTTCATCCAGCTTCATCCAGGTTTTCATGACATCACCCGGCTTCATCCTCGCCGCCCTGGCGAGTCTATCTATATCCCTGTCTGATATTCCGGGCCCCAGGGACGAACAGCAGTTGGCGCATTTCAGGCAGTCTATCTCCTCAAAGGCCCTGTCGTGCTCCATGGAAAAAAGTTCATCAAGATTCAGACGTCTCTGTTTCTTCAGGTCCTTCAGTTTTTTCTGTATATCCCTTCTCTTTTTATGTACCCGGTCAATGATACGCACGTATTCTTCTATCAACTTCAGTCACTTCTTTACAATGAAAATTATACTGGAGCCATAAAAAACCCGGCCCGCTGAATTTCAAAGCATTTTTTAATATTCACTGAATGCATCCCGCCATGAACAGGCGTGAGCTCATACATTCTGTCTCCCAGAAGGTTTAAAAAACTGGTTTACTTATTCCGGCATAAGGTATATGTATCATAATTCAGTCGGGGCTTTCCCTGCGGGGCAGGACAAATTCTGAACAGGAAGGATCTTCAATCATGAGGTCAGGTAACTTCGGCACACTCCATTTTGAAAGTGATACCCTCAACAGTGAGAACAGTACAAGGACAATAGTATTTGTCTCATACCTGCGGAGAGACTTCATCGAAAGACTGATGAAGATAGTACTGAACAAAAAACGGGTGCATCATCAGCATATACTTTTCATCAAACGACTACGGAACCGTATCATGGATAAACGGCAGGGGCCTCACGGATCCGCACAGGTGGGAGAACGAAGATGACCTTGACAGATTCCCGACTCTGACGCGCAGATATCCCGCACTTCTCCAGGACGGATCTGTCACTGACCAGTATGCGGGCGACACGATAATTCCAGACATTCTTGAAAATATAAACCATGACAGCCTAAGTGCCGGAATCAGCAAAATAATAAAAAACAGATCCACTCGCAAAATCTTTGAATGGGACAGAATAATTGCAGAGTACATGTATAATGATGCACAGGAAAAAAGAAAAGAAGACAGACCCTCTCCTGTACCGGCAGAGGCTCCAGTGTCACTCAAAGAAACAGAAGTTGGCATAGAATCAACGCCACTGGAAAAATCCCGGGCAGGCGCAGCTGCAGACTTTTTAAAACTGGGCATTTCATCATTCAGGAACATGATTAAAAAACTCATGATTCACCGCGAGAATACTACCATTCAGGTGAACGATGATCACAGGAATAAATACGACGCAAGGGAGTATCTTAAAAGGGCAAGGGATTTATCAAAGAAAATAAAGGGGAAAAGATAGAAGTTCCCTTCATAAATACAAGCACCACATGCATTATGTATCAGCATTGACTTTTCAGTTCAACGTTGTTTTATTTATTATATTATACCCATAAAAAGGCGGTGAGATCCATGAAAAAAATCGCGCTCTTTGCATTCAACGAAGACCCCATGTGCTTCATACATGTTCTCCTCAATGCATTAGACTACAGCGGCAAAGGCTATGATGTAAAGATTATTTTTGAAGGAGGTTCATGCAGACTCATTGAATCCCTTGCAGAGAAGGGAAATCCCCTGAATCAGCTATACACTGAAGTAAAGGAGAAAGGCCTCATAGAGGGTGTATGCCGTGCCTGTGCCGCAAAACTCGGTACAACTGCGGCCGCAGAAAAAGAAGGTCTTCCGTTCCTTGACCACATCAGAGGGCATCCCTCAATGGCACATTATGAAAATGAGGGATACAGAATTATTACATTCTAACTCCGGCCGCAATACTTAAACTGGAATTTAATTCCCTATAAATCTGGAATACAGGTTCTGTATATTCAGCAGAACCTGTATTTAACAAGCAGCTATCGGGAAAAGACATATGGTAAATACAATATGTTGTTTATTTTCCCCCTCCTGGTCCGCCGTGACCGCCGGGCCCGCCCCGTTTAAATTCATCTTCAGTGATGTAGCCGTCTTTGTTCTTATCCATATTTGTAAACATCTTGTTCTGGAAATCACTCCATTCCTCTTTGGAAACACGTCCGTCTCCATCCTTATCCATCTGTTTTAATGGAGATTTTCCACGGGGTCCGCCATGGCCTTCGGGACCACCCTTGCCTTCCTGGGCAAAGGCCGCAAATGACAGCAATGAAACAGCTGAGAGGACTGCAGCAAGACATGAAAGTTTCTTTTTCACTTTCTTTCTCCTTAAATATAAAAATATAAAAACCGGAATGTTCCCATTCCGGATGTCACTATAACCTGTCCAGTCAGAACTGTCGTCCGGGCCTGCCGGATCGGACCTTTTTTCCATAACTTTTCTGAATCTTTATACAGAATTTATTCCCCCATATGAGACAGTAATTCTCAGGTGCCTGGCAAATTCTATTTCAGTGGTGCAGATGAAAAGAGTGCTGTTGTGTCAGGCCCCTCGAAACCGGGAGTCTGGGCACTGTATAAGATTATAACATGACCCATATAATTATAAACAGATTCAATTTTATAGGCAAAGGCGCATCCAATTGATCCAGACGGTGAACTCACTCCGTCGATGACCCTGCCGTCAAGGGAGAGCCTGAACCCCTTTGCCTGAATCATCCCTGCCATGGAATTGCATTTAGTACCGCTTTCATTTTCGTCAATCTTTACAACATGTTTTCTGCCATTAATGACAAATGTCTTTTCAACGTCATTACCCGTGACTCTGACTTTAACCGGTTTCAGAGACTTCCTGATACCGTATTTTCTGCGATTCCTTTCAGACTGAGACTGGGCCTTCCTTTTTACAGATTCAGGAGTTCCTGAATCGTCCTGCTTCATGGAAATCTTTTTACCAACAAAACGGTTTTTCTGAATATCAAGAACCTGCAGTTTAATATAATAGAAGCCGCTGCCGTCCTCAATACCGGACACCATGATCTCGGCATACCTCCCGTCAGTGGAAAGACCGGCTATCTCTCCATGATCAGTGGTGCCGGCAAAACCTGCGGCAGTAAAAAATACCGGCAGCATCACAAGAAGCAAAAACCTCAACTTTTTCACAAAATCCATCCTTTAATTTATGGTAACAGTTATCCTTTCTCTATAAAAACAGTTCTGGTGGGGTATGCGAAATCGATCCCCTGGTCCCTGAATTTTTTGAATATCTTTAAATTAATCTCCTGCTGTACATCCATATAGGTGTTGTATTCATGCCCGTATACGAAATATACGACTTCAAAATCCAGACTCGAATTTCCATATGTAAAGAAATGCGCCCTGTCAAAGAGTGTATTCTCAGTGGACTCTACGATCTCTTTCACCATGGACGGGATCGTTTCAAGATGCTCATAGGTTGTCTGGTACACTACTCCGAACTGAAACATTATCCTCCGCTGCAGCATTTTCTTGTAGTTATGCACCCTGGATCTTGTGAGGTCCGTGTTCGAAAATACAAGCTGCTCTCCGCTCAGGCTCTTGACCCTTGTGGTCTTTATGCCTATCCTTTCTATGACGCCGAGTTTGTCATCGACCTTTATGAAGTCGCCAATTTCAAAGGGCCTGTCAAAGAATATGACAAAATAGCTGAACAAGTCGCCGAGAATTGCCTGTGAAGCCAGAGCCAGGGTGACACCTCCTATTCCGATACCTGCCATGATACCTGAAATCTTGAACCCCAGATTATCTATGAAAAATATGAATGCTATAGTCCATATTATGATGGAGATGAATGTTGAAATCCCCCTGACATTTGTTTCAGCCTCTTCCTCTTCCTTGCCCTGCTTTATTACCCAGTACTGTGTAAGTGCAAATTTTATGATGGAGATCATGAATTTAACAGTGTAAATAATTATGAACGCAAGGAAAAGAGCATATATAAACTTTGCCAGCCCGCTGTTTATTGTAAGAGTGGATGTAACAAGATGATAAGCTGTGGTTATGTATATAACCGGTATTACAAATTTTTCAAGATGCTCAACAATAAAGTCATCCAGCCTGGTCTCTGTCATCTCTGCGAGTTTTTTGAGACGGCCGAAGAGAATCTTCTTAATAACAGAAACAACAATGAGAGTAGAGAAAAAGGCGATGAGGACTGTTCCATATGCCTTCATGGAATTCCCGAGTATAACCTGATCAAGATATGATAAATCCATTGCAACCCCTGTAGTTTTTTATACAAAATATGAAAATGCATCCGAATAATCAAGCAACTTAAAATCATTATGGAACATAGTTCAGCAATAGTATCTCCATGATCCTGAAAGCCGACACGCCCGGTAATGAACCAGCATGTTTTTGCAGTACAACAGCTTTACTGCTACGCTGTATTTACATATTGAAGAAATTACAGCACAGGGCCTTAAATTCAAGGCCACGAAAAGACACAATCCGTTTGTCTGAAATGGCAGACGGATTTCTCCCCCCATAGAAACCAACAGTAATAATTAAAATTTTACACTTATTTTTTCCGCCCCTGAAATAACTATTTGACATCAAAATTTAAAGGAAAAGTCTAAAATACAAAGACCCTATCTGGATGCAGAAGCAGTACTCCATGCACAGGCCTTGAAAATCTATAATTATCGGGAGATATAATTTTGGAAAAGGTAATCAGTCTCTTCTTCCCGACGACGATGTTGGGATACATAATACGCGTTGCAAAGACTCTGGGGCCGGGAATACTCATGGCCACAGCCGCCATAGGAGGAAGTCACCTCGTGGCATCAACACAGGCCGGGGCCATATACGGGTGGTCTCTCGCACTGCTGATTCTGCTTGTAAATATATTCAAATATCCATTTTTCCGCGCAGGCGTAACATACACAATGGCAACCGGCAGAACCCTTCAGGGAGGATATGCCAGGATGGGGAAAGGATACATGGTTCTCGCATTCGGTCTGAACATTTTTTCGGCTGTAATTAATACTGCCGCACTGACACTCTTTTCAGCAAGTCTTCTGGGATATTTCATTCCATGGAAACTCCCCATGCCGGTACTTTGCGCAATTGTACTTGCAGCATCACTTCTAATTGTACTTGCCGGACATTTTGCCATGCTGAACAGAGTATCCAAATTTATAATGGTGGTACTGGCAGTTGCAACTGTTTCCGCAGCAGCCATAGCCCTGCACAACGGCCCGGTTGCTCCAAAGGAGTTTATCTCACCCTCTCCATGGCAGATCGCATCAATCGGATTCCTCGTTGTCACCATGGGATGGATGCCGGCTCCCATTGAAATCTCATGCATAACTTCACTATGGCTGTGCAAACAGTGCGGAGAGCAGAAGGTAACACCGAAAAGCGCCTTATTTGACTTTAACCTTGGATACATCACAACTGCATTTCTGGCTCTGGTTTTCCTCGCTCTAGGAGCTCTCGTTATACACGGCAACGGTCAGGCACTTGCAAAGGGCGGAATCGGGTTTTCCCATCAGCTTGTAAATGTATATGCCACAACCATCGGAGAATGGTCAAGATATCTCATCGCACTCATAGCATTTTTCTGCATATTCGGGTCAACAATTACTGTTGTGGACGGTTACTCAAGGGCTCTGGCTGAAGGCCTCCAGCTTCTGAAAAACCATACTACATATTCCGAGAAGGTATTTACAAGGTGGGTAATATTCGTCGCAGTGGTAAGCCTTGCAATCCTTATCTTCTTCAAAAAGGCGATGCTCCCCATGCTCGGATTTGCAATGACTATGGCCTTTATGACCACCCCTGTCTTTGCATGGCTGAACCACAAGCTGGTTAAGAAGGCTGAACTCCCCGCTGAACTTAAGCCGGGTCTTCCAATGAAGATCCTGAGCTATGCCGGACTTGCCTACCTGTTCGGATTTCTTCTGCTGTTTATATGGTGGAAATGGATAATGTAGATGGGTTGATAAAAAAAGCTATGCGTGCCATATATAATTATATATGGCACGCATAGAAGGTTCACACTAAAAAAACATGATAGCTCCTGCAGGGCCTTATATATAATCTTCTTCAACCTGGCCGCAGACCCTTTCACATCCCCAGAATGCAGGAATCTCTTTCTCGGCTAAGTCAAAAGTCATCTGTCTCTTACATGGACCTGTTTCAACAAAACAGAACCCTATTTCTAATCGATACCATTATTGATTCAAGATACGATATTGTCCAGTGTAATTATAAAAAAATTACAGCTGTTATGCGAAACTCTTTCAAAAAATCTTTTTAAAGCCTATTTTTCAGCTTTTATCAGTCAAGCACCAAAACATGCATAATTTTATAATTAACATTATCGTAACACTAACAGACCGCATGCGATACAATAACCACCTGCCGCTTACAGCCGGAATATCCAAAAACAATTAAAATAACAAGAACAGATAATTGATATTTTCAAAAATTTTACTGCGACAAACGATTATAATTCATATTGGAGAATTTTATGAACAGTTATGATTTAAAAAACAATAACAACCGGCGCTGCCTCCCTGAAAGGCTCTTTGCGCAGGCCGTAACAAATGTCTCCCTGTTGGACATAAATACCGAGGAGAACGACGGGGCTGCTGCTGAAACCAAAGGCATGGGAGTCAAATCCGTAACCATCAATTCAGACGCAGGCCATAAAAAATCTGTAAGTGATGCCATGGAAAAAACCGCAGCGGAACCCGGCGGCCTTCATATAGCAGTTAATAATGCCTGAATGGAAGGGAAATTCTCTGTTTTTTGATGATTATAAAGCATCCGAACTGGAAAGAGCCAGGTAGAAGTTCCGGATAAAGCCGGCAGACCGGAAGGTTTCATCCGGATAACAGTATGAAGCCCTCTGATGTAAAAAAAGTTATTTCTCCTACCTGAAAACAACAGTTCTGTTTCCGGAAAGGAAAACCCTGTCTTCCAGAACAAGCTGCAGGGCCTTGGAAAGAACTATCTTTTCAACATCACGTCCCGCCTTTGCAAGATCCTCTGCGCTCTCCTTATGGGTTATATGGACTATATTCTGTTCAATAATCGGCCCTTCATCGAGGTTGTGGTTAACAAAATGGGCTGTTGCACCAATCATTTTAACTCCCCTGGCATAAGCCTGTTTATAGGGATTTGCTCCGATAAATGCAGGGAGAAATGAATGGTGTATATTTACGATTCTTCCGGGATAAAGTCCGGTAAATGAAGGAGACAGAATCCTCATATACTTTGCCAGAACTATATATTCCGGATTATACTGGTTCAGTATGGTCATAACCTTCTGCTCATGGTCCTCTCTTGAGAGATTCTCATGGGACACAAAATGATACGGTATATCCATCTTTTCCGTGAGCTCACGAAGAACCTCATGGTTGCTTATTACTGCCTGTATATTTGCATTTATGTCATTGAAAAAATGCCGTATGAGAATATCACCGAGGCAGTGATGCTCCTTTGTGGCAAGAATTACAATATTCTTCTTTCTGCTTCCCAGAAGTTTGAGAGATGCCTCTCTGCCGAGAGATTCTTCGAGATCCGAATATAGCCTGCCGGAATCAAAGGAACCCGTAAACTCGGTGCGCATGAAAAACTTGTTTGAGTCTGTATCCACGAACTGGTCGTTTTCAATTATGTTAAGTTCATGGGAGAGCAATATGCGTGTAATATCAAATATAAGCCCCTTTCTGTCGGGACAGTTAACCATCAATGTATGTCTAATCATCAGATACCTGCTTCAAATATATATACTGTTGATTCTTTTAGGCCACAATCATGCGTCAAGTGATTTTTAGAGACAGCTTCCCCTCTTATGAATAATTAACTTTTTGAAGCTTTCTGCAGCCGTAAAAACGGCTTGACCGTGGCAGGAAACAGAGGTTTACTTCAACAATTCTTCCAGACTCGGCTTTATCTTTAAATATCAGGAAACATAAGGCGGTGAACATGGCAAAAAAGACTACCTCAAAAAAAACTGCAAAAAAGGCAACCCCATCAAAATCATCTGAAGCTAAAAAGAAATCCGGAGTGTCTGAGAAAAAAATTCCGGCGGTTCCGAAGACTTCTCCTTCAAAAAAAACTGTGCTGTCACCTGCATTGAAAGCTGCAATAAAAGAACTGAACTCTCTTCTAACTGAACTTGATGAAAATGAAATAGGATTTCTCATACAGCAGGCCGGAGTACTGATACATAATAAAAAAATAGTATCAAACCCTGCTGACCGGGAAAGGAGGGAAAGCCAGTTTCAGAAGAAGATGAATGAATGGAAGGAAGCGAAAGAGGAAATGATGGAACGGGTTTCTGTGGAAGAAGGAGATGAGGGAAAACACTTCATTCTTATAATGGGCAATTACAGAAATTTCTTTGCAAGGGACGAGATGAAACGTGTTGTAAAACTCTGTCATGCCGCAGATGATGCAAAGGACGCAGGACAGAGACTCTTCAACTGGTTCGAAAGAAACAGATCAGATGTGCTCAAAAATTCCGGTATAAAATCACCTTCTGACCAGTCTCTGCAGAAAATATATGAAGTAATAATATCAACATATACCACCAGATAGAAACCGGGGTCTTTTGCACCAGGCCCCATGCACAGCATGAAACCACAACGATTCTTTCTTTTTGTATAAAACTATATTTTTTTATGTACAAAACTATTTTTTGATTATATTGAATATACATGCAGCAGCCAGACTATCGCAGGATTACCGGAGCCCCAATGAAAAGAATAGTATCTGTTTCTATTATATGTCTTTTCCTTGCTTCATGCCTCCTGGGCGAGGATGAAGAACTTGGAGGCCTTGCAAAAGATGACTCAATCATTGCCTATTACCCCCTTAACGGTGACGCGCGTGATATGAGCGGCAACGGCCACGATGGAAACAACTACGGGGCTACTCCGGATAATGACCATCTGGGCAATGCAGGCAAAGGAATGTTTTTTAACGGAGGTTCATCCTACATTGAAATTCCCGTTGAAAAAAGTTTCAGTCTAAGCAGCACAGATTTCACGGTTTCTGTCTGGATGAATTATTCCGATGTTTCTGTCCCGAGGTATATATTCCAGTCTTTCTATGATAATATCTTTTCTGAATTCGTTGTCGTTCTTATCAATAGCTCCTCACAACCATACATGTACCTCTTTGATGAAACTTATATGCTGCAATACATTTTCCCTGCTGAAACTCTGGCTTCCGGAACATGGTTTCACCTTGCCTGGGTCTACAACGGAAATTCTGTAAAAACATATATCAACGGCACAGTACGAAGTGAATTCACTGTTAAATCATATTCATTTTCCGGAATTTACCGGTGTTTTATTGGAACACTTACCGGAACAAACAATTACTTTTTCGGAATTCTGGATGAACTGGCAATATTCGGAAGAGCCCTGTCGGAGAATGAAATTCAAAAACTTTACGAAAACTGACGGACACTCTCCTTTTCCTCTAAATCCACTGAAGAAGGAAAACAGGGTATACAATCAGAAAAAACATCCGGCAGGGAAAACACTCCCCGCCGCCTGAATCAGAGAATCTCCTCACTCTCAACGTAGAATGTAAGAACCGGCCTTGTTGAGTACCTCACAACCTTTTCACTTACACTCGTAGTAATCATCTGTTTTATTATACCTTTTCGTACATGGTGGCCCACTATAATCAGGTCAGCGCCCAGTTCTTCCGCTTTCTGCAGAATCTTGTCAGTGGGGTTACCAACCTCAATAATCGCTTCAATATCATCAAAATCTTCCCCAAGTTTCAGAAGGTACTTGTTCATGTGTTCAAGGGTCTCCTTTACTGCCTTGTCCCTGAACTCTTCCCAGATTCTGTAGGCATCGTAATAAAGAGTCTGTCTCGGCATGTCCTCTATAACATGAATTGTATATATTTTTGCGTCATATTTTTTGGCAACAGACAGAGACCTCCTCAATACCTCTTCAGGGTTCTCACTAAAATGCAGAGCTACAAGAATTACAAATTTTTTATCCATGGCCACCCCCTATCTTAACCTGTATTCATCAATGAGTTTGCGGATTATGAAATTCTCTTCTTCTCCAAGCTCACTGAATTCAAAACCGTTGACATAGAACTCCTTGTCAACCTCATCATGTTCTGAGTACTTGCATCTTGCCCTGAATTTTATAAATCTGTCGGTATCATTTTTCCCCTTCCACTCCATGGATGAAGGTATTTTCATTTTAAGACTATAGCATTTCCCCTCTTCCAAAACAAACTCAGACATGACCATAAATCCCTCTTTTGATATATCAATCAGAAATCCGAGGAAGTTATCTCCTTCAAATACCCTCAGATAAAATGTCAGATATACCCTCTGGTGTTCTCTCGGTGCATGTTTCATCTGTTCCTCCCGGGTAATTTATTATTCTTCACTTACATAATAACAACTATGTGAACTTCTTTCAAGGGTTTGTGGCAATTTTTAAGCGCCCGGCCGACAATATTGATATTAAAATTTAAACATCGATTCTTCATATTTTTTTTAAAATAAACAGATGTGTACAGTATATAATTCCTTCATGATGCCATATACTGAAAATCAGACATATTTAAATCTCACAGCCATGGCCCTGGGCATCGCCGGAACCACCCTGTTCCACCTTTCAAAATGCCTTCAGAAGATGGGCATTACCCTGTTCAGGCATGCGGTTTCCGCAAGGAATGACACGGCAGTACCGGTGAAGAAGAAATCCCTGAAAGCAGGGGCAATCTACATCGGCGGCCTCATAATAAACATGATGCTGCCTCTGCTGATAATGTTTTCCGGACGATTTGCCCCGCCGTCATACTTTACTTCCATGTTCGGCCTGGGGCTCATTGTACTGATGGCATTTTCTCATAAATTTCTGAAGGAGAAAGTTACAAAGGAGCAGTACGCGGGCACAGTCATACTGATAACAGGATCTGTAATTCTTGGAGTCGAGAACGCGACACGGAGTACTGTTTCATACATTGACATGAATTTAAGGATGCTGCTCTTTCTCTCGGCAGGATACATTGCCTCAGTACTTATAATACTGAAGCCAATGAAAAGGAACAGGTCCGTAATACTTTTTTCCGTCTCCGCAGGACTGCTCACGGGATTTACAGCAGCCATGGACCCTGTACTCAAAGCCTTATCCCAGAATATTGCAGGAGATTTCAGTCTCTCACCATCAACAGCCGCAGGGTGGGCGATTCTGGCCGTAAGCTTCATATCGGGCTTCCTGTCTTTTCTTATTACACAGATTGCATTTGCCGGAGGAGCAAGGATTACAGTTCTCATGCCGGTTCACAACAGCCTCATCATTGCCGTTCCACTGGTAATGGAATATCTTACAATAGCCGGAACAGAGATATCCGTTCTTTCTCTCCTGGGACTTGTCCTGGTTTCAGGAGGCCTCTTTAAGACACAGTCCAGTACTGCCTGAGGGTTATTAACTGGTCATTGTATTCGGCCCATTAAACATTGCATGGCTCAAATAGAAGCACGCACCTGTTCCGTCCCTGACTTTTAGCCATATAGAGTGCGCCGTCACATTTCCTGTATATCTGGTGCTGTGTCATATTATTATCCACATCTATTATAAATACTCCTGCAGATATTGTAACATAATCTGAAACAGTGCTGCCGGCATGCTCTATTTCCAGTTCCTCAACAGCACGCACAATCCTTCTGGCTAACGGGGCAATTTTATCGCGGTCTTCAACAGAAAAAAGTATACCAAACTCCTCTCCTCCAAGCCTGAAAATATAATCATCGGGTCTTCTCATGGAACTCTTCATAGAAAGCGCCACTCTTCGGAGTGTGTTGTCCCCCGCCTGATGCCCGTATATATCGTTGTATTTCTTAAAAAAATCCACATCAAGCATCATGAACACCAGAAATCCTCTGTGGCGGCGGTGTATCCGTATCTGGCTGCTGAAAACTTCATTGAAATATCTTCTGTTGTACAGCCCCGTAAGGTCATCGGTTTTACTGAGAGTGCCGAGAGAAATATTCAGTTCATTAAGCCTTGTCAGAGTTCTGTATACTGAATACTCATAGTAATAACCTATGGTAAGCAGGACCAGTGACACACCGGAAAAACGAACAACCTCCTCAAAAGTTGTGGTCTCCCCTATCCAGTATGTCATTACAGCAGCAGTATAGGTAAAAAGGAGAGTCGAGAGCACAATCCCGGCCCTGTGTCCGTATAGAACCAGTGAGTACAAATGAAAACCAAATACCCAGATTGGAAGATAGTGCTCACCTCTCAGCATGAAGATTATCACAAAGAGACCAATATATACAATAAAAAGCACAACCTGGCAGATCAGAACAGTGCCATATTTTCTCCTGAGTGCAAAAAAAACGGCAGTGTATATAGCCAGAAGAGAAACTTCAACCTCCACCGCACGCGTATTCCCTGTGAAGTATCCATAAAGGGGAAAAATCGTCAGTATCAGAAATGTTGAGATAACGGCAAGTTTTGCCGGTAAAATTCTTCTGTTATGTACCTCATCGGTATGCTGTCTGTTTCTGAGATGCGACTCAGCATATTTTCTTATTTTATCTGTAATCATCATTTTCTAAAAAAGTCACTTTAGTCCTGTTTAGCGAAGATAATAATCATGGAAATCATTGAAAATAAAAATTATTTAAAATGTTGATTCTTTTACATTGCTTTAATATAGAATAATATAAAACGCACATATTCAAGGGGGCACTACTCGGATGAGTAAAAGCAAATGCTGCCAGAAATGGAAAAAAGAGGGCAAATTCTGCAAGGACTGCCCCCTCAGAAAAACAGGACTCTCCAGCCCGCTGGAGCTGAAGATCAAAAAGAAGAAAAAAAAGAAAAAGAAAAAAACGGATAACTAGATTTTTCTGTCCAGACCCAGCCTTCTGAAAAGCCTGAAGTACAGGGCCCGTCTGTTTCTGTTCCATTCTTCAAAATCGTTATACCTTTCAGGAAATTTCCTGTAAAGCTTCTCCATCTTTTTGCATATGCCGTATACTGAATTCAGTTTCAGCAGCAGAAAAATATGTGGAAATCCCAGAAAAAACTTTTTAACAAGATCCATGAGGGAATATGTGAAGACCTGGTCTGTCCATACAAGGCTGAACTCATAGGGGCCTATAAGTTTTTTACGTATGAGAGTCTCTATCTCACTGTCAGAAGCATTCTGGATAAAAATACACATCGGGTCAATGAACGCCTGATTTGCCCCCATGTTTCTCTTGTACTCTACATTGTATTTCCAGAGGGAATCACGTGTACAGTCTCCATTTTTTATGGCAGATACGGCAGCAGATGCAGCTTCCCTTCCGGCAACCATTGATGCTGCCATGCCGAATGCAGATACAGGGGAAGCCTGATATGCCGCGTCTCCTACAACCATGAAACCATTGCCCGCAAGTTCCGGCTGGCATGTTCTTATGGGCAGATAAGGAGTAGGCCCTGTGCCGTACTCATAGATCTTTTCACCGAAGATTTCCCTGTTACCCTCACAGTACCTTTTGGTAATATTTTCAGGAGATTCCTTTGCCGATGAAAGAGGCAGACCGCAGCCGATATTTCCACGTCCTGAACTTTCAGGCACAACCCAGGCGTACCCGTCATTTTCAATATAGCAGTACCACCCAGGATAATCATGGGGAGGAACAGTATCATCCTTCCCGATTATATCACGGATTTCCCTGTAGCCCCAGATAATATCCTCATGATCAAGGGGCTCACTCCCGAAAACGCTGTCCGGCAGGGATATTGATACTGCCCGCTCAAAACCGCTGGCGTCTATTACTACCTTTGCATAAACTTCAAAATGTTCAGTATTACTGTTTCTGCATCTTACTCCCTGTACAAAATCACCGTCCACAATGGGCTCATAGAATTCTGTTTCATCAAAGAGTTCAGCACCGGCCTCAAGTGCATAACCAAGGAGCCTCTGGCCGAATTTCAGCCGGTCAACAAGATATGCTTCAAGGGGAGCTTCAAAACTGTACTTTTTGCCCGGGGCAAAAACTTTAAGTTTCTCCATGTGCATATCCACTTCATCACCCTTTGGCACTTCTATATCAACGACATCACATATATAGGCAGGAAGAGTATCATAGGTAAGTTTCTTACCTATTTCATAACGGTTCCTTTTATCCACGAGAAGCACTCTCAGGCCCGCCCTTGCAGCGTCTCTCGCAGCCAGAGATCCTGCACTGCCTGCACCAATTACCACAACATCTGTTTCTTTTCTGGTCACTCAAAACCTCCATCCTTTTTTTAACTTCCATTGCCGCTGTGAATAAAAAAACATTGCCAATTTTTTATCATTGCGGATAATTCAGGAAACCATAACATATACAAAAAAAATTACAAGCTAAATTATGAGCAAATGCAACGCGGAAACTCTTTTAAAAGAGCATAAACTAAAGGCCACCAGACAGCGCATCCTTGTCCTTGATAAGATAATTAATACAGGCCGGGTCTTTACCATTCAGGATATTGAACATGATCTTGATGCACATATGGATCAGGCCACAATCTACAGAATAATGACACAGCTTAAGAAAAAAGGGATCGTCCGGGAAGTTCTCTCTGAAGGAGAAATACGCCGATTCGAAATTTCATGCATACACAATCCGGTTCATGCGCACTTTCAATGTGTAAAGTGCAAAAGGATAATCTGCCTGGACAGGATCGAAGACCAGATAACAAAATCACTTTCCCGTAAATACAGTGAGTACCAGATAGATGAAATATCACTGAACATATCCGGAATTTGCGACAAATGCAAATAACTTGCATTTAGTGATTGACTCAACAGCCTCCTGATATATCATAACTAAAAACAGGAGGGAAAAATGAAATCCAAACTCTTACTCTTTCTTTTTACACTTTCCATTATTTCCTGCGGGGGAAAAGCTCCCGGAAACAACAGAATTCAGGTTTTCACAAGCATTCTGCCCCAGAAATTCTTCGTTGAAAAAATTGCAGGAGACACAGTTCAGATAAATGTACTGGTGGGCCCCGGGAAAAGCCCGGCAACATACGAACCTACCCCCGATCAGGTACTGACGCTTTCAAAATCAAAAATTTTCTTCGCCGTTGGTGTCCCATTTGAAAAGGCATTTCTGGGCAGAATTAAGGATATCAAAGGCCTGAAAATTGTCGACACCTCTTCAGGCATTAAAAAAAGATTTCTGGAACACCATGAGCATCACGATAATCAAGGCCATAACAAAAATGAAGAGCATGATGACCACGGGACAACAGAAGACCCTCACACATGGATGTCTCCGAAACTGGCGGAAATTCATGCGAAGAATATCTATGAAGCACTTTCTGAACTGATCCCGGACAGGAAAGAGCAGCTGAAAAAAAACTATGACACCCTCATTTCCGATCTTGAAAAACTCCATGAAATGCTCAAAAAAAACATGACACCCCTGAAAGGAAAAACTATCTTTGTATTTCACCCGGCATTCGGCTATTTTTCAGATGAGTACGGCATGAAGCAGGAAGCCATTGAAACCGGAGGAAAATCTCCTTTGCCGTCGCAGCTGGCAAAGATTATAGGAAGTGCAAAGACCGAAAAGGTCAAAGTTATTTTTGTACAGCCTGAATTTTCAGAAAAAAGCGCCGGAGCAGTTGCAAAGGCAATAGGCGGAGCGGTGATAAAACTTAACCCCCTCAATCCGGACTATATCAATAACCTGAAAATGACAGGTGAAAGGATAAGGGAATCATTTACAGATGGTAAAAAAAAGCAGTGACCATATCATAAAGGTCGAAAATCTCTCTTTCGGATACAGCTCTAATATAATTCTCAGAGATGTATCCTTCTCTGTAGGTCATGGAGAGATCATATCCATAGTGGGGCCAAACGGCGGAGGAAAAACCACTCTCTTAAAACTCCTGCTTGGATTTCTGAAACCTCAGTCGGGGACTGTTCTCATAAAGGGAAAGTCTCCCGAATCTGCAAGGAAGTACATGGGATATGTTCCGCAATATATGACTCTGGACAGGAAATTTCCCATCACAGTGGGAGAAGTTATACTTTCAGGACGGGTGCGGCCCTTCGGTTTCTATACAAAAAAAGACAGGCTCAGGGTTAGTGAAGCAATGGAAGCGCTTGAGTTGTGCGAACTGAAGAATGAAAGGTTCAGTGAAATCTCGGGGGGGCAGATACAGAGAATGCTCATTGCAAGATCCATACTGTCAGATGCGGAAATTCTTCTACTTGACGAACCCACTTCCAACATTGACTCTCCTTCACAGAACAGGCTGAACCTGATTCTCAAGGAACTGAGCAAAAAAATGACAATACTCATAGTGACGCACGACACAGGTTTTGTTTCCAATATTACTGACAGGGTTTTCTGCATAAACAAGACACTCGCCGAACACCCAATTGACGACAGGTTCAGCAAAATTGTATCATCCTCATATGGAAACCAGTCTTTCATAGTAAGACATGATACAAAACTAAACAGCACAGGCAGGGGAAACAGCTGATGACAGATTTTCTTCATGCTCTCCTGAGCAGTGATGTTCCATTTATACGTTATGCTCTCATCACCGGTCTTGTATCCAGTGTTCCCTTCGGCATAATTGGATCATTCGTTGTTGTAAAAAGAATGAGTTACGTTGCGGGAGCTGTTAGCCATTCAGTTCTTGGAGGGATAGGACTTGCACTGTTCTGCAATAATGTTCTTGGCCTGAAACAGATCTCCCCCATGACAGGGGCTTTCACATTTGCAATTCTCATGTCAGTAATTCTGAGCTATGCCATCATCAGGGGAAAGGAGAGAATTGATACCGTGATCGGAGCTATATGGGCAGTGGGAATGTCCATTGGACTCCTATTCATGTCTGTTACACCGGGATATACAGACCCAATGAGTTACCTTTTCGGCAACATACTTCTTTTGACTTTCAGAGATATTCTGCTGATTACAGTGCTTGCCGCCATCATTACAGTGATCTCCGGAATATTCTATAACCAGATAGTGGCCACCATTTTTGACGAGGACTTCGCAAGAATACGGGGACTCAACGTTAATATATTCATGATAATGCTTATAGTTCTGATTTCAGTTACAATACTGCTCCTTATTACAATTGTTGGGATAGTTATGGTAATAGCCATGCTTACGATTCCTCCTGCAATCGGCGGTCTCTTTACAAAAAAACTGCGTGGTATGATGGCGATTTCAGCAGGCCTCTGCGCAGTCTTTATGACCGCAGGGCTTGTTCTCAGTTTTCTACTCAGCCTGCCTACCGGTTCACTTACAGTCGTTATTGCAGGCGTGGCATATATTTTAAGCATTATTTTTTACAGGGTGAGAAACGGAATGATCAGGGCACGGCTGGAGATAAAGTGAGGGGACACTATTACAAAGAGCCCCCTCTCCATGCATGGAAAAAATTATTCTTCATCCTCCGTATCGAACTGCTGCATTACCTGCATCATCCTGTTCATTGCCTTCTGTACTTCCGGATCAGAATAGTACTTCGCATGTTTACTGTAGGCCTGTTCAAGTTTTTCATCTGACATTACACCCGCGCATTCCTTTTGAAAATCTTCAAAACTGTATTCCACATCGGGAATATTTTTTCCCTTATACTTTTTCTCAATCGCCTTGAGTTCAGGCAGCAGTTTTGAAAAGTCATCGGTATACCTGTTCATGGCAGATGCAAACTGCCTGGCGTTCTGTGCCTTAAGTATTGAATTGTAATAATTTGAAAAAATCTTATTAAGTTTTGTTGTGACAATTTTTACATCGGCCGGAACATTTCCGCTCCCGAAGGAAAATGATACTGAACAGAAAAGTACAGCCAATGCCAGAGCTATTTTCTTCATACAACCTCTTCATTTTTTTATTTTCAATCTTGAGCAGCATATACAAAAAGTCAACTCCATTAAAGAAGCACCATATATAAAAAATAACGGCAGAAACCACACCATACATCAGCATCGGATTCTACAGCTAAGGGCAAACCCGCATTATATTTTTTTATAACATTTTAGAGTCCATATTGCTTTTACCATGCATAAGTAATACTTTAAAGGCATAGGAGTAAAGTTAATGGATAACCGGACTATTGTAATAATGCTGAATCTCACTCTTCTGATCACTGCAGTTTTTACAGTTATGGCTACCACAAAAAAAGAAGACCCAGGGCACAGGGACTGGAGAATTTCAAGCATATGTGCATTTACAGGTTTTCTGCTGCTGAGTCTTCAGAGCTATGTAAGCATTTTTATATCAATCATCATTTCCAACTATTTAATACTCATGAGTTCATTTTTTCAGATATTATCCGCCTCGGAAATTGAATATGGCAAAAAAAGAATAAGTCTTTACTACGCACTGATATCATCATGTGCGTACATGACGGGTTTTCTCTACTTCACCTACGGACAGTTCAATACACCGGCTCGTATAATCATAATATCCGTTATGCTTGCAGCCAACTTCACATACGGCGCATTACTGCTCACTGAACATAAAAGCAGTCCGGTTTCCAGGCTCAGGACAAGAAACAAAAGCCTCTTTGCCCTGTTTGCTGTTTCAGCAGTATTTTATACCGCCCGTGTACTTTTTACATATAGAGAGAGCATGGGCCTGACATCACTTTACCAGAAAAACCTTACCACATCATTTTCATTTATATACCACATGACATATCAGATCAGCTTTACGCTGGGAATGTTCTGGGCATCTCTCCATGGAAAGACAGTAAAACTGACTATGGAAAAAGAAAAGCTGAGAAATCTTTTTTCATTCCTGAACTCTACAGCACCTTATCTGGATCTGAAAGAACTGTACCCAAAAATAAAGGAAATTTTAAAAGATACAATGCATATTGATGCCGGCGGAATTTTCCTTTCCGATGGAACAGGCAGTAACTACACCATGGTCTACACTCTCCATGATACAACGGAAAGCCAGCCGCTCTCTTTTAAAGCAGGCACTGGCGTAACTGGAAAAGCAATAGAGATAAATGATATTGTTGAAACAGATATTAATAACTACCCTGAATCAGCTCTATCAGAACAATTCAAAAAACATGGTGTCAAACATATTGCAGCGGTTCCGATCAGGGCTTCTGGCAATATTCTAGGAGCCATTACAATAATCTACACTTCCCATGAAAAAACCTCATTTATGGACAAAGAATTTTTCACATACCTTGGGGAACAAATGGGTATTGTAATGCAGAATGCCCTCCTGCACCACCAGGTTAAGTCTAACGCCAATACTGACCCACTGACAGGTCTTTTAAACAGAAGAAGAATGATTGAGATAATGGTCGAGGAGGAGAAAATATACAAAAGATACACCGATAGTTTCTGCATAGCAATTGCGGACCTGGACTTTTTCAAATCCGTGAATGACACATACGGACACGACTGCGGGGACAGGCTGCTTATGAGCGTTTCCGAAATATTCAGGAAATGCAGCAGGGATACCGACTACATTTCACGCTGGGGCGGGGAAGAATTTCTTTTCCTATTCACAAGAACCGACCTGGCCGGGGCGGTTGAAATTTTAACAAGGATAAAAAACGGCGTTAAATCAGCTGAATGTAAATGCACAGAAAATAACTTCAAATCAACGGTGAGTTTTGGAGTTACCCAATACATAAAAGATGAGAAGATTGAAAAAACAATAACAAGAGCAGACAGGGCTTTGTACTCGGCCAAGGAGAACGGCAGAGACTCAATAGTGAGTCTCTGACAATTATGAATTATTTTTTATATTTCCTTTTCAAGAGCAGTCCTGAATTTTTCAAAAAGATTCAGGGTATTCTCGGAAGGTTTCCCGGTGATGATACTCACTGCAATAACCGCAATGAATGAAAAAATTATTCCGGGAACTATTTCGTAAAGATCGAAAATCCCGCCGTTTAACTTTTTCCATATTACAACAGTGAGCCCACCTGTTATGATACCGGCCAGAGCTCCGAATCTGTTCATGTTCCTCCAGTAAAGACTCAGAAGAAGTACAGGACCGAAAGCCGCTCCGAAACCTGCCCATGCATAGGAAACAAGCCCCAGCACAGAACTCTCCGGATTCATGGCAAGAACAAGTGCAATTATTGAAATTGTGATTACGGAAATCCTGCCCACGAAAACGACCTCTCCTGTGCGGGCATCAGGCCTGATTACCTTTTTATAAAAGTCCTCTGCAAGGGCGGAGGATGAAACAAGAAGCTGCGAATCCGCAGTACTCATGATTGCAGCGAGTATTGCCGCAAGGAGAATCCCCGCCACCACAGGATGGAACATTGCATTTACCAGAACCATGAATATCTTCTCTCCATCTGCAAGGCTCACAGTGGAATTGTTATTCACGAAGAGCAGTCCTGCAAGACCCACAAGTATTGCTCCCCCCATTGAAACACCTGTCCAGGTCACTGCAATTCTTCTGGCTGTATCAAGATCCCTGTTGCTTCTGGTGGCCTTGAATCTGGCAAGAATATGGGGCTGACCAAAATACCCAAGTCCCCATGCAACCAGCGAAACAATCGCTATTACTGAAAGCGGCTTACCCTTTACATCATGAAAAACTGTCAGCAGGTGAGGATTTATATTTCCGAGTTTTTCAGCGATCCCGGAAAAACTTCCCTGAAGAGCCGCAACAGGCACTATCAGAAGTGCAGCTGCCATTAACAATCCCTGCACCACATCAGTCCATGACACAGCAAGGAACCCGCCTATCATGGTGTAGGATACGATACAGACAGTTCCGACTACTACGGCGTAACGGTAATCCAGCCCGAAGACTGTTTCAAAGAGCTTTCCTCCAGCAACAAGACCGGAACTGGTATAGAAAAGAAAGAACAGAAGAATAAAAAATGCCGAAATACTCTGTATCAAATTTGTCTTGTCCTCAAATCTTCTGGAAAGAAATTCAGGAATTGTTAATGAGTCATCTGCTACTATGGTAAAGGTCCTCAGCCTCTTTGCACTTATTAACCAGTTAGCCCATGTTCCCACAAGAAGCCCTGCTGCTATCCATATGGACTCAAGTCCCGAAGCATATGCATACCCGGGCAGTCCAAGAAGAAGCCATCCGCTCATGTCTGAAGCTCCGGCAGAGAGCGCAGCCGGCCAGGGGCCAAGTGTACGTCCACCCAAAAAATAATCTGAAGAACTTGATGTTTTTCTGTATGCCCACAACCCTATCATAAGCATAATGACCAGGTAGGCAATAAATGTAACTATTACCGAAATGGTGCTATTCATGATTATAATACCTCTCATTTAAGATAGTAATTTCTTTTTATCAACAAACGGGGAAGGTTCCTGATTGAAAAGATGTAGAAAGTATATAAGTAAAAATAAATGAGTCAAATGTATTTTAAAAACTGTATACGCTGAAAGGTTTATAATAAAAATTAACATTGCCATAACTTTATAATAAGCATGGTATTGTTAACTTAAGTGTTCATTCCACTTCCCGGATAAAACAGAGTGAGGGTTATGAAATCTTTTTTACTTCTCTCAAAGTCACGGACATGTTTCTGATAAATCTGTCGCATTGCTGAACAAGGCCATATCCAAGCATTGTTCCAAGGACAAAGTCTTCCTCAACTGTAAACTCGGACAGTGACTTGTCGCCGATAAGTTCAAGAACCCTGATACAGGATGGATTTCCGAAAAATATATTTATCTTGCCGGTACTGACATATCTTACGATATATGATATTCCCATTCTATTTAATTTTTCTACAGCATCCTCATGATACTTCGAGTCCATAGTGTGAAGAATAAGGGAGCGCAGCCCCTTTTTGTATTCATATATATGATGATTAAAAACTTTCATTTTTTCTCCTGCTTCTACTGTGCAAATTTTTCTTTTACCAGATCGACCCATCGGGAAATTCTTTCTGCTGTCTTTGATGACTCGTTATCCTCATCAAGTGCCAGGCCGACGAATTCTCCTTCAACAACTGCCCTCGAATTTGAAAAGCTGTAACCGTCACATGACCATTTACCGATGATTTGAGCCCCCATACTTTCAAGAGTTTCATAAAGAATGCCCATGCCATCAAGAAACGTGTCAGAATAACCTGTCTGATCTCCCATTCCAAAAAGAGCAGCCTTTTTCCCTGAAAAATTAGCTTTCATTAATTCATTCAGATTACTATCCCAGTCATCCTGAAGCTCACCGTAGCCCCATGTTGAAGTCCCCAGAATGACAAGATCAAAACCGGATATTTGACCGATGGATTCAGAACTAACAGGAAGCAGAACAGAATCTTCAAAAAACGCATGAATTTTCTCTGCAGCTGAACCAGTATTGCCGAGAGTTGACCCGTAAATAATTATTGTTTTCATAGGTATGTCCTCCATATGCACATTAGACAAATCTAACTTATTTAGTCAATATTAATATTTGAACTATTAATAAAAAAAATGGACTCCCTGGGGAGTCCATCAAATCGGAGATTCAGAGTACAGCATGGAGAGCAGCAAAAAAAATTTGCAGCTTCCCATGCCCTCCCCGGCGGGGAGAACACATATATCATGAGCCCATCTGGCACTTTCTTACTTTTCTTTTCAATTCACTGATCTCACACATCAAATTACCAAACGTTGAATGCATTCCCTTTTCTCTGGCAACCCTGGCCTCCTTCTCCTTCTTCTGTAAAGAAGCCTGAAGTCTTCTCATCCTTTCATGCACGCTTCTTGTCTGTATTGCCATAAAGTCCTCCAAAATTTGAAAAATCATTCATTCTATCCGATGACTACTTTATGTCAATAAAAAATTTTCTATTTGCTTGTTTTTCTGGAATTTAATAATACTGAAGACGTTGCTGCGATGGATCCGTCTATGAGAATAAAATCATTATTTTTAATAAGATCAATTACCCGATTACAGAACTGGACTGAAACAAGTTTTGTTATCTCCTCCCCGCCCGTGGCGAAATCCTTTACCTCAACCGTTTTAAGGCCGTTTATGGTTTCATAGCCGTAAAGTTCATATATATAGCCGGGAAGGTGAAAATCAGATTTATAAACTTCATAGTAAAGATATTCCACGCCATCTATGAGATGAATTTTGGTGGGCCTGAAAAGAGAAAGAAGAACAAAGTCTTTCTTTCTGTAATATTCAAGGACTTTGTATTTTTTAATTGCTACATTCAGATGCCCCTTGCCTTCCATGAGAATGAGATTACGCTCTTTTTTGGCTTTATGGTACTCATCAGGATTCCTGTCCCTCCAGTTTTTGGCCCTCTTGTTCAAAGAATAGATTACAGTGGCAATTATTTCAGTTGTCAGCACCCCTTTCTCCAGGAGCTTTGTGTATACATCTGGAGTTTTCACCGCTCCTCCATACATCAATAATATCCGGTTATACTAAAAAAATAAGCTCTAACGATTGGGCCTATATGGTCTCAAGAAAATTCCGCATTCTTTCTCTTCTGAAATATTCCGGATCCCAGTCAGGTTCATCACAAGAAACATCATCCCCTTCTGTCATGATATAGATAACAGAGTCCACCGATTCGCCACCATCTGTGATGACAGTGACAGTTTCGCGCCTGTACAATTCTCCTTCATAGAGATCGAGCATCTCCATATCAGATTCAGAAACACTCATATACACAATTCCCCGGACAAAATCATCTGCACTGCTTTTAACAGCTCCGGGATAGTCCTCTCCTGAAATTCTGAATCTTTTAAAGCCCGTGAGCCTTGCGGGAATGCCCTCATGCCCTTCCCCAAGTACCCTTGCCCATACTTCAGGGAACATCAATGTACCGTATGCAAAAAGGTTCAACTCAGTCACTCCTTACCTGAACATGCTCATATTCCAAACATTGACGAATAAAACAAGAAGAAAAGTCTTAAAAATTTCAAACGAATGAACCTGTGTTAGTCAATGCCTGTCCATGTTTCGTCTTTATTTTTATTGTACGGCGGAAGGATATTCTGTCATATCATTCTGCAATTTTAGCAACAGGCATAAAAGGGCACAATACTCATCAGCTCAAACCTGGGATAAAATTTCCAGAAACCAATAAACAGTGACTATCTCCAAAACCATACGAGGCAGTTTATGTTTGTTTAACAAAACATTTTCACACTAACATTTTGACAGAGAATATATTTTATCAATCAGATTAAATGTATCTTCCACACCCGGGCCGTATGCGATAACTCCGTCCTGATGCCCGGCCATTACTACAATCCCGTGGTCACTCCCCACTTCCATCACCTTCTCCTTCAGGGAGAAAGCAATCTCAGGTGTTCCGTAGGCTGCAGTTACCGGTGTCTGAGGATAGCTATTTTCAAGCATGTAGTCAAACATTGAGAGGTTATGCACATGGATAACACACATAACATTGTCATTGGCTTCATAGACCACTGCGTGGCTCATGGATTCAGAAGAAGCATTAACGTTCCCTGTACATACCAGACTGTTTTCAGCAACATTGGTGGAGAGTACCGTACAGTACTCACTGTTTTCCAGAACCTCCTGGCCTCCTGTACCGGAACCGCTGATTACAAAAAGCCCGCCCCTGGATTCATCCCTGATACTTACATTTCCGAAACCGATTCCGTTATCAAGAATGCCTATAAGGCCCATATGAAAAAGCTTTGTACGGATTCCGTTCAGCTTCACAAGTTCATCATGAAACTCCGGGTCATCACCATCAATTCTTTCAATACTGAACTTTATATATCCTTCATCAATCATTCTCAATACCTTTAACAATAAAGTGTTTTCGTTCTCCCTAAACAGATGAGAGCCAGCGTGCACAAATTTTAAACCGAGAGAGCCCGTCACTCACTGCATTTAAGCAATTTCACTATGGCAATAAACATCAGGGATTCCCGATCAGTTAAATTCAAGAAACATTTAAAAAAAATCAACGAAACATCACAATAACTTAATAAAGAAAAACTTAAGACATCTCATTGAAATTTATTTAATACAGTGCAGTATTAGCGGTTTTCCAAATATATAAACAATTAATTTTCCGGGAAGGAGTAAATAAAAAAACCGGACTCTCCAACAATGCCTCTGACCTGGCCTTATGCATCTCGATGGGAAAACCCGGTTTTAACTGTACATGAATCAGTTTGAAATTCTTATGCAGGCCACGAGGGACTCGAACCCCCAACCCTCGGTTTTGGAGACCGATGCTCTACCAATTGAGCTAGTAGCCTGTGTTGGACTTACAGACAATAATAATGCCCGGATTTCGTCAAGTAAATATTATTAAAAAGACAAAATGATCTGGTATTCGGTCTCTCCCTTGTCCGGGTCACAGCATATTTTTGCATCGAAACGGATTCCCTGCTCCCGGCACACATCATCAAGATAAGACAGATAATAGATACCCAGTGAATGCTGGAGAGAATCATCATCACTCTCATAATAATAGTCTGCAAGGGAAAGGTTTGTCCGGGACCGGATCCTTTTCTCCAGCCCTATTCTGTTTGATTCACTTATTGTACCATCGTAAACTACAGAAATTATAAACCTGAATTTACCAGAATCAATCCCGGAGTTTTCTATACGGTAATTAAGGCGTATTGAACAGTTTTCCTGTTTTGCCATGAGCGAGATTACACGCCTGAACTTTTCGTCTTTCAGATAATTTACAATGGAATCCTTCTCCTTAATGAGCTTTCTCTTCTTGGCCACATTCTCATACTGCAGCCTTTCGGAATGCTGAATCAGCTCCGCAACAAGAAGCCCGAGATAATCTGAAATATGTGTTTTTTTAAGGTACGAGAGGAGATGCCTGCCAAGACCATCCATAATCTTTCTTCTGTCATTGCCCATAAAAAGAACAGCCATTGCGAGAAGGGAGCTCCCATCAAGAAAACCTGCCATTTTTTTCATGACATGCTTCCGCTCTGTTTTGAGGAAAGTATCAAGCTTTGGATCCCTGTCCAGTATCATTTCCGGCACAGAGAGGAGAGAGTTTCTTATATCTTCAGCCTTGTAATTGTTCTGTTCAAAAAAACCGGCAATTATTTTTTTATCACATCCTCCTTCACTGAGCAGGTTAAACCCGGGAAACCGTGTTCTCAAAGATCCCATCTGCGGCATATCCATGATCTCCCTTTTGACTCCGGTGACATAGGATCTGTATATCATTCCATAGAAGAGAAGCTTTGTCAGATCCTGAACCTCGTCCCGCCTGCTGACAAATTCACTTTTCTCCACAGATATGGATTCTATGAAATTGTTTATGATCATCTTCTGAACAACTTCCGCCCTGAACTTGCCCCAGGAGAACCCGTTTGCCCTGCTGCCCCTCAAAGAGAGTATGTCCTTTACCGGTACAGATTTCAGCCTGCAGTGTTCAAGGCCGGATTCAGTCAGAACAACAACAGCAGGAAGATTTATAACCGGATCCTTCCGGTTTCTGTTTTCCATTACGGTCATGGTATTCATATCCAGAACCTCTTTAAAAAAATAAAAAGCCCGGTAATTTTTACCGGGCTTTTGTTAAGTTAATATAAATATATGCTGAAAATTATATCAATAGTAATCACCATTGCCTTCATCAAACTTAAATTTCAGTCCTTCTGTGCTGTCATCTTCAAGTTTGCAGGGATAATTTCCGTCAAAACAGGCTGTACAGAACTTCTTGCATGGTCTGTCTATGGAGCTTATCAATGAATCGATGGACATATATTCAATGGAGTCAACCCTGAGATACTTTCTGATTTCTTCAATTGTATGGGTTGCCGCAATAAGTTCACTGTGAGTTGGAATGTCTATTCCATAGAAACATGGGAAAAGTGTCGGAGGAGCAGATATCCTCACATGGACCTCTTTTGCACCTGCATTCTTAAACATCTTTATAATTTTTCTCATGGTTGTTCCGCGCATGATTGAATCATCAACAACTACAACCCTCTTGCCCTCAACAACAGATTTCACAACATTGAACTTGAGCTTTACACCAAGATCCCTTATTCTCTGTGTTGGTTCAATAAAAGTTCTTCCTATATAATGACTCCTCACCATGGCAAGTTCAAATGGAATACCGGACTCCTTGGAAAAACCGAGAGCGGCACAATTTGAAGAATCCGGGATAGGCACAACGATATCAGCCTCAACCGGTGAATCCTGGGCGAGTTTTCTGCCCATCTGCATTCTCATCTCGTAAACAGATTCTCCGAAAATAATACTGTCGGGTCTTGAAAAATAGATATATTCGAAAACACAAAGTGATTCAGAGGTTTCAGCAAACGGAAAGTGTGACTTGATTCCATTTGGGCCGATTTCAATGAGCTCTCCCGGTTTTACATCCCTCACATACTCCGCCCCTATTATATCGAAAGCGCAGGTCTCTGAAGCCACCACATAGGCCTCTCCGAGTTTGCCGAGACACATGGGTCTGAAACCGTATGGATCTCTCACAGCAAAGACCCTCTCCCTGCTCATTACAAGCAGTGAATATGCACCCTTTATTTTTAACAGCGCAAACTTCAGCGCTTCAAGAAAATCGCTCTTTCCGGATTTTGCCATCAAATGGACAACCACTTCGGAATCAATAGTAGTCTGAAAAATATGCCCCATCTTCTCCAGCTCAAACCTTATGGTTCCGGCATTAGTGAGATTACCATTATGAGAGAGAACAATGGGCCCCAGTACTGATGAAGCACGGAAAGGCTGGGCATTTCTCAGAAAAGATGAGCCTGTTGTTGAATACCTGTTATGACCGATGGCCATGTAGCCTTCAAGATTATCAATATGCTCCTGTGTAAAAATGGCATTTACTTCACCCATACCCGCATATCTGTAAATATGCTCTCCATCTGAAGAAGCAATACCGGCAGATTCCTGCCCCCTGTGCTGCAGGGAATAGAGTCCCAGATATGTTAAGTTTGCAGCATGCTCATTCCCATAAATCCCGAATACACCACACTCCTCTTTGGGCCTGTAGTCATATTCATCAATGCTTAAACTGTTTAAATTTTTCATGCCAGAACTGAACCTTCCATATTAATATACAATATTTTATATAAAATGTATTTCTTGAAAACTTTTCTGCCGCTATAAAGTGCTCCCGAAGCCGGAAGTATCAAACTGTCAATGTGAAGAACAATTAAAACTCCCTGTAACCAATACAATCACCCCGTTAATATATTCAAGCCTAATTAGAAAAAAAAATCAAATAACAGTTTAATTAATATATTATTAACCTAATTAATCAATTCATTAATTTCAATGCCGAATAACAGAAGGTTAGACAGAGATAAACTTACCGGGTTCGGCTTTATACTTAATAAAAAACCTGATATTTTAAACTACAGCCAGTGTCCTGTTTCTTTGGGGAACAAATAGTTTTAATAAAGAGGATTACTACGGCACCTGTATTTTGACCTGAAAATTATTTTATTTCTGCTCCGGATGCTGTCTCATAAAATCTAATGTGCCGCAGATTCCATGACAACATCAGATTTTACGATAATCACCATTATTTATAAAATAATATCAGTTTATTTTTTTCACCATGGGGTCTGCAAGTTCCTCGTTCTCCTGGTCGTCCTTGAGGTTTACTCCTGAAAGCTGAAGTCTCAGTGACTTATCGATGAGAAATTTGAGTTTGGACACTCCTGCCGTATAGGACATGCCTTCAGGTCTGATATTGGAAATGCAGTTTCTGCTCGATTCCAGAGAACCTCTCTTTGCATCATAGGTCATATATATGCCCATGCTGTCTGGAGATTTAAGGCCGGGCCTTTCTCCTACAAAAATAACAGCAAGCCTTGCGCCCACAAATTCAGCCACATCATCTGCAACTGCCACCCTTCCCTGCTCCACAAGAAAAACAGGAGGCATGGTATAGCCCTTTTCTCTCAGACCCGGCAGGAGCATTCTGAGAAAAGGCACCAGATTTGTATCGATTGCGTTCGCAGAAAGCCCGTCAGCCACAACAAGTGCAATGTCAAAACCATCCTTCTGCCTCACGCCCTTTACCATCTCCTCGGACTCTTCAGACAGGAGCCTTCCCAGGTCAGGTCTTTTCAGGTATTCCTTTCTGTCCTGTGCCCGGCTTTTAAGTATCATTGAGTACTCGTTGCAGTCCTGATCCAGGCGCCTTTTAATATCTTCAAAATCAAGGGGGAGCTTAACCGCATCCCTTGCCTTTGAATGGCAGAGTTTAAAATCAAGAAATTCTTTCGTGGGCAAAGAAGACCCCGTTCTTCCGAGGGCAATTCTTCCGTTTGTAAACTCCTTCAAAAAACCCCATGGGTCTGCAATTATATTTCTGTCATCTCTGTCGTTCATATTTCACCCGCACTTAAAAATAATCTGTTGCTTTCAATCTTTTCTGTGGGCCTTAATTTGCTGTCAAAAAGATTCATCTGGAGAAGCCATTTCTCAAATTCCGGTGCCGGTTTAAGCCCGAGAACTGACCTGAGATAAAGGGCATCATGGAATGATGTACTCTGATAGTTCAGCATTATGTCATCGGCTCCGGGAATTCCCATTATAAAGTTACATCCGGCCACACCAAGAAGAGTAAGGAGATTATCCATATCATCCTGATCCGCTTCCGCATGATTTGTATAGCACACATCAACTCCCATTGGAAGTCCCATGAGCTTACCGCAGAAATGGTCTTCAAGCCCGGCCCTTGTGATCTGTTTTCCATCGTAAAGATATTCAGGGCCAATGAATCCTACAACTGTATTAACAAGCAGAGGATTAAACTCTCTTGCAAGAGCATAGGTTCTTACCTCAAGTGTCTGCTGGTCTACGCCGTGATGCCCGTTTCCGGAGAGTTCACTCCCCTGGCCTGTTTCGAAATACATAAAGTTATTGCCGACTGTCCCTCTTCTAAGAGAATTACCCGCATCATAGGCCTCTCTCAGTATACTCAGATCCACACCGAAACTTCTGTTTGCCGCTTCTGAACCGCCGATGGACTGAAAAATCAGGTCAACAGGTACACCTTTCTCTATTGCCTGAATAGTAGTAGTAACATGGGTCAGCACACAGCTCTGGGTTGGAATCTCAAACTTGTCAATGAATTCATTTATAAGATGAATCAGTGTAACAACTGCACTGTAATTGTCAGAAGCCGGATTTATTCCGATTACCGCGTCACCGCATCCGTAAAAAAGCCCGTCAAGAATTTCCGCAGCAATTCCCCTGGGGTCGTCAACAGGGTCGTTTGGCTGAAGCCTTGTTGACATTCTGCCGGGTAGACCGATTGTACTCCTGAATGAAGTGACATTCCGTATCTTGGATGCAGCAAGAATAAGATCCTGATTACGCATGAGTTTTGAAACTGCTGAAACCATTTCCGGTGTCAGGCCCATGGACAGGTTCTTCAAGTCATCGCCTGTAGTTGTGTCTGCCAGAATCCAGTTTCTGAATTCACCAACAGTCAGAGATGAAACAGGCGAAAAGGCTTCCATGTCATGCGTATCTGCTATGAGCCTCGTAATTTCATCTTCCTCATAGGGTATAATATCTTCATGAAGAAAATCCTTGAGCGGCACATCGGCAAGAGCCATCTGAGCCGAACATCTCTCTTCAGAACTCTCGGCAGCAATCCCGGCCAGACCGTCCCCTGATCTCTCAGGAGACGCCTTTGCCAGAAGGTCCTTAAGGCTGTAGAAAGTATAAGATCTTAAACCTGTTGAACTTCTGTATTTCATTTCTTCCTCGTCTGGTTAAATATAATGATTCTATTTTTCTTCCATTGCCAGTTCTGTTGGAATATCAGAATCTTCTTCACTTGCAGGACCGAACAGTTTAAACCATGCGAATGCTACGATCATAATTGCGGCATAGATTCCTGCAAGCATAAGATTATAATATGTAACCGCCACAAGAGCAACTGTTGCAATAATCAGAGCAAGTGCAGGAGCAACAGGATAGAATGGAACCTTGAATGGTCTTTCCATATCAGGTTTGTTCTTTCTGAGTTTAAAGAATGAAATCATGGAAACAATGTAAAGTGTAAGAGCACCGAAAACTGCGATTGTAATAATTTCACCAGTTCTTCCAGTAAAGAGAGCAATAATACCGATGATCATATTGAAGATCAAAGCATTTACAGGAGTTTTGAATTTTCCATTAACCTTGCCGAGTGAAGGATGAAGATATTTTACCCTTCCCATTTCAAGGACAGCTCTACCGGCAGCAAGAATGATACCGTGGAAAGAAGCGATCAATCCGAAGAGTCCGATTCCGATCAGCATGTGATAGAGAACATGTCCTTGACCGAAAAGATGCCCTAGAGCCATCGGCAGTGGAGAATCAGAAGCTGTACCATCCGCTGCATAAACAATGGCTTTCCATCCCGAAACACCGGCAGCTGCAGCAAATGTTAAAATTGCAAGAACTACCAGAGTTATAATTGCGGATCCGAACCCGATCAGAATATTTCTCTGAGGATTAACTGTTTCTTCAGCTACGTTTGCAACACCTTCAATTGCAAGGAAAAACCAGATAGCAAATGGTATTGCAGCGAAAACACCGCCCCAACCGTTTGGAAGAGCATCTACAGCAAGGTTTGCAACTTTAAATGAAGGTAGAGTCGCCCCGGCGAAGATGAGAAGTTCTGCAACAGCAAGTATTGTAATGAAAAGCTCAAATCTTGCAGCCGCTTTTACACCATAGATATTAAGTGCTGTAAAGATAACATATGCAATAATTGCGATTTCAAGTGTTGGTACATTCGGGAAAAAAAGACCGAAATATGCACCGATAGCAGCTGCAATAGCAGGTGGAGCAAATACAAATTCCACTACCTGAGCCATACCAGCTAAAAACCCCATGTTTTTACCGCTGGCCTCTTTTGCATAATCAAAGGCTCCACCTGCCTTTGGAATAGCACAGGCAAGCTCAGTATAACTGAAAGTAAAAGTAAGATACATCACAATGATGAATAAAGTAGCAATGGCAAGACCAAGGGTTCCCCCCTCAGCAAGACCAAGATTCCATCCGAAATACATTCCGGAAATAACATAACCAACACCAAGGCCCCACAGCATTAATGGACCAAGTTTTCTCTCCAGTGAAGGAGAATCTGTTTTAGCACTCATATTTGCCTCCTAAAGTTTTATAACCTATCAATGCAAAATGTGTGCCAAAACATGATTATTTAAAAAAAACGCATCAAATTCGATATATTTTCAGCAAAAACAGCCGGAACAACCTGTAAAAATGAAAAACACAAATTTGTCTCCACATAAAACACATAATTGTTATTTTTTTTATAACAATTATGTGTTTTCACTTTTAAAATAATTCAATTTTGTTGAAATAGTCAAATTAAAGAAAATACACATAAAAAGGATATATAAAACTCAAATATTCCGCTTTTTCCCCAAAATTATCCCGGATTTTCTTAAAAATAAAAACAAATGCTCTCTTGAGCAAATATTTGTAATACAATTTTGTAACAATTAAAATTACATAAATGTAGAAAAGTTGAGTATGAGTAGACCACCAGCCTCGCCTGCCCCCGCATAAAAAAACCCTGCATGGCAGGGGTTTTTTATTACTTCACCTTTATGAGAGAGGGGAGATAATCTTCAGGTTTTTCAAAATCAAGAAAATTCAGTATTGTTGCAGCAACATTACCCAGTCCCGGCCCTGAAATCTCTCCATTTAATTCATACTCCCCCCCATACCCGGGGTCAAATATTATAAAGGGAACGGGGTTAAGCGTATGAGATGTCTTTTTCCTCATCTCTCCCGTGGCAGGGTCAACAGAAAATTTGCCTGTCTTTTTATCCAGCTCATACATCTCATCCAGATTTCCGTGATCAGCCGTTATCAGGGCCACACCCCCGGTTTCCCGCAGCACTTTGAGTATCCTCAGCAGGGATAGATCAACGGTTTCCGCAGCAATTATTGCAGCTTCAAGATCTCCTGTGTGCCCAACCATGTCACCGTTAGGATAATTAAGCCTTATAAAGGGGAATTTCCCCGAAAGTATTTTATTTATTACCTCATCCGTTATTTCCCCGGCCTTCATCCATGGCCTTTCATTGAATTCTATCCTGTCAGACGGAATTTCACAGTATTCTTCAGTCTTTTCATCAAATTTTTCAGTCCTGTTTCCATTCCAGAAGTATGTGACATGTCCGAATTTCTGTGTCTCGGAAACCGCAAACTGGTTCACCCCTGCCTGTGCAAGAAATTCACTCACGGTTCTGTCAATTTTAGGAGGAGAGACCAGATACTTTTCCGGAATCATGAGGTCTCCATCATACTGCATCATACCCGCATAGAGTACATGGGGCCTTCGCTCCCTTTCAAAGTGGCTGAAACTTTCCTGCTCAAAGGCCTTTGTTATCTCGATCGCCCTGTCTCCACGGAAATTGAAGAATACGACAGAATCTCCGTCATTTATTGCCCCCACGGGGCCGTTATCATCAACAACAGTAAATTCAGGAAGGTACTGATCAATTATGCCTTTTTTTTCACTGCGGAATGTCTCCAGCGCCTCCATGGCAGACCGGAAGGGCCTGCCTTTTCCAAGAACATGGGCATCCCATCCGCGCTTGACAATGGACCAGTCAGCCTCGTAACGGTCCATTGTAGTAACCATTCTTCCGCCTCCCGATGCAACAGCATAATTCATTCCGCGCTCCCGGTATCCAGCCAGCAGGTCTTCAAGCTCCTTCAGATAAATATGAGCAGAAGTCTCCGGAACATCCCGCCCGTCAAAAAGAACATGAACCCTGATATTCTCAATGCCGCTGACAGATGCCTCCTGAATGATGCTGTATAAATGTTTTATGTGAGAATGAACGTTTCCGTCCGAAAGAAGGCCAATGAGATGAAGGAAGGATTTCTGGCCGCTGTTTCTCCCGACTATCTCCTCCCATACAGAAGATCTGTAAATATCCTTTGAAAGGATGGCATTTTCAACAAGCTTTGCACCCTGATCGAAAATCCTTCCCGCTCCGAGGGCATTATGGCCCACCTCCGAGTTTCCCATATCATCATCGGCCGGAAGCCCAACCGCAGTACCGTGAGCCTTAAGCTTAAGCCATTTGCACTCTCCCATGAGCCTGCCCAGATTAGGTGTTCTTGCCTGAAAAAAGGCATTGCCCTCATCCTCGCGTCCAAGCCCCATTCCGTCCATTATGACAAGAACCACGGGCCCATTTCTTTTTATCTTTTCAAGTTTACTGAGTTTTTCCATATATTTAATCTCCAATTATACTGATATGAACGTTAACTCCATACCATCCTATTGTCAACCCCATAAGACCAGGTAGTCTCTAATAAAAAACGGAACAAAAACCTCAGGGAAGTTTATTACCTCCCCATGGCACATTCCTTTTCTTAATAGAGATAGATATAATTTAATAACTCAGCAGAATAAAGCAAACACGGAATCTGTTATTTGACCAAAAATGGCCCCAGGCCGGACACATTAAGAAGCCTTTCAATGAAGTCATTGTAGTTGCGCAGTTTCATATCCCTCTCATCGTTCTTAAAACGGTTTTTCAGTCTTATGAGCGAAGCAAGACACTGAGAGTCAAGGCTCTGAACATTTTCGAAATCAAGGATAAGTCCCCTTGAATCATTTTGAAAAAAATCGTTTATCTTCTGTTCAACCTTGGGGAAATCTGTCCTTTCAAACTCCTTTGTAAACTTGTACGTACGGCTAACATCAGAATCAATTATTTCAACCATGGAAGCGCCTCCAAAGAATTAGTATCCCGCATTGCTCCAATATGCAACAATTATTTTATAAATGTTTCCTTTTTTTAAAATTCATCAAAAACAAACCCTTTTCAACACAATACTCAAATTAATAGCTCAATCAAAAATCCCGATTTTTAATAGACATGAGCACCTTGTTGTGATTTAGTAATAAATAAGGTAATTATATGAAACTTTTAATCAGTCTGATTTTAACTGCAGTTATGCTGCTTCCCTTGACAGAAAGGAAGCTTTTCTCTGGGGAAATAATTCTGGAGGATTTCCAGTCCATGAACAAGTCCCCCTTCCCTAAATGGAAAGTAAGAAAAGAGAACAGCAACAGATATAAAATATACAGCATCGCAAATGACAGATCAAACCGTTATCTTCAGGCAACCACTTCCAGATCAACTAACTCCATACAGATAGGCCTGCCATTAAACCGTTACTCACAAGGACAAAAAATGACATGGGATATCATTAATCATCCATGGCTGACCTGGGACTGGAGAGTAAAGAGGCTTCCTGCGGGAGGAAATGAAAAAATTAAGAGTAAAAATGATTCAGCAGCGGGAATCTATGTAATATTTCAATCAGCATATGTCCCTTTTGCGGGATGGAAATATCAGCCTGTTAACTGGATTAAGTATGTCTGGAGTTCCACACTGCCCGTCGGGACTGTGGTAAGCAGAACCATCAAGGATTATGGCATTACAATCAGGGGAAAATATGTTGTTGTTGCTTCAGGTAAAAAAGGCCTTGGGAAATGGATAAATTTCAAAAGAAATGTTCTTTATGACTACATACAGTTTTTCAGGGAAAAACCGAAATATCCTCCTATCATGATAGGAATCCTTACGGATGCAAATGCCACACATGATATTGCCGAAGCGGATTATGACAATATCAAAGTATCATCCGAGTAACACCATAACTGTCAGTCAACCTGTATCCTGTTGCCGAGAAATTTAGGTTTTTTTTCGAGTATATGAATATCCACGAAGGCCTTAAGCCGGGCAAGAAATTCCCTGAACCTTAACCTGATATAACCGGATTCCTTGACATCTCCTGCAGCAAAGCCAGCAGCCTCAATCCCGTTTTCCCTTGCGATATAGATGGCCCTGTCCACATGGAATTTCTGTGAAATTACCGTAATCGAGTCCTGTCCAAAAATATATTTTGCTCTGATAACAGAATCAAGAGTCCTGAATCCCGCAAAATCCATAAAAACCTTCTCTTTGGGTACTCCCATCATGACAAGGTACTTTTTCATCTGCTGAGGTTCATTATAGTACTTCTCACTGTTGTCACCGCTTGCGATAATAAAGTTAATCTTGCCGGAACGGTAAAGTTCAACCGCCGCATTAATCCGGCTTAAAAAATACGGATTAAGCCCCCCCTCTACCCTGTACTTGCTGGTACCCAGAAGAAGCCCGCACTTGTTCCATGGAATCTCAGACACATTTCTATAGACTCTCGAAGATGCGCTTGCCGTTATATAAATATCAATGACAGCCGTAAAAACAAGCAGCGCCGTTACTGCTACAACAAGAGGCAGTCTCCATCCTGATAAAAAATACTTAATCATTTATCCTTTTCTTTAAAATATCTATCTGTTCCAGAACCTGGCTTTGAGAAGTGCTCCCCGCTGATTCCTTCCTTTCAGTTGAACATGCAGGATCCAGAATTGCGGTTATATCAGATTCAAATACTGAAGAAAATCTTTTCAGATCTTCAAGTGTAAGCGTAAAAAAATCCCTGTTCTCTTCCTCGCAGAACTTCACTATGCTTCCTGAAATTTCATGGGATTCCCTGAAGGGGACATTTTTTTTAACCAGATAGTCCGCAAGATCCGTGGCCGTTGAAAAATTACGGTAAACTGCGGATTTCATGACATCCTTCTTTATTTCCATGCCCGAAAGCATCTCAATCATACCCTCAAGGCACAGACCGACTGTTTCAATTGAATCAAAAAGAGGCTCCTTGTCCTCCTGGAGATCCCTGTTATATGTCATAGGGAGGCCCTTTAAAATAGTCAGCAGTGTAAAGAGATTTCCATAGAGTCTGCCTGTTTTGCCACGAATAAGTTCTGCAACATCGGGATTCTTTTTCTGGGGCATAATTGAAGACCCCGTGGTGACCGAATCACTTAACCTGATAAAATTAAACTCCGAAGTGGACCACAGTATGAGTTCTTCACAGAAACGCGACATATGAGTCCCGATTACTGCTGAAAAATACAGAAAATCCAGAACAAAATCCCTATCACTTACAGCATCCATTGAATTCATTATGATATCCGAGAAACCGAGATTCTCCCTGAGATACTCTCTGTCATTTTTATAGTTAACTCCCGCAAGGGCTCCGCAGCCAAGGGGGAGAAAGTCCGCAGCATCTGCCGAACTTCTCAGCCTTCTCAGATCACGGCTGAACTTCCAGGCATAGGCCATCATATGGTGGCTGAAACGGACCGGCTGCGCCACCTGCATGTGAGTATATCCCGGAAGGATAATATCTATATTCTTTTCTGAAATATCGATTAACAGATTTATGAGATCCTTAAGGAGAGCTCCAATTTTAACGGATTCGTCCTTCACATAGAGCCTCACATCGGTTGCCACCTGGTCATTCCTGGAACGGCCCGTATGAAGTCTCTTCCCTGCATCACCTATTCTCTCAGTAAGTGTCGCCTCAATATTCATATGAATATCTTCCCGGGAAGTCTGAAAATCAAAACTGCCGCTTTCAATCTCTTTCTCTATTCCATCAAGGCCCTTTACAATGTCAGAATATTCACCGTCACTGAGGATTCCCATTTTATTGAGCATACCCGCATGAACCTTAGATCCGCGGATATCCTGCCTGTAGAGTTTTGAATCAAAGGCTATGGACTGCGAAAGCCTTTCAGTAACATCGGATGAGCCGGACTTAAATCTTCCGCCCCATAGTTTCTTGCTGTTTTTATCTGACATAATGCATCCCCATAAAACGATAATACTGACATTATCAGAATAATATAATATTTTTGTAAATATTTTTACATGAATAAATTTAGCGAAGGTGTTTTTTTGCAGGAGAGGTGGCCTTCCATGTGAAGATACTCCCGAAAAGACACGTTCAGTCAGCACAGGTCTTCAATAGAAGAGCTGTGCTGACTGACTGTATTATGCGCCGACTTTTTCAAATATTATGCTGATATATCCTTCAAGATTTTCAATGGCTTCCACCATCTCATATTCCAGGATATCGGCAAGACTTATCATATCGTTATTTTCAATTATCTCCAGCGTATCATTGAGAAGATTATGAAGCTCCCTGTTTTTTTCACTGAGACTAATTCCGTCTATTTCAATTTTATCAAAATCCAGATTAAAAACCGGTGCCATCTGATAACAGGTTCTGGTATAGCCAAACATAAAGTCAATGAACTCAAAAAGCTTCTCCACCCCTTCCTTATCATTACCTGTCTGATAGGCGATTGCGGCTTCTTCAAGAATTTTCATCTGATCGGGCAATGATTCTTCAATTTTTTTAAGCGTCCCCACCAGTATGTCGGGAGAATCTATACTGTCCACTATGAGTTTTCGCATCTCTTCACTGAGAAGAAAAACAGCAAAAATCTCTTTCAGTTCTTCAAACAGCCTGCTGTCAAAATTAAATTCACCCTCACCTGCGGCAATAAACTGAACTATTGAATGCTTGAATTCATTCAGTTTATGTATGTATGAATCGATATTTGAGTCCCTGTACCTTATCTCGGCAAGATTCATATTCAGAAGCCCTGCCACAGAAGGAAATACTTCCTGAAGCCATTCCATACCGGACACAAGATCCTCCAGTTCTTCGGTTGCTGCTTTATGATCCATATCGGAGAAGAAGTCAATTACCCTTTCGCAGTAATCTATTCCCTCATTAACTGTATCATAGACAATGTCAGATTTGGACTGCACCAGACAGTTCAGAACCTTTGCATCATCTATGGAAATATCAGGAACCTCTTCAATGTTATAATAGTCTTCGTCAACTTCTATACCCACAAAAATAAGATTTCTCTCTGATGTCCATTCCGACACCGACACAACAACATCGCTTACTGTCTTCTCCTCTTCAAGAGTTATCTCAATTGGAAAACCGTTTATCTGAACTTCCATATATCCTCCTATTCCTTTCCTGATGACGATCCGCCCATCTGGTTTTTCATCCACTGCTGCTGTGCCTTGGATCCTGAAATTGATCTTTCCATTGCACCGAATTTGGCCCTTAATTTCTTTTCATATTCCTTTAGATGGTCTTCCATTCTTTCAAGCCTTTCATTTGCCATCTTGATTGAATTGTCCTGCTGTTCAATCTTTGTTTTTATTATATTCTTTCCGAATGAAACATAGGGGCCCAGGACTCGTACAAGTGTAAATCCCATGCCGGTATCTGTCTTATTGTCACCGTCAGTGTCGGCTCCGAAGAACATGGTTACACCCTCAGGATTTTCTACTATTGCGGTCCTGAGTTCATCTTCGTCAACCACCAGTTTTCCCTGTTTGATTGACTCCCAGTTTGCATTTATCTTTCCCGTTGAGACCCCCATCTGGGAAAACATTTTCACCGGCTTTTCCGCCCTGCTGCTGTAGGCATCATTTACTGTACTCTTCACATGATTCTCAAGCCTCACAAGGGTCATGTCACCTACAAAAATTCCGCTCTCCTCTGTCTTGTTCTTCTTGTTGTCTGGCTTGTCACTTTTGACAGCCTTGGTTAACTTCCTGTGAAAGTCAAGGTAATCATTATATGCCTCAACAAATTCCTTTATGGACTTGATGGGTTTATCCACATCGGGTGAAATTTTCAGTTCAACCGGCCTTTTTGATTTTCCCTTAACATTCAGGGATACACCCTTTACTACGTCATTCAGTTCAGAACTTTTCTCCCGCTCAACCTCAACACCGTCCACCTTGAGTTTTGTATTCCTTGCCTCAGCGATAACATTCTTGTATTCAAACTCGTTCTTCTCTTTTACGGGAGTTGAAAAAGATGTATCAGAAAACTCAGCAGTACCGGTATTGCAATAATATATCATCTTTATAATCTTTTGCCCGGAAAAATCCTTCCCGACTGGAAATTCCTGCCCCTTTGCGGAATCCTTTGCCACGGGATAAATTTTCTCCTCAATCTTATCACCTTTTTTTGAAATTACACCGATACCTGCAATTGAATCATATTTCTTTTCCCTGTCCTGTGGCAGCTGGCGGAATCGTGAAATATTATAACTTTTAAGCCTGATTCCCTTTACATTTATCTCGTCTTCGGGACCCATCTCAACTTTAAGCGGAATCCGCTCCTCTTCCTGCTTTAAATATCTGTAATTGAACCTTAAAACAGTGTCCTCTTTTATATCAACGGACAGTGGAATTTCATATTCCTGCCACAGCTGACCTGTCATTTTCAGCTTCTTGCCGTCGCTGGTCACTTCAAGAGAGCCGTTATCTCCTTCAGGCCGGTTTTTACCCGCATATGATGAAAAATACTTCCTGTCATAGACTATGCTCTTGTCGTCCCGGCTGCTGATTTTCTCTCCCTTTATGAAACCGGTTTTTTTAAGGAGATCATTATCACCGCTGAGCCTTATCTGCCCGGGTTTGCCTGATGTCTTTGAGGAAAGTGTAAGGATGTAGTCTGTTCCGGATGTCTTTATGTAGCTCGATGAAACAAGTTCGGAGGCCTCTTCTGCCACAAGTTCAGAAAGAGCCTTGAGGCTGCCCCCCTTGAATCTCAGGGCCCGTTTCTCATTCTTGACTTCTATAATAAACTTCCCTGGAGGAAGCTTCTCTTCACTGCTGAGTTTATCGGAAGAAATTTTATGGGCTGACGCAACCTGAAGCACCTCAACCTTGACATCTCCGATAATTGCATTTTTGGAAGCAGTTGCCTCAATTACAGACGTGTCTGATGAGATGGATTTTTTTGCATCATATTCTGCCCTGAAACCATAAAGATTCTTTGCCTTTGATTCAAGCTTCTTGAGTTTTGTACTAAGCTGGTTGAGAGCATTTTTTTTCATGTCATAGACACGCTTGCTCTGCTCAAGCTGCCTCATGGGCTGGGCTTCGACCTGTACGAGTTTCTTGATTATGGCATCGGTATCCATTCCCGAGGCCAGTCCCCCCATTGTAACAGGCATTTTTTCCTCCGATAATTTAACCTGTATGTCCTTAACTGCATGAATTCTGTTACATTATTAATTGCCGCACATTGCTGTTAAAGGACATAATTCCTGTTATTTCTAATATCGGTATTTTTAAAATAAACAGAAGAAGTATTTTTTAAAAAGAAAAGGTAAAAGCATGTATTTATTGCGGTTTTTCTGCATAGTATTCACGCTCTCAAAACTGTTGTGAATTGAGGTTATGAAGGAGAGGATTCAGGGCCGGGAACAACCAGCCCTAAATTGATTTATCTATAAGAACACCCATCTGCTCTTTAAAATGTTCCAGAAGCCTGATTGAGTGTTTTGCAGGAATCTGCCTAACAACCTCTTCAGTTTCTGAATCTATTACCTTTACAATAATTCTCTTCGTATTTTCATCAAGTGTAAATCTAATGATATTGTCATTAAACATTGAACTCATCCTGTTAAGTTCCTTTACCACAGATTTCACCTCATCAATCCCGGGATTATCCCTTTTGTCAGCGCCTGAATCATGGGATTCATTTTTCCCGACACTGTTGCCTTCATATCCGGATGACTTCATGCTGCTGATTCTGCTGCTGAAACTGTCCACTAAATTTATCAGACTCATACTATACCTCCTTGTATAGATTGCCCTCCTTGGTTAAAAAATTTTCCTCTCCAGCCCCCCGGCAGGAGAGGAAAATGACCGCACTGCGCCGGCCTTATGTTTGATTCCTATTCAAGCAGCTTCATTACCAGTTTAGGCTTAAAGTTAGCCTGAACCAACATCGCTGTACCAGTCTGAACAAGAATCTGGTCCCTTGTGAAATTAACCATTTCTGCTGCCATATCCACATCCCGAATCCTGGAATCAGCGGCCATCATATTCTCATATGACAAGGCCAAAGCCTTGGATGTATTCTCAAGCCTGTTGTAATAAGCTCCCAGGTCTGCCCTTTGCCGGTTCAGCCTTTCCAGAGCCGAATCGACATAACCTATCATGGAGTTTGCCTGCCCAACAGTTGAAATCGAACGTTTTCTGCTGTTCTCGACCAGACTCAAGGCCTTTGCGCTCATTGTCTGAATATAGACCCTGATTCTCTGATTACTGTTGGCTCCAACATGGAAAAACATACTCGCAGTCTTACTGCTTTTCGCGTAAGCTCCTGTAAGCATCTTCAGCCTGTTGAATTCCGCAGATGTTGCTATACGGTCAACTTCATCTATCAGCTGAGAAACCTCAACCTGAATCTGTGTCCTGTCACTATTGGAATAAATTCCGTTAGCCGACTGGACTGCAAGTGAACGTATGCGCTGCATCAAGTCATTTATCTGCTGAAAAGACCCTTCCGCTACCTGTATAAATGAAAGCCCGTTCTGAGCGTTCTTTTCGGCCTTAATGAGCCCGTTTATCTGGGTTCTCATCTTCTCCGATACAGCAAGCCCGGAAGCATCATCTCCGGCACGGTTAATCAGCTCTCCCGAAGCTAATTTCTCAATTGACTTGTCCAGTCTCCCCGCAACAGTCTGCATCTGCCTGTTCGCGAATATGGCACTCATGTTATGATTGATTCTCATATCGACCCTCCCTTGGTTTTGTACTGAACCGCCACATTTAATTTTTTTGGCAGGCCAGGTTTTTCCTCCGCAACATCATGCCGCAGAAGGGAGCATTAAAGCCCGAAGGTTTTCTCCTTTTTCATTGCCGGACTGCCCATAATCCGTACAACAAACTGCCGATAATTCCGGCAGCCAGTGATGCCCTCCCGACATCACAAGCTGCCGGAACAAACAGCATACAGATTATGGCAGTACCGACCCTTTCGGGAAGGTCTCTTGAGAATCGTTTTCAAAGAACCGTTATACTCATTTGTACTTTTAACTGTAATTAGTATCTACTATAGAGAACCCAGCAGCCTTAGAACTGACTGATTTCCCATATTTGCCTGTGCAAGCATTGATGTTCCGGACTGAACAAGAACCTGATCCTTGGTAAAATTAACCATGGTCTCGGCCATGTCAGCATCCCTGATACGGGATTCTGCAGACTGAATATTTTCATATGCAGTCATGAGCCCCTTTGCGGCACCATCAAGCCTGTTATAGTATGCGCCGAGATCTGCTCTCTGCTTTGACAGCCTCTGTAGGGCATCATCAAGTACACCAATTGCTTTGTTTGCACCTTCGGGTGATTCCAGGGTAAGAGAAACCTTGCCTGTGCCGTCCTTAAACTTAAAGGCCTTTGCAGTCATGGTCCCGATAAAAACCCTCTCCCTCTGATTTGAATTGGCTCCAAGATGAAACCACATACTGGCTTTTGGACCGACCTTTGAGAATTCTCCCATTAAAACCTTGAATTTGTTAAATTCAGCCTGGGATGCGATCCTGTCCACCTCATCAACAAGAGCCGAGACTTCAACCTGGATAAGCTGTCTGTCATTATTGGAATAAATTCCGTTGGCAGACTGAATAGCCAGAACCCTTACCCTCTGAATAATGGAAGAAGTCTGATTAAGATATCCTTCAGCAGTCTGAACAAAAGACATACCGTCTTCGGTATTTCTTTCCGCCTGTCTGAGGCCCTGAATCTGAGTTCTCATTTTTTCAGAAACAGCAAGGCCTGATGCATCATCTCCAGCCTTATTGATTCTTTCACCGGATGAAAGCTGTTCCATGCTTTTGCTTACATTCCAGTGAGTAAACTTTAATGTTCTGTTAGCGTTTATCGCGCTCATATTGTGATTGATAATCATGGTACACTCCTTTGTTTCTTTCTGTTTTGGCTTCCTTGCCAACTGTTCTAAAGGCAGTAATAGAACAGTGTTTAATACCAGGTAAAGGCTGTTTGTGCAACAACCGGGATTACGAGGCTTAAGCATTAGTCAAAAGCACCAGGCACACTTTGAGCAGGCAAAATAAATACTATATTACAGTTTTCAAAGAACAATGAGTAAACAGGGACACCTGTCCCTGTTCGTATTTTCGTTCAATTCCCCTTAACTTTTTAATTTGATTAAAAGTAAATATACTTGTTTATAGTCGTTTATTTAAAAATACGTTTAATTTTTAACATAAAAGACCCATAACATCTTTTTTTCAAAAAAATAATAAAAAAAATTTTTTCCTTTAAATTATATTGCAATTATATACTTTACCCAAAAAATGAATACATAAATTAATAATGTATATTTTTCAAAAATGATATAGAAAGTTTAACGAAACGAGGTTCTTGGCTGCATGGAAGAAAGACTATGGCATAAAAGTTATCCTGAATGGGTACCGCACGAAATAAACCCTGACAAATACAGCTGCATCAATGAGATGTTCAAAACATGTGTCAATAAATTCAGCGATCTTACCGCTTTCGAGAGCTTCGGTAAGAAGATATCATTCCGTGAACTTGACATACTTACAGACAATTTTGCAGCATTTTTACAAAGCAGGGGTATGAAAAAAGGAGACAGAATAGCAATACAGCTCCCTAATATTCATCAATACCCCATTGCCATGTATGGCGCCCTCAAGGCAGGACTAATTATTGTTAACATCAACCCCCTCTATACATCAAGGGAGATGCTCGAAAAATTTGAAGATTCAGGCTGCAGGGCAATTGTAATTGTAGCTAATTTTGCTTACAGGCTCGAAAAAATAATATGTAAAACAGAAATTGATACCGTAATAGTAACCGGTGTGGGTGATCTTGTGGGAGGACTGAAGGGCCCGATTATCAACTCCATACTGAAATATGTAAAAGGTGCCGTGAAGCCCTACACTCTAAAGGGCCACTTTCGCTTCCCTGAAATTATCAGAGCAGGGAAAAAAATGAAGTTTCAGGAAGTGAAAACAACAAAAGAAGATACGGCTTTTCTTCAATATACCGGAGGAACAACAGGTGTTCCAAAGGGAGCGATAATCAAACACAAAAATATACTGGCACAGATAGAGCAGATTCAGGCATGGATGGGCCCGGTAATAAAAGACGGCCAGGAAGTAATAATTACCCCACTGCCGCTTTACCATATTTTTTCTCTGACGGTGAACTGTTTCTCCTTCTTTACAAAGGGAACAAAAAATGTTCTTATCGCGAACCCCCGGGATATCCCGAATCTTACAAAGACAATCAAAAAGAGCAGATTCACCGCCATTACCGGTGTAAACACACTGTTCAATGCCCTTATCCATAACGAGGACTTTAAAAAAATTGACTTCTCTACCCTGAAGGTCGTTGTAGGCGGAGGAGTAGCTGTTCAGAAATCTGTTGCAGAGCAGTGGAAAAAAATTACAGGAATAGGAATCTGTGAAGGATATGGGCTCACTGAATCCTCTCCTGTACTTACCTGCAACCCGATCGACGGAACGGAAAAAAACGGATCCATCGGAATGCCCTTCCCCAGTACCGATATAAAAATTTTAAGTGAAGAAGGCTTTGAAGAATCCAGCGGCTCGGCAGGAGAAATTCTTGCCAAAGGTCCTCAGGTCATGGACGGATACTGGAACAAACCTGAAGAAACCGCACTTGTCCTGGATAACGGGTGGCTTAAAACCGGTGATATAGGATTCGTAGGTGAAGACGGATTCGTAACAATCGTTGACCGCAAAAAGGATGTCATCAATGTTTCGGGCTTCAATGTGTATCCCAACGAAATAGAAGAAATTGCTGCAGCACATCCAAAGGTTCTTGAAGCAGGAGTAAGAGGAGGCAAAGACGATGATGGATATGAATTCGTAAAACTCTTTCTGGTACGAAAAGATGAATCATTAACTGAAAAAGAAATCATTAATTTCTGCAAGAAAAGCCTCACTAAGTACAAAATACCGCGGGAAGTGCACTTCAGGGATGAACTTCCCAAAACAAATATAGGAAAAATTCTCAGAAGAGAACTTAAATAGAGTCCCCCGCAGGGGACTTTTTTTATTACTTCTGCACCAAATGTTGCCAGCCCTTCAATATTTTAATACATTCTTAATCAACTCAAACTAAAACTGGAGGTATCTATGCTTTCGCCAAAAGATAAAACATGGAGCCCCTACATTGCAGGAGCCCTCACCGGATTAACCGTCGTACTTTCTGTCCTTATTGCCGGACATTTTTTCGGCGCATCCACAACATATGCGAGAAGCGCAGGCATGCTAGAAAAAATATTCTCTCCTCAACATGTTTCCGAACTGAGTTATTTTCAGAAATACACACCAAAAATTGACTGGCAATGGATGTTTGTAATCGGAGTCATTCTTGGCGGATTTATATCCTCAAAACTGGGAGGAACATTTTTAAAACAGGCAATACCCCCCATGTGGGAGAACCGCTTCGGGCCCAGCGTAAAACTCAGGGCAGTGCTTGCCTTTACCGGCGGGATACTGGTTCTTTTTGGCGCCAGGCTCGCAGGAGGCTGCCCCAGCGGACACGGGCTAAGCGGCATGATTCAGATGTCAGTGAGCGGGTACATTGCCCTGTTTTCATTCTTCGCCGGTGGTATCATTGTGGCCAACATAATATACAGAAGAGGGGGTAGAGGATAATGGAAAATCTCATTTACGGAATAACTACAGGCATTCTATTTGGCTTCTTCCTGCAAAAAGCGGAAATGCTTCGCTACGAAAAACATGTTGGTGCAATGCTCTTCAGGGACATGACACTTATCAAGTTCATGCTGTCGGCTGTAATGGTAGGAATGATCGGAATATACATTCTGAGTGATGCCGGCCTGGTAAAACTGTCTGTAAAGGCAACTGTTCTGGGAGGCAATATTGCCGGTGGTATCATTCTCGGAATAGGATGGGGCTTACTTGGATACTGCCCCGGCACAATAGGCGGTGCTCTGGGAGAAGGAAGATGGGATGCTGCCTGGGGAATACTGGGCATGCTTGCGGGAGGAGCCTTATATGCTGAAGTTTATCCATTCTTCAAGGATACAGTTTTAAAATGGGGCTCCTACGGTAAACTTACTCTTCCGGGAATGTTTGGAATCAGCCACTGGATACTAATTCCTGTAATAATAATTATCTTCCTGCTTCTATTCAGAATAATTGAGAAAAAAAATCTCTGAAAGCCAGGCCCTGCCTCGGCAGGGCCATTTACATTTCTCCTAATAACTATTGACAATCTGAAATATATTGTAAAATCTTACACAAACAATATTTAAATTTTCATCAAATGGTAGTTATATGAACACTGAAAGAAAAATAGTCATCCTCCTGGGTGACGGAATGGCAGATCTCCCCCTTAAAGAATATGGAGGAAGAACAATTCTTGAAATAGCAAATACACCGAACATGGACTACATGTCACAGAACGGCGTAACAGGAATGACACGGACCGTACCGGAAGGGATGTCTCCCGGCAGCGATACTGCAAATCTTTCAGTATTCGGGTATGATCCAAGGAAATATTATACGGGACGGGCTCCCCTTGAAGCAATCAACATGAACATCAAATTAAATCCCGAGGATGTAGCCTTCAGGTGCAACATTGTAAATGCAGAATCAGGCATAATGAAGGATTTTACTGCTGATCACATAGATAGCGAACTGTCACGTATTGTCATGGAAGAACTTTCTGCAGGTATTAATGAAAAAGAAATTGAATTTTACCCTGGAGTTTCCTACAGAAACATTATGGTATGGAGGAACTTTCCGTACAGTTCCATAGCCTCAACAACCCCACCCCACGACATACAGGATCTCAATGTTTCAGAATACCTTCCAAAGGGTGAAGGAGCACAGATACTCACAGAATTCATGAAGCAGTCCGGTGAAATTATTGAAAATTCTGAAAAAATTATAGAAGCGAAAATGAAATACAAGGGGAATCCCCAGTCAATATGGATCTGGGGAGGAGGCCATCGTCCTGCAATGAACACTCTTGAAAGCAGATACGGATTAAACGGATTTACCATTTCAGCTGTTGACCTTATTCATGGAATCGGAAAAGCAGCAGGCCTTGAGGCCATTGAGGTTCCTGGTGCCACAGGATACATCGACACAAACTATGAAGGCAAAACCGAAGCGCTCATCAAGAATATTGATAATGCAAACTTTATTTTTCTTCATGTTGAGGCTCCGGACGAATCGGGTCATGAAGGCAGTATCAGCCACAAAATAAAATCCATTGAGGACTTTGACAAGAAAGTTGTGGGCCCGGTAATACATGAAATGAAACGCTTCAAGGATTTCGCAATACTGCTAATGCCGGATCACCCGACACCGATATGTCTCAGAACCCATACCGCTGACCCGGTTCCATTCGTCATATACAGCAGAAATGTTTTCCCTGATTCAGAGATAAAAAAATATTATGCCTCATGCTACAGCGAGAATTCAGCCAAAGCAACAGGCCTTGTAATTGATGAAGCGCATAAACTCATTGAAATTCTGACCGGCAATATTGGCTGAGAGGAGATATCCCATGAAAAAATCTGCATTTATCGCCATAATAATTCTCATTGCTACTGTCATCGCAGGTTCTGTATTTTTCTTTACCTCGGAACCTGATTTTGACAATGCCATTTCAAAATATGAAAAAGGGAATTACACCGCATCAATCAAAATAATAAATCATCTTTTAAAATCTTCGGATTATGAAAAAAGTGAAAAAATGTTTTACTACAGAAACATGTCACTGAACAGGCTTATAGAAAAAATTGAGGCGGACCTTAAAGATGAAATCACCCGTGCCACGCTGAACAATACAGACAAGAATAAATTTCTCAACGCCAAAAAGGAGATTGAGGATGAACTTTCAGATCTGAACAGGGAACTGGGCAGTGATCTTGTACTTGCTGTTGGAACTTCAAAAAGCACCATAATCTCAGGCGGAAAATTCTACAATGAATTTATCAGTAAATACAGCGGAAGTACATTCGTTGAAGAACTGGACTTCCATGAAATGAAAAAAAATATAGTCAACAATCCGGTCAGGTTTATTGATTCAGTAAAACGCTTTTACAATAAATTTCCCAATTCCGCATATATGCCACAGATTGTTGAAATGATTTTCAGCAATTTCTCACAGGGAGTTACATCCTCACCTGACAATGAAATTTTTCTCAAGGAACTGATAAGCAAATTTGCCGTCAAATACCCCACCAGTCAGGAAGTATCCAGAATTTTTATTTCACAGGGAGAGAACGTCAACCTGAGAAATAGTCCCGGGCTCACGGGAAAAACAATAGGGAAAACCGCGGATGGTGAAATGCTGATTCAGCTTGATAAGTCCATGGATACCATGCAGATAGGTGATACAAGGTCATACTGGTATAAAGTTACAACATTGAGAGGACAAAACGGCTGGATATTCGGGAAATTTTTAAAACCGGTTGAAATAGAAAAACTACATGCCGATAACGGCACCAACGAAACACTGAAACTCGATGAAAACTTCACGGACTGGAAAGATTCCAATACTCCTTCAAAATGGAGCCATATTGAAGGCGGAGCGACTGAATCTATTGGATTTAAAATAGACAACGAATCAAAAATCCTCTATTTCAACGAAAAGAACAGCCGGAAATCCGGGCTCTTCAGCCGCTACAGAACCGGCCAGCAGTTTTCACTTCAGATAAAGGCACGCTTTGTTTCAGGAACCGCAATTGACATAGTAAAAACAGTAAATGAAGGCCGCTCATACACTATGAGACTGACACCTGATTCATCTTCCCTGAACGGCAGAACAGTGCCTGTCCCCACAGGAACCTGGCATACATATGAATTCACAGTTGACAGCAACGGATATGCTGTTTTCAAAATAGACGGGAATCTTCTGTCGGCGAGAATTGAATCAGTAAAGGAATCCGGACTTAACGACGGCTTATATCTCCTGAATCACAGAGAAACTGAAACTGCCGAATGTCTTGTTGAATTTTTAAAAATAAAATAGAGACCCTTCTTGCGGTCTCTATTATCAAAGTTGGCTCAAAAATAACAATACTATCTGAAATCGGCTGTTCCTTTCAGTATAATCGTTTTTCCTTCAACATGTGAAGAAAAATTAAGCTCACCTATTCTCTCAAAAAATGCATCAGGAAAAGAACGGTCAGTTTCAGATCCAGGAAAAAGCAGCTTAAGTAAATTACCTTTTATTCTGGATACCATAAAGGAATCCTGACCGGATGCTGAGTTCTTTTTCCCGGCTCCGGCTATGGCCTTCTTAATTGCATTCAAATCATTGCCCATGAACAGACAATTTCCGGAGTAACCGACATGAGTATACTTACCGGTATCTCCTACCTTAAAAAAAGTCAGTGTGCCTGATTTCTCTTCTTTATAGGCACCGGACTTTTTGTTTAGCCGGTAAAAATTTTTCTTCATTTTTTTCCAGAGCTCCACTGAGTGTTTCCCATCCTTCACTGGAATCCTCATGGAATAAAGCAGCCTCTTTTTATCATCCATTCCGGCATATATATCAAGGATACCGTTTGAAGCACTGACCAGATCCTTATCAAAACTCATCCCGGTAACTTTTTCAAATTTAGTCTTAAAGGCGGTAAAACCTTCACAGCCCGGCCTGCCGGATCTGCAGATCCCTTCAAATGATTTCATATCAAGGGAAATACTGAAAAAAGACATGTCAGATTCTGCCCCTAAATCGGGAAGTTTTCTGTTTCTGAAAATTTCCGTAAGCCATTTGTAATCTTCAGATTTTGAATCACACATGGTTTCAGCTGACAGATAAACACTTTTCTTTCCCAGAGACAATCCTCCATATAAAAACATAAAGGGGCTTTTAATTACTTCAGCATTACCACCTGTTTCAGTATCAGATTTGGCTCCGATAAAAAAATTAACTGCTGACTTTATTTCTTCGGGCCCCATCTGCCCCTGGCCATGAATATAGAAATTAATATCCTGCACCATTCTCTGTTTATTCCTGAATGCCAGATAATGATTATCATAGAGTAAAGTTGAGGAAGGATTTTCAAGATTATCAATTGAATCCCTTATGATGTCACCGTCGCTGGCAATGAGGAAATTCCCAGATACAGACGAAAGAAAAATATCCCTTCCGATCTGATAGATTGAATGCCCCTTGTACGGTGTAATTACAGGATAGACATTAGCATTTTCAGACCTGTTCTTTCTGATCATCTCAATGAACTTAAGCGGGAAACTGCTATCATTCGTAACCGGAACGGAAATAAGCAGCATCTGGTTGTTACGGTATTTTGGAAATACGGCAAGGCAAAGCGACCTTGTTGTATCAACACCGAATTTTTTCAAAGAGTATTCATCAAAAAAATCGACACCTGTTCTTTCCGAAAAAACCTGTTCATAGGCACGAACACTCCCCCTGACATTTTCATCGAGTACCTTGTCTATGAGATAATTGCATGAACCCAAAAAATTCTTAATGGGGGCGCTGTACACAAACACCCTGGCAGAGGACGATATAAGCCTGTCCGGATTTACAGCCGCCTGGACAGTATTAAGTAAAAGAAAAACAAAAAAAACAGTTAAAAATCTCATGACCCCTCCGGAACTTTTTACTATCCCCCAGTCTACATATCGTCAATTAATATTAGTTTACTTCAAAAAATAGTTGAAGAATTAAGTTCACACCGCAAAATTTATGCATATCAACGGAGCATATAATGAGCAACTTTGAAATAAAAAAGTCATATGAAGAGATAAACTCAAAAATCAAAAGCGGCAAGGCTGTTGTTGTAACTGCAGCAGAAATGCCCGAAATAGTAAAAAAAAGCGGAGTAAAAGAAGCCTTTAAAAAAGTTGATGTTGTCACAACCGGAACATTCGGTGTAATGTGTTCATCGGGCGCCTTCCTGAACTTCGGCCATACAAAACCTAAAATCAGGGCCACAAAAGTCTGGCTCAACGATGTTGAGGCTTATTCGGGCATTGCTGCAGTAGACTGTTATATCGGCGCAACTCAGGTAAGAAGAAATGACCCTTTGAACGGAGTACATCCAGGTGCATTCAGGTACGGCGGAGGGCATGTTATCGAGGACCTCATTGCCGGGAAAACCATAAACCTCAGGGCTGAAAGTTACGGCACCGACTGTTACCCACTGAAGTACTTTTCAAAAAATCTGACGATACATGACCTAAGGGATGCCACGCTCTTCAACCCGAGAAACGCCTATCAGAATTACAACTCCGCCATAAATACGACTAAAAAGGTAATATACACGTACATGGGTATATTAAGGCCGGAGATGGCAAATGCAACCTATTCAAGTGCCGGCCAGTTAAGCCCCTTACTGAACGATCCATACTACTGGACCATCGGCCCCGGAACAAAAATATTTCTTGGAGGAGCTGTGGGCAGCGTTGCATGGAACGGCACCCAGCATTCACCTGATACAGAACGGGATGAAAACGGTATAGTCACAGGCGGAGCGGGAACCATCTCGGTAATCGGAAACATGAAGGATATGTCGACCAAATACATCAGGGGTGCATCAATTACAGGATATGGCACATCTCTCATGGTTGGCATCGGTATTCCAATTCCGATCATAAATGAGGAAATGGCTTTTTTCACAGGATTAACCGATCATGACATCAAGGTCCCTCTCATTGACTACGGAGCCGATTATCCCGAGGGAAGGGACAATATCCTGAGACACTATACCTATGCGGAAATGAAATCCGGTTACATCTCCTACGGTAATAAAAAAATACCTACTTCCCCTCTATCGAGTTACCCGAAGGCTCTTGAAATTTCTCTTAAACTCAAGGACTGGATAGAATCCGGTTTTACTGTAGGTGTACCTCAACTGCAGATTCCAACAGCAAAAAGATAATGCACAGCATTCACTCAAAAAGATTCTACAGAACCTTTGCACCGGAAGGACTCTCCCCTTACAGGGCATGTGTAGACACAACAGATTTATACATTCTGTCTGACCAAAATTGCCACGATCAGGCACTGGAAAAAATAAAATCTCTCCGCCATGAAATAGAAAGCCATATAAAAAAGTATCCGGAATTTCAGACAGCCCTCACTCCTGTAGCGGAAACTGATGACTGCACGGAAGTTATCCGGAACATGATAGAATCATCAGCAGCAGCCGGAACCGGCCCCATGGCGTCAGTTGCAGGGGCAATTGCACAATCTGTTGGAATTCACCTTCTAAAATACAATAAAGAAATAATAGTTGAAAATGGAGGAGATATCTGGTTAAAAACAGACAGGAATATGAATGTATCTGTATATACAAACAACATCTATTTCAGGGACAGAATAGCCATTAAAGTATATTCAGAGCACACCCCCTGCGGCATATGCACGTCCTCATCAAAACTCGGACACTCCCTGAGTTTCGGAAATGCTGACTCAGTAACAGTTGTTTCCGAGTCAGCCGCACTGGCAGATTCTGCAGCAACAGAGATATGTAACCGTATAAAAAAAGAAAACCATTTAATGGATGCCCTTGAATTTGGAATGACTATTAGTGGTGTAAACGGCATTCTTGCGCTATACCACGATAAAATGGCAGCGATTGGAAACATTGAACTTACGGAGCCGTAAATTCAATGTTTAAATCTTGTAATAAAATTAATGATAAACTAGAAATATAATACTCACGAGGTACCCATGGAATCGTTAAATGTTCTGCTCATATTCAGAAAAGAGATAATGTATAAACCCATCATATACAGAATTGCAAGAGACTTTAACATTGAATTTAATGTACTCGAAGCCAAAATTTTTCCCAAACAGGAAGGGCGTATTATACTTGAACTAAAGGGAACAAAAGCAGAAATACAGGACACTCTGAATTATTTCGAAACTGAGGGAGTGGAGGCAAGAAAACTCTCTGACCAGATAAGGAAAGACGACAACATCTGTGTTCATTGCGGAGCCTGTACTGCTGTATGCAGGGTTGATGCTCTTTATATTGACCGTGAAACGATGAGGGTTCTTTTTGATTCAGAAAAATGTGTTGCCTGCGGACTGTGCATGAAAGCATGCCCGGTTAATGCCATAAGCGGCGCAGTCATAGACATGGAAGCCTAGAATGAAAGAGCTCTATTCAGATATAAAATCTATAAAAAAAATTTTTAATGAAATTGATGACATGGTTTTTCTGGTGGATGAGAAAGGCAAAATACTATGGTTTAACTGTTCTGCCAAAAAAAAACTTGCACAGAACTTCCGCAATATTTTTTTTACAGACCTGTTCGATGTTGATCCCAAAATTCTTTCCACAAAAAACAGAACCGCTACTGCACCTGCGATAATAGATACCACCGAATCTGTCTTTAACCATAAATTTGTTTCATACCTTTACAGCGGTTCAAAAAAAAATAAAATCATAGTTTCACATATTGAAACTGACAGATCATGCGAAAATAAAACCCAAAATGACTATTATAAACAGATGATAGACAGGTCCAGAGCCATGTTTGCCTACTTTGACAACAACGGGAGTATCATGGCTTCCAATATTTTTTTCAAAAATTTCCACAGCAAAAACTTTAATACCAGAAAATGCAGGGACATTGTTAAGACTTATAAAACCGGACTTGCAGCAAGCGACGAAAAAATTCAGCAGGCCATTGCTGATGCTTTTTCAGGTATAAAAAGTACAAGTGAAATATGGCATCTTAACGAAGAAAAAATGCACCTCCTTCAGATTATTTTTTTCCCAATAAAAAAGAATGATAAATATGATGTTATCCTCTACGCCAGGGATATTACCGAAAGCATCAAAATGGAAGCAAAAATCCTTGAGGTAATGCATGAAGAAAGAAAAAAGGTCGGAATAAGTCTACATGACAATCTGGGCCATGATCTCCTTGCAATAGCCATACAGTCCAGGCTGCTCAGAGATAAACTTTCCGATGCAGGCAGTCCACTGAAGGATGAATTAAGAAAAATTGAAGATGATATTAAAAATTCAATAAATGAAGTACGCAGGCTTTCACATGGATTAATTCCATTTAAAAATTATGGCCTGGAATTCAGGGAGATGCTTGATGCAGTATCCCTTACAATTGAAAGAAATTATAACCATCAGTGTGAGATCAAGATTAATGATGACTTTCATATAGAAGATGAATCCATAATAAAGGAACTGTATTATATTGCAGAGGAAGCAGTTGCAAATTCAGCAAAGCATTCCTCCTCCACTAAAATTCAGATCGAAGCGGGTTATATAAAAAATCAGGGCTACTTAAAAGTAGTTGATAACGGCGGAGGATTCAGTACAGTAGGGGCTGATGAGTCCGGAATAGGATTTGAAATTATGAAGTACAGAGCCAGATCAATCGGTGGAGATCTGGAAATAATAACTGACAGGGCCGGCACAACAGTACTGTGCACATTTTCCGTAAAAAAAATATACTGATAACTCACGGGGATTGGGTATGAAAAAAAATATTACTAAAATCATGATTGTTGAGGACCACCCAATTGTATCTGACGGCATCACACAGCTTATAAACAGGGAGGAGGATTTGAAGGTAACAACGGCTGTAGTTGATGCCGAAACTGCAATATCAGAACTTGCAAAGGCAAGACCAGATCTCATGATAATAGATATATCCCTGAAAGGAGCAGCGAACGGCATCGATTTGCTAAAAGGCATCAAAAAACGCTACAAAAACATTAAAGCCCTTGTTCTTTCCATGCATGATGAGGCAATCTATGCAGAAAGGGCCATTAAAGCCGGAGCAAACGGTTATGTAATGAAAAATGATCTTACAGATAATATAATAAAAGCTATCAGAACAATTCTAGACGGCAACCTTTACCTCAGTGAAATTATGAAAACCAGAATAATAAATAATCTCAATGAAGAAACTCACGAAAATTATGATGATTCTCTAAAAATTTTAAGCGACAGGGAATTTCAGATATTCCAGCTCATTGCCCAGGGGAATAAAACTACAGAAATATCAACACAGCTCAATATTAGCTCAAAAACTGTTGAAGCCCACAGACTTAAAATCAGGAACAAGCTGAAACTCAACAGCAGTTCAGACCTTTTCAGGTTCGCTCTTGAATGGCAGCATACAAAAAAAACATTTAATTAATTCCATAAAACTAAAATTTTTTATTGACGAACAGAAGTGATAATTGTATCTTATTATTGTTAGCACTCAATAAAGTTGAGTGCTAACAATAATAAGATACACATGGAGGAAACATGTATACACAAAGTTATTTTGATGATCTATTCAGACTCAGCACAGTTTTTGACAATTTACTGGAAAACAAGAGTTTTCACAGAACAAACTATCCATTGCTGAACATAAGGGAAGATGAAAATGAAATAGAAATCATGGCGCAGGTTCCCGGAATAAATTCCAGCGACATCGAAATTGAGATAGTTGAAAAAAAACTTACTCTCAGCGGAGAAAAAAGGCATGACGAACAGAATACCTCTTTTCTGAGAAGAGAAAGGACATTCGGAAAATTCAGCAAATCAGTCAACCTGCCATACAGGGTTGATACAGACAACATAAACGCTGAAATCAAGAATGGCATTCTCACAGTAAAACTATCAAAGGCTGAAGATGCAAAACCAAAAAAAATAGAAGTAAGATAACAGAAAAGGAGAATTAATATGTTGAACATCAGCCAAAACACAGAAACAAGAACCCTGATACCAGTTGCGGATATCTCAGAAAATGAAGATTACTACCTGATCTCGCTGGAAATACCTGGCGTTAACAGGGAAAATCTGGAAATTATCATCAACGATGACAAACTGACAGTTACAGGAAAAATACAAAGCGGCAAGAACGAAGACAATTTCAAATATGTTGAATTTAAAAAGTCAGACTACGAAAGAACTTTCCAGATTGGCAATGAAATTGACAGGAATAAAATTGAGGCAAAACTCGAAAACGGCATTCTCGAACTGAAACTCAGCAAATCGGAGAATATAAAGCCAAAAAAAATTACAGTAAATGAGATTCACTGATATGTCCGGATAATACCAGACATATCAGTGAAGGATAAAAAGGTTAATGGCTCAGTCTGGGGGGACTGGGCCATTTTTATAAGACAATCACTTAAATAGATTCTGAACAAAAGGAAGCATGGTGATGTCATTTAAAATTACAAATGCACCAAGCACTATAAGGAAAAACACCCCGAATCCCTGAATACGAGCCATGACATGCTCACTTATGGGCCTGCCCCTGACTGCTTCTATCAGGTAAAACACAATATGACTTCCATCAACAGCAGGTATCGGCAGGAGATTCATTATCATAAGTATTATCGAAATTTTCGCCATTAAAAGAATAAAATCCGCCACTCCCCTATTATACAGAACATCACCAGCAATTTTTGCAATTCGAATAGGGCCGGAGAGATTCTCTCTCACATCCATTTTCCCCTGAAAAAGCATGCCAAAACCTTTAACATTCATAACAATAAATTCCCAGGGTTCTGCGATTGACTGAACAAAAGCTTCTCCGGGGCCATACTTGACATCTACATTTTCAAAGACAAAACCGATTGATATACCAACCATGGCCTTATCAATAATTTTAACTGCACCTTCGTATCTTTTATCAGATACATCCAGAATTAAACCGTGATTTTTTACCCTGGTTACATCATTTATAAATTCATCATATGCAAGAATGGGTTTGCCGTCCACTCTGACCTTTCCGCTCCTGATCTGACCGATAAACTGCTCATTGCCGACAATCGTATCAACAGCACCGCGTGCGTTTGTTATTACAAAAATTTTTGTCTTTCCCGGAACAATAGAGGCCTCAATTTTATCATTACCCCTCAAAAAATGAATTGTTGCCGGAACACCCTCTTTTTTCTGCAGATAAGATGAAAAATCCAGGGGAGTCCGAACCGGCAGACTGTCGATTGCAAAAATGACATCTCCTGTTTTAAGCCCCGATCTGTCCGCAGCACCTCCCCTTACAACAGAAGTTACAGCAATTCCCTTTGTATAGGGCATAATACCGATGGAATATCTTCCGGAACCTGGTTCCATTTTAGGAAGAACAGAAAGAGTCACCTTATTACCATCTCTCAGAACATCGACATCTATTTTCTTTCCATCAGAAAACAGAATAGCCGCCTGGATATCGGAAAAAGATTTTACACTCTTTCCATTTATTGACACAACAACATCACCTGTTTTGAGTCCGCCCTTTTCAGCCGGGGAAACATACCCTGCCATTTTATACTCACCCGGAATGAGAATCCTGTTTGTTTCCTCAGAATATCCAACAACGCTCATTATATAAAATAAAAGCACACCGAATATAAGATTAAAAACTGGCCCCATTACAACAGTAACTATCCTTCTCCATGGAGAAGCGGTCAGGAACTCATACCCCTTCCCTTCTCTCTTTTCGCCCGGATCCTCTCCGTAAAAGCTGCAGTAACCGCCAAAGGGTATCAATGTAACCTGATAGGTTGTATCACCTATCTTTTTCTTCAGCACCCCTTTTCCGTACCCCATGGAAAAAACTCTGGCCTTTATCCCAACCATGCGGCCGCCTAAAAGATGTCCAAGTTCATGGACAAAAATACACAGGCCCAGCAGCACAATGGCTCCAAAAATATATGTCAATGTCATCATTGCATAATCTCCTTAATAAGTCTTGAAGACAGATCCCTGGAATTTCGATCTGCCATAATTATATCATCCAGTTCCGGATTTGAAACATTTGGAATTTTATCAAGAACACTTCTTGTCGTTCTGTAAATATCATTGAATCCTATTTTCCCCTCCAGAAAGGCATAAACAGCAACCTCGTTGGCCCCGTTAAGAACCGCAGGCATTATTCCGCCCTCTTTTCCTGAATCATAACACAAAGCAAGTGACGGATACTTATCGTGATCAACACCTCTAAAAGTCAAAGATCCCACATTCAGGAGATTAAGTCTCCCGAACTGGTTACTTCTCTTCTCCGGATAAAACAATGCGTTTGATATGGGCAATGCCATGTCCGTTACACCAAGATGAGCATAAACTGAACCGTCAATTGTTTCCACCATGGAGTGTATCACACTCTCGGGATGAATAATAACATCAATTCTTTCATATCCCATGCCGAAAAGCTTGTTAGCCTCAATGACCTCGAAGCCCTTGTTCATGAGAGTGGCCGAATCTATGGTAATTTTTCCTCCCATATTCCATGTGGGATGTTTCAATGCCTCAGCAGGTGTTACCTTTTCAAGATGTTCCACAGGGCAATCCCGAAGGCTCCCTCCCGATGCAGTTATAATAAACTTCTCAATATGGCTCATATTCATCTCATCAATGATAGAAAAAATCGCACTGTGCTCACTGTCCACCGGAACAAGCTGCACACCCTTCTCCCTCACAAGACTCATGAATATATCACCTGCCATAACAAGTGTCTCCTTGTTGGCAAGAGCTATCTTTCTGCATGAATCCAGAGCACGAAGAGAAGGCATCAATCCTGCTCCGCCCACAATTGCTGAAACCACTATATCTGTCGAAACAGACGCGGCTTGCTGAACTCCTTCATGACCGAAGAAAAATTCCACATTTGCATATTTCTCCTTCATCTGTCTGAACTCCTCGCTTTCCGCAAGAGAACTTTCAGCAATAGCGACAAATGACGGAGAAAACTCTTCAATCTGTTGAGAAATTTTTGAAAGATTTTTGTTACAGGTGAGTCCCATAACCCTGAAGACATCGGGATTGCTCCTGATAACCCTCAGAGTCGATTCCCCGATAGAACCCGTAGACCCAAGAATAGTTACGTATTCCATTGATTCTAGGGTATCCCCTTAAAGATCAGATAATAGTAAAAAAATGGGAGAGAGAAAATTGTTGCGTCAAAGACATCCCACATACCACCGTGTCCGGGAATAATTGAGCCGGAATCCTTTATGCCCCCATCCCTCTTGACCGCGGATTCCACAAGGTCACCGGTATTTGCCAGAATGCTTATCCCTATGCCGAGAAAAACAGATTCAAGCATTGTAAACAGCTCTCTGGAGAAAAAAGACATTATTACCTGATTCGCGATTATGAAGCCCAGAATACTGAAAAGAAGTCCGGAAAAGTAGCCTTCCCATGATTTATTGGGAGAAACCTCAAATCCAATCTTGTGCTTGCCGAAAAAATTTCCGCCGAAATAGGCCCCTGTATCATTGAGCATAACAACTACGATGAGAATCATTATATAAAAAACCCCATCTTTCAGGGATTTCAGAAGTACAAGATGCGATGAAAACATTACTATAAATATAACACCAAATATGGTTACTGCTACGGAATATGTACCGCCCTTAAGGGGCCTGGTAAAAAGCTGAGCAGCAAAGACCACTGCAACAAATAAAATTATAATACTCATTATTATGTTGGAGCTGTTATCACCAAGAAGCCGGCCGTAGCCGTAGAGTTTTCCGAATCCAAGCAGATAAACAGCAAGATTCAGCAGAAGGCCGAAAAAAAGTCCGGTTTTAAGGAATGCTCTCCCACCTTCACCTCTGTCAGAAATCATGTAGTATTCATACAATGAAACAAGTGAGATAACCACAGATCCCAATAAAATTGGAATACACTTAAAATCGTCTGTTATAAGAACATAAAATAGTACCGGCAGGGCCACCAACGCACTCAAAACCCTGAACAGTGTCTCCTTATTAAAAACACTCATATTCCACCAAATCTCCTTTCCCTTTTCTGGAATTCACCAATTGCTTTATAAAATGAGTCCTCATCAAAATCCGGCCACAGTGTATCTGTAAAGACAAATTCAGCATAAGCGCACTGCCATAATAAAAAATTACTTATTCTGCACTCTCCGCTGGTACGGATCATCAGATCAAGTTCAGGCAGTCCTCTTGTATATAGATACTGGCCTATTTTTTTTTCAGTTATCATTTCATTAGGCTTTCTGACTTTTATCCATTCATTAACAGAACGAACGATCTCCTGCCTGCCGCCATAATTAATACAGAAATTAAGGATTATGCCCTTATTGTTCTTTGTTTCTTCTATTGATTTTAATATTACATTTTTCGTTTTTGGCGGGAGTTTACTTAACGATCCGGAATGGATGATTCTTATTTTTTTGCTTTTTATAAGTTCAAGTTTCTCTGAAAAAAAATATTCAAGCAGTGACCAGAGTCCTCTGATCTCAGAAACAGGCCTGGACCAGTTTTCAACAGAAAATGCGTAGAGGGAAACAGCTTTAACGCCGATCTTCATGGCGCTGTCCAGCAAGGGCTCAATAACCTCTGCACCCGCCTGGTGCCCCTCTTTTCTTGGAAGCCCTTTTTTCTCTGCCCATCTGCCGTTGCCGTCCATTATTATCCCCACATGTGCAGGAATCGGACCGTTCTTTAAGATATCTTCTTTTTTTTTCATATATCAAATATTATTATACCGCCCCGAAGGGCGGATATAAATTATATACTAAGGATTTCCTTTTCTTTATTCTCAGTCAGCTTCTGGACTTCATCAACAAACTTGTCAGTAATCTTCTGAACACTGTCCTGACTGGCTTTTGAATCATCTTCGGATATTTCCTTATCCTTTTCAAGGGACTTAATCATTTCATTGCCGTCCCTTCTTATATTTCTTATGGAAACCTTGCATTCTTCAGCCTTATGCTTTGCATGCTTCACATACTCCTTCCTTCTCTCCTCTGTGAGATCAGGAATCTGTATCCTTATAAGATTACCATCATTTGACGGATTTAATGAAAGGTCTGATTTGAGAATGGCCTTTTCAATACCTGAAAGATTTGTTTTATCCCAGGGCTGAATCACCACAAGTCTCGGTTCAGGAATGGATATAGTAGCAACCTGGTGTATAGGCATTTCCGATCCATAGACATCAACCCTGATTGATTCAAACATTGCAGGATTGGCTCTTCCTGTTCGTATGGCGGAGAATTCCTTCTGCAGATTGGAAACGCTCTTCTCCATTCTATCCTTAACATTATCCAAAATTTCATTCAACATTACAACACCTCACTTCAGGAAATTAAAGTTCCCAGTTTTTCACCCATTACAATTCTCTTCAGCGAACCCTTTTCAAAAAGATTGAATACAGCAATTGGCAGATTATTATCCATACAGAGAGAAATTGCCGTAAGGTCCATGACCCTCAGTTGTTTCTGAATCATTTCTATATAGGATATCTCTGTAATTTTCTTTGCTTCAGGATCTTTTTCCGGATCACCGGTGTATACACCATCAACCCTTGTTGCCTTTAGAAGGATATCAGCACCAAGTTCAACGGCCCTTAAGCTTGCTGCAGTATCTGTTGTAAAATAGGGATGCCCTGTTCCACCGGCGGCAATTACGATTCTGCCTTTTTTCAGATGGTCATTGGCCTTCTGAATTGTATAAGGCTCTGCCACGTGTTTCATTTCGATTGAGGTAAGAACCCTTGTGGGCTGATTCATTTTTTCAAGCGTATTCTCCACTGCCATGGAATTCATAACCGTTGCAAGCATGCCCATGAAATCCCCCGTAGACCTGTTGATCCCGAGTTCCTCGGCCATTGCGCCCCTGAAAATATTGCCTGCTCCTATGACCATGGCAATTTCAATACCCAGATCAGCAACCTCTTTCACTTCAGAGGCAATCTGCTGAATAATAGCAGGATTTATGCCGGTCTTATCAGGACCGGCAAGAGCCTCACCGCTGAGTTTTAACAAAATTCTTTTGTAATGCGGTGCAATTTCGCTTTCCATAGATTTACATACCTATCTGGAATCTTGAAAACTTACCAACTTCTATATTTTCACCAAATGTAGAAATTTTCTCTTTAATAAGATCTCTGATTTTTACGCTGTTATCCTTGATAAACTCCTGTTCAAGGAGGCATACTTCAGAATAAAACTTCTGCAGCTTTCCATCAACGATTTTTTCTATGACGTTTTCAGGTTTCCCGGAATTAGCCATCTGCTCTCTGTAGATTTCCTTTTCCTTCTCAACAACTTCCGCAGGAACATCTTCTACTGATTTATAAAGCGGCGCCGCAGCTGCAACGTGCATTGCTATCTCACGTCCCAGTTCCTGGAAGCCTTCATTTCTTGCAACAAAGTCTGTAGCGCATTTGAGTTCAAGAAGAACTCCGAGCTTCATATTGCTGTGAATATATGATGTAACTATTCCTTCAGTTACTTCTCTTCCCATCTGCTTGTCAGCAGATGCAAGTCCTTTCTTACGTAGGAATTCAACTGCTTTTTCCATATCCCCACCGGTTTCAGTGAGAGCTTTTTTACAGTCCATCATACCGGCCTGAGTTTTATCTCTGAGTTGTTTTATCATTTCACTAGTTACTTCTGCCACTTTTTAATCTCCTTTACTCATTTCTTTTTGCGTACTTTTTACCACTCATCTCCTGCAGGTTCACCTTCTTCATCTTCTTCAGATGCAGTTTCTTTTGTGATCTCTGCAATTTCATCCTGATCAAAAGCCTCTTCAGCAAGACCTTCTCCGTTCTCAGACTGTCCTCCGGCATGAGCTGTATTTATTGCATTTGCCATAACTTCAAGGAAAAGAGCAATAGCTCTGATTGCATCATCATTTCCCGGAATTGGATAGTCGATTTCATCGGGATTACAGTTCGTGTCAACAACGGCAAAAATCGGAATTCCAAGAGTCTGTGCCTCTCTGACGGCAATAGCTTCTCTTTTCGGATCAATTATAAAAAGAGCGTCCGGAAGTTTACTCATATTTTTGATACCTGAAAGAATTTTATCTTTCTTTGCAAGTTCTCTTTGAAGCTCAAGTATCTCTTTTTTAGTTTCTGCATCCCAGGATTCTGTTTCCTGCATTCTTTCAAGATCCTTAAGTCTCTGAATTGAATTATTCACAGTCTTGAAATTTGTAAGAAGACCTCCGAGCCATCTTTCAGCAATATAATACTGATTACATTTCTCGGCGTATTCAACTATAGCTCCCTGAGCCTGTTTTTTTGTTCCCACGAAAAGAACATTTCCGCCTTTTTCAGCAAGTTCCTTCATCGCATCATATGCGATTTTCACTCTCTGCATTGTCTTTTGCAAATCGATGATATGTATCCCGTTTCTGGCTGTAAAAATAAACTGTGCCATTTTAGGATTCCATCTTCTGGTCTGATGTCCGAAGTGAACACCTGATTCAAGTAACGCTTTCATTGATACTACTGCCAATTCAGTACCCCCTGATTGTAATAAATAATTTAGATTTTTCCCGCACAGAAAACTGAACATACAGCTTCATGACGGAAGGGACAATTTGCCCATCCCCTCAACGAGAGGTATTATGTTTCTGCCTATTCTTATCAATATGGAATGAGGCAACCGGAACAATACCGGTTTAAATCCACCCGAAAAACATCCGGGCTTTTAATAACCACTGCTGTGGCCTTAAATCCTGCGGAATATTATAATCCCGGCGACAAGGCCGAGGATAGATGCAAGATTTAATTTGATACTAAAGGTGATTATTTCAAGGTTAAGCCCAATTGGCCCTGTAAGGCTCGTGGTCAGGAACTTAAGCTGAGGCAGAAAACCTGCAGCAAGATTCCCCAATGCAGAACCGCATATTGCTCCGATGAGAGAAAATGCTATAAAAAATCCTGTATTGCCTTTTCCAAAAACCATGGGTTACCTTTTTTCAAAATCATATGAATATGTACTTTGATAATGTCAAGATTTTTACTAAAAAAAGTTTCTGAACCTGTAGCAAAGCCACTCAAGCAGAAATTCAGAGACTCCCCGACGGCCAAAATCCTTCAAAATAACCTCAGAGCTCTCGGCAAGATCGTCCATAAAAACCGATTCCATCTGCATTCCGAACTTTTCATCGAGAACAACAACATTTACTTCCAGATTTTTCCTGAAACTTCTCCTGTCAAGATTTGACGACCCCACTGTTGACCAGAGTGAATCTATTACGGCTGTTTTGGCATGAAGAATATCCCTGTTGTATTCAAAAATCCTTATGCCGTGCTTGAGATAGCGCTTATACAGATACCTGCTGGCATATTTCACAAAGGGCAGGTCAGATTTTCCAGGAAGGAGGACCGAAACATCCACCCCTCTTTCCGAGGCTCTCACAAGTTCCCTGTATATTTTTGCATCCGGTATAAAGTATGCATTTGTAATAAATATTCTCTCCCTTGCATTGGATATTGCCGAAAGGTATGATTCATGAACGGGCCTGACATTTCTCCGGGATCTGCTGCACAGAACCATTACAAGCCTGTTGCCGACCTTTTTAAGATCAGGGAAATAGGTTGAGCTGTTCATTACAGAACCGCCGTTCCGGTACCAGTTTTCCATGAAAAAAAACTGAATATCCCTGACAGCAGGCCCTTCCACCATAACATGAGTATCTCTCCACCGGCCGCCCTCAAATTCAGGCCCTGCATATTCAAGGCCTATATTTATGCCCCCCACAAAGGCCTTGACCCCGTCAATAATCAAAATTTTCCTGTGATCCCTTAAATTAAGGCCCCAGTATTTTCTCCACGGCACAAACGGGTGGTATTCAATAATCTCAACACCAGAGATTTCCATAAGTTTAAACATGGAAGGAGAGACTCCGATGCTGCCAACTGAATCATATATTACATTGACTTCGACACCCTTTTCAGCCTTCAGGGCAAGCTTCTCGGCAAGGAGGAGACCAACATCATCACTCCTGAAAATATAAGATTCCAGGTTTATACTGGTTTTCGCACCATCAACTGCTGCAAAAACTCTCCTGAAAAAATCATCACCCTCTGTAATGAGGGTTACCCTGTTCCCGCCCGAAATACCCCCAATCCCTCTTTTACGCATCTGTTTCATGAAGTTCGGAAGAAAAAGACGCTTCTTCAATTTATCAATTTTTTTATGTGCATGATTTATGGTCTTCAAATTTTTCACGTGGACAGGTTAGCAATAATAAAAATTAATACAATAAAAATTAAATAAAACTGGACAATTAATGTATTGACATTTAAATTATTTAAATGTAGTGTTTTGTCGATATTTTATATAAAATAAGGAGATCATCATGGCAGGTTTTAGTCCAAAAGATATAACTGTTGCTTCAAATGAAGAGGAACCTATTCTCAAAAAACTTATAACAGATGCATGGGCCACAATGAAAAGAACAAACTGGGATGATACAAAATACTGCACAATCAATCCAAAAAACGTTCTGACATTTTCACAGGCAAGAAACTTTAAAACTTTCTATGATAATGAAGGATGGCATGTCATCATAAAAAGAAAAGATAGAAACTATTTCTTTGATATTTATCAGTCTCTCACCGCATAAATTGCATAAGAGATAAATAAAAATCCATACTTTCAGGCATAGTTGCTGGCATCAAGAAGTATGGATTTTTTATTCCCATCAGTTATTTTTATTGACCTCTACACCACAGTTTTTCTATAAATATTTATAAAAAATTTTATACTTATCACAATGAAAAGCAAAATTACCATATTCAATACACCATTTATCAGGCATATATTCCGCCTTCTTGCACTGACTATATTTAAACTTTCAGGCTGGAAGTTCACCGGAACATTTCCTGAGCACAAAAAAATGATCGTTATCCTCGCCCCCCATACTAGCAACTGGGACCTCCCCATTGCCCTTTTTCTTTCCTTTGCATTGAAACTGAAGCCGAACTGGCTCGGGAAAGAATCCATTTTTTCATTCCCCTTTAAAACAGTGATGATGTGGCTTGGAGGCATACCTGTTGACAGATCCCAGAAAACAAACATGGTCGATGCAGCAATAGAGATACTGAAAAATGAAGATGAAATAATCCTTTCACTTGCGCCTGAAGGTACGAGAAAAAGAGTTTCTTCATGGAAATCCGGATTTTATCATATTGCACTGGGAGCCGGAATACCGATATCATGTGCCTATATAGACTATCTGAAAAAGGAAGCCGGATTCGGCCCGTTCATAACACCAACAGGGGATCCGGAAAAGGATCTGATACCTATCAGAGAGTTCTACTGCCAGAAAACAGGCAGATTCCCTGAAAAGTTTAATAAAGAAGGAATTACACTAAAAAAATAAGCACTGATTATCGGATACTCACGGAGAATAGTTATTTTGAGAGTGACAGCTGCTGAAGCTGGGGGAAACAAGATATTCTTTTTTTCCAGAAAATTCCCGGTCACAAATTAAGTAATTAGAATTTGTGACAAAGTGAAAACGGAACGCTTGCCTACTGACACGAAACACGCTGTTTCAATCATGCCTGAAAAATCAAAAAAATCACACTAAATTTTACAACTTATTGCCGTGAAAGAAATTATTAATTCTGGATACAAGGGGAAATTACTCTTCATCATTCCGTGCAGATCCTTCATACCCGCAGTTCAGAAATTCTTTTAAAAACTCAAGCTGCTTTAGAGACCAGATGCAGTCTCTCCGCCCCGCTCCATCGCTGATATTGAAGATTCTTTAATTGATAAAATTTAATAACCCCAGCCGGGACCAGCCGTGTAAATTTTCTTTTTGTATCTGCACATCCCTGGTTTAAAAAAAAGACCCGGACAGAATCCGGGTCAAAGGTTGGATGTTTTCAAGCTTAAGTTTTGAAAATTACAGTTTTTTATGACAGAACCACCAGTCGAAGCAGTCATATTCACTCTTTCTCTTTTCCGCAGCCTCAACATCTGTAGCAGGCGGAATGATAACCCTGTCACCTTCAAGTTCAGGAATTTCACTATTGGGCCAGTTTGCCGGTATTGCCACCTTTTCACGGTCTGCAACCTGGAATCCCTTAATCATTCTTAAAAATTCATCAAAATTTCTTCCCAGCTCCTGAGGGTAATAGAGCATAGCCCTGATTGTACTCTGAGGGTCGACAAAAAACACCGCCCTCACGGTATTGGTGCCTTTCCCGGGATGAATCAGGCCAAGTTCATTTGCAACCTTTCCGGTATCCGCTATTATGGGAAATTTGATCTCCACACCCATATTTTCCTTTATCCATTGCTCCCACTTGATATGTGCAAATACCTGATCCACACTCAATCCGATAAGTTCAGTATTGAGAGCCTTGAATTCATCGTAACGTTTCTGAAATGCAATAAATTCTGTAGTGCAGACGGGAGTAAAATCAGCCGGATGACTGAATAGTATAAACCATTTCCCCTTATAGTCACTGGGAAGTTTCTTCACCCCCCTTGTTGTTACGACTTCCATGTCCGGAAACTTGTCTCCAATAAGCGGCATTCTTGATTCCATTTCATTCCTCCTTATGTGTTTGTTCTAATATGGTATTGGAAAAAGAAACAAAGTTCTTATTTCTATTCGTAACGATTACTAATAATATAATATAAAAAACTATCTTCTGCATTTTTCACATACACCGAAAAAGTCTAATTTATATCCGGAGATGTGACCAGCAAGAGATTCATTACTAACTATGGACACATCAAGATCAAATTTCAGATCCACATCACTTACGCTGTTGCATATTGTACAGATAAAATGACTATGGGGAGCAGCATTTCCGTCAAATCTGTTAAATGTACTTCCAAGATCAAGCCTTTGAATAACTCCCTGCTCCACAAGTATATTCAGGTTGCGGTAAACGTTGCCAAGGCTCAAGTCAGGAAATTCCTTTTTCAGCTCGAAGAAGAGAGTATCAGCAGTAGGATGATCCTTACGGTTCATAAGCATTTCCTGAATGGTATCTCTCTGCCTGCTCTTTCTGTATTTAATTTTGCTATCCATAATAAGAATCATTCCGAATATTGCTTAAATGTCAACAATTTTTTTAATTTTATTGCCCTTTTTCACAAAAAAACATTAACTATCACAAATTCAATACCCCGAGGTTACAAATGACACCAGAGAAAAACAGAACGGCCTCAATTGATGTGGATGCACAAAAAGGTTTCACCCCACTATGCCCCGACGAACTGCCTGTTCCCGGCGGAGATGAAATAGCATCATCCCTCAATAAACAGGCCGAATTTGCAAAACTGCGGATCGGCACAAAGGACTGGCATCCCTCCAATGCAGTATGGCTTGCAGATGATAAAACTCCCCAGTTTACAGAAATATCCGGAAAAAATGTTGATATAGCATGGAACTCTCACTGTATCTCCGGAACGGAAGGAGCTGAACTCCTTGACGGACTACCCCACCCTGCGGATTACGATTTTTTTGTCTGGAAGGGAATGGAACCGGATATGCATCCATATGGAGGATGTTTCCACGACCTTGAAGAGAAACTCTCTACCGGTATCATTGAATACCTTAAAAGCGAGGGAATAGATACCGTAATTACGGGAGGTCTTGCAACTGATTACTGTGTCAAGACCACTGCTATTCAGCTTAAAAATGCAGGTTTTAACGTAATAGTAAACCTTAGTGCATGCAGAGGAATTTCGGTTGACACCGTAAAGAACGCAATAGAAGAAATGAAAAGCATTGGAATAGATGTGATTGATGACATATCTAAAATTTAATTTCGGATACTTGGCATGATAATTAACAGTTTACTGGATAATGACTTTTATAAGTTTACAATGATGCAGGCGGTTCTCCACAGCTTTCCGGATGTGGATGCGGAATACTCTTTCAACTGCAGAACTGAAAATATTAATATTGCTCAATATGTTGAAGAGATTGATGAAGAGCTTAAAAATCTCTGTGAACTGAAATTCCATTCCGAAGAACTCACCTATCTCAGAACTATCCCGTTTTTCACAAGAGACTTCATAGACTTCCTGAGCCTTTTCCGCCTCAACAAAAATCATGTTCATGTCTCAGAGGGCCCACGGGGAAACCTGGACATAAAAATAAAAGGGAGCTGGCTTCTGACTATTCTCTTTGAAGTGCCACTCCTTGCCATAGTCAATGAGGTCTACTTCAGAAATATTGTCAAGGTTCCGGACTACAGGGGAGCAAGAGATCTTCTTGACAAAAAAATTGATGTAATCGCAGAGAACAGGGATATTTTCAAATTCGCTGATTTCGGGACAAGAAGAAGACATTCATTTTCATGGCACGACAAGGTAATCAAACACCTTATCGAAAAACTTGAGCCTGTAAATTTCATAGGAACTTCCAATGTTTATTTCTCCAAGAAGTATGGTATAAAACCCATAGGTACAATGGCACACGAGTGGATCATGGCCGGCCAGGCCATAGGTGTAAAACTCCATAACAGCCAGAAATACATGCTTCAAAAATGGACTGATGAATACAGGGGCGACCTTGGCATTGCCCTGACCGATACAATAGGCATAGAGGCATTCCTGAACGATTTTGACCTTTACTTCGCAAAACTATATGACGGAGTGAGGCACGACAGCGGCGACCCGGTTGAATTCGGACATAAAATGATAGAACACTATAAAAAGCTGGGAATTGATCCACGAACCAAAACAATAGTTTTCAGCGACAGCCTTGACTTCAAAAAAGCCGCCGCACTGGCAGTGGAATTCAAAGACAAAATAAAAGTATCATTCGGCATAGGAACAAACCTGACTAACGACTTTCCCGGCATAGAACCTCTCAGTATAGTAATAAAAATGAGCAGATGCAACGGATACCCTGTGGCAAAAATAAGCGATTCCCCGGAAAAGATAATGTGTGACGACACGGAATTTCTCGGGTACCTGAGAAAGGTATTTCACCTGAACTGATATTTTTCACTATACTCTAACAGCACAAATGGATTGCCCCTACATTTTGCTCACCCAAGGGCCATACCAAACAAGCAGCAACTACCGACATAGTTTCAATTTCAGAATTGCCAATAGAATAAATCTGCATATTCTGCCTAAATGTTTGCACCTCTCATCTCATTTTTGCCGTACGACAATCCCGGTAATTACCGACACAATGAAATTCAACCTGACGGAATTCAAAAGATATAACCCACAAAAAATTACTACTAACTAGTAATTTTTATTGACAATAATACTAGTTAGTAGTAATTTGCATTTATGAAAACAAAAAAAAGAAACTACGGCAAAAGCAACGATTTAAACCTGAGAATAGTAATCGGATTCGCCAGAAATTATCTGGCGCTGGAAAGAGCTGCACAAAGAATGCTTTCCAGATACGACTTGACCCTGACACAATTCTCTGTTCTTGAGACACTTTTCCATCTTGGTGAAATGAAAATATGCACCCTAATTGAAAAGACTCTGACAACAGCAGGAAACATGACAGTCGTAATAAAGAATCTTGAAAGAGGAGGATTAATTCAAAAATACCATGATCCTGAAGACAAGAGAGCAAGCATCATAACGCTAACAGATAAAGGATTAGATTTAATAAAAGATGTTTTCCCGGTTCATCTTGAGAATCTCTCAAGTGAACTGAATTTGCTTAGCCAGAAAGAAAAAGAAGAACTTGTTTCGCTTCTTAAAAAGATGAGCGGAAAAAATAACCAGAACAAAGGAGACTAAGACCATGAATAAAAAAATATTCACCGAAAGAAGAAGCGTCAATTTCTTTGATACATCAAGGGAACTGGACAAAGAGACATTCAACAGCATAATGGATCTCGCATCATTAACACCATCGTCGTTCAATTTGCAGCCATGGAGAGTAATAGCGGTTCACAGTGAAAAAGAAAAAGAAAGGCTTTTACCTTTAGCATGGAATCAGCCCAAAATAAAAGAAGCACCCTACACCCTTATAATAATAGGGGACAAATCCGGTTTTAAAGAAAACGCCGCCATATGGAACAAGCTGGAGGAAGGACTCGGCAAAGAGACAGCAGACAAATTGAAAGGCATGGCCGAAGGATTATACGGCACATCAGACGAACGCATGACCAGATTTGCCCTGACAAATGGCAGTCTTCTGGCAATGAGCATCATGTATGCGGCGAAAGCATTTGGTGTAGACTCACACACTATGAGCGGAATAGACTATGAAGCCATAAAGAAAGAATATAAACTTAATGACTCCGAAGAGGTTGTGCTGCTTGTATCGCTCGGCTACCACGATAATAGCAAGGAACTATACCCTCGAGGCTACAGGAAAACAGGAAGTGAATTTATAGAAGTAATTTAGTTTTAAACATAATTTTGCCTATGCAGGTCTGAACAGAAACCTGCAAGGCAAAAGCGAAAAAAATCAGGAGCAGCAGAAATGGGGGCAACTACCATTATCGTTGCCAGAGATCAAAACAGAGGAGAGCAAACCCTTTACGAAATACAAAAAGAATCAAAAAATGAAAATGTGGATCTGTTTCTTTGTGATTTTTCTTCAGAGAAGTCCATAAGGGATTTCGCAGACAGTTTCAAGAACAGATATGACCGCCTTGACATACTCGTTAATAATGCCGGTTTGATGAATCATAAAAGAATAGTGAATGAAGCGGATATAGAACTCACGTTTGCAGTCAACCACCTGGGTTACTTTCTGACAACACATCTTTTACTCGATACTTTAAAAGAAAACTCGCAAGCAAGAATAGTGGTTGTCTCTTCCGATGCACATCTCAACGGAAAAATAGACATGAACAACCTCATGCATAAACATGACTATAACGGTTTTGATGCCTATTGCGACACAAAGCTCGCCAATTTAATGTTTACCTACAAGATGGCCGAGAACCTGAAGGGAACACAGGTAACAATTAATGCCCTGCATCCGGGAGTAGTCAAAACCAGATTCAGCGTTACAGACAGAAATTCAGACCTTACATTCCCCATGGGAATAATTAGCCCGGAAATGGGTGCTGAAACTCAAATATACCTTAGCACCTCTGATGATGTTGCGGATATTTCCGGGAAATACTTTGACAATAAACAAATCATATCCTCTTCGCCTATCTCATATGACAAAAGACTGGCAGACAAACTTTGGGAAAAAAGTATTGAGCTTACAAATCTACAATGATGATTCAAGAATTCAGTCCTGCTAAGACAAAACATATATAATATGCTTCAAGGAAGAAAGCAATATTCAACAGCACATTAATGCCGCATACAAAATCAATAATCCCTTGTATCACCGTTTATACCGTCCCACCATTCAGGCTCGATAAGACGTAACCCGGTAATTTGGGAACCATTAAATTTTTCAATAAAACTATCGTCTATCAGAATCAATCTGCTAAAAGAACAGGCGCGGCTGAGAAACCTGTCATCTTCCGTATCTTTCAATACAAGTTTATCAATGCTGAAAATAATGTTAAGCTCACCATTTTCGTCTTCTTCCGCATTCATCTCAGAGGCTTCCCTGTCAATACAGTCCAGGAGTCCGATAAAATTAGCGGCATAATATCCGCCTTTTGGTTTTTCACCAACCCGCTCAATAACAGTTGCCGGAAAGTATTGAACATTATCAATACCATTGCTTTCAAAAAATGTTTTCAGGCGCTCCGACACCAGGGAACAGCCCATATCAGTTACTGCATAATCAGTCATTACACCGGAATTCTCACAAACAAACTCAAGACGTGATAAATCATATTTAGCATGGTCAATAATCAGACCGTCCTCCCATATCATTTCATTACATGAACCATTATCCTGAGAGTCATATCAGGAGAAGTGTTCATATCTGGACATAGCACCAGTTTTTTCATTTTCTTCAACTCTCTAATTATAATTTTTTTGACATACTCAAATTCACTTTTTTTAGAAGCATATGTAAAGACAAAGCTTTTCCCCTAAAGAAATTCTTCAACAAAGCGTCAGTCTTTTATTCATTTCCAAAAATACAGCTAAACGGTTTCCGGAAAAAACTCAGCAAAAATTCCTCTAAAACCACCGTTGTTTATAGCTTCAGCGACCTTCTCTGCAACGATAATTTCCGACGGAGCCTCTGCAAGCCTGAAAAGCAGCTCACCGTTTGTTTTAGCTGCATCAATAACCAGATCATGGAAAAAATATGTTCCACCAACAGAAGAATAAAGGGATGCTTCCAAGTCGGCACAAGAGATCAGGCCGACTACATTGAAAAATTTATACGATTTTTTCACCAGTTCCCCTCTTTCATGATCTTGTATTAAAACAGGAAAAAATTGAAGATTTTTCACACCGGCTTCAAGCATAGTTTTAGCCAGACCGTCCGACATTAGAGGAGAGGTCGTATAAAAGTCCTTCAAGCGATCAGAAACAGGCATCAATTCAGCTTCCCCATAAAAGTCAATGTCAAACTGATCACAACCGGATTCCTCGCCTGCATGCATATTCACAAGAAACGGAAGTTCGACATCATCCGGATTAAGGTACTGTCCCGATATGTCAGAAAAGCACGAATGTGATGCTCGCTGCATATAGATATTTTCACCCTTATCCGGGGAAATTAAACGATAATACTTCATTGAACTAAGGATAAACCTCTGATTATATTCTGCAATTTCTTTGCACTAAGATATAAACTCAAGCGAGAGAACAGATGGCTTAAATATTTTCTTTTTCATAAAATCTCACACTCTATTCCAATATAAAGAAAAAAACATTGCCGCTTCATCAATAACCAGAGCAAGACAATCCGCATAGCCCCCGGCTTTTACACATACAAGATTTAACGTTTCATCAACATTAGCGAACTTTGAAAACTACAAGGATTTTTTAAAAATTCACGTTTTGAAAAGGAAACCGGCTGTTTTTCAAACTGTCCGTCGCGAAAATCCGATCCGTAAGTTCACGAGATCTCAAGAGAAGAATGCTGTGTTCCAATATATTTATCATTTAAACTCTAGTTCCATCTTTTCAGTTTAACCGGCTTATTTATCACAATCAAAGTATTGGAATCACATCCTAAATAATGTGCTGCAATCTCATAGTTTTTAATTTCTTCAAACGGCGGGTCATCGAAACAAATGTCACTAATCACTGTTTCGAATTTTTCAGTCACAATTCTATCACATGGAAGTCCGGCATATTTATCATAAACACTGCTGCCTGAATGAGAAATTGACAATTCAAAGTTGATGGACTCATAGACCATCCCCGTATCAAGATCCCTGAGAGTATAAACTATTGCATTCGGAAACTGATACCATATCGCGTATTGACTTCCACAGTTCACAAAGACTGAAAAAGCACCTTCCAAAACCAAATCGCCGGAAAGTTTATACTTATCTTCATTGAAACATATTTTCATATCCTTATACTGTTTCATTTCACAAACCTTTTTTTAAGATTTCGATATATCAAACGTTGTTCAAAAAACCGGTTTCAAATATTTCCAAGGGAACTTTGAAAAACTGCTGTTTAAAAAGAGCATGGCCAAATTTTATTGAGTTTTCCAAAGCTTCCGCGAAAAAATAGAACCGCCAAACTTACTGAATGATTTTCCCGACACTCCAGCCTGACAGAGATTTCTTTTCAGGATCATAATCTTTGATCAAACGACCCACACTGCGGTGAATAATAATTGTCGGGACATGCTCCTTTAAACGGAACATCAATAATCCGTCAGGTATTTTGACAGTATCAATGACAAGCTCGTCGAAAGAATAATGACCCGGCATTATTTCATCGTAAGTTGATTTCCCCAGATCTGCACATTCAATCACTCCGAGAATGTTAAGCCCGAAATAATTATCCCATACATACCCGTCTTCCGTGCTTTTTATGACTGCCGGAAATGTCTGTAAATTTGTCACTCCGGCTTTTTTAAGCAGATCAAGAAATTCTGCGGACACCAGAGTATTGGAACCTTTTAAAAAGGCACGCAAAGCGTCACCCTTTTTCGCATTGGTGGTGTATACCAGAGGCAGAGATACCGGCACATTCATTTCCACTCCCGACATAAGGTCAAATTCCACGGGAAGATTGTCCGGTTCATTTATCACAAAGGGAGACGCATACTTTAAATCATTTATCAGAGTAAAATACATGCTTCTTAAACCTCAAAACAAGAATAACACATTGATGATATAATCTATACTTCAACAAAATCCATATCCAATACGGGTCAGGTTCTTAACCATTGATCATGCCGCAGCAGAGATTATAACTTTTTCGTATAACTGAACGAATACCCCATGCACATTCTGGACTCATCCGTATTCATCCATTCACAACAAACTCCTCCGACAGTAATCCTGTTAACAGCCGCCCACTCCGCCTGTTCAAAAAGAGCACTTCCCACTCTCCGCTCAAGTTCATCAAATTGAATCTTTTCGACAATATCGATATATTCCGCAAATTCATCCTGTTCTTTAACCCATTTCAAGTATACTTCACATGGTTTTTCAATCTGGGAATTTACGACAAGACTTTCAATATTATCATAGGAACTTTTCGTTTTACTGACGGAAAATCTAGCGGGCTTTTTAAGTCCTGATGAAGGTGAATACTCTGCAACAAGAGCCTGCATCTGGTCATGTTCACCAACAATAAAATACCATGGGTCGTCAGTTTTATATTCACCGTTAAAAAGACCTTTCTCAATTGCCCGGTTTGCCCCTCGCTGAAATGTTCTGAACATAAGAAGCCAGTGCAGATAACGGGTAATGTCACTCTTCATATGAGTGTTTTCCCCCAACGGAGTCTCAACCTCCCACAAAGAAAGAAGACGCGGATCATCATGCCCTTTGTCATCTATTTCTCCTATCTCCTGCATCTTCACTTCAAATCCTGATCCATAGCCGGCACCGTTATCAACGGGATTCATCTGAAAATCTCTCAGCTGAGTCCATTTGTACATATCCACCCTGCCTTCCCGCGAAAATTTTGTCCGTCAAAATCCTTTCAGATTTTAATTTGACACCTGAAACTCGAAACACATCCGGAACTTCCCGTGAAACTACTGAACAATATCATCCACAGACCATCCCGTAAATTCATTTTCCGGATCATTCTCGTATAGATACTGCCCGACGTCATAGTGTATTATTATAGTGGGAGCATGTTCTTTAAGACGGAACATTAACAGATTTTCCGGTATTCTGGTCACATCAATTGCAAGTTCTTTGAATCTATAATGTCCCGGCATTATCTCCGTATATTTTGATTTCTCCAGATCTGCACATTCAATCACTCCGAGAATGTTAAGCCCGAAATAATTATCCCACACATACCCGTCTTCCGTGCTTTTTATGACTGCCGGAAATGTCTGTAAATTTGTCGCTCCGGCTTTTTTAAACAGATCAAGAAACTCTGCGGACACCAGAGTATTGGACCCTTTTAAAAAGGCACGCAAACCCTCACCCTTTTTCGCATTGGTGGTATATACCAGAGGCAGAGATACCGGAACATTCATTTCCTTTCCTGACATAAGATCAAATTCCACGGGAAGATTGTCCGGTTCATTTATCACAAAGGGCGATTCATATTCGATATCATTTATCAGTTTTAAATACATATATTCTCCCGCTAAATTCAGATTAATACATTGGACAACGCATGCCTTCTAAAGTTTACTGAATAATTTTTCCGACAGTCCATCCCCTAAATGTTTTTCTTTCGGGATCAGTGTCCTTGATCAAACGACCCACACTGCGGTGAATAACAATTGTCGGAAGATGTTCCTTCAAACGGAACATCAATAATCCGTCAGGTATTCTGGCAGAATTAATGGCAAGCTCTTTGAATCTATAATGTCCCGGCATTATCTCCGTATATTTTGATTTCTCCAGATCTGCACATTCAATCATTCCTATAATGTTAACCCCAAAATAATTATCCCATACATATCCGTCTTCCGTGCTTTTTATGACTGCCGGAAATGTCTGAAGATTTGCTACCCCGGCTTTTTTAAACAGATCAAGAAAATCCGCCGACATCAGAGTAAAACTTGAATCAAGAAATGACCGAAGTTCATCACCCTTTTTCGCATCAGTTGTGTATACGAGAGGAAGGTTCACAGGCACCTTCATTTCTCTACCGGACAGCAGATGAAATTCAACCGGAAGGTTTTCCGGATCATTTATCACAAAGGGGGAGTCATATCCAATATCGTTTATAAGTTTAAAGTACATAATATGACCGGGCGCATTTATTTAACAATTTCCATAAACCTTCTGTGTTTGTTCTGTTCAAGGTAAACATCAAGATCTCCTGCTGAAATAAAATACTCGTTTTTTCCCTCCATATCAAATTCAGCTGCAAACGATCCGTAGTGCCTGCCGCAGACTACGAGAAGCTTCTTGTCCGGAAAGAGGGAATAGAGTGATTTCAGATGTTTGATCTCTTCACTGTCCATGTCTGTAATCTGCCTGAAATCAAAGATCAGATTCTTATCTTCAACTGATTTTAAGAGTGCAGGATTGAATATTTTTCTTCTCTCCTCCATTGAATTTTCAGATTTAAGGCTGTATCTGAAGGAGATGTATGTGGAATTGTCTATCTGTGTTATAACAATACCCTGAATCGACTTTTCCTCAAGCCTCTGCCTCTCAAGCTGTGCCTGGTGCAGGGCTGATTTTATTTTTCTTCTGAAGATGGTTTCATCGCAGTTTTTGGATATATATTCGTTAATACCCATTTTCATGGCTGCTACAATATCCTCTTTCCGGGTCATTGAAGAGTATATTATTATGGGGATATTTTTTGTAATTTCGTTCTGCCTGAGCCTGTTGAAAACCTCATAACCATCCATGTCAGGCATTAAAACATCAAGGAGAATGAGATCCGGAGTTCCGTTCAGGGCCAGGTCAATGCCGAGCTTCCCCGTTGGTGCTGTGAGCATGTTGTGCCCGTCAGACTTCAACATGTCCGAAGTGGCCCTGAGCATCAGTTTGGAATCATCAATGAGAAGTATAAGGCCGGTTATATTCTCATCAATTTCCTTAATCCGGGAGGAGAAACCATTCTTTTCATTTGCTTTATTCTGCGGAGATTTTGAAATGACCTGAGAAACGATCCGGTTCACATTTTCCTCCTGAAAGGGTTTTATAATATAATTAGACGCTCCTGACCTGATACCCTCCAGAATGACAAGCTCATGGTTCTCCGAACTTATAAGAATTACATCCGACTTCGGGTAATGGTGTTTCAGTTCCCGCAGCACGTTGATCCCGCTCATACCGGGCATGTTTATATCCATTGTGACCAGGTCCGGCTGAAATGTCGCGTAGGCATCCAGCACCTGATCTCCTCTCTCACATTCCCTGACAATGGTGTGACCTGCAGTTTCAAGAATGTCGGCAAGTCTTTTCCTCATGAGTTTTGAATCATCTACAATTAGTATTCTGGCCATATGCTCCCTGGTTACCCCGCTAAAAATTCAACATAACTTTCCTGCTACGCCTCTCGGTGAATTCCCCATAGTTTACCTGCCCCCTTGGATCTGAACCGGCTTTCCACCTGAAACAGCAATAACTGTTTCACACCCAATGGAGGTTCATTTAATATTGACATTCCCTTATCCATTACTGACGGGCGGTGTCGGATCTTCAGCCGTAAACACGCAGGTAAACATCAGAATCTGTGTGAATCTCCCCATCCATCTGCAGCCATCATAACGCATCCGGTGAATCCGCTGCTTTCAATCCGCTTCACAACTTCTTCATTGATTATAATTACAGTTGGAAACTCCGAGACACGGAACATTGGAAAGTTCATCTGCAGCACCTGTTCAGAGATCTTCATCTGCTTCATGCGTACTATCTTATTTTTAAATACGTTCCCTCTGGTATTCTCCATATTCAGTACCTCAACTTTTCTCAGAACATTAAGGACATGATACCCCTGAACCCTTAAATTTTCAAACCTCACCTCGGCAGGGATTGACTGGAAGCTTCCATGGCAGATGGCCGAAAGCAGCTCAACGAAATCTGCACTCACAACTGGCGTGCAGAACAATTCAAAATAGTCCGGCAGATCAATCTTTCCACTCTCAAGTTTGACAAAGATTTCACAGGAATTAACAGGGGAGCCTTCAAAAAAAACACCGCTGTAGCCCGAACTTCCTTCAAAATGTACACCTCCCGGTATATCAAATGGTATGCCTTCCAGCACATGGTACATATCAGTTACCTCACGTTTAATAAACTTACTGCAGCATCAAAGAACCCTTACAGGTCTGATTCCCCTCAGTGTCTTTGCCGGGTCATTTTCTCCGATATATTTACCCACACTTTTATGTATAAGGATTACTCCCGGTGACTCTTCCAGCCTGAACATGAGGGAGCCACCTGTTTTTGACACATCAATGGAAAGACTATCAAACTCATAGTAACCAGGAAAAAGTTCCCTGTACACTGATCGGGAAAGATCTGCACATGAGATCATTTCTGTTATATTCAGGGCTGAATAATTCTTCCATACCGTCCCGTCAAAACGGCTCGCGACTTCAGCCCTGTATGTCTGAATACTATCGACACCTGCTCCCCTGAAAAGGGAGAGAAGTTTATCCGAGACAAGTGGGATATTAGAATCCCGAAAATCAGGTAGCGAATCCCCGGATTTTGCTCCGGTTGCATACTGAAAAGGCTCTTCGCTGAGACTGTCCGGGAGCCTTATACCGTCCATAAATGAAAACCCCTCAAAGGCAATCTGGGGCGTTGTAATACTGAACTCATAGTCTTTGTCATGGGTGAAAATAAAATACATTGTATCCTCACGAAACTTCATCATCAAGGCAATGAATCTCCCAGGAACGTGTCACAGTATGAGATCTTCAGGGGCATAAATTTTCAGCCCGGTTATTTTCTCCTTCTCAAGCGCCTCCCTGACTCTTGAACTGATAACAATTAGCTGTGTGTATTCCGAGAGCCTGAAGATGTCTCCATAGTCAGTGTCCTCATTAAATTTCAGATGCAGTGAATCTATAAACATAATAGTCCCGTCATTGAACAGAGTGAGACTGGAGTTTTCAAAATCCACACATCCGTGAACGCCGGTTATATTTGCAATGCAGTAATCATGCTCTTCAAAGGGAGGATTATCCCTTTGAAGGACAAGAGGGAAATACTGAATATTATCAAGGCCGAGAGATTCGAATAATAATCTCAGCCTCCTGTTTATCACAAGGCCAAGGGACGGAGCACATACAATATTATCCGATTTAAATTCATCTTCAGCCTGAGTATATGGGAGAACGATTGTATCGCAGGGCAGCGATTCTATTTTCCGTCCACGTGAAAATTTCAGATCATACTCTTCCATGCATTCAGGCAGACCATCAATGGTAAGTTCGTATTCATCTGACCGCTCGGAGAGAAGTATCCAGTAATCCATTGCCATTCACCGCCACTAGTTAAATATTCAGAACGTATCTCATATTAATATATATGTTTCACCATGACTGCAGAACATCACAGCTACGAGGAACCAACATACTGCAAAATAACACTGTTATGTCAAACACTATTTTAAAGCATCAATGTAATCCCATCACGTTTAAAATTTACACATTCTGAAGTCATGTCCGGAAGGAACTGCCCCCTGCTGTCTCTGAACAGCAGGGGGCAGAAAGGCCGGTCTATATGGCAGGGTTAAGGTACCAGTCTGAGAACTCTGTCCCGCCGGAAAGGTACCAGTCATCAAAGTCAGGATAAACAGATTCTATTGAAACACCTTCATCAGGCCACTTCCAGCCGTCTGTAACTACTATTACCCATGGCCTGCCGTTTCCATCTGATCTTGCTCCCTCGTAGACTGTTTCAACCCATGGAAGGTGAATCTCGCCCCTTGATGCATCATTTGCAGGGATAAGGAACGGGTCGTAGGGCATCATCTGCATTTTGTTCCTTGGTACAGGTTCAGAAAGAGTTACATTCAGCATGAAGGGTTTATCAGAAGCAATCAACGGGTCTTTGCTGAGAATATAACGTTTACCGTTTATATTTATTCCCATTATGTGTCCTGCTTCTGTTTTAGCCGGCACGATATGGACGGCAACTGCCACAACTTCGTTTCTGCTGTTTATGTTTTCTGTAATCTGGAGTTTTGCCACATAGTCATTAAAGTCACCGTCACCCTTCGCCGGGTACTCACCGTCAAATGCTATCATGATCTTATTCTGGGATGTAAATGCAAGCTCACTGTCATAAGGGAACGCGTCGAGTTCATCCGGAACACCGTCACCGTCACTGTCTGTAACAGCAACTGCATTTTCAGACTTATCAAGGGACACAGTCCTGATGACAGACTCAAGCAAAGTAATGTCTGCAATGCTGATTTCAAGGGTTTCATAACCTTCACGGATTATGGACAGTACCGCCGCTGATGCATCACTTGCAACAAGAAAGGTAAACCGGACATAACCGTTTTCATCTGTTGCGGCTGATGTAAGCACATTGCCGTTTTCATCTTTCAGAGTAATGACTGCAAGGCTTAAGGGGTTTCCGGATGAATCAAGAACTGTGAGTTCAAAATCCACAGGAAGAGATGTTGAGAACAGGGCCTCGCCTTCTCTCAAAACATCACCGACAGATGAAAGAATCACTTCTGATTCAGTGTTCAGGGTGTTTTCTGTAACACCTGCGGGCACTACAGTTTCAGTTGTCCCGCTTCCTGAGCCGCCGCCGCAGGAGAATGTTAACATCGCTACTATTGTCATTGTTATTATGGTTTTCATGGTTGCCTCCTTGTCACTTTCAGTTACCTCTTCATATTGCACCTTCCATGCCAGTATCATAAAACGGGTTATAAAACTGCGTATTCAATGAAACTGACAAAGAATTTATGATTCGAAGGCTCATGACAGTGGTAATAAAGCAATTGGCAGGAGATATCTGCGGAGATTCTTCACATTAGGCATGGCACTGTACATAAAAAAGGAATAATGAAACATGCAGAGGCATTCATGAACTTCTTAAAAGGCTGGAGAGCACCGGGCATGAGCCCGGGAAATGACCCTCTGTCTCAGAATGAGACTCATTTCAGGAATAATTCTCAATTTGAGACAGGAAAGCTGCTACATGATACCGTATATTTTCAGTTTTCTGTAGAGAGTTGCCCGGCTTATGCCCAGTGAAACGGCAGCCCGTTCTATCTCACCGCTGAATTTTTTATAGGCCTTTGAAATCTCCCTCCGCTCCAGCTCTTCAAGTGGAATTATTTCATCTGTCTCTTCAGAGGGGCATGTCGACTTCTGCTCTTTTCCAAAATTGTGGGGCTCAATATCCTTTATGATATCGTCAAGACTCTGCATGGCAAGACGCTGCACAAGGTGACGCAGTTCCCTGACATTACCTGGCCAGCGCCGTGACACAAGGTCGTCCATTACCTGTTCCGAAAATGACATCTCCCCCAGATCATAAAATGAGCAGATCTCCCGCAGGAAATGCCTTGCAAGGAGAGGTATATCTTCCTTTCTATCTCTCAGGGGAGGAACATGGAGCTTGAACTGTTCAAGCCTGTAGTAGAGGTCGCTCCTGAAACGGCTGTCGCTCGCCTCGTCGAAGAGAAGCCTGTTTGTGGCGGATATGACACGGAAGCTGATCTCCTTCTCCGCATTGCCCCCCACCCTTCTGACCTTTCGGTTTTCAAGAACCCGCAGAAGCTTTGACTGCACTTCGCTGTGGAGCTCCCCTATTTCATCGAGAAATATTGTGCCGCCATGGGCCTGTTCAAAGAACCCCTGGTGATCGGTGTTTGCACCTGTAAAGGCTCCCTTCACATGGCCGAAGAGAAGACTGTCCGCGATGTCAGGGGCAAGGCCTGCACAGTTCACTTCAACAAACGGCCCTCCCCTTCTGCCGCTTCCGTCATGAATGGCCCGGGCTATGAGTTCCTTTCCCGTTCCACTCTCACCCGTTATGAGAACATTGACATCAAAATCTATAACCCTGTCCACAGATGAAAACAGGTCCATCATGGGACGGCTCTCACCTACAATGGAACTGAATATCTCCCTGTGCCGCAATCTGCTCCGGAGAGAACCTATCTCTCTGGACACCAGACTGAGATAGTGAAGCCTCTGGGCAAAAACCTTCATTGCCGAGGCGTTATATGGAGGAGAAATGATATCGTCTATACCTTCAGGCGCAGCATCGAGGGAACCTGCAAAAATTACCGGAACCCCGGGGAACATCTCATCCCTCAGAGCCAGAGACCGGGGCACAGACTCAGCTCCGGCAATGACCGCAGCAGGAAAGACTCCCTGCTCCGGGGCATCCCCTTCCCCCAGTGATATTACCGATGCGATTTCAGCAAGCCCGGACAGAAGCTCATCCCCGGCTCCGCATGCAATTACAAGGGCTTTTCCATTACTGTTTTTTACCATTCCGTTACCTGTAGGATCTGCAGTTCTGTTCTTTTACCATTATATAATAACAAAGGGCAGGTCTGCGAACCATAACTTTTTCCACTACAGAAAGAATTTTCCACACACCGTAACCGCATGTCCCGGGAAGATCATCTGCCCATCGAAGCATTATCTGACCGCTGTTTATTCCCTCACGGGAGCACAGAAAAACACAACCGCACTTAACAATGCACTTTGACGCAAGACACCAGGCCGTAGATAATAAATGAAAAAATTTTTATTAAAAAAAAGTTGTGAAATTATATGCCATAATGTAAAAACTCCGACTATAAGACAGCAATGCAACTGCAGGTTCAGGGGGATGAAACAAAAACTGATCACCAAAATCAGGTTCCATCTCCCTCAATTAAACTCAGTGCATCATGTTTTACCTGACACAGATTCCGAAAACCGGCAGTGTCCGGAATGGAAATATTTTTCAAAAGATACAGTACCGGTTTATTTGATTAAAAACAAATCTATGATTATCAATGGGGAGACAGGGTCATCAAATTTCAACTGGAATCCATACTGTCACATGCGCCGGATGCGATTTTCCTTCACGACCATGAGGGCAAAATTCACTATGCCAATGAAAAGGCCCTGGCATCTCTCGGATATTCATTTGATGAGTTAACATCCATGACTATCATGGATATCAATTACATGCATATTAATCCCGATGAAGTTAAAAAAATCTGCAAACTACTGACCGGCGAAAAGTCGGCAACCCTCGAGAGCGTCCACAAAAGAAAGGACGGCACAACTTTCCCAATTGAGGCCCATTTCTGTTCCTATTCATTTGCCGGTGAATCATTCATTCTTTCCTTTGTGAGAGACATATCAGAGAGAAAGGTGGTCGAAGAACAGTTACATGAAAATGAACTGCGGCTTCAGTTGTCACTTGATGCAGCAACTGCAGGTTCATGGATATGGGACCTGAACATGGACAGAATGATCTGGGATGGACGCATGCAGCAGATATTCGGATTTGAACCCGGCTCCTTCAAAGGCATCCCCGATGAATGGGAACAGCGCATACACCCCGAAGACAGGGAGGCTGTAAAGAATGAAATCCGCAGCTCAATTGAATCCGGATCAAAATACGACATCTCCTACAGATTAAACATAAAAGAAAATGACGGAATGTGGCGAACTGTAAACGCAAAGGGAATGATGCGGAGGGACACTGCCAGGAAAAGGGTCCTTCTTGCAGGCATGAGCACTGACATTACCGACCGCATACGCATTGAAAAGGAACTGCAGACCATCCAGACTCACTATTCAGATTTTATTGAAGTATCACGGGATTTTATCATCTATTTAAGAGCCCCTGAGAATCTCTATGCAGCACTGCCCGTGGGAGAACAGGCTGAAATGATTTATAATTCCACGGTAATCGACTGCAACAGAAGAAGCTGGCAGGATATTTTCAGGCAGAACAGCAAAGAGGACACAGTCGGAAGAAAGTATACAGACCTGGTCGAAGAAAGGACAATGGACGATGTCCTGGACGGCTTTATCAGAAACAACTACACATCACACAAGCAGGAAGTTACAGTAATCATGCCCGACGGACGCTGGCTCTACCTGCTGGTAGATATATACGGTGTTGTCGAGGATGGAAAACTGGTAAACATCTGGGCTTCGGGGAAGGACATTACAATTGAGAAGGAGATTCAGGGGAAACTCATAAGTGCCAACGAGGAACTAATGGCCGCCAATGAGGAACTTGAGGCGACCAATGAAGAACTTGCGGCCACAAATGAACAGTTCTATGAAAGCCAGAATGAAATTCTGATGCACGAACGGGCCCTGCAGGAGAGCGAACAGCGGTTCCGTAATGCATTTCACTATGCCGGCATAGGCATGGCTCTGCTTTCACTGGAAGGCAAATGGACAAGAATAAATAAATCCATCTGCACAATACTGGGATATCCTGAAGATGAACTTCTGGGAATGTCATTCCAGGAAATAACACATGCCGATGATCTGGAAACAGATCTTAGACATCTGAATAAACTTATCCGCGGAGAAGCTGACAACTACAGGATGGAAAAAAAATACATTCACAGGGACGGCCATACAGTCTGGGCCCAGCAGGATGTTTCAATAGTACGGGCAGCAAACAAAGAACCATTATACTTTATCTCACAGATACAGGATATCACCCCCCGGAAAACTGCGGAACAGGAACTCCGTCGCCTGTCAACGGTCTTTACAGACAGCACCCTGCCGACCATTATTGCGGACCCAAGGGGCATTATCCTTGACGTGAACGATGAGGCCGCATCCTCCTATGGATGGTCCCGTGAAGAACTTGTGGGGCATCCCGTAAAAATGCTGACACCCATTGAAAACCATGAACAGGCTGACCTGCTGCTGGCCCGGTGCATCTCCGGAGAACATATCCGCGGTGTAGAGGGAGTCAGACAGAAAAAGGACGGAACACATATTCCGGTACTGCTCACCCTTTCACGGCTGACCAATGAATATGGCGGAACAGCGGGTATTGCGGCCATTGCACAGGATATCACAGAGAAAAAAGAGATGGAAGCAAGACTTCGCCAGTCTGAAAAGATGGAGGCCATCGGACACCTGGCAGGAGGCATCGCCCATGATTTCAACAATGTCCTTGGAGGCATAATAGGGTACGCCGATATAGCCCTGACCCAGATTGACCGGGACAGCAGATTTGCCGGTTATTTTGACAGAATTCTCAAGGCCGGAGAAAGGGCAAAGGACCTTGTGAGGCAGATACTTGCATTCAGCAGAAAGGGGGGAGAAGACAGATCGGCAATATTTCTCAGCCCTGTACTGCACGAGGCAGTATCTCTCCTGAAGGCAACTGTCCCTTCTTCTGTCATGATTCACTGCAAAATACAGGAGGAGACAAAACCTGTTTCAGCAGATTCCACAAAGATATATGAAATCATAATAAACCTCGCAACCAACGCAGTTCATGCAATGGAAGAGAATGGAGATCTTGACATTGTGCTTTATGAGAAATACCTTGATGTTCCGGAAAACGGCATCCATGGCCAAATCCCCGAGGGGGAATATTCCATAGTGGAAGTTTCAGATAACGGAACCGGCATTTCTCATGAAATTCTCCATAAAATTTTCGAGCCCTACTTCACAACAAAAAAGATGGGGGAAGGCACAGGCCTGGGCCTTGCCGTGATGTACGGAGTAATGCAGACACACAACGGGAACATACAGGTTGAGACCGCCCCCGGAAAAGGGACAACCTTCAGGCTGTTCTTCCCGAAAATTAACATGGAAGTGGCGGCAGCGGCTGAGAAAAACGATACGGCCCGGGGGGGAAATGAACACATCATGTATATTGATGATGAAACTCTGGTTACAGATGTAGTATATGAAATCCTCACCGCCTACGGATACAGAGTAAAGACAATGAACAAAAGCCCGGAAGCACTAAACCTCTTCATGGATGACCCTGATTTATTTGATCTGGTAATTACTGACCAGACCATGCCTGAACTGACTGGGATAGAGCTGGCAGGAGAGGTCCTTAAAATAAGGCCGGAAATTCCGGTAATTCTCTGCACCGGCTACAGCGCAAGGGTGGACAGAAAAACGGCCGAAGAGGCAGGTATCAGGGCATTCCTCCATAAGCCCCTAGGCAGGAACGACCTGGCAAAGGCTGTGCGGCATGTCCTTGACGGGAAGGCACTGAAAGACTGAATGAATTCCACATGTCATGGGTGAAATGGCCATGCACTCTCGAAAAAGACGGCAAGTCAAAACTCCCTTCTTTATTCTGAATACATCCCCACCGCTGTCAAGCAGGAGGCATGGCTGCCCGCCCTTAACATTAGATGTATTAAAGCTGCATCGAACCTGCAACGGAGTGGCTTCGAAGGAGAAAGCATTCTGAAGGGGAAAAAAACAAAAACAGGGAGCAGGTCACGCCCACAATCGTTTCAGTGATGCACTATACACTATCTTTATTTCTTTCCACAACTGCCATTATAATGAAGCAGATAAAAATCGAAAAAAATATAATTACGGAAACAGCTTTAACTGAAGTAACCAGGCTTAGCGACCTCGCCGTTAAATCAAGAATGTCCGGATACTTTCTCAACAGAACAAGAATATGGATGTTTTCAATAATATCAAAACATCCGCACAGAAAAGGAAAATAAACCAGCGTTTTTGTAATTCTGCCGGAGTCATTTATCCTCTGCTGTATGAACAGCAAAACAAAAAATGACAGGGTCGAGTAAACTACCGGGAAGATCATATCTATCACAAGCAGAAAGTCTCTATATGCCTGCCGTCCTGCCGGACCGATGTCATCAAGGTACCCATATATGTATTCTGTTGAACTGTTGAAGTTTATATCTGGAAGAGTTTTATCAGTATTTTGATTCATTATTTTAATAAACTGATTGTTGTTTGCGATAAAAAATGCAACAAACATCAGAACGATAATCACTGCAAGATGTGCCGTATTCAGTTTTTTCCTCATTGATTTTTCCTTTCAGATCTCATGTTCCAGATTTATCATTCTGCATACATCATACTACTACCTCTATTTTATTGATTAAAATTACTCAGTTCTTTCACACTTATGTCCGGGTGAGTATATTTATTTTTATTCATTGGTTTATCTGCAATGACAAATGCCGACTGCGGACAATGCTGAACGCATGCCATGCAGCGCTGGCAGTTGCCTTTGAAATGATGTTTTTCATTCCTGAACTCGATATTTTTAACTGGGCAAACCGACTCGCAGATTTTACATCCGTTACAGCTGCCGCTTACTGAAAATTCGCTGTCCCATGGACGTGTATCATTCACATACCTTGAAGGAGAAATTATCTGAGGAATTTTATATCCAATGTAGCTTTTGGTATATGGCTCATAAATTCTGTGTGATACATCATCAGCTATTTTTTTACAATATTCACGGGCATTGTTTATGTTTGCATCAAGCTTATCCTTTGAAGGGCTGATCATATTGTAATACCAGCCCGGCATATAGCTGGTTGCGATAATGATTTCTCTGCCATAATTAAGCTTTAAATTACGGCTGTGCAATGCCTTATCAAAATTTTTGAGGCTGTATCCTATATTCCCCCCGGCTGTGGCAACTGCAAATACATAGCCGGCTTTTACCTCTCCCGCCCCTGTAATGAAATCCTTAACAATTTGAGGTGTATCACCATAATAGCAGGGAAAAACAAAACCTGCATTTTCGGCGGAGATATCCCATTTCCCCTTCTGCATCTCCTTTGCAATGGATATAATTCTGCATGAGTCAAGATTTGCTGCAATATCCTTAGCCACCTGCAGAGATGTACCCGTTGCGGAAAAAACGTAAATGTTTGTCATTTTAAACTCCTTTTACTTTTCAAACGAATTGTTTTTTTGTTAGAATTGAGGGTAAAAAAAAACCTCTATTTAGTATTCATAAGCCCGGTTAATATTAACTGTACTGCCTCTGATATTTCAAGTTTTACCTGGTCATATGCAGACTCTCTCTCAGCAAGGGGTTTGTTGAGAGGGCAGTTCGCAAGCAAAAAGCCTCTGCCCACATTGAGAATCATTTCTGCAATATGCATGCTGTCACAGTTTTTAAAAAACCTGTCATTTATGCCCTCATCAATGATTGCAGCTATGGATTCAATACTCTCACGGATAATCGGTTTATATGCAGCACTGGTTTCACCAGCCTGTACCTCATTATCTGCTAAATCAGAAAAATAATTCATGGCAATACTTTTAGTGAAATTCACTTCTGCCTTGATAAATGCTATTATTTTTTTGTCATAGGGGCTGATTTTATGCAGCTCATTTCTCAAAACCAAGTTATGCTCACGCCTGAGTTTTGATATGACAGCATGGTACAGTGCTTCTTTATCCTTATAGTGATAATATAAGGAAGCCTTATTCATACCTACTTTTTTACCAATGTCGCTCATTGTTGTTTTGCCGTATCCGAAGCGGGTAAAGCATTCAATGGCAGCTTCAAGTATTTGCTCTTTCGTATCCATTCAAACAATCAACTCAATTGTTTGAATGTTGTCAATATAAAAAGTCAATTACAGAAAAAAACCACACCCCATACGCAGAGTGTATCCTAATATTATTTGCACAGCTGCGGAGATGCCTGAACCTAAGATTAAAGCAACTAGATTGCTTTAATCTTTTTCTGCACATTCTTCCATGTTTCGGTTTTCAGAAATGAGCCTTCATACTTATCCAGCATCTTTACAAAAAGTTCAAAAGGCACGGTAAAGGTAAGTTCATCTTTCCTCAGGTACTTCCGTGCAGAGGGATCCATGCCTCCAATCACAGCCCGCATCAGCCCTTCGGCCTTATATCGAAGAGGCATGCCTACCATGGAACCGCATGCGGCACTCCATGGAGAAACCACGGCCTCAGGGTCATTGGTTACATATGTCACCAGACGGTGCAGTCCGCTCAAAGCCTCCCCTCTGACAAAAAATGTAACAAGCTCTGGCTCTTCATCACCTTTAAAACTGTTCAATGGTTTAAAAACACAGTACTTACCTAAAGGGTAAGGATACGGACCGCACTCTTTTAACATCTTCCGCGCAATATCCGCCGACTCGTGATAAAGCTCCCCTTCCATAACACCAGGTATGCCGGTGGAAATATAACGCACCATAGTCTCAGGGTACGGGTTAAGGTATCCAAAATAGTAGGCAGCACCAATACATCCATACTGCTCTTCTGAAAACCAGGCCGCTTTCTGTTTTCGCCGCGCAAGCCAGATTTTCTGAATTGCACATGAAAAATCTGAAAACACATCCTGCCAGTCTACCTCATTCTTTATTTCTTTTTCCAGAGTCGGCAGCTCTGCACGGGCAGGAGTATACCCCTCCTCAGGATGTTCACAGGAAAAGTACGTGCCCATTGGCATCTCATCAAATCTAAATGTTTCCAGAAATTTCTCCAATGCTTCATTAATCTTTTTATCCATAATTTTTATCCTCTTGTTTTGCGTTAAGGCTAGAAGCCTGAAATTCAGGTTAATCGGTGTCTCTTCGTATGGGTTATTCAACTATCTCTATTTTAAAAACTACCGGTCTGAAGGGGTCTGAACAGATAGCAAGCATTACATTATTTTCTTTCATGGAATCGGACCTGCCTCCCGCTGCTGCTACAAGTAAATAGGGGCGGATATCTGCCCATGCAGAAGGGCAGAATCCCTCGGGCGGATAATATGGGTTGATCACAACATACTCCCGGTTCTCCTCGACCTTGTCACATACCATGATTTTCTCCGGCTCTTTCAGGAACTCATTAGCGATGTCCCTGTAGAGTTCTTTTTTTACTACCGTAATTCTGCATTTATAGTAATTCATGATATATCCCCTTTCGATTTAACTTTGAGAGTAAAAAAAATCCGGCATTTGATTCAGTTATAAATTGCCGTACACGCTTTTAGAAGCAAATGAGCACACCTGCGAATTTACCTTAATATGAGTTATTCAAAAATGATACTTTCAGTGCAGCAGGTTTCTCCTATCCATTATTCAGTCTTTTCAGAATTTCATCCAGAGGTTCTCCCCCAATACCCCAGTTATCGATGGGGAACTCTTTAATCAATACCGTATATGATGACTCCGGAACACCGGTGATTTCCGATGCGGCCCTGGTCAGAATTCGTATAAGGTCATTTTTCTTTTCTTTTGCAATATTACCTGACTCAATTACAATATTTGGCATTTCCTGCACCTTCCTTATTTATAGAGTAAGGACCCATTTGCCGGTAAAATAGTATCCATGGAAACAATGCATGCACAATATAGTTTCCTTGTCAACTAATTATTAAAAAATAATTGCCCTGGAAACTATATTATGTAATTATGCAATCAAATGGACTGCAGATCAGGAGTGACCAATGACAAAAAAAGAAATTGCCCCAATAATAATAGGAAAGCTGCTCAACATCGGCGGAATGCTGCAGAAAAACGGGAATTACATGCTGCAGCCCTTTGATCTGAATCAGCAGCAATTTTCAATTTTATTCTCTATCTACGAGAGTGGTAAAGTAAACCAGAAGAGTATGGTGAATAAACTTGTTCTGGAAAAAGCTCATGTTTCCAAAGTGGTAAAGAAATTACACGGCATGGAATTAATTGACATTAAACCTTCTGATGACGATAAACGGTCATCCTGGTTGATCATCACAGAAAAAGGGAAAAAGACCGTTAAAGCATGCCAGAAAATCATGTACAAATGGAATGAAGACTGGACAAAAGATATTGAACTGAGCAAACTGCAAACCGCGCTTGAGAGTCTTCAGGTTCTGCAATCTCTATTTAACGAAAACACATGAAATATAATTCATCCATGCCAATGAGGAAGAAACATTTTTTCAACAGGAAACCAGCTTTCATGTTCAGATGCTGAACAGTACAGGATTACAAATAGACAAGGACTTCGACAGAGTTACCAGGAACGGCATCATTGCAAAGAAAATTTTGACTTCCGGCAGCAATGTAATATTATATAAAATGTTTCATTCACATTATAAGTATAACGGAAAAAGCTGAATGTAAAATACAGAAATTTATTTCACGTCTGTTTTCAGCCGATAACCGGTAATAAAAATCCGGAGTTTCAATATGGCCATTGGATTATTTGAGTTGGTATATGTATTTCTGTTTTTTATTGTTTTTGTACTGCCGGTGATTCTTTGTTATAAACAAGCCCAAAAAAAGAACTTTAATATTATCTTATCAGTATTATTTGGAATTTTATTTGGTTATATAACATTTATTGTTATGCTTTTCATGACGCCGAAAAATAAAAATGTTTGAATATGCATAATGAGACTCGTGGTCCAGGGCGATCTTTACCTTCAATTGCCCGGCAGCAGCAAACACTGTACAATCATAATTCTTCCTGAGGAGTATAACATGTCACTGGGTGAAAAGGAACTTATAACTTTTGAATACCTGCCTGAAGTAATAGAAAATTATTTCAGGCAGATTCCATCTAATGCACTGGATATTAAACGCAATGAATCGGCGTGGACCATTCGCGAACACCTGGTCCATCTGCTTGGAGTTCAGGAAATGCTTCTGTCCAGAATGAAGAAAATAATAGACGAACCCTCTCCGGCAATAGAACCCTATTTCCCTGACAAACAAAGCAGAAATGATACCAACACCGGCATTGATTTTGAGGAACTGTTCATTGAATATAAAAACTACAGGGCAAAAGAAATTTTACTGATAATAGATCTTCCGGATAGTATTCTGGATAAATCCGCCAGCCATAGGGAATATATAAACTACACAATCAGGCTCATGGTAAACCATATGATTTATCACGAATACTGGCATATGTACCGGATAGAAGAGATATGGCTGACCAGAGATGAATACTTTCAATAAAGAAACATACCGGAGCGGCCCCCGTGACATCATGGTCCGGCAAGTCCCTTTGACACCAGTATCCATGAGACCTTCCCGTCCCTGATCACAAGCGCCGACTGATACCTCCTGCTTACAGGAAAGCCTTCCTCCCTGTTGCAGTAGAGGTAGTCAATTAAGTTATGCGCCTCAGTTCTTTTTTCAAAGGCCTTGGCAAGGTTCACATGGCAGGAGAAACCGTTTTTCAACATAATCCTTTCCACGGAAAGTATTTCAGTACCGAATGGCACTACTCCTGCAATCTCTTATATTACTGCTTCACAATCTCCTTCAAAACTTAACTGTCGGTCCCCTGACACAGTGCATGCCCCAACGAAAACGGACGCCGCAATTACAGGAGATGCCGCAATTTTTGTTATACCTTTCACTGTTGCCATGATAAAGATTAATAACAGACTTTCAATATTTCAATAAACAATATCACAGGGCAGACATGATTTCTTATGCAGTTGATTGCGGAAATTAATATAACTTATTCATGTTTTATAGGCATATTAATATGCAGGAGATAGAGAAATGAAATCTGCAGGTACTGAAAAATGCCCGGTATGCTCGGGTCTTGAGGAATATATTGAAACCGCGGACTATTCCCTTCCCGGGTCTGCGGAAAAACTCGTACCCCCCAATGAGGATCTTGAATACTACTACAGAATCAGTGCTGACAGAAAAATTCTCAAGTGTCCCCGCTGCGCGTCTTTCTATCTATACTGCCAGTGGGAGCCTGGCGGAAGCGACGACGCAATGTCCACCTCCCTGTACCGTTCCATATCCCCTATGAAATACATAGACGTCCACAGACTGCTTCTTATAGACCTGGAGTATCTGAATCAGAGAGCCCTGATGGAACCTGAATTTTATTCCGAAACTCGGGACAGGTTCAGAAAGGGTGTAGAAAAGGAACTGGCATTCCTCAGGGGAAAGACATCTGTTATCATAAAGGAGGCACTGGATATTCTGGAGAAAAAAAATTCGCTTCTCGTTGCCGAAGTATACAGGGAACGAGAAGAGGCCTATGAACGTGAAATTGCAGCAATAGCAAAGGAATATCTTGAGATTATTCCGGAACAGGAGCAGACTCTGATTTTACGTATCAGGACTGCCCTTGAAAATATCTGTTAATGATTATCTGTTTGCAGAGAACAGACATATAATTTTTAACCGGATAAATTCTGATCCGTACCATGGATTGCAACATAAGTTTTGGAGAAACCTCTATAGATATATTGATTCGTAAAATAAAGTAGAACACATACACCGGAATTTATATTAAAGTAAAACTTGATATTTGAATATTTACAGGTATTATATAATTAGTTCGGATCTCATCATTCACAGATTTTTAAAAAGACCTGATGGTTTTGAAATAAAAGTTGCTTAACAGAGTGTCCACTGGATTGAGTATAATGAGTAAAGGTATGCAACATGGAAGAAAAACCAAGCATGAAGCCTGATTATTACAGAAGTCAAACTGACAAGATAATCGCAGAAATGCAGAAAAAGACATGGATAAGACTGGAATGGATCGTAAAACTGATACACGTCAGCGGTTTCCATATTAAACGTGATATTGCCGGCGCATTAAGGCAAACGGCAAAGGATCAGCGTGATTATTCCATTGAATGTATTTTAAAATACTGCAAAAAAAACAAAAAAGACACTCTTGAAAAAGATGAACTTATAAGAGTTATTCATCAATCAATAATTGTCATTGGTGACAAACGTGATAATTTTGATGTAGAATAATGCAGTCAAGTTCCATGGTTCATGGACGAACACAAAAAACACTGCACATGCGGCAACAGTCCCGGCTGTAAAAAATACAACGGTGAAGGATTCATTTATTACATCGGCAACCGGCAGGTCAACAAGAGGGAATTCCGGGAAAGTCTGAATTCAGATATCGAAGAGAAAGAGGAACAGAAAGATGAGGAAGAATAAACTGAAACCAATAATTATATTTCTTTCATGTATATGCCTTATCTCTTCTTGTGCAAACAGGAACGGTTATGACTTTTTAATAATCTTAAAAAACAGGACAGGGCATAAGATTACCGGCCTCACCATAAGCTACGAAAAAACAACGAAAGAGATTTCAGTTCCTGACATTCCTCCTGAAAGTACAGTCAAAGTAAAGATAAAACCCACTGAAGATTTTGGCGAAAACTCCATGTACCTGAACTATAAAGATAATAATGGAAAAATTCACAGGGAAATACTCCTGGGATATTTCGAAAAGGGTTATAAAGCCCTGATCCATGTTGATATTTCGAACATGAACATACAGGGAGTAATAAAAATGAAAGTTAAAGCCGATTTAAACTTTTATTGAGAAATGGTACGAACCCGGACACAAGATCCATACTGAAACCTTCCCCGCGATGACTTCAAGGAAACAAACGTTAGGGAATAAATATATTTAATATAAATATTATTTTTATTGATTTTTACTGCAGGTATATTATTTTGTGTACCAGTTTCAGAGTCATCATGGGTGTGTAAAAGCCATTAAAGATTCTCCGAGGCTTCAATACAGGGTTGCTAGCTCAACTGGTAGAGCAACTGACTCTTAATCAGTAGGTCCCGGGTTCGAGCCCCGGGCAACCCAATTCCCCAAACCAGCATCTTCCTAATTCGAATTCGGCTTCATGAGCGGAAAAAGTACAACATCCCTCAGGGTTTCTGCATCTGTCAAAAGGGCTGCGAGACGGTCAATTCCTATACCCGCTCCGGACATTGGAGGCATGCCGTATTCCATGGCTGTGAGAAAATCATTGTCAATTTCCATTGCTTCAGTATCTCCCGCCTCCCTTGCCCTGATCTGTTCAGCAAACCTTGCTTCCTGTTCGCGGGGATCAACAAGTTCAGAATATGCGTTCACTATCTCCCAGCCGTTTACTACAAGCTGAAAACGGTCTGTGACACCGCTGTCTGAATCATTTCTTCTGGCCAATGGAGAGAGTTCAACCGGGTGCTGAGTGACAAATATGGGGTCCGTAATCAATGGACGTGAAACCTTTTTGTATAGCAGATCAAAAAGTGTACCCAGGCCGCATTCCGATATACGCCCCGAAGCCTCAAGAGTAATTCCCCTGTCTTTTATCTCTGAAAGAAGTTCTTCGGCACTTGAAACAGACTGAATGTCAATGCCGCAATCCCTTAGTATAAGGTCCCTGAATGTGATTCTCGGCCAGTTGCCGTCAAAGGATAGTTCTTTTCCGCAGTATGTAACAGACAGTAAACCCTTAACCGACTGCAGAAGATGCTTTATGAGTTTCTCTGTAAAATCCATGTTGTCTTCATAATTCCAGTATGACGCATAATACTCAAGGAGTGTAAAATCAGGAAGATGGGACGGATCAAGGCCCTCATTTCTGAAACATCTTGCAAATTCATAGACACGGTCAAATCCGCCGGCTATGGCCCTTTTCAGGTATGTCTCCGGGGCAATCCGCATGAAGATATCGATATCAAGAGCATTATGGTGGGTAACAAAAGGTTTTGCCATGGCGCCGCTTGCCTTGTTTGTCAGAACCGGCGTATCAATTTCAGTAAATCCGTTATCCTCAAAATATGACCTTATGTTTTTTATTATGCCGCTTCTGGTCCTGAATCTCTCCATTGTCTCCTGTGAAGTTATGAGATCAAGGTAGGGTTCCTCAACCTGTTTTCCTCGTCACTGAGTCCGTGAAATTTTTCAGGAAGGGGACGTATGGTTTTACTGAGCATTGTCCAATGAAGCGCATTGATGCTTTTTTCACCGGTCCGGGTTATAAAGACAGTCCCCTTTACTCCGACAAAATCTCCGTTATCCGCAAGTTTGCTGAAAAGTTCAAGTCCCTCTCCTATATCATTCTTCTGAAGAGCCACCTGTACGTTCCCTGACTCATCGAAAAGGCGTATAAATGTGAGTTTGCCGAAAGAACGGACAGATACTATTCTCCCTGCCGTGCATATATTAGCTGTTCCTTCCGGCAGAAATTCTATCTCTCCGGGTTTGTGGGTTCTTTCGAATCTCTCGGCATATGGAAGCATTCCGGTTTTGCGGATCTCGTCACATTTTGTAATTCGTATATCAGTTTCACTTTTATGGATTTCAGAACTGTTCATGGGGCTCCTCTTTCATATTCATCATTCAGGATAACACTATTTTTCTGACCATGAACTTTAATGTAAAGTAAATATTATTCAGAAAGGACTACAGCCGCAGATAAAATCGCCGGAAAAGAATAAATCAAATCTCCCCCCATAAAGATATACCGATATTTATTCATGCACGCCGGTATTGTCTGCAGGAAACTCCCTAAAATTCCATTTTTTTGTTGGAGATGTGGCAGGCCTTGACACAAAAAGATTATTCTGTTCTTCAAATTACAGCATTAACGGTCTGCGAAGGAGACCCGGTTCCTGCCGTTCTTCTTAGAGCTGTACAGAGCCATATCAGCCCTGTACATTATACTCTCCTTTGTGTCTCCTTCTGTATATGATGCTATGCCGAAACTCGCGGTTCTCTTCCCGACACCGGCAAAGGTGAATGATTCAATAAAAATCCTGAGTTTTTCAGCAATGACAAATGCCTGTTCATTATCAGTTTCCGGGCAGAGTATCAGAAACTCCTCCCCTCCCCATCTTCCGGCTGTGTCTATTACCCGGACATTTTGTTTTATGATATCTGCAATGCCGCACAGAACTACATCACCGGCCTGATGGCCATAGGCATCATTTACAGATTTAAACTTGTCCACATCAATGAGAATAACAGAAAATGAATTTTCATAACGGCCTGACCTCTCGAGTTCGTACTGAAAAACCTCATCAAGTTTCAAACGGTTATAAAGCCCGGTCAGCTTGTCAGTGACAGAAAGATATTCAATTCTCTTCTTGTCATCAACATCTATGCGTATACTTCTGTATCCGCAAATCTGCCCATTCCTGTTTAGAACAGGTTCTATGACCGCATCTACCCAGTATTCATTGCCGTTCCTGTTTCTGTTTTTTAGCTGCCCCTTCCAGACCTTCCCGGAGGAAATGGTTTCCCACATGTTTACAAAGAATTCCTGCGGCGTATCCGAATGCTGGACAATTCTATGATTCTGCCCCAGCAGTTCATCCTTTGAATATCCGGAAATTCTGCAGAAGGCATCAGAGGCATAAATGATTGTGCCATCTATGTCGGTCTCTGAGATAATTATATAATTATCTATGACACGGTGCAGATCCATAACCTTTTCATATGACTGTTCAAGCATCTCTGTTCTTTCTGAAATTTCAGAATGCAGGTGATTAAATTCATTCACCAGTATCCCTATCTCATCATTCCTGTCCGATCTGCCGCAGTTTATATGGCAGTAATGCCCGAAATCGGAAGCACTGATACTCTTTATCTGCCCGGTTATATTCAAAAGAGGTTTTATGACACGCCGGTGAAGCAACATAAGAATAAAAAGATTATAGACTATAAAGATTCCCAAAACAGTTTTGAAAACATCCCCATATTTCACGAGATTCCGGTTCAGATTATTTATTCTATCCAGGGTACGCCTGTTCATACTCACTGTGAACATGTTTAGTGGCACCATTATTCTTTCTTTTGCCTTCAGATATTCATGGCCGTGGACAAGGCCCAGTGCATATTTAAAACCGGAACCTTTTTCCGGTGAATGTTCCAACGGGGCACGCCTCAATAGTTTTTTGATTATGGAGAATGCCCTTTCTTCGGTATTTACAAGTGCATCAGATTTATTCAGAGACAGGCAGAGAAGTTTCCTCTCTTCATCTGTACATGGAAGAGAATGAACGATGGACAGGAATGACTTTGGGGATTCCGTAGAATCAATCCCTTTGCCGGAGGAACCGGCATTATGCCCGTGTGATTTGTCATTTTTTTTTGAACTAAGTCCATTCCCGTTCCGCACATTAAGGACTTCATAAAAATTTTCAAGATACTCTCTTTTACCTGTGACAACATAGAGTCTTGCAAAACGGGTTAAATCATCTGAACTCTGTTTCAGGTTTACTGCAGCCTGGTTCATGTAAAACCTGTTCTTTTCGGCAACGACCAGTTCTCTTATAATGGATATATTTTTCATCAGAAAAAATACAATCAATATCATCAGTAAAATTTCAAATAATACTATAACAAAGAAAAGCTGTTTTAAAGTAAAATTCTTCATTGTTATTTTCCAGGCAGTTCTTTCTCCAAGAATTTATCGAAACAGGCGCTAGTGGTAAATATAATGAACAGACCAGGGGATTTCCATAAAATTGTGTTTTATACATACTGAATTTAAAGATGTTATTTGTTGATTTTTATCAGTTCCGGAAAGCAGATATCCGGAATAATTTCAGACACAGCTATTATAGCTGCAGAGTTTTTTATTCATGAAGATGGAGAAGGTATTCGGCAGGGATTATTCTGAAGGTAATCATGTTATCCCCCTGATTAAGGGATAACATGATTACAGGTTCGACTCATGATTTTTTTTCAGAAATTTTAAAGAACCCTATTCTTTCATTAAGCTGTTCCGCCATTTCTCTGAGTATCTGTGAATTCGCCGACATCTGCTCCGCTCCGGACGCACTGGACTGGGAAAGCTCATTAATCAGAGAAACTGAATTGACCATTTCCGAAAGTGCAATCTGCTGCTGATGGGTCGAGTTTTTAATATTCTCCGATTCAACTTTTACTGTACCCACCTGGCTTATTACTATGCCGTTTTCCTCAAGCCTGACATTCATTTCACTATTAATGGTGCTCATCTTCATGTTTATGGATGTGACCCCCTCAATAATTCCCCGCAGGGATTCAACAGTTTCATGGGCATTGGACATACCCTTCTGAATTTCCGCTTCATTCTGCTTTATAAGCCTGTTTATGTCATTAATACTTGAGGCTGTCTCTTCCGCCAGTTTCGATATTTCATCTGCCACAACAGCAAATCCCCTTCCGGATTCACCGGCTCTTGCGGCTTCAATTGCAGCATTGAGAGAAAGCAGATTTATCTGCTCGGAAATATCATTAATAATGTTTATTATACCGGTCATCTCGGCTGAACTCTTTGAAATATTGCCGATGCTGTCATTCATGAATCGTATGTTTGCATCACCCTCCTTTGCTATTGCCGAGATACTGTCGGTAAGAACCATCCCCTCTGTGACCACATGGCTCATTCTCGAAATTGATTCATTAAAACCAACCATCATATGGTTGAGCTTGTCAAGGTCCGATGCCTGATTATCTGCATTGGAAGCTATGCTCTCTCCATTTGCCGACAGTTCTTCAATGGTCGCTGTTATTTCTTCAACAGTGGCTGATTGACTCTGGGTGTTGTCTGACATTGAAGAGATGGCCGAGGACATCTCCTCCGATGATGTTGAAAGATTCTGCGACATATCCTTTATTGTTGATATTATCTGTGTCATATTATCTATGAAATCGTTGTATGCACCCTGTATTTCATGAAACTCTACAGTCTTAGGTTTTTCATTAATAGTGCCAAGACTTCCCTCTGTAAGTTTCAGAAATGATTTCTTAAATACCTTGAGGTTTTTCCCAACACCCCTTGTAAGAAGAATGGAAATAATAACAGAACCTATTATTCCTGCTACACCTACAACCAGCAATATGAATATGAAACTGTAAAGCTGATGAAAAACATCAGATAATGGGCCGTAGCTTACAAACTTCCATCCGTTCAGTCCGGCATTTTTCTGCGAATAGAAAATACCATGAACATTGTCTATGTCAAAATCGGATTCACCCTTTGTCTGAAGCTCCTTCAGTTCCGGAATTGAATATATTTTGTCTTTGAGTATTTTTTCATGACTATCATTTGTTATAAATAACCCATCCCTATTAACAAGGAAAGTCTTTGAATTCTCAGACACTTTCTTTGAAGAGACTATTTCATTTATCTTTGTAATAAATATATCGACTCCTGCAACACCTATTATTTTCCCGTTATCCTTAACCCGTTTTGCAATGGTCATAACGATCTTTTGGGTTATTGCATCAAGGTATGGTTCAGTATAAATAATTTCATCTGTCTTTATTGCTGCCTGCCACCAGGGCCTTGTATGCCAGTCCCATGCTGCAGGAGGCGTCCAGTTGGTTCCGTCAATGAATCTCCCCCCCGTTGATCTAGAAGTTATATCAGCAAAATAGATATCGATAATTTCCCTGTCGTTTTTGGTAATCTGGCTGAGGAGTCTCTGGATTTTTTTAGTATTTTTCAGATCTTCTGAAATCATAAAATCTATGTTATCAAGAATTGACTCCTTACCCTTAATCCATGTCCTCACCTCTTCATTCGTCAGCTTTGAGGCAAGAACTATATTGTGTCTGCTGTTTGCCTCCAGATAGCCTTTAAAGGAAAAATAGATTGTTGTTAAAATGATAAGAATTACTGCAGTAACAGTCGTTGCGAAAACTACAGCAAGCACCTTTGAGAATGTACGTTTCATGATTATCCCGCTTCTTTATATATATTAAGGCAGGATATTCTACTTCCAAAACATTCCTAAAAAGTACTTTTTGATGCCCCGCAGCTTCCATGTATTAACTGCAGGTAAAATAATTCATTACAATTATGGTTTAAATATGCGAACGAAGATCTCCTTCTGAAATAGTGATCATTCATGAGAAGACATGGGACATTTACCCGGCACAGGGTTCAATGAAGTTCCTGAATGGCGGATTGAATATCTTTATGCAATTAAAATTTAAAAAACCTGTTAAAGAACAGCCGGAAAAAGGCAGAGGTCAGAAAATCTCCTGCATATACCCTGCCCTTTAAAAAACACATTAGTTTTTCCATAAAAGATACAGCTTCATATATGACGGGAGATCATGGCACCTTAACGGGCTACCATTGAGCCAGCACACTGCACTCCCTCCTGCCGGGTCACTTAACAATCCTCCCCTGCATGTCAATGACAACCTTTTTATTATCCATGGTATAGACAACAGCTTTCCCGCCTTTGAAGGATGAAACCTCTGAAAACCTGGCTTCAATCACAATTTCCCCTTTTTTGTTGATGAACCCCCACTTTCCGCCCTTCAGTATTTTCCAGTCATTGTCTCTGCACCTTTTTTCCTGATACTCGGTGCATACTGCTGCAAGCCCCTCAGAAAAGGGCAGTGCATGATGAAAGCGTGCCTTTATTACAACTTCCCCCTTCAAATTCATGAAGCCGATAAGATCATCATAGTTCTTACAGCGCGCAAGGCCTTCCCTGAATCCATCGGGGCCGTTGTTTTCGGCAAAGGCGACGGCAAGAGACCAGCCGTAATAATTGATATAGCTCCACCTGTATCCGTCATTCACTGCAGCTATTCCGGTATCAAGAAATTCTCTGGCATCCTTCAGGCATGGACGTATGATAACATTACCTCTGTAGTCCATGTATCCATAGTGTCCGTTTTTCTCAAAGAGTACAGGTTTGTGTTTTGAAAAATCCACACTCTCCCTCAGTATTGTCCACCTGTCATAACTATAGAATCCGTTTTTTTTGGGCCCTGAAGCATGATGGAGATTTACCACTATCAGATTACCTTTTTTTACCATTCCCTTAACTGATTCATTTTCAAACTCAAAGGAGGCTTCAGTGATCCTGTTCAGGAGATAATCATAATGGTGCTGATCACTAACATGCCCCCCTCCTACAAAGTGTATTTTTTTCACCATGACCTTCAGGGTACAGGAATATACATCCCCCTTCTCCGCCGGAGGAGAAACTACCTCAATTATCTCTGCATCCATGTCAGTTGTAACCATGACTGACGCCCGGGCCTCTGTAATACATAGAACAGCAAAAGAAAACAGAAAGGCAGCAATATATCTTTTCATATTTGATCTCCTGAAATATTTTGT